>JAJQIJ010000028.1 GCA_021199275.1 Clostridiales bacterium
CGGGGTCCGATTTTTAATCAGCGGTGAGTACAATCTCCCGCTGATTAACGACAGCATAGCTGTCGCTTGCCACGTTGAATAACGGGCAAGCCCTTATTGAATAATATATTATTCACCGTCTGCATTTATTGCGTCAAGCTTTTCAAAAATTTTGCGATAACCGAATGCGCCGTATTGCAGGCTTCTGTTAACGCGGCTTATTGTAGCCGTTGACGCGCCTGTTTCTTCCACTATGTCTGTGTAAACACGTTTGTCAGACAGCATTTTGGCAACCTTTATGCGCTGGCTTAGCGATTTAAGCTCTTGCACTGTGCACAAATCTTCAAAAAAATCATAACATTCGTCAATATTTTCAAGCTGCAAAACAGCCTGAAACAAGAAATTTATATTGCTGTTTTCATCACGGTTAAGACCCATAATAATGCACCCCGTACATTTTTTAATTATTACAGCGCATTAATAAAGCGCAGGTGCGCCGCCCTTGAAACGGCGCATTAATATTTTACCACGCTAAAGCCTGAAAGTAAAGACAATTTTTAATTCTTAACAATTTATTGAAGTTCTGTTTTGTTATTGCTGCTTAACAGATTAGCGTTCATAATGTGTTTTGTGGGGAAAGAAAAAATTTTCAAAGCACAAATAAAAGTCACGGCTATTGCCGCGGCGTAATATAAAGCCAAACCGCCCATGTTGCCCAAAGCGCCTGTAAAGGTTAAACAGAAGCCGTCAAAGCCGAAAAATTCCAAAACATATAATATAGGCCTGTGCCAGAAATATATTTGCAGCGTTTTTTGCCCTGTTTTTGTTATAAAGCCAAGGTGTGAAGCCGGAATCACGGCAATAAGAGCCCAAGACATTACCGCAGATATAATATAGCAAAGCGCCCTGATTAATATGCCGCTTTCTGCAAAATCACCGCCGTATGAATTTCTGCCAGTCAGAAACGGGCGCAGCACATAAAGCTCGTTTCTGAAAACGGTAAACAAGATAAACACTGCCGCCAGTATAGCCGCGCCTATTACCTTATTTATTTTATTTTTATTTATTTCAACAAGCTTTTCCTTGGGCGTAATGGTGCCAAGCAGGAAAAACGGGAAATAAACAATTATTCTGGAAATTATAAGAAAGTCGCCTATAGACTTGTCATAGCCGGCAAAAAGAGCCAGCACAACAGCTGCGGCAATTAAAAATTTTTTATTTATTTTTCTAAGTAAATAAGCCAGCAGTTCATATGCGGCAACGGCAAACATAAACCACGGTATTGCCTTGGTTGAAAAAAGATTTAGGCTTACGCTTGAATCAAACAGCAAGCTTCTGACTGAAAAAATAAAAATACTTAGCAAAACATAGAGCGTTAAATATTTCAAAACCTTTTGCAATGTGTTTTTATTATTGTGAAACAGCCCGAAAATATATATAAACAGCGGCATATGAAATGTGTAAATATATAAAAAAGCCACCCGCGCCACAGAGCTTTCGCCTGTGATTACATCGCTGAAATGCCCAACAACAACACATGCTATTAAAACAAATTTAAGGTTGTCAAACAGGGCAATTCGTTTATTGCTTTGAAGTACTTCCCCCATAATACCCCCCAAAATTAATCGCCAATCAATTTTTCATAAAAATCAAAACAATCAAATGTTGCAAAATAATCTTTTTCAGTTTCCGCGCGCCTTATGAGCTTAACCGAATTGTCGCCGCAAAGAAGCAATTCGGCAGAACGCAGCTTGCCGTTATAGTTATAGCCCATTGAAAAGCCGTGAGCGCCCGTGTCGTGAATATAAAGTATATCGCCCATGTCAATCTTAGGCAAAAGCCTGTCAATTGCAAATTTGTCGTTATTTTCGCACAAAGAGCCTGTGATGTCATATTTATATTCAGCTTTAGCATTTTCTTTGCCCAAAACAGTTATATGGTGGTAAGCGCCATACATGGCGGGGCGCATTAAATTTGCAGCAGAAGCGTCAACGCCGATATATTCCTTATATGTGTGCTTTTCATTAATTGCAGTTGTAACAAGCGCGCCGAAAGGCCCTGTCATAAACCGCCCAAGCTCTGTAAATATTTTCACACTGCCCAGCCCGTGCGGAACAAGCACCTCTTCAAAAGCGGCCTTTACCCCATTGCCAATTACCGCAATGTCATTTGCTTGCTGGCCGGGTTTATATGGAATGCCAACGCCGCCGGAAAGGTTTATAAAGCTTATATTTACGCCGACTTTTTCTTTGACTTCCACCGCAAGTTCAAAAAGGATTTTTGCAAGCATGGGGTAATATTCGTTAGTAACGGTGTTTGAACACAGGAAAGAATGAATGCCGAAATTTTTAACACCCTTTTCTTTCATGATTTTAAAAGCCTTAATAATCTGTTCGTGCGTCATGCCGTATTTTGCGTCGCCCGGGTTGTCCATAATACCGTTGCTGAGCTTGAAAACGCCGCCGGGGTTATAGCGGCAGCTCATTGTTTCGGGCAATGCGCCGCAAACGGCTTCAACAGTTTTTATGTGCGTAATGTCGTCAAGATTTATAATTCCGCCCAGCTCGGCGCAAAGCTTAAATTCGTCTGCCGGGGTGTCGTTGGAAGAAAACATAATGTCTTCACCCAAAGCGCCCACTGTTTTGGCAATTTGCAGCTCTGCTTTTGACGAACAGTCGCACCCGCAGCCGTATTCACGCAAAATATTTATTAAAAACGGGTTTGGGTTTGCCTTTACGGCAAAATATTCCTTAAAACCCTTGTTCCATGAAAATGCTTTTTTTAAAGCGCTTACATTATTGCGAATGCCCGCCTCGTCATAAATATGAAACGGCGTGGGGAATTTTTTTATTATGTTTTGTGCCTGTTCTTTTGTTATAAAAGGTTTTTTTTGCATTACATATTCTCCTGTTTTTTATTGTTGCTCACTAAAAGCCTTTTCTATTTCTTTTTTTATTTCATCTGTCCCCATGCCTGAAAGCGCGGAAAACGGAATTACGGGGCATTGGGCGCCCCCAAGTTCAGAACGAACGCCGGAGCACCTGTTTTTAAACTGTGTTTTGTTAAGCTTGTCCGCCTTAGTAAGCACAATGATGAAAGGCATTTTCTTTGCATTGAGATATGAAATCATGTCATAATCGTCTTTTGTGGGCTCTCTGCGCATATCAATAAGCAAAATCACCAGTAAAATGCTTTTGGCTTTTTCAAAATAATATTGCGTCAGCGCAGAAAAGCGCAGAATTTCGCCCTTGGAAGCCTTTGCATAGCCGTAACCCGGCAGGTCAACAAACAGTTTTGAGTCAACACGGTAATAATTAATTGTTACCGTTTTGCCCGGCACTGAACTTACTCTTGCAAGATTTTTTCTGTTGAAAAGCTTATTTATAAGTGAACTTTTGCCCACATTTGAACGCCCGGCAAAAACAACCTGCCCCTCGCCGCTGAATTCAAGCTGACTTTTAAGGCCGTAAGCTTTTTCAAATTGCGCGTTGTTAAAATTCATAAACACCTACTGCGTAATAACGCTTACTTTCTTTTCGCGGTGTGGGTAAATATTTTTCAAATTAAAGCCGCCGCCGTTTGGCGCGCTTTCAAATGCATATTCAACAATTTCAAAGAAATCGGAAACACAAATGAACTTAACGTTTTGCTTTACTTCGCTGCAAACCTCTGCCAGGTCTTGCGCATTATCTTTCGGAATAATAACCGTGGTGCAGCCGGAAGTATATGCCGCCATGCTCTTTTCTTTGAGCCCGCCAATGGGCAGCGCCTTGCCTTTCAGGCTTATTTCGCCGGTCATAGCAATGTCTCTTTTGATAGGCGTGTCTGTAAGTTCAGAAACAACTGCGGTTGTTATTGCAAGCCCTGCGGAAGGCCCGTCTTTAGGCACGGCGCCTTCAATAGCGTGAATATGTATGTCTTTGGTTTTATAAAAGTCACTTTCAATGCCGAAAGCTTCGGCATTGGCGCGCACAAAGGACACAGCGGTTTTTGCGCTTTCCTGCATAACATCGCCTAAATTACCGGTTAAAACAATTTTTCCGGTGCCGGGCACCGCTGAAACTTCAACAGGCAGCAGCGCGCCGCCGGCTGAAGTCCATGCCAGCCCGTTAATAACACCGACTTCGTTTTCGGCGTTAATTTTATCTTTTCGGTATTTTTCCGGGCCGATTAGAGACTGTAAATCTTTTCTTTCTATTTTAAAAGTTTTATGCGAACTTTCAAGCGCATACGCCGCTTTTCTGCAAAGCGCGGCAATCTGCTTTTCAAGCGAACGCACCCCGGCTTCGCAGGTGTAATTTTCAATCAGGGCTTTAAATGCGTCGTCGCTTATTTTGAATTCGCGCGCGGTGAGCTTATGCTTTTTCATTTCTTTTTTAAGAAGAAATTCCTTAGCAATGTGAAATTTTTCAACATATGTATATGAATTCAGCTCAATTATTTCCATTCTGTCTCTGAGTGGTGGTGCTATTTCAGAAATGTTGTTAGCGGTTGTTATAAACATAACGCGGCTTAAATCAAGCGGGAAATCAATATAGTGGTCATAAAAAGTGCTGTTTTGTTCAGGGTCAAGCGCTTCAAGCAAAGCGGCAGCCGGGTCGCCTTTATAGTCACGCCCGACTTTGTCTATTTCATCAAGCAGAATTATCGGGTTCATAACGCCTGATTTAATAACAGCTTCTGCAATTCTGCCTGCCATAGCGCCGATATATGTGCGCCTGTGCCCCCTTATTTCTGCTTCGTCAGATATGCCGCCCAATGAAATGCGCACATATTTTCTGTTCATGCTTTTTGCAAGACTTTTGACTATAGATGTCTTGCCCACGCCGGGCGGGCCGTAAAGGCATATTATCTGCCCGGAATAGTCAGGGTTGCGTTTGTAAACTGCAAGAGCTTCTATAATTCTGTCTTTTACAGAGTCAAGCGAATAATGGTCTTTATCTAAAACCTTTCTGCTTTTTTCAAGGTTAATAGAATTTTTTGTAAATTTTTGAAAAGGAATTTCCAGGCATTTGTCAAGATATGAACGAATTACCGTGCCTTCGTGAGAGCCATAGGGCGTTTTTTTCAGCTTGTCGGCTTCTTTTATAAGCTTTTCGCGAATTTCGCCGCTGCATTTAAGCTTATTTATGGCCGCTATATATTCGTCTGCCTCTTCAAACGGGTTGTCGCTTTCACCCAAAGCTTCCGAAATAACTTTCATTTCTTCGCGCAGGTAATATTCGCGCTGGCTTTTGTCTATTTCCCGCTGCACCTTTTCGTGAATGTCTGCCTCTATTTTCAGCATGTCAACATCATTTTTCAATATTGCCAAAAGCGTGTTTGCCCTGGCGGAAACATCTAACTCTTCCAGCACCTTTTGCTTGTCTTCAAGCGAAAAATAGGAAATAAAAGCAATGCTGTCGCACAGCTTTTCCAAAGATGTCATGTTAAGCAAAGGCTGCGCAGCAGTTTTTAGCTTAGGAAAAAAGCGCGCATATTCGCCAAACAGCGCTTTAATTATGTCGCAGGCTATTTCTTCGCCGTCAAGAGTTAAGCCTGCCGTTTCGCTGTCTGCAAGCTGCACGCCGGCACAAATAAACGGCTGGGTTTTGTTAATAGCCAAAAGCACGCCGCGGCGAATTCCCTTTGCTTTAACAATGTATTCGTTAGCGTTTTCAACCTGTGTTGTGCTTATTATTTCGCAAAGAACACCCATTGAATAAAGGTCTTCAATGTGCGGGCTTGAAACCGAAGCGTCTATTTGAGAAACAAGAAAAATCAAATTGTCATTAGCGGCTGCATTTTTCAGCGAAGCTATACTTTTCTGTCTGCCTGTTGTGAATTCAAGTGTCTTGCCCGGAAATATTATCAAATTGCGAAGCGGTATTACAGGTATGTCAACAATATCAGCGTTCAACAATTTATTTGCCATATAAAAACTGCCTTTCTGTATTTAATGAAAAACTGATTGCATTGCAGGCAGCACCGCCGTTTTTCGGCGCTGGCTGCCAAAAGGACAAAAGATAATGATTACACCCGGCATTTTGCCAAATAACCCACCGGGTAATAAATTTGAAAAAAATCAGTAATTAAAAAAGCCATGCCCTGCTTTAAACATGTTAGGGATACGCTGTTAGCTGCCTAAAAATCAGAAAGCGCCGCCTTACGTCAGGGACATTTCTTATTTAAGCTATTATATATTACTAAAATAAAAAAGGCAAGTGAAAACCCGCCTTTTTTTCTTTTTGCTTATTATGCGTTTTTTAAGTCAGACGCTTTAAGCGTTTTGAGCTGCTTTTTCTGGTTTCTTAAAACAATTGGCTCAGCTGAGTTTCTGACTGCGTCTTCGGTAATAATAACCTTTTCCGCCTTTGGGTCGCTCGGAATTTTATACATTAAATTCATAAGCACGTTTTCAAAAACAGTTCTCAGCCCGCGCGCGCCGGTATTTTTTTGCAAGGTAATGTCTGCAATTGCGTCAATTGCCTCTTTTTTAAATTCCAAATCAACGCCGTCAAGCTTAAACAGCTTGGTATATTGCTTTATAATTGAATTTTTAGGCTCGCTCATTATTTTTATAAGGGCTTCCCTGTCAAGCTTGTCAAGCACCGTTATTACGGGAATTCTGCCAATAAGTTCAGGAATCAGCCCATATTTTACCAGGTCGTGCTGTTCAACCCTGTGCAAAATATTTTCATTTTTGTCAACAGTGCTTTCAATGTCTGCGCCAAAGCCAAATGAATTTGAAGAAATTCTTTTTTTAATGATTTTGTCAATTCCGTCAAAAGCGCCGCCGCAGATAAACAAAATATTAGATGTGTCAATTTGAATAAATTCCTGCTGCGGGTGCTTTCTGCCGCCGCCCGGCGGAACATTTGACACAGTGCCTTCAATTATTTTCAAAAGAGCCTGCTGCACGCCCTCTCCGCTGACGTCGCGCGTAATTGAGCGGTTTTCGGACTTTCTTGAAATTTTATCTATTTCATCAACATATATAATTCCGCGTTCAGCTTTTTCAATGTCAAAATCGGCGGCCTGAATAAGTCTAAGCAATATGTTTTCCACGTCTTCGCCCACATAGCCCGCTTCTGTAAGAGTGGTTGCGTCTGCAATGGCAAACGGCACCTGCAAAATTTTTGCCAGAGTCTGCGCCAGCATGGTTTTGCCCACGCCTGTCGGGCCGAAAAGCAAAATGTTGCTTTTTTGCAGTTCAACATCGCTCTGTTCGGGCGAATATATGCGTTTATAATGGTTATAAACAGCAACAGACAGGGCAATTTTGGCGCTGTCCTGCCCTATTACATATTCGTCAAGCTTTTCTTTTATTTCTGCCGGCTTTGGCAACACAATGTCTTCGTTAGACTGAACGCTGCTTGGCATTTCGCCGTCATAAGAGCTTTCAATAAGGTTATTGCAAAGCTGCACGCATTCGTCGCATATAAAAACGTCAGGCCCTTCAATGAGCTTGTGCACCATTGCTTCCGACTTGCCGCAAAAAGAACATCTTGCCAAAAAATTTTTATTGTCCCGCGCCATAAAGCACCACCCGGTAATTATAAATATAACGGGCAAGCCCTTATTTAAGGGAAAGCCCAGTAATTCAGCCGCACAGCTGAAAGCTGTTTTTGCGTTGTGCGCAAAAAGGCGCATGCCGGCTTGCAGCAAGCTAATAATATATGGCTTTGTTGCAAGCGGCAGGCTTAATTTGAATTATCTTTTGTCAATTACTTTATCAACCAGCCCATATTCAAGCGCTTCCTGCGCGCTAAGCCAGTTGTCTCTGTCTGTATCGGCGGCAACTTCTTCAACGCTCTTATTGCAGTTGGCAGCCAATATTTCATTGAGCTTGTTTTTTGTTTTTAATATATGCTTAGCGGCAATTTCTATTTCAGTTGCCTGGCCCTGAGTTTGCCCAAGCGGCTGGTGAATCATGACTTCCGCATTCGGCAGGCAAATTCTTTTGCCCTTTGTGCCGCTGGAAAGCAAAAACGCACCCATAGACGCCGCCATGCCAATGCATATTGTTGAAACGTCACACTTGATATACTGCATGGTGTCGTAAATAGCAAAGCCGTCTGTAACAGAGCCGCCCGGCGAATTAATGTAAAGATTTATGTCTTTTTCACTGTCTTGCCCTTCAAGAAATAAAAGCTGGGCTACAACAAGCGAAGCAGTCTGAGCATTAACTTCGTCTGACAAAACAATAATTCTGTCATTAAGTAAACGCGAAAAAATGTCCATAGAGCGTTCGCCGTTTCCTGTTTGTTCAACAACATAAGGTACTAATGCCATAATAACCACCATATCCTTTCAAATATATTCAATAAAACTTGCCCATGTCGGGCATTTTGGTGCAAATTAAAACTGTTTTGGGCTGATATAATTATTCAATAACGGCAGCGTCAACCACAAAAGCCAAAGCTTTTTCAATTTTAGCTTCGTTTGCCAGCTGTTCCTCACCCACGGCTTTTTTAATTTCTTCAGCGCTCATTGAATATTGCCCGGCAAGCTTTTCGGCCTGTGCGTCAATATCCTCTGCCTCGGCTTCAATTTTTTCAGCTTCAATCAGAGCTGTAATGGCAACAGAAGTTTTAACCTGTTTTTCAGCGTTTTCCTTGAGCGTTCCTTTAAAAGTTTCCATGTCTTGGTTTAAATATGCAAGATATGTTTCAATCGGAATGCCCTGCATTTTCATTTGGTTTTCATAATTATTATATAATTCGTCTGCCTTTTGGTCTATCATGCACTGCGGAATTTCAGCTTCCATGTTTGTGACAACCTGTTCAATAATCTGATTTTCAATGTCTTCCTTGGCGGCGTTTTCTTTTCTTGCGGCAATTTTAGCCTTTATGTCTGCCTTCACTTCGTCTAACGTGTCAAATTCGGAAATGTCTTTTGCAAATTCGTCGTCAAGCTCAGGTAATTCTTTTTTCTTTATAGAATTGATTTTACATTTGAACACGGCTTCCTTGCCGGCAAGGGGCTCTGAATAATCTTCTGGGAAAGTGACGTTTACATCAAACTCTTCGTCAATATTATGCCCCGCAACTTGTTCTTCAAAGCCGGGAATGAAAGAGCCGGAGCCGAGCTCAAGTGGGTAATTTTCACCCTTGCCGCCATCAAACGCAACGCCGTCTGTAAATCCCTCAAAATCAATGGAAGCGGTGTCCCCCATTTCGGCAGCTCTGTCTGCCACGTCAACAAGGCGCGAATTTCTTTCCTGCATTTGTTTGAGTTCTGCGTCTACGTCTTCATCGCTGACGTCGCACGGCAATTTTGTGGCTTTAAGCCCTTTATATTCGCCAAGCTTTACCTCAGGGTATGTAGTTACTTTCATTTTTAAAACTACGCCTTCGCTTTTGCTGATAACAGGAACTTCAAGGTCATAAGGCGCGTCAACAACGTTTAATTCGCCCTCTTTAAAAGCTGAACTTACGGCTTCGGGGTAAATAATGTCAAGAGCGTCTTCATAAAAAACGCCGTCGCCGTACATCTTTTCAATCATTCCCTGGGTGGCTTTACCCTTTCTGAAGCCGGGCAGCTGGTATTTTGTTTTATTTTTCTGATATGCTTTCCTGCATGCTTCGGTAAATTCTTCGGCGCTTACCGTAATTTCCAGTTCGGCAGTATTGGCGCCGGTTTTATTACAAGACTTTAATGCCATTTTACAATGACCTCCTAATATTTTATCATTTTCCTGAAAATGGATTATATCACAGTTAACCTGCCATTTCAAGCTATATTATTTAAAAATTAATATTTCTTTATTAAGTACGGGGTGAAATTAAGCGTGTCGGCTGAAATAAGCTTGAATATTATTCCGCCGAGAGCGCCCTGATATGCATAATTGGCAGCCTTACCGTGAAGATGCCCATAATAGCATTTTTTTATTCCTTTTTCTTGCAATAAATTGAAAATGTCGCTTTCAAGATTATTCGTGGTAACAGGCGGGTAATGCAAAAAAACTATTTTTTCATCTTTATCGGCGCTGTCTATGCTGGCTGCAATTCGCCCGATTTCGCGCTTTAACATTTTTTCGTCAAAAGGCTCGTTTGCTTCAAGCAGCCAACCGCGCGAACCGCAAACCGAAACGCCGCCGCAGTCAAATGAATTATTGTTAATAAAAGTAATGGAATCAAAGCCGTTTTCTTTGACAAACCTGTTCATGCTGGCAAGGGTTGACCACCAATAGTCGTGATTACCTTTAATTATTATTTTTCGCCCGTTAAGTTTATTTAGAAAGTCAAAATCTGCATAAAGTTCATTTAAATGAACAGCCCAGCTTATGTCGCCGGCCACAACAACCGTATCGCTGCTTTGCACAACGCTGTTCCACCCTTTTTCAAGGCGGCTGACATAATTTTCCCAGCCCTCAAAACAATCCATAGGCTTATTTGCAGTCAATGATAAATGTGTGTCGGCTATTGCAAAAAGTGACATTGTGCCTCCTGAATAAAATTTAAATTAAAACGAAAAATAACTTTGTGCAAACATCAATGCGCATGTTGGACTTTCGCAGAAAGGTGGTGATAAAATGGACGAAATCAAAGGCATTTCCTGCGAAGTAAAAAACTGCATATACCATGACGCTTCAGACAATTGCTGTGCAGGGCACATTGTCGTGGGCAACAGCTCTGCAACTAAAACAACTGAAACAAAATGTGAAACCTTTAAATGCTGCGACGAGTGCGAATGCAAATAAAGCCACGTCAAAGTAAAACAAAAGCACTTTAAGCGGGGGCGCATGCCCCCGCAGCCGGCAACAACGGCTTTGCCTGCCGCTGTTTGGGCTGTTCTGTTCGCCTCCTGATTACTCAAGGCATTTTTTTACAAATGAAGGCATATCTTCCTTTGTACATACATTTGAAAATCTTACCTTTTTGCCCTTAAGCGCGGTAATCGGCGCCGGAACAGGCATTTGAGACAGCCTGAACAGCTCTTCCTGCGCATCACTGCCGGTGTATTCGCTGCCAAGCACGGCTGAAAGGACGTCTTTTGAAAATTTATATGGCGACGCGGTTGAATCTATAACAGTCGGAGTCAGGTCTCCCGTTTTCTTTACATAGTCGTCATACACCTTAACGGCTGCGGCAGTATGCGTATCTAAAAGATAACCGTAGCTTTCGAAATGCTTTTTAATTGTTGCAAATATTCCTGCTTCGTCTGCCCAACCGGCGTCAAAAAATTTGCTTACATTTTTAAGCAAATCATCGCTTACGGTGTATGTTCCGTTTTCAGCAAGACTTTGCATAAGGTTTTTAATTGTATTTTCGTCTTCATTGCTCAAATGATAAAGCAGCCGCTCAAGGTTTGATGAAATCAAAATGTCCATGCTGGGCGACGTGGTGGTGTAAAATTGCCTGTTTTTGTTGTAAGTTCCGCCGTTTATAAAGTCAGTCAAAACATTGTTTGAATTTGAAGCGCAAATCAGCCTGTTAACAGGCAAGCCCATTTGTTTTGCATAAAAAGCAGCCAATATATTGCCGAAATTTCCGGTTGGCACTGTGAAATTGACTTTGTCGCCAAGCTTTATTTCATTCATATTAATAAGGTCGCAATAAGATGAAAAATAATATACTATTTGGGGCACAAGCCGCCCCCAGTTTATGGAATTTGCAGATGAAAACATCATGCCGGCGCTGTTTAAAGCCGCTTTGACGGTGCTGTTGGTAAAAATTTCTTTTACTGCGCTTTGCGCGTCGTCAAAATTACCCTTTACTGCCGAAACATAAACATTGTCGCCCTCTTGAGTCAGCATTTGCAGCTTTTGTGTGGGTGAAACACCGTTTTCCGGGTAAAACACAAGAATTTTTGTGTTTTCAACATTTTTAAAGCCCTCAAGCGCAGCCTTACCGGTGTCGCCCGAAGTTGCAACAAGTATTACTATCTGCCTGCCGGCAGCAGCTTTTTTAGCCGAAACGCTCATCAAATAAGGCAAAAGCTGAAGCGCCATGTCTTTAAAAGCGCATGTTGGCCCGTGCCACAATTCAAGTATATTCTTGCTGCCGTCTATATGAACTGTTGGCGCAATAGCCTCTGACGAAAATTTAGACTTTTCATATGCGCCGGCAAGGCAGCTGTCAAGTTCTTCTGGCGTAAAATCAGTAAGAAATTCAGACAAAATTATTTTTGCCCTTTCAATATATGACAGCTTCGCCATTTCAGCTATTTTTTCAAGCGTGATATGGCTGAGCTGTGCGGGCACAAGCAGCCCGCCCTCGTCGCTGATTCCTTTTAAAATTGCCTGTGAAGCGGTAAGTTTAACTGATTTGTCTCTTGTTGATGTGTAAAACATAATTCCTCCGTTAATCTGGTTGTTAAAAATATTTTAAAACACCTGGTATGCATTTTCAAGATGTTTAATTGATTTTATTTCGCCATTTTTGCTGTAGACTTCAACCACATCAAACCGCGGCTGCAATTCAGTGGGGTATTGCTGAAGATACATAAGAGCAGATTTAACTATTTTTTGCTGCTTGCTTTCATCAACAAATTCGCGCGGCGCGGCAATGCTGTTGACGCTGCGCATTTTAACCTCTATAAAACAAATATATTTTCCCCTGCTCATTACCAAATCAATTTCGCCAAAGCGTGATTTGTAATTACTGCACAGCAGCTTATAGCGGCGTTTTTGAAGATATTCGCATGCCTTTATTTCACCGGCCATTCCCAGTTGATTCATTTATTAATCACCTTTGACAAAAAAGATATTCTGTGAATGTCTGAAATGCCGTATTTTTCAATCATTTCATAATGCAGCTTTGTGCCGTAGCCTTTATGCTTTTCAAACTGATACTGCGGGTATTTTTGCGCCATTTTCAACATATATCTGTCTCTTGACACTTTAGCAATTATTGAAGCTGCGGCGATTGACGCAGACTTAGAGTCGCCCTTTATAACAGTTTTAACGTCAATATCGCCAAGGTCGGGCGGGCGGTTGCCGTCAACCAGTGCAAGCCGGGGCTTTATTTTTAAGCCGTCTGCCGCGCGTTTCATTGCAAGGAAAGTGGCCTGCAATATGTTAATTTCGTCAATTTCCTTTTCACCGGCAGAGCCGACAGCCCAGCAGACACATTCGTCAATGATTTTGTCATAAAGCATTTCGCGCTTTTTTTCAGACAGTTTTTTTGAATCGTTTACCCCGTCTATTACATGCCCTTTCGGCAAAATTACAGCGGCGGCAAACACAGGTCCCGCAAGCGGGCCCCTGCCGGCTTCGTCAATGCCGCACACAACGTCATAGCCGGCGGCAATAGCTACATTTTCATAAAACAGCCAGTCCATAATCACGGCAGCTCAAGCGTTATTTTGCCGAGCTTTCCCCCTTTAAATTCATCACACACAGTCTGCGCGCTGCGAAGCAAATCTATTTCGCCGCCTTTAATTAAAAAGCCGCGTTTACTGCCGATTAATAACAGCGTTTCATAACCGCCGCAGCCTGAAAAGTCTGCAAAATCAAGCTTGTATCGCTCTTTAATCATTTCCGGGTGAGTTGTTATAATGACATCAAGCAAACGGCAGGCAAGTGTTTCTGAGTCCGTAACTTCCGCTTTGACAGAGCCTATGAACGCAAGCTTATCGCCGACTTCGCTGTCATCAAACTTCGGCCACAAAACCCCGGGTGTGTCAAGCAGTTCAATTGAGTCGCCCACTGAAAACCACTGGTTGTGCCTTGTAACGCCGGCTTTGTTTGCGACTTCAGCCTTGCTCTTGCCGGCCATTCTGTTAATAAAAGATGATTTGCCGGTGTTGGGAATTCCCACCACCATTAAGCGCAGCGGCTTTGTTTTCATGCCTTTATTTTCATTTTTCTTTATAACACCGGCAAGAGCTGTGCGGCAAACGCTTTGAAACTGCTGCAGGCCCCGCCCGCTGCGGCAATCGGCACCAAAGGCATAAACGCCGCGTTTTTTATAATAATCAAGCCAAATTTTAGTGGCCTTTGAATCTGCCATGTCATATTTATTTAATATTACAATGCGCGGCTTCTTGCCGATTAACGCAGACAGTTCGGGGTTTGAGCTTGACCTTGGCACGCGTGCGTCAACAATTTCAACCACACCGTCTACAACTTTCAGGCTTTCCTGAATCTGCCTTCTGGTTTTTGCCATGTGGCCCGGAAACCACTGCACATTTTGCTTTTGATAATCAGGCATAATTAAGCCCTTTCAATAATTTTAAAAATTAAAGCCGTCTGATGAAATAGACGGCTTTTAATCAATAAAGAGATTTCCGGCCGCGATTTAATTGGCCGGGCATTGCTGATTCGGTTAAAAATTAACACAACTTAAGCTGTTGGCGTGTTTTTGACGCATTAAACAACCCGCTGTTAAATATCTTCCTTAACCCTTGCAGCTTTGCCGACGCGGTCACGAAGATAATAGAGCTTGGCGCGGCGCACCTTACCCCTGCGAACAACCTGAACTGAATCAATGTTAGCCGAATTCATTGGAAAAACACGTTCAACCCCAACGCCGTAAGAAATGCGGCGAACAGTAAATGTTTTTGAAATGCCCGTGCCTTTAAAAGCAATAACAGTGCCTTCAAACATTTGAACTCTTTCATTTTTACCTTCGCGAATTCTGACGCCGACACGAACAGTGTCGCCAATAGAAAACTGCGGCAGTTCCTTTTTCACGCTTGTTGATTCAATGATTTTAATTGCGTCCATATAAAAATTCCCCCTATTTTAATTTAGGCGTTCGTAACAAAATAAAGCTGAAAGAGGACCGCCTCTTAATGCCTGACGCGCGGCATCAGCGCGTTGCGGAGCGGGTTTACACCCATACAACGGACAAATGCTTAAATAATATAGCACAACACATTAAAAAATGCAAGTGTTTTTATTTAAATTCTTTATATTCCTTATCAAACAGCGCCAATCTTCTTATGCGTTTGAATTCATAATTTTCATTTATAAGCTTAATAAGTGTGTCAAAAAGCAAAACCGGGCTTAAGTTACCGCGCTCACCTGCGCCAAGGCGGGCAGTAATTAAAACCGCGTCGCCGCCAGTCGTAACGCTGCTGCTTATTATCATATCTTTGAGATTGACTTCGGTAACAATGCGCTTTTTGCCCTTTTTCTTTTGCTTTTCAGCTAAAATTTCGCCGGCGCAAAGAACTTTTTCAATTTCATTGCCGGCCGCCGCCCCTTTGCCCATTGGAAATTGAATTTCAAAGCTGTAATCGGCAAACGCAATGGCAGACTGCGGCATGAAGTCGCTGTAAGCAGCGGTAATTGTTATTCCGTTCGGCAAAGTGTCGTTAAGACGCGCCATTATTTGAACTGCCGCCATTTCAGCGCTGAGCCTGATGTCCAGAAACTCACTTTCGCTTTCAACCCCCAGCGGCAGCGGCGGCGAAAAATTCATATATGGGTGCGGGTTATAGCCCTCTGTAAACCATATTGGAATCTTTGCCCTTGCAAACGCGCGTGCAAAACACCTTGTTATATCAAGGTGACTTATATATTTTACCGCGCCGGTTTTTGAATATTTAAGCCTTAATTCGTCCATCACATTGTCCTTTGCACAGCTTGTCCGCGCCGCAGCCGGCGCATTTAATTCTGCAAGAGGGGGTTGTTTTTCCCTTTTGCGCTTTTAAATATTCGCTTTCAAGAAAACGCCTTGAAACGCCGAAATCAAGATGGTCCCACGGCAAAAGCTCGTCAAACTTACGTTCTCGCGACGTGTAAAAATATGGGTCTATTCCGTTTATTTCGAATGCTTTCAGCCACAACTCAAATTTCAATTTGTCTGACCAAGAATCAAACTTACAGCCCATTTTCCACGCGTCATATATCACCGCGCTAAGCCGCCTGTCACCCCTTGCCAGCACGCCCTCAAGCAGGCTGACATATGTTTCATGATATGCAATTTTAATTTTTCTGCTTTTTGTGTATTCAAGCAGGCGGTGCTGTTTTTCGGCAAGATTTTCTTCACTGTCCTGCGCGCACCACTGAAACGGTGTGAAAGGCTTTGGAATAAACGATGAACAGCTTACGCTGACAAGCGGCGGGACTCCTTTTTTTCGCGTTTCATTTGCATAATATAAGTCAACAATTTTCTGCGCCAAGTCGGAAATACCCTCAATATCAGCCATTGTTTCAGTTGGCAGCCCCATCATGAAATACAGCTTTACGCTGCTCCAGCCCTTGTCAAATGCGGTTTTACAGCTTGCCAGGACTTCCTGTTCTGTTATATTTTTATTTATAACGTCTCTCAGCCGCTGAGTGCCGGCTTCCGGCGCAAAAGTCAGCCCGCTTTTTTTAATAAGCGAAAGCTTTTCGGCAAGCTGCGGCGAAAAGTTGTCTATTCTGAGAGAGGGCAGCGAAAGGTTAATTTTGTCTTTGGCAGTCCAGTCTGCCAGAGTAGACAGCATTTGCTCTGCCTTGCTGTGGTCAGACGTGGAAAGAGAACACAGCGAAAGCTCGTCATAGCCGGTAGATTCTATTAGCAAACGCGCCTGTTTATTTATTGTTTCAACGCTCTTTTCACGAATTGGGCGGTATGTAAACCCCGCCTGGCAAAAACGGCAGCCCCTTATGCAGCCCCTGAAAATTTCTTCAACAGCCCTGTCGTGCACAATGCTTATGAAAGGCACCACAAACTTGTCCGGGTAAAAACAGTTGTCCAAGTCATAAATTGCAGACTTTTTAACAGTTGCAGGCGCTGATTTCAAGGGCGTCAGGCTTTTTAACATGCCGTTTTCATAATATTCGTCTTTATAAAGCGAAGGCACATAAACGCCCTGAATGTCTTTTGCCTTAAGTAAAAATTCGCCTTTAGTGCAGCCCTTCGCCTTGCATTCGCGCAAAAGCTTTAAAACCGCCGTGGTGCTTTCCTCGCCGTCTCCCAGAAAAACAATGTCAACAAAGTCTGCAATGGGTTCCGGGTTGCAGGCGCATGGGCCGCCGCAGCAAACTATGGGGGTCAGGCATTCGCGTTCGCGCGCAAATATGCCGAGCCCGGCCAAATCAAGCATGTTAAGCATGTTTGTATACGACAACTCGAACATAAGCGTGAAGCCGATAATGTCAAATTCGCTGATTGAATCGCCGCTTTCAAGCGCGTAAAGCGGCACGCCATTTGCGCGCATTAGCTCTTCCATATCATTGTCAGGCGCAAATACACGTTCGCACCACGCCCAGCCAAACGAATTGACAAGCGAATATAAAATTTTCATGCCCAAATGGCTCATGCCTATTTCATATAAATCAGGAAAGCAAAAGGCATAGCGAATGTCAACGGTGTTTTTGTCTTTAATTACACTGTTTAATTCGCCGCCGATGTAACGCCCGGGTTTTTGCACATGCTGAATAATTTTTTCTATTGAGCTTTTCATAAACACCCCATGCAAAAATCAACAAAGCCCGCCGGCTATGCGATGTTAAATATAAATAAATATAACACAATCAGTAACAAAGAGATAATTTTAAATTTAAAAAGCAGATAAACCGAAAGCGCCAAAAGCGGCAGTAAAAATATAATTGAAATTATTTTTGCTGCTCTTTCGCTGAAAAGTGCCAAAATCCGCCCGCCGTCAAGAGGAAAAACGGGCAATATATTTAAAATAAAAAGCATTAAATTTATGCTGTCTTTCAAAATTAAAAAGAAAGCCAAATTGACCGCAGGGCCGCATATAAGCACAATGCATTCGCGCGCCCGGGTTAACGCAGCGCGGTGTTTAATTGCAAACCCGTAAAAAGACAATTCAATTAAGTATGGCTTTACGCCGAAAATAAGCATTGGAATTAAATGCCCGGCTTCATGTAAAAGGCAAAACAGCACGGCTTCAAATATATAACTGTAATCTAATAAAGCGGCAAACAGCAAAAGAGCAATAAACAGATAATCAATTTTAAGCGTGGTGCTTTTTAACTTTATAATCAAATAACCACCAAAACATTTTACTGTTTTAGGCGGCTATTTATTCATTTTTAAATATGATTCTAAAATTAAAACGGCTGAAAGAGCATCAACATTTTGCTTTCTTTTCTTGCCGGAAACATTGCCGCGCGTGAGCATGTCGTTTGCAATAACGGTTGTGAGCCTTTCGTCTTGAAAACAGACCGGCAAACCCGCAGCCTCTTGAAGTTCGCTGCCGAAAGAGCGGCATTCACGGCAGCGAAAGCCGTAGCTGCCGTCCATATTCCTGGGCAGGCCGACCACTATGCCGGCAACGTCTTCGTCTTTAATAATTGCACAAATGCGTTCAATAAGCTTAATTTTATTTCTTTCGGTTATGACGCAGTAGGGCGAAGCTAACAGCTGCATTTTGTCGCAAATAGCAACGCCCGTTCTGACATCACCGTAATCAATGGCCATTATTCTCATATAAACATATTACCGTGTCGGCCCTAATCTTCGCCGTTTCCGTCACCCGTTGTTTCAGCTGCCTTTTTAGTTTCCGCCGTGGTTGCTTGGGTTTCTTTCGTTGTGCTTTCAGCCGTTGTGGTTTCAGTGGTTGCAGCGGTTGTTGTGACTGTTGAATATGACGGCAGGTTGTCAACAGCATACCAACCGTAAGTGCCGCTGGAATATTTTGCAAGCTTTCCGTCTGACGCATATGCTTTTCTGACGATTTCGTCTGACTCGTCAAACGTTGTCTTGTTGGTGCCTTTTCTGTCATAAATTCCGGTCATTACCGTTTTCCATATCGTGCCGGACGGGTTTGAAGATAATGTGTAAACAATTTCCTGCTGAATGTCATAGCCATACCACACTGCCGCCACATATTCCGGCGTGCCGCCGACAAACCAGCGGTCAACCGAGCCGGTGGTGGTGCCGGTTTTGCCAAAGCACTCTATGCCGGAAAGCTTATATGAAGTGCCAGTGCCGCTTGTCATTACGGTTTGCAGCAGCTTGTTCATAACCCAAGCGGTGCTTTCGGAAAGCGCCTCTTCTTTAGTGCTTTCAGCGTCTGTTTCAATTATAACATTGCCCTGGCTGTCTTCAATTTTATAATAGCAATATGGGTAATAATATTCGCCGCCGTTTCCGAAAGTGGCATAAGCAGCTGTCATTTCAAGCACTGTAACGCCGGTTGTAAGCGAACCTGTGGCAAGCGGCGCCCAGTCTTTGTCATAAACGCTCATTGTGGAAATATGGAATTTTTCGGTGATATATTCATATGAATAATCAATGCCTATCAAATTGAGAGTCTGCGCTGAAATTGTGTTCATAGACTTTGAAAGGCCGTATTGCAGCGTTACCTTTTTTCCTGAATATGTGCCGCCCTCGTTAGTTGGCCATTTTTCACCGTCTATAGTCATAAGCGGCGTGTCAGACAGGTAAGTTGACCAATAAATGTCAACACTGTCGTCATTCAGGCTTTTTTCAAGCGCCGGCCCATAAACAGACAGGGGTTTTATTGCAGACCCGGGCTGGCGCTGCGCCTGCGTTGCCCTGTTGTAAACCAGCGCTGCGGTTTTTTCACCTGTGCCGCCCACAAGGCCAAGCACCCTGCCCTCATAATTCATTACAACCATGGCGCCCTGAACTGTTTCGTCAGGCATTCTCTGGTAATTTTCATAAACCTCTTCCAGCGCTTCCTGCACGTCAAAATCAATGGCGCAATATATTTTAAGCCCGCCGCCGTAAACCAGAGATTTTGCTTTTTTGTAAGTGTAGCCCTGTTTTTGCAAATCTTCAATTACGGTTGTTATTACATAGTCAACATACCAAGAGTCAATTACGTTAGAGCTGCTTTCAGAATCATCGCTTGAAACTTGGCTGCCGGTGTAATTTGAGCTGTTAGTAAATACCATTTCATAATCAACGGCGTCATTATATTCATCTTCGGTAATAAAGCCGTTTTCAAGCATTTTTTCAAGCACATAAAGCTGGCGTTCCCTGTTTGTGTCCGGGTGCAAAAGCGGGTCGTATTTATATGGCTGCTGCGTAATAGCTGCAATGCAGGCGCATTCTGCTATATTAAGGTCAGAAACATCTTTGCCGAAATATTCCTCTGCGGCGGTTTTAACACCATAGCAGCCCTCTGACAGGTAAATGGTGTTCAAATATGCCTCTATAATTTCTTCCTTTGAAAAATTCTTTTCTATATTAAGCGCATAAAGAATTTCGTTAAATTTCCTGACTATTGTAACGTCGTTGTCGTCAGTCAGGTTTTTAATTAACTGCTGGGTTATGGTTGAACCGCCCTGCCCCCAGTTTGAAGAAACCACAATAACGCCGATTGTTCTTATCCAGTCAACGCCGTGGTGTGAATAAAACCGTTCGTCTTCAATGGCGATAAATGCATATTCCATGTATTCGCTCATGTCGTCAATGTCAACCCAAATGCGGTTTTCTTCGCCATGTAGCCTGGTGATTTCAACAGTGTTCCCGTCGTCATCATAGCCATATAAAAACGACGTCTGGTTTTGAGCGTTTGCCTCTTCGGTTAAATCAAACACCGCGTCCCCGTGCACAACGCTGTAACCGTAAATGGCAATAACCGAAAAGCAAACCACGCCGACAACCAAAACCACAAGCAAAAAGCCAATCAAAGCCCTTAATAAATTAAACGCAATTTTTTTGCCTTTTGTGGTTTCGCCGCTGTTTTTACTTTTTTTCTTGCTGACTTTTTTATTTTTTTTGTCAAGCTTACGCCCGCGCTTTAACGACTTGCCGGGCTTTGCTGAATGTTCCTGGCTGACGTTGTATGCGGCAGGTATATTTTCTTTGTCTTTTTCTTTTTTTTGGGCGTTGATATCTTTATCGTCGCTGTATACTTTTGCGGAATTATTCATAAAAGATTCAAGTAATTCATCATATTCAGACAAGACCGACACCCTCCTAATTAACATCTTTGAAGCTATTATATAATATATTTAGCGTTAAATAAAGATTTTTTTATTAATATTTATAAAATGTTTCAAATAACTGCCGGTAATATTTAATCAGCAGCGGCTTTTTCTTTAAACCTGCTTATTCTTTTTGTTACCGACACCCCGTCATATGTCTTTTTTACATTAACATGCACAATGAATTTTTTTTTGCAGTTTTTGCATATGCACGCTGCGTGGAAGCATTTTAAGCGATAGCTGAATTTCCCCTGTATTTCAAGCTTGCCTGCGCATGCCGGGCAAACAAATTGCTCATTATTAATGTTATAAAGGCTGCTTACCGGCTTGGAAATGCTGTATGTCTTATATATGAGCCTGCTGAAATATTCGCCGCTGCAGTCAATTAAAGCAAAAGCGGCTTTTTCACTGTCAAAAGCGGCGGCAAAGCATTTAGCGGCAAGCATGCTGTCTGCCAATGCGCGGTGCAAATTTTCTTCGTTAGCACTAATATTAAAATATTGCGCAGTGTTGTAAAGACTTATGCTGTGCGCCCCGTCATATGAATCTATAAACTGTTCGCAAAATTGCTGGGCGTCTATATATTTTCTTATAAACGGAATATCTGCATTGTGTTTAAAAAATTTCATGTTTTGCGCCAGTGTGTATAAATCGCTTTTAGACCAGCTTAAAAAAATGTTATTATTTTCATTGCCGCACCAGGCGGAAAATTTTTTGAGCGCGCTGAAAAACGAAATGCCTTTTTTGTTTAATTCGTCAATTTCAATATGAGTTGTGTCTATGCAAAACGGTGACAGACCTTTTGACACATTTGGGCGCACAAGGCACGAAAAAGTGTCTGTCACGGCAAATGCTTCGCTCATTTTAACAGCGCCAATCTCAATAATTTCATTAAGAGGGCGCCTGTTGGAAACGCGCGTGCTGTTCCATTCTAAGTCAAATATAATATAATTCATAAAAAAATGCAGCCCTTTGTTGAATAACGTTTCCGTTAAAAAAATAACCTTGCAGCAAAGCAAGGTTAATCAGAAATTTTTTAACCGATAAATAAAAACAAGATAAACACGCCGAGCACCAAAACAAAAAAGATTGCCACCAATATTTTTGTAAGTTTTTCAAGCCTGCCCTCAAGCGTGCGCGCCTTTGCTTTACCAAGAAATGTTTCGGCGCCGCCGGCAATCGCACCTGACAGATTTTGCGACCTGCCCTCTTGCATAAGTACTATTATGGTTATAATTATTGAAACAACGATTAACACGCCGCCCAAAACGTAATGATACCAAAGCATTTTAATTCCCCCAAGACTAATGATACCTATGGATTATAGCACAACATTAAAATTAATGCAAGTGTTTTTTGCCATTAATTGACTTGAATTAACAAAGATATAAAAAATATAATATATTTGACGGTTATTTTTGCGTTTGCATAATCGTCCGCCGCCCATACGGGCGGTGTCTACTTATTAACACGGTAAAGCGGAATTTGCCGGCGCGTCAGTCGGCGGCGGCGCCCTTTTCAATATCTGCCTGTGACAAAAGCGCGCCGGCTGCCGGCAGGTTTTTAGACTTATAGCGCCATGCTTTTTCAAACTCGCCCTCATTGTAAAGGTGCATTGAAACAGCCCTGTCAGTTTTCTTTTTAAGCGCAAGCACCTGCACGCCGTTTGAAGCTTTTGAATCCTTGGCAAGAATTGATTGGGTGTTAATCAAAAGCTGCCGCCCGGCAGATGAAGACAGCACTATGTCGCTTTCTTCGGCAATATAAAGCACTGAAACAAGCGGGGATTTTAATGAAAAGGCGTTAATAAGCTTTTTTCTGTTTCCCTTTGTTTCAAAAGACGTCATATTTATTTTGGCAAGCTTACCGTTTTCAAAAAGAAAAAGCATGAAACCGCTGTAATTTTTATGCACTGCTGAAAACAGAAAGCTTTCATCGTCTTCAAACTTAAAACGTGCCGGAATATATTCGCCAAGCTGTGAAGCTTTAGCGTCAGGCAAATCGTCAAGAACAGCGCGGTAAACCTGAGCTTTTGAAGTAAATAAAAGCAGCCTGTCCGCATTGGAAGCTTCAATTGTGGAAATGATTTCGTCGCCGTCTTTGAGCTTTTGTTCCCCGCTCAGGCGCATATTGGCTGTGCGTATTTTTTTAATATAGCCGCCGCGGCTTGAAAACACTGTTACGGCGTAATCGGCAACTTCTGGCTCTAAATCAACAGCTTCGTCTGCAACGCTGTAAAGTATTTCGCTGCGCCTGCCGGCGTCATATGTTTTTATTATTTCTTCAAGCTCTTTAACTATTATTTTTTTCATGAGCAGCCGGCTTGAAAGGGTTTTTTCAAGCAGCGCGGTTTCGTTTTCAAGGTTTTCTATGTCTTTAATACGCTTTAAAATGTATTCGCGGTTTAAGTGCCGCAGCTTTATTTCGGCTACATATTCCGCCTGTTCTTCATCAATGGCAAAGCCTATCATAAGGTTTGGCACAACGTCGGCTTCATTTTGCGTTTCTCTTACAATTTTAATTGCCTTGTCAATATCAAGCAATATTTTAGACAAGCCTTTAAGCAGGTGCAGCTGCCTTCTTTTTTTATTCAGGCTGAACTGCGTCCGCCGCCTAACGCACTCAAGGCGGAATTCAGCCCATTCAATAAGCAGCTCGCGCACGCCACGAACTTTCGGCGTGCCGTCAACAAGCACATTGAAATTGCATGAAAACGAATCTTCAAGCGGGGTCATTTTATAAAGCCGCGCCATAAGCTTTTCGGCGTTTGTGCCGCGCTTTAAGTCAATAGTAATTTTAAGTCCTTTTAAATCTGTTTCGTCTCTGACGTCTGAAACTTCCTTTATTTTGCCGGACTTTGCAAGCTCAATAATTTTGTCAATTATAGCTTCAGATGTGGTTGTGGGCGGAATTTCGGTTATTTCAATGCAATTATATGATTTGTCATATGAATATTTGGCGCGCACCTTGACAGAGCCCCTGCCTGTTTCATAAATTTTTTCAAGTTCGCCCCTGTCATAAAGTATATAACCGCCGCCGACAAAGTCAGGCGCCAAAAGTGTTTCAAAAATATCTGCCTTTTCATCTTTCATAAGGGCAATGGCTGTTTGGCATATTTCCCTGATGTTAAATGAAGCTATTGACGACGCCATGCCGACTGCAATGCCTGTTGTAACATTGCATAAAATAGTGGGAAACTTAACGGGCAAGAGCCGCGGCTCTTTCATTGTGCTGTCATAATTGTCAACAAATTCAACTGTGTCTTTGTCAATATCGTCAAACAGTTCGCGGCAAATAGGCGCAAGCTTCGCCTCTGTGTAACGCGACGCGGCATACATCATGTTTTTCGAATATGCCTTGCCGAAATTTCCCTTTGATTCAACATAAGGGTATAAAAGAGATTCATTGCCGCGTGACAGGCGCACAAGAGTGTCGTAAATAGAAGCGTCTCCGTGCGGGTTTAGCTGCATGGTGCGCCCAACTATGTTTGCGCTTTTAATTGTGCCGCCCTTTAAAAGGCCCATGTTATACATTGTGTACAGCAGCTTTCTGTGAGATGGCTTGAGCCCGTCTATTTCAGGAATTGCGCGAGACAAAATAACGCTCATGGCATAGGGCATATAGTTGGTTTTGAGCGTGTCTGTAATTATTTCTTCCTTTATTTTACCGGCGTTTTCTATAAACACGTTTTCATTGGTGTTGCCGGCGTCGCGCTTTTTTACGTTTTTTTTCTTTTTAGCCATTAAAAACCAAATCGCCTTTCCGCCACCGCACACGGTGGCTTAAATTAAGAAACCTGCGCTTATTGAGCGCCCAAAAATATCAGCTGACGTCGGCAGCGTCAATATAAAGACGCCCGTAATCTGTGATATATTGCTTTCGTGCCTCAAGATTATCGCCAAGCAGCATGTCAAAAATTTCAGCTGTTTTCTGCGCTTCGTCAGGCGTCACAAGAATAAGCCGCCTTGTTTGCGGGTTCATTGTTGTAAGAGACATCATTTCCGCCTCGTTTTCGCCAAGGCCTTTTGAGCGCTGCACCGTGTACTTTTTGTCGCCCAGCAAAGCCCTGATTTCGTCCATTTCCGTTTCATTATATGCAAAATAAATTTTTTCGCCGCAGTTGACTTCATAAAGCGGCGTTTCGTCTATATAGACCTTGCCCTCTTCAATAAGCTTTGGCATAAGGCGGTAAATCATTGTCAAAACAAGAGTCCTTATTTGAAAGCCGTCATAATCAGCGTCGGTACAAATTAAAATTTTATTCCACCTTAGGTTATTCATGTCAAATGCAGACAAATCTTTAGACGATTTGGAACGCATTTCCACACCGCAGCCCAAAACTTTAATTAAGTCAGTTATAATTTCACTTTTGAATATTTTGTCATATTCACACTTAAGGCAGTTCAGAATTTTACCCCTAATGGGCATTATGGCCTGGAAATTAGCGTCTCTCGCCTGCTTGCAGGCACCAAGCGCAGAATCGCCCTCAACTATAAATATTTCGCGTTCTTCAACATTTTTTGAGCGGCAGTCAACAAATTTCTGCACGCGGTTTGTCATGTCAATCTTACTTTGCAGTGTGGTTTTCAGCGTTTTACGCGTGTTTTCAGCCTTTACGCGGCTGCGCATATTAATAAGCACCTGGTCGGCAATTTTGTCTGCGTCTAATTTGTTTTCTATAAAATAAACTTCAAGCTGCTTTTTGAAAAAGTCAGTCATGGCGTCTTTTATAAATTTATTTGTTATGGCCTTTTTCGTTTGGTTTTCATATGAAGTCTGCGTTGAAAACGAAGACACAATCAAAATTAATATATCTTCAATGTCCTGCACATTTATTTGAGAATCTGTTTTGGCATATTTCCCGTTGGATTTAAGATAATTATTAATCTGCGCCAAAAATGCGCTTCTGAAAGCTTTTTCAGGCGAGCCGCCGTGTTCAAGAAAGCTTGAATTGTGGTAATATTCCTTAATCTGCACTTTCTGCGAAAAGCTTACATATGCCCGAATTTTAAGCTTATAGCTCGGTAAATCATCGCGGTCTTTCCCCTCTCTTTCACATTCCCAATATTGCGGCGTGGTGAAAGAGGCCCCGTCTGACAGCTCATTTCCGTAATCGCTAATACCGTTTTTATAACAAAACTCTGTGGTTTCAAACTTAGCCCCTTTTTGGTTTTTGAACACAAAAGTCACGCCGTCATTAACAATTGCCTGGCGTTTGAGCGTTTCCATATAATATTGCGCCGGCACGTCAATATCTGTAAAAACCTGTAAATCCGGCTTCCAGCGAATTCTTGTGCCGGTGTCACGCTTTGAATAGGGCTCTTTGCTTAAGCCGCCGACGTTTTCACCGTGTTCAAAATGAAGCTTGTAGCACCAGCCGCCGGAATGAATTTCGGCGTCCATATATTCAGAAGCATATTGCGTTGCGCAAAGCCCAAGCCCGTTGAGCCCCAGGGAATATTCATAATTGTCAGAGCCCTTGTCATATTTACCGCCGGCATAAAGTTCGCAAAAAAGCAGCTTCCAGTTGTATTCCTCTTCATTTTTATTATAATCAACAGGTATTCCGGCACCGAAATCCTGAACTTCAACAGAACAGTCTTCAAACCGCGTAACTATTATTTTATTGCCCCTGCCCTCGCGCGCCTCGTCAATAGAATTAGACATTATTTCAAATATTGAATGCTGGCAGCCCTCAATTCCGTCTGAGCCGAAAATTACAGCCGGCTTCTGCCGCACCCTTTCAGCGCCTTTCAGCGATTTTATGCTGTCATTGCCGTATTCCTGCTTACCTGCCATTTATATTTCCTTCTGCCTTTCTGATTAAACTTAAACAAGCGAAATGCCCGGGCACCCCTGTTTTTTTGATTTTAGCCAAATATATTATACAAGATATTGTATTTTTGTCAAGATTTTGTAATAATTATTACAATATATTTGATATTAGAGCCAAAACTTTATGAAACAGCGAATAATGCTTTAATAAAGCATGGCCCCGTTATTATACACATTCTAATGCCTTATTTAATTCTGTATATTAATTATTTTTCTACAAACAGTAAATTTTTCTTTCATTTTTTAAAAAAATATGCTATAATTAGTTATAAACAAATTAATCAGTTTGTTTATCAAATTCCCTATAATATGTGTGTTTCACCGGTTTGGTGAATTACAGTATTAATATTTTGCCGTTTTTTGGTAAAGATAATATTACAGTTTGTTTATTTGAAAACGTTGGAATTAAAAAGGCACAAGCAGCATGAACTGCGGCTTGGCATATGCAGCCGAGTTATTTGTGCTCATTATATGATATAATATTGTTGTGGAGGTAATTAAATTGTACAATGTCGGTGAAGTGTTTGTTTATGGCTCAAACGGAACTTGCAAAATTGTTGACATAAAACGTGAAAAATTCAGCGACAGCGAAAATCTTTATTATGTTTTGCGCCCATATGCCGATGAAAGAGAAATTATTTATGTGCCCGTTAAAAACGAAAAGCTTATTTCCAAAATGAAAACGCTTTTGGGTGAAAAAGAGCTGCTGGGGCTGATTAAAAGCATTCCCCAGTGTAACGATATTTGGATTGACAACACGGCATTAAGGCGCGAAAAATATAAAGAAATAATTAACAAGGCTGACCGTGTGGAATTGTTTGCCCTTTTAAAAACTCTTTATAACAGAAAGCTTATGCTTGCAACAAGCGGAAAAAACCTGTCTGTTTATGACGAAAGATTTTTAAGGCAGGCACAAAAAATTATTCACAGTGAAATTTCATTTGTAATGAAAATACCGCGCGATGAGGTTGAGCCTTTTATAACAAACTTAATAAACGCGGCATAGCGCCGGCTATGCTGCGTTTTTATTTTTATTAGAAGTATAGCTTTTAAAATTAATTTTACTCTGCTTGACTTTAATTTGCAATTTAACATATAATAGTAACCAAGAGCGGCTGGCCCGCCAAAAAATCAGGCACATGGTGTTTTTTATGTTGAAAATAAATTTGACTAAGGCAGATACAAGGCAAACGTTAAAAGGCTTCGGCACATCGGCATGTTGGTGGAGCCAAAATATTTCAGACGAAAAAACAGCAGCCCAAATAGCTGCCCTGCTTTATTCCGAAAAAGGGCTGAATTTAAATATATACAGATATAACGTGGGCGCCGGGTTTACTAAAGACAATTGCAGGGTTGAAAATTCCTGGCGGCGCACAGAGTCATTTTATTTATATGACGACGCAAATGAAAGCGAGGGCTACCACGGCGGCGACTATGATTTTACGCGTGACAAAAACGCATATAATTTTATGAAGCTGTGTCTGAAAACCGGCAGTATTGACACCGTGGTGCTGTTTGCAAATTCGCCGCACTATTCTTTCACATCTTCAGGGCAGGCAAGCGGCAGCATGATTCACCACACATGCAACCTGCCGGCATCTAATTACATGCGCTTTGTTAATTATTTACTTGACATTGCAGAACATTTTCTTGAAGACAACATTCCCGTAAATTATATCAGCCCAATTAATGAGCCGCAGTGGTGCTGGGGCGGCAAAAATGTATGGCAAGAGGGCTGCCATTACGAGCCCGGCGAAGTTGCACAAATTTTTCATTTATTTGCTGCTGAAATTGAAAGGCGCAGGCTTGACATAAAGCTTTACGGCCCCGAAAGCGGTGAAATAGCCGGGCTGACCGAAAAGTATTTAATGCTGTTTGAGCAAGACGAACTTATAATGCGTAATTTGGGCGCTTTTGCCTTTCATTCTTACCATGCAGACAGAAACAATGACGTTCGAAGCGAATTTTATAAAAACATAGTTTTAAAGCACCCGCACATTCGTTTTGACATGAGCGAATGGTGCGAACTGCCGTGCAAAAGCAAAACACATTCAATAAACGGCGCGTTGATAATGGCACGAATTATTGGGCTTGACCTAACTGCGCTTGGTGCAGAAAGCTGGTGTTCATGGGTTGCGGCAAATCAATTTGCGCCGAAAAACGGAAAAGATGACTATGCAGACGGTTTGATTTCTGCAAACGACGATTTTTCAGAATATTATGTCACAAAACGCTATTACGCAATGCTGCATTTCACAAGATTTCTGCCTGTTGGCAGCATAGTAAGCGACACACATTATGAAGCTGAAAACGGGCTTTATATTTTCACCTTTAAATTACCCGGTGACACAGGCGAGGTTGTTGTGGCAGTAAACGAAGGCTTGGCAAAAGACATTGAAATTACAAGCACGGCAAAAGGCGAAGAAATATATTCAACCACGGCGCGCAGCACATTTAGAAATGATTACAAAGGAAAATACAGGCCTGTGCATCATATTAAAGCCAGGTCTATAACCACCGTAAAATTATGGAAATAAAGCCAATTGCAACGATAAAAACAGATTTTGAGTCTAAATTCGGCGTTCCGCGCCAGAGCGCAAAGGGCAGCAGCCTTATAGGCACGGTGGTGTTCAACGCCGAATTTTCGTCTGCCGAAGCCGTGCGCGGGCTTAGCGAATACACACATATATGGCTAATTTGGGGTTTTTCAAAAAACAACAGAAACATTTTTCACCCGACTGTGCGCCCGCCAATGCTCGGCGGCAATAAACGAGTGGGCGTTTTTGCAACGCGTTCGCCGTTTCGCCCCAACAGCCTTGCTATGTCAGCGGTTGAATTAATAAGCGTTTGTGCCGATTCGGCGCCGGTAACGCTTACCGTTAAAGGAATAGACATGGTAAATGGCACGCCGATTTATGACATAAAGCCATATATTCCTTACACAGACTGTGTAAAAAACGCCAAAGCGGCGGCTTTTTGTGAAGCGGCGGCAGCTGAAAAATTTGAAGTCACTTTTGCTGAACACGCAAAAAGCATAATGCCCCAAGAGAAAGAAGAGCAGCTTATTGAAATTTTGTCAGCAAACCCAAAGCCGGCTTACATTGCAGACAAAACGCGGGTGTTTTGTTTTGAATTTTCCGGTTATAAAATAAGCTTTACGGCAGCTGACAATGAAATATATGTAACTTCAATTGCGCTGTGCTGAATTTTCATAAAAGCCGGATTATGTTTTGCCGCCCTTGGCGCCATTAAATTTTGCCAATGCTTATTTAAAAAGCAAACAGCCCCTTACCATGTGGTAAAGGGCTGTTTTTTTAAGTAAATCAGTCAAGCGACGGAGCGCCCACAGGGCATACAGCTGCACAAGCGCCGCATTCAATGCAAACGCCCGGGTCGATTTCATACTTGCCGTCACCTTCCGAAATGGCGCCAACGGGGCATTCGGCGGCACAAGCGCCGCAGGAAATACAGTCGTCAGAAATTTTGTAAGCCATTTATAACACCTCCTGATTATAAAACAAAATATAATTAAGGATTAACCTTAACTATAATATAACATATTTTTATGAAATTTCAAGTGGAAATTACAGTTAGCCGCCTCTAATCTTTTTTATGCACGGCTAACTGCGCCGATTATGTTATTTGAGCACTTTGATTTCACTGAGCTTAAGTGAAAGCGGCAACGCTTCCGGCGAATCGTCAAGCTTAACCTTCACCCTGCCGGCTATAAGAGCAATATCAGTTATTACGCCCCTGCCCTGTGCACAGCTGACTTTCGTGCCCACAGGGGGCGTTATTTCCTTAAGGTGTGAATATGTATCTGCTTCATATCTAAGGCAGCAAAGCAGCCTGCCGCAGCAGCCTGAAATTTTAGGCTCGTTAATGCTCAGCCCCTGCTCCCTTGCCATTTTAACGGTTACATAAGAACTTGATTTTAAAAATGTAGAGCAGCAAAACGGGCGCCCGCAAACACCTATTCCGCCCATGATTTTAGTTTCTTCACGCGCGTTTATCTGGTTTAAATTGACTTTCGATTTTATTTGCACTGAAATTTTTGAAGCCAGCGCTTTGAAATCAACACGCGTGTCTGACGTGAAATAAAAAGACGCCCTGTGCCCGTCAAAGGTATATTCGACATATGAAAGGTTTAAATCATAGCCCTGGGTTTTTGCTTCTTCTGTGAAAACGCGGGCTGCGAATTCTTCCTTTTTCTTTATGCTTTCAATAACTTTAAGGTCGCCCGGCGTGGCAACGCGCATAACGCTTTTAAGCGGCGCCACAATAGCTTTTTCTTCCACTTCCTTGACGTTTTGCGTGGCAATAACATGCTGCACCCCAAGCGCGGTTTCAACAAGCAGGCAGTCGCCGGCTTTTATTTCAAGCGCACCGGGGTCAAAAAAATATTCCTTTGTTCCGTTTGGAAATTTGACGGGTATTACCTTTGTCATAATATCTCCTATCTGTCAACAGTCCTGAACAAGCTCAGACAAACCTCTGTTGCCAAAAGCGAACTGTTTGCATTTTTGTCTGCCATTTCAATAAGCTCGTCTGTAACGGCAATAAGATTAACAATGCGCGCCGGCGTGTAATTGTCAGAAAGCAGCTTTGCCGAAGGCGCAAGCGCAGGCACCAACGCGCCGCCTGACACCAGTGAATCGCGCAGCACCGCTTTGAAAAGGCGCAGCGCTGAAATAAGCTGCCCCCGTTCAGAACACCCGGCTATTTCGCCAAGCAAAAAATATTCGTCATTACTGACAAGCGAATTTACAATCTTTTTTACAAAGTCACTTTCGTATGAAGCTTTGGAATCAGCTATTTCGGCAACCGCGCGCCCCAGATTTCCGCGCTGTGACTTAATTGCCGCAAGCGCTTTGTCATAGCTGACTGCGTCGTTTGCTGCCGTAATATATTTGGCGCCAAGCTCATAGTCAACTGGGTAAACGGTAAATGTAACCGCTCTCGACAAAATTGTGTCAAGCAGCATTGATTTACTTTTTGCCGTTAAAATAAAAACTGCATATTCAGGCGGCTCTTCAAAAATTTTTAACGCAGCGTTTTGCGCGCTTTCATTCATACAATGCGCGTTTTCAAGCAAATAAATTTTGTGCTGCGCTTCATTAGGCGGCATATAAACATCGTTAATAATATGCCTTATGGTTTCAATATGAAAAGAACGCGCGCCGCCCGGCGGGCAATATTCATAAATGTCAGGGTGAACGCCTTTCTGCGCTTTAATGCACTGCGCACATTCGCCGCACGGCAAATCTTTTGATTCGGCGCGGCAGACGAGCGCCGCCGCTATTTCGCGCGCAAGAGTTTTTTTGCCAAGCCCGTCTTCGCCCTCTATAATAATAATGTGGCCCAGCCTGCCCTTTTCAAACATGGCTGAAATTTGCTCTTTAATTTTTTCATTACCGACAAAATTTTTAAACACCATAAAAAAATCAGAATCTCTTATATTGTTCAACATCAATTACAACGGCAATGCCGCCGTTTTCTTCAACGTCAACCGGCTGCTTCAACAGCGAACCCGCCAGGGTGCTTGAAACACCGTAAGAACGCACCACTCTTTTGGTAACATTGTTTTCAATTATAGATAAAATGGAATCGACATGCTTTTCTTCATCGCCGACTATTATGCATGAATGCCCGTTTTCAAGGAACTGCCCCATTGTGGAAATTCTGGTTGACCTAAAGCCTGACTCGCTTAATGCTGCAAGCACTTTTTCAACATCTTTATTAGAAATAATTGCAAATATAAGTTTCACTGTAACACCTCCCGTAGCATGATAAAAACTGCCGCAAATTTTACCGGAAGTATATTATATCATATTTTAAAGGCGGTATACAAGTAATTTAAAAACTATTAAGATAAAGTTTACACTTACATAATATATGCAAGAGCCACAATTGGCGCCATGGTAACTATTGAAAACACGGCGGACTGGGCGGCAAGTTCAGAGCCAAGCGACGCGTCGTTTTCATATTTAGCCGCATACATGGCAGTGTTTGTTGCCGTGGGGGCCGCGGCGGAAATAGTCATGGCGGCAAGCAAGTCTCCTGTAACGCCGCAAAGTCTGAAAACGCACATCATTACCAGCGGAATTACAATAAGCTTTAAAAAAGACACAAAATAAAGCTCTTTTTTTGTAAAGAGACGCTTGAATTTTGAATTTGCAAGAAAAGTGCCGAAAATAATCATGGCAAGCGGTGAATTTATGTTGCCCACAACTTCCATGGGGTAGCTGATAACTTTGGGGAAATCAAGCTGCAGCAAAAAAAGCGGAATGCCTATTATTACAGACACTGTGCCGGGGTTTATAATAATTTTTTTTACGTTCATTTTCGCTTTGCGCCCGCTGATTTCATATATACCGTAAGTAAAAGCGAATATATTGAACACGCCCACATATGCCGCGCAATAAAATACGCCCTTGTCGCCAATTACGCTTTGAGCAAGGGGCAGCGCCAAAAATGCAGCGTTAGACATAACCGTGGCATAGTGGTAAATGCCGCGTTCCAGCAGGCTTTTGCGTTTTCTGAAAGTAAAAAGTGAAATAAAAACGCCAAAAAGATGTGTTGCAAGCGAACACGCAAAGGCAATAAAAAGCCCCTTGACATTTTCGGGCGAATATTCCATGTTCATAAACGTGTTGATTATTGCAATTGGCAAAACAATATTGAAAATAAGGTCAATAACCTTTTTAGCGTCTGCTTGGGTGAAAATATGTGTTTTATCTGCTATGAAGCCGACTGCGGCGATTATATAAAGTATAAGCACCTGTTCGGCTACTGTTTTTAAGCTGTCAAGAAACAATGCTTTAAACCTTTCTGTTTGAAATTAAAATGCTTGATGAAAAAGCAAAAACAAAAACGCCTGTTACGAAATATGTAACCGCGGAATAATAGGCGTTGTAAAGCTCTGTGTAAAAAAAGTATAAAATCAGCCGCGGCAGAGAAATTGAAACGGCAATGAATGAATAGATAAACCCCAAAACTGCCGTGAGTGTGGGCTTGGGCTTTGCGTTTTTAGAATCAACAAGCAGCAAATACAGCATAAAAAACAAAGTTAAAAGCGCAATTAGGATAAAAGACAAAACATTTTCCTGCGAATATATCGGGTTTACAATAATTGACAGGCAGTAAAACAACCTGGAAAACGCCCATAAAAACGGCGCTGTGTGCAAAACGCCAAGCAACGCAAAATTATAGCTTGGTGTGTTAAACGACGCGGCCATAGTAAAAAAATAAAAAGCCGAAACGAGCGCAAACAGCGCGTTTAAAGCAATAAAAAACAAATAGACATATTCAAGATATTCATTTTGAACATAATAATAGCAGTTAAGGCACTGCCTTACGAAATCATAAAACATTGAAATTCCCGCCGCAAACGAACACAGCTGCAACGGCTTGCTGGGCGCAGCGGAAAATGGGTTTTGCACTTCGCAAAATGAAGCGTAAACCGAAACGCACACAATAAATATAAACAGCAGGGCGTAATATGCGCATATGCTGCTTTCGCCCCCTGAAAATATATTTCCGGACTCACTGTTAGTAAATTTATAAAGCTGAACAAAGCGCACAATAACAGCGCAGACAAATGCCAGCGCTGAAATGGCTTGTAAAATAAATTTAAAGAGCGGCGATATATTTTTTTTATTGCGGCTTTTCATCATCTTTCATAAATCGGGGTATATTCCCTTTTTTGGGCTATGCTTTTATACGCCGGACGAATGATTCTGTTGCTTGACGTAAGTTCTTCAATTCTGTGCGCACACCAACCTGCAATACGCGCGCAGGCAAAAAGCGGCGTGTATAAATCTTCGGGTATTCCAAGCACTTTATAGACAAGCCCCGAATAAAGGTCAACATTTGCGCATATTTCCTTGTCGTTGCCTTTGAATTCCTGTATCAGGGCAGGCGAAACTTTTTCAATGTTTTCAAGGGTTATAAACTCTTTTTCAAAACCGGCGCGGTATGCAAGTTCGCGCGCGCTTTTTTTCAGAATTACCGCACGCGGGTCTGAAACCGTGTAAACCGCATGCCCCATGCCGTAAATCAGGCCAAGCCCGTCTCCGGCTTCTTTTTTTAGAATTTTTACTAAGTAATCGCGAATCTGGCCCTCGTCAGTCGGGTCAGGCACATTTTGAAGTATTTCGTTCATCATATTGGCGACTTTAATATTTGCACCGCCGTGTTTAGGCCCACGCAGCGAACCAAACGCCGCTGTTATTGTGGAATATGTATCAGTGCCGCTTGACGTTAAAACGCGCGTGGCAAAAGCTGAATTATTGCCGCCGCCATGGTCTGCATGAAGCATAAGCATTATGTCAAGCAGCTTCGCCTCTTCGTCTGTAAATTTCTTGTCAAGGCGTATTTGGTTTAAAATGTACTGCGCGGTTGACTGCCCCTTTTTGATTGGGTGCAGATACATTGTTTTGCCGTAAAACAGGCGCCTTTTTACCTGATATGCCGCGTTCATAATAGTTGGAATCTGGGCTATAAGCTGCAAGCTCTGGCGCAAAACGTTTGCGGCAGATGTGTTGTCAGGGTCTTCGTCATAAGAGTAAAGGCACATAATGCACCTGGCCATTTTGTTCATTATGTCTTTTGACGCGTGCTTCATTATCATGTCTTCAACAAAGTCGTCAGGCAAAGCGCGGCATTCAGATATAACCTCATATAATGAAAAAAGCTGGTTTTCAGTGGGCAAATCGCCGAATAAAAGAAGCCAAACAACCTCTTCAAAGCCGAATCGGTTTTCCTTAACACAGTTTTCAACGATTTTATTGATGTCATAGCCCCGGTAAGAAAGCTTGCCTTCCTTAGCAACACGTTCACCGTCTAAAATATAATAGCCTTCAACTGAACAGATTCTTGTAAGCCCGGCCATTACGCCGGTGCCGTCGTCATTTCTCAGGCCCCTTTTAACCTGAAAATGCTGGTAATCGCTTTGTTTAATGTGGTTATTTTTTTCAAGCTCGCTGCATAAGCTTGAAAGAGCGTCCATAGAAATAGGTGAAATATAATTTGCAGACAATATATCACTTCCTTTACCAATACTAAGCTCTCTAAATTTGCTTTAGAGTATATTATACTATAACATTCAGTATAAAGTCAAGGAGGCATGGCTATAAAAAAATCAATATTAATATTTATAATACTTTTTGTGCTGACTCTGCTTATACCCGCTGTTGTCTTTATAAACACAAAAAGCAGCACTTCCGGCGAAGAGCTGGCAACACTGTTTTCGGCTGCGCTCAGCTGCCCTTGGAATTGTCGTTGATTTTATTTACAGAAACGTCTACGGATATCTGAATAACGCAATTTTTCAAATAGCTGTGCCAGTCTTTGCTCATATATGCGTATTCTTCAGGGCAATACATTGCAAGCGCTTCGCCTATTCGCAGGCAGTCGCTTTCGTTTTCTGTGCATTTATTGAAAGCTGCACTGCAAAGCTCCGCAATGCGTTCATTTGCAAGGGCTTCAATACTTCTTATATCTGCTTTTGACAGAGACGAAGTTATGCCGTTTTCTATTTCCTGAAGCATTAAAGATGATTTTATATTAACGCTTAACACCGGCCGGGCGTTGACAACGCTGACTTTGGTTTTGGTTGCAGACGATATAATTTGAGCGTCAATATCGCCGAATTTGTCGCTTCGGAAAACAAGCTGCCCTGTTTCCAGCTTGTCTGACAGCACCAAAAAGCCAAAGGTTTCGCTGCTGTTTAAAACGGTTTTTAATTTTTCATTGCTGTAAACGGCTATGCCGTTTACCTGTATGCTGTCGTCGTTCAGCTTTAGCACAGGCAAATATATGTCAGACGTTTTGTCTGCATACATATTCAAAAGGTCGTTAACGGTGACATAAGCGCCAAAGCCCTGCTCTTCTCCGGTTTCAAGCAAGTCATAAATGGCTTCGGCCGGGACAAGCGCGTCATTTTCTTCGCATTCAAGAATTTCAAGGGCAGTGCTGTCTGAAATGCAAATCAGCACGTCTGAACGCGAATCTGCAGAGCGCAGAATATAATCAAGGCTTTCTGTTAAATAATTGGCTGCAAATTCTTTACCGAACACAATAATTTTATTTTGGCCGAAAAACAGTGTTTTTGAAGTTTGTTGAGAAATTTTTTCAATAGCCTCTGATATACTTGCAGAATCTGCTGTGGTATTCATGGTTATATTGCCCGAAAGCGCTTCAACCCCGCTGCCCTCTTTTGCAAGATTAAGGCTTTGCACGGTAACCGAAACACTGCCGTTTTCATAATCAACCCCCATGCCCTCAATAACGCTGATATTTCTTAGCCCGCTGTTGTCAGAACAGCCGCAAAGGCTAAGCATTACCAGTAAAAAGGCGGCAAATATTTTAAAGCTTTTCAAGTAATTCATCACCCTTATTTTTCTTAAAACTAAGCAGTAAAAACAGCGGCAGTGCAAACGCAAAAACTACAAACGGAATAAAGCGCGAATAAAGATTTATGACAAAAAAGCTGTCTGTAGAAGTAATTGTCAGCGAAATCAGCAGCATAATAATGCCGGCGCAAGTGAAGCTCAGCCCTTTCTTTTTAATAGGCAATAATTCACCGGCGCAATATAAAAGCAGCGCGGTTTTTATAAGCACCGTTAAAATCCAAAAAGCTGTGTAAAGCGAATCAAGGCGCACGCTTTCGTTCATTCTGGCAAGCTGGGAAAGTTGAAAAAACGGATAGGAATTTAACGCCGCCGCGTCTCCCATTACACCCATTGCGCCGAGCACCAATAATGACGACATAATAAACGACAGCAAAACAGAAAAATAAAAAGGCTTTTGCACTTTGCCGTTTACTTTCGGCGCGATTGCGGCTGTTATAACAATTTCTCCGGTGTCAGACGCAAAGTCAAGCGCGTTTGAAATTATGTCTGCGGCGCTGTTTTTTGTAAAAGGAAATAAATTTATAAGCGAAAATTCCCTTATGCTGAACAAAAGCATGGCGGCAATGCCGACAACTGTAAGAATGAAAACGACAGATGAAAACCTTGAAAGCGCTTCAAGCCCCAAATATGCGCAGTAAGCCCCGGCGGCAATTATAAGCAGCGCAAAGACCCATGCTTTTGTCTGATAGTCAAGTTCAGTTGAAGCAAAAAGCGCAAATCTGCCCACGCCGACCGCGCCTATATACAAAAAATAAAGCGCATACAATATGTTTATATATTTGTTGTTAATAAGTCTTTGCGCACGCTTGGCCGCTATATTTACAGGTATGCCCGCCAACGCCACAACGCCAAACGCAATAATCAAAGATATGAAAATGTCAGACGAAAACTGCCCTTTCAGCGAAATAGTGCTTTTTGTAAATATAACAAGCACATTACATATAAACAGCAAAGAAAACAGATTAGCGCCCGAAATTTTACCCACTTTATATTTTGTCAACGTCAGCACCCCTTAAGTTTTGCACTTTTACTTTGCGTTTTGAAAGTTTTTTCCAGCTTTCACGGTAAAAAATGTCGCCAAGGCTTTTGTAATTAAGCGGCGAAACAGGCGCGGTGTAAGGAATGCCGTATGGGTTTATTGACGCAATATTTACAGCAATTACGCACACGCCCAGCACAATGCCGTAAATTCCCAAAAAGCCGCCCAGTAAAATAAAAACAAAGCGCAAAACGGCAATGCTTTCATAAAGCGGGTAAACTACATATGAAGCAATTGCGGTAACCGCAACAACAACAAGCATGGGCGCGCCCACAAGGCCTGCGTTTACAACCGCGTCCCCTATTACAAGCGCGCCTATTATTGACACGGCATGTCCAATTACTTTCGGCAGGCGAAGCCCGGCTTCGCGCATTATTTCATAAAGCACTAAAATCATAAGCGCTTCCTGCATTAAAGAAAACGGCGTTGTGGCTTCTGCCGCGGCAATAGTGTACATCAGCGATGTTGGAATAAGCTCTTGGTGAAAGGTGCCGGCCGCCACATAAAAGCCGGGCAGAATTATTGATATTACAAATGCAAAATATTTGAGCAAGCGGTTAAATGTTGCATAAAAAGGCAGGTTGTCGTAATCGTCAACCGTTGAAAAATTGTCTGTAAACAAATTGGGCACAAAAAGAGCAAAAGGCGAGCCGTCGGTTAAAACCGCCACCCTGCCCTCAAGCAGCTTTGAACAGAGCTTGTCTGGGCGTTCCGTATTGCCCACAGCGGAAAAATATGACTTTCTGTCTGTGTTCAAAAACGCTTCAAGTTCGCCGAAATCCTGCACCGTGCGTATATTTGCCAGCACAAGGCGCTTTTCAACCATGGACACCAGTTCGGAGTCGGCAATATTTTCAATATAAGCAATTACAACGGGCGTTTTTGAACTGACGCCCATATTAATTTGTTTTAGCTTTAATTCAGGCGTTTTAATTCTGCGCCGCAGCATAGCCTTATTGTCATTTAAAGTTTCGGTAAAACACTCTTTTGCGCCTTTTATGTCAGCTTCGTTTGAAGGCTCGTCTACGCTGCGTTTTTCAAACCCCTGTATTCCAAGCACCAGGCATTCGCCCGCGCCGTCAATAAACAACGCGGCAAAGCCGGAGGAAAGGTAATAATAAACGTCTGCAAATTTTTTGGCCGTGTCCATTTCAACGCTGCATATTACAGATGTTTTTAAAATATTAAAAAGCTCTGCCCCGCCGCTGTATTTGCCACGGTATCTGAGCAATGGCTCCATAATCATTTCAGACAGTTGCATGCTGTCAACCATGCCGTCAAGCACACAGACAATAGCCTGTGTGCCGTCTACCTTGCATTCGCGTAAAAGGAAGTCAGAACAGTCTGCGAAATCGCTTTCAAGAATTTTTTTATTTTCTTTTATGTCACTTGAAACAACGGCAGCGGTCAATATTAACAACCCCTTTTTTGTTCTTATGTGTATCTTTGCAATATTTTCAAAATTTATGCAAACAATATTGCTGGTGATATATGTGGGCGTAACTTTAATCAGGGCGGTAATTATTTATATAACTGTTGTTGCGGCAATGAGAATAATGGGAAAAAGGCAAATAGGCGAACTAAAGCCGCACGAGCTTGTAATTACGGTTTTGGTGTCTCAGGTGGCAAGCATTCCTCTGGAAGACAACAGCATGCCGCTTGCAAACATGCTGATTCCGATTCTTATTTTCGTGTCTTTTGAAATATTGGTGTCAATATTGTCTATGAAAAGTCTGGCTTTCAGGAATTTCATTCAGGGCAGGCCTGTTTTTGTTATAAAAGGCGGAAAGCTTGACGAAAAGCAGATGAAAAGGCTGCGTTTTACCATAGATGATTTGGTAGACGCCATAAGGCAAAAAGATGTGTTTGACATGGCAGACGTGCAGGACGCAATAATAGAAACAAACGGCAATGTTTCAGTGCTGAAAAAGGCAGACGCTTCGCCGGTAACACCAAAACAGCTTAATATTCAGGCACAGGACAAAACTACGCCCATAGCTATTGTAATAGACGGCAAGCCTGTAAGCGAATATTACAGCAAAACAAAAACAGCCGAAAGTGAAATTCGGCTGCAAATAGAATATTCAAATTATGAACAAAAAGAAATTATGCTGATGACTGTTGACGGCGGCGGAAATATTTTTATAATTCCGAAAAGCTCGGGCAACAAGAATTCACGGGGTGAAAAATGAAAAGGATTTGGTTTGCAATAGGCTTTTTAGCCATAGCGGTGCTTTTGTGCACATATGAACAGTTGACTATAAAAAGCGCATATTATGAAATAAACAGCGAAATATCACAGGCACAAAACGCGCAAGCCGCTGCGGACAAGCAGCAATATGCGCTTGATGCGGCAGAAATTTGGAATGATTATTACAAAAAAATATCTCTTTTTTCAAACCACTCTGTTTTTGAGGGCATTGATTTAACTTTTAAAATGATAAGCGAATATTCCGGCGACGATGCAAATGAGTTAGACGAGCTTATTGCCGAAGCTAAAAGCGAGCTTTCGGCAATGTATGACAGCGCGAAAATAAGCTTTTCAAACGTTTTTTAAAATAATTAACCCGGGTAAAAATCTGCCCCCGCCACATATAGAGGCGGGGGACATTTTCACCTGAGTTGTTTTTCAGTTTGCAATAAATCCCTAACGTCAAATTGATTTGAGCAGCGCGGGCAGCCTTACAAGCGCACCGCCGAGCCGCCAGAAAATAGCATTGAAGCCGACGAATGTTGATTTATCGTCATTAAGTATTTTCAAAAGCCCCTGTGCCATTGCCGGGCTGAACACACCGCATGACATTGAAACAAAGTTCCTTATAGGAATTTGCAGCGCCATGGCTTCAAGCATTGCCCCGTCTCCGTTTTCGGCAGAGCCCATTTTACCCATAACTTTCTTTACAAGACGGCAAATTCTGCCGCCCCATTTTGTGTGGCTTGCATCGTCAAGGCAGTTATAAATTGTAATCGGCTTTGTGGTGTCACGCTCATTAGTCGGCACTTCGCTGCCGTAAACAGCCGCCCACTGAGCGCCGGTCATATTTTCAATGTCTGCGCTGTAATATGCCGGGGCGCTTTCTTTATAGTCCGGCACTTCGGCGTCAACAGTTGAATTGACGTTGATTTTCGCAGAAAGCTTGATGTCGCGGCTTGAAGCGCCAACCATTATTTCAAATTCACCGCTTTCAACATGCCAGTCGCCAAGGTTTACATTGAAATATGCGAAAGCGCGCTTGCCCAAGCTCAGCGTAACCTCTTTGCTTTCGCCGGCCTTTAAAAACACCTTTGTAAACGCACGCAGTTCCTTTTCCGGGCGGAAAATAGTGGAATCGCTGTCTTTTACATAAATTTCAACAATCTCTGCCCCGTCAACTTCGCCGGTGTTTGTAACAGTAAATGTTACGTCAACCGTTTCATTGTCTGCCATATCAGACTTTGAAAGCTTTATGCCGCTGTATTCAAATGTTGTATATGAAAGCCCATAGCCAAACGGGAAAAGGACTTGCTTTTTTGCAGTGTCATAATAACGATAGCCTATATAGACGCTTTCTTTATGCTCTGAAACAATAGGCTGGCCGGGGTAATTACCGTAAACTGGATTGTCTTCAAAAGCAAGCGGGTATGTTTCTGAAGTTTTGCCGCTTGGGTTTACCTTGCCGGTAAGAATATTTGCAACGGCAACGCCGCCTGCCTGCCCGCCGAGGCCTGAATTTAAAATGCCCTTGACTTCATTTACCCAAGGCATAAGCACAACAGAGCCGCCGGCAAGCACAACCACAACGTTGGGGTTGGCTTTTACCAGTTCGCTTATTAATTTATTGTGCGATTCCGGCAGGTTTATATTTTCCCTGTCATAGCCTTCGGCTTCGAGTTCCTCTGTCAGGCCTATAAAGGCAAGCACAACGTCTGCACCCTTGGCTGCCAAAATAGCTTCTTCAAGAAGAGCTTCATCAGGCTTTCTGTTTTTGTCTTTTTTAGTTGGCGGCGCCTTATAATAGCCTTGAGCATAAATGACGTCAACGCCGGCAGATTTAAGGTTGTCAAGCGCATTGTCAATCTTTGTGGGGTTGATTACAGAGGACCCTGCGCCCTGGTAACGCGGCGCTTTCGCCATTTCGCCTATTACGGCAACCCTTTGCCCTGCTTTCAGCGGCAGAACTTGGTCGTCATTTTTCAAAAGCACCATTGAACCCTCTGCAATTTCGGCGGCAAGGCGGTGGTGCGCTTCAACGTTATATGTGTGTTCCTTTTCAAGGGCGGGCTTTGATTTTATGATTAAATCAACTATATTGTCAACTCTTTCGTTAAGCACGGCTTCGTCAAGCTCGCCGTTGTTGACAGCCGCCACGATTTTTTCAGTGTTAAGCGTGCCTGATGACGGCATTTCAAGGTCTGTGCCGTTTTTCAGGCCGGGCACACGGTCAACCGAAGCGCCCCAGTCTGTGACAAACAGCCCCTTAAAGCCCCATTCCTTGCGGGCCACCTGGTTTTGCAGCCAGTCGTTTTGTGAAGCATAAACGCCGTTGATACGGTTGTAGGAATTCATAATTGTCCATGGCTGAGCTTCCTTAACGGCTATTTCAAAAGCCGGGAAATATATTTCCCTTATTGTTCTTTCATCAATAACTTCGTTTATAACCATTCTGTAAGCTTCCTGCGAATTGCACGCAAAATGCTTAAGCGAATTGCCAACCCCCTTTGACTGGCAGCCGTTTATAAGCGCGGCAGACATTTTGCCCGCAAGCAGCGGGTCTTCGCTGAAATATTCAAAGTTACGCCCGCACACCGGCGAACGCTTAATGTTAGTGCCCGGGCCTAAAATTACAGACACTTTTTCCTTTAAACATTCCTCTGCAAGGGCTTCGCCCTCTTTTTTAAGCAGCTCTTCGTCCCAAGAGCAGGAAGAAGTTGCCGCAGTCGGCATGCAGGTTGCAGGGTAAGAATTTCCAAGCCCAACCCCGTCAGCGTCAGGGTTTTGCTTTCTGAGCCCGTGCGGCCCGTCTGTTACCATAATTTGCGGAAGCCCAAGTTCATCGTTATGTTCAAGATTCCAATAATTAAAACCCGAAACAAACCTTGCCTTTTCTTCCAAGCTCATTTTTTCAATGATTTCAGGGTGCTTCATAATATGTACCTCCGGCCGGTAATTAATTTTGCAAGGTAAACACAGAAGCCGGCTGTTAGTTTTAACAACGGCTGCCCGTAATTTACCATGCTTTTATTGGGGCGGCGCCCACAATAAAAATATCATTTTTATTATACAGCATTTGAATATTTTAAACAAGTATATTTGTTAAATTCTGTTATTTTATTTTGACAAGGGCGCCTAAAGCTAAAAAAGCACGGCTCAATTATGGCAAACAAAAAGCAGCCCCACAAGGGCTGCCTCTTGGCGTTTATTTAATAAATTTAATTAGCTGGAGCGCGGCGTTTACGTCACCGTCAACCTTTAATTTGCCTGTGGTAAATGCCAAAACCGGGTCAAGCTTGCCGTTAATCAGTTTAATAAGGTTTGTGCCGTTAATTGTTATTATGGCGTTTCTGTCATAATATTCATAGGGCTCAACATTTACACTGCCGTCTTTAATTTCAACATAAAAAATGCCCTCTGCCTTGCCGGTTACATTAAACTGGTATGCCAGCGTGCCGCTCACTGAGCTGACGTCTGCACCCTTAAATTTATTTCTTACTGTATTTACCAAGCTTTCATATGTCATTGCAGCCATTATTCATTCTCCTAACCGAAATTTTTTATGCGCGCTCTGCGCGTTTGAATGATTTTAGCACAACTGCCTGACAATTTCAATAGTTTTTTAAAATTTATTTATCTTTCGGCCGTGCAATAAACGAAACCGCCAAGCCGGACAAAACCGCCACGGTAACGCCGCCGGCGCATGCTGTAAGCCCGCCGGTAATAACGCCCAAAAAGCCGTCTTCCCGAATGGCTTCTTTTACACCTGTTGCAAGCGAATTGCCAAAGCCGGTAAGCGGCACGGTGGCGCCTGCTCCGGCGAAATCAACAAGCTTGTCGTAAATGCCGAAAGCCCCCAGCAGTACACCGAGGCACACAAAAAGCACAAGAATTCTTGCCGGGGTCATTTTAGTTAAATCAATAAGCAACTGCCCCACAACGCATATGGCGCCGCCCACCAGAAAAGCATATACAAAGTTCATAAAAAATCACCTGCTATATTTTTCACAAGATGCAGGTGATTTATTCCGGCTTAGCCTTCGTCAATAGGCTTTTTATTGTCTTTTTTTGATTCTCTGCCGTATTTTTCTTCAAACCCGGGGTTAATATAATCTTCAACAACGCGCCCGTCTCTGATTCTGATTACGCGCTCTGCCTGTTCGGCAATTTCGTTATCGTGCGTAATAACTATTACTGTTCTGCCGTCATCTTTAAGCCTGTGTAAAATCTGCATAACGTCTTTGGTTGAACGTGTGTCAAGGTTGCCGGTGGGCTCGTCTGCCAAAATAACGGGCGGGTGCGCGGCAATGGCGCGGGCAACGGCAACACGCTGCTGCTGGCCGCCTGAAAGAGCGGCAGGCAGGTGGTGCATTCTTTTTTCAAGACCCACGCTTTTGAGCGCTTTAACCGCAATTTCATGCCTTTCCTGCCTTGACACGCCCCTGTAAACAAGCGGCAGTTCAACATTTTCTATGGCATTAAGCGACGCAATCAAATTAAAGCCCTGAAATATGAAACCAATCTGTTCATTTCTGATTTCGCTCATTTCGTCGTCAGTCAAATCGTCAACCAAACGGCCGTTTATATAATATTCGCCGGAAGTAGGCATGTCTAAAAGGCCCAGCATGTTCATCAGAGTGGACTTGCCCGAACCTGACTGGCCGATAACAGCTACAAATTCACCCTCGTCAATAGTAAGGGAAATGCCGTCAAGCGCATTAACCTGGTTTTCGCCCGGGTTGTAAATTTTATAAACATTGCGCACATCTATTAAATGCATGGCACACGGTCCTTTCAATTACAAATAGTATATTTTGATTATACAGATAATTATATGGTTTGTCAAGCACAGTTTGCATATTTTCAAAAATTAATGAAATAATAGCAGCAGAATTATGAAACGGAGTGATAAAATGAGCATTAGTAAAGATGAATACAGCAAGATGGCAGACAGGGCGTCGCCTAATTCGCCGGTGGTTTTAAACTGCGTTAAAGCTTTTTTGTTCGGCGGCGCAATATGCTGTTTCGGCGAACTGCTGAACACAATTTTGGAAAAAGCCGGTCTTGGCGAAGACGAGGTAAAAACGGGCACATCATGCATTCTTATAATTATAACGGCAATACTGACAGGCATAGGCGTTTTTGACAAAATTGCGCGCCATGCCGGTGCCGGCACAATTGTGCCGATAACAGGCTTCGCAAATTCAGTTGTGTCGCCCGCTCTTGAATTCAAGCATGAAGGCGCCGTGCTGGGCACTGCGGCGCAAATGTTTACAATTGCCGGGCCTGTTATAGTTTACGGCGTCGGCAGCTCATTTATTTATGGTTTAATTATTTATATATTTAAACTATATTAAAAATATTTTCTGTTAATCAAAACCGCCGTGTTAATGCACGGCGGTGTTTATTTTTTTTGAAATTTTTCGGCGCATGTAAAGCGGGAAAAGCAGCGGTGCCATTATGGGGTGGTTTTACTGAACGCCCGGTTTATTTAACCGGCGCCGCCTTTTAAGGTAAACCAAAACCGCCGCACCGGCGCAAAGCAAAACACCCGGCAGCATATAAATAAATGTGCCCGCGCCGCCGAACATGGGCAGCTCTGACCCCGGGGCATTCGGCACCGTAACGCTGACTGTGTTTTCATTAATGCTGACACTGTATGCTGCGGGGTCTGTGCAATCTTCCACAGCTGTGGCTGTCAAATCTGTGCCCAAAGTCAGCAAAATTGAATTTGTCAACATATAATAGCCATCTACAGTATTTGTTTCGGTTAATCTGTAAATGCCCGCGCTCAAGTCGCTGTAAGTAATAATGCCGTTTTCGTCAGTTGTCTCTTCCGAATATGTAACGCTGCTGTCAACGCTAAGCTCGCCGCTGTCGTCTTCAGTCAGCTTTTCAAGCTTAAAGGAAACGCCTTGAAGCACTGTTTCCCCGCTTGAATCGGTGACATCTGTTTTAATAATTTCAAGTTCATACAGTAAAAAGCCGCTGTCATTATTGGCAGAGCTGTATGTGCTGTAAGTCAGTTCGGAAGCGTCCGGCATGTCTATGTCGGTTATAATTGTGTAGCTTAGACTATAGCCGGAATATGCAGCCACGGCGTCTGAATCAACGGCGTCATCGTCGCCCTCGTCAACCGGCGAAGCAACATAGCCTGTTATGTCTGTTGTGCCGGAATAAAACATAAGGGCATATGTGCCGGCGGAAAGATTAGTGAAAAAATAATAGCCTGCGGTATATTCCTCTATATCATCTTCGCCGGTTGCATTTAACAGGTCAACCTGCGTGCCGGTTTCTATTATGACGGGCGTGTCAGTGCCGCTGTAGCACACGGCTTCATATTCATTGTCGTCATTCAGCTTTAAAAGCATAATGCTGACTCCGCTGATTGCTTCTTCACCGCTGTCCTGAATTCCGTCTCCGTTGCTGTCAAGCCATGTCAGGCCGCTGAGCGTTCTGTTTACAACACGGCAGCGCGCAGAGCTTGAAAGGTTGCCGCGGCTCAGGTTGTTTACTATATAGTCGCCGGGCTCTGCGTCAGGCAGGTCAATGGTAATATGCATCTCCAGCATTTCTTCAGACTCAAGGGTGCCTACCGCCACAATCGCAACCGGCTGGAAATTGCTTGGCAAATCAGCAACCCCTGTGCTGCTGTCAACAGTCAGCACAGTCCAAATGTCTGTATCGCTGAAATCTTCACTTGCCAAGTCTTCGCTGTCAAGCCCGCAGTAATCTGTGTTTAAAGTGTAATAAAATGTTATGTTGCTTAGGTCTGCGGTGCTGTTTGACGTTACGCTGAACTCTGTTACCACAACATCGCCGGTGAAGCTTGAAACGCCGTCTCCGCTATAAGGCAGACTGTCAACCGCAACAATGGAAAGCGTGTTAGAGCTGTTGTTGTCCACGTCCATAGTAAAGCCCATTTCAGAGCCGACGTCAACAACACTTTGGTCTGCAAATTTAACCAGGCTTACCGCTGAGTTTTTTGAAACCAAAATGCTGGTTTCGGAATAGTTGCCGTTTGTCGTGCTGAATTCACGGGTATAGTCTTCTGTGGTTATAACTGTGGCAGACGTTGTAAGGCTTTGGTTGTTTACAACGTCAGTGCTTTCTACACCGGGCGTGCCTATTTGCGCCGAAAAATATATTTTGTCTAAATATTGGGTGGCGTCCCCGTTTATTTCAACGCCCACAAGCACATAGGTAAGCGTGGTTGTGGTGGTTGTATTTCCGTCTGAATCTTCCGTAACGGTTTCGGTTACTGTTAATGTAACGGTTATTTCAACGCCGTCTTCCGTCGTGTAAACGACGCTGCCGTTTTCGGAAAGCTGCGTGCCGTCTGTCACAGTGCCCTGCACGCCCTCGCCGTTGCTTGTATATGTTCCCCCTATGTAAGACGAGCCTTCAAGATATGTCAGCCCGTCCGGCAGAGTTGCAGTAAATGTGACTGTGGTTAGCTGCGACTGACTTTCCGTTGAACTCTCTGAACTGTCACGAATAATATAGCCCTCTAAAACATAGTCAACAATTCTTTGGTTTGTGTCCATGTCATATGAGCTTTTTTCAGTGCCGTCAGTCGTGGTTTGTGCGACGCTTAAATCAACACCGGAAGTGTAACCCACAAGCAAACACGAGTCGCCGTAATATGTGCCGGAAGTCGCGCCGGCAACATAGCCGTTTTCGTCATATGACGCTTTAACATAGTTTCTGATAAGTGAAGACGAGCTGCTGGTGCCGTCCGCGCCGCCGTTAATCCAGTAACAGTCAGGGTAATCGCTTGCATAAGTAAGCGTGTCTGTTGAAGTGCCGGAATCAAGCGCCGTTGTGGAGCGAGACGGTATCAGCTCATTAACCAGCGTTTTAATTTCTGACGCGCTCATGCCAAGTATATCGTTTAATGTGTAGCTTTCATATTCTGAATTGCCGCTTTCTGCGCAGGCTTCAGCCAAATCGTTTCTGTTCCATGCACGGGCGTATTGAGTTATCATATATACGCAGTTTACAGCTGCTGTTGTTTTTGCCGAGCCCTTAAGCGTTACGTCAGTGTGGTTATAACTTTCGGACATAAGGCCCCTGTATTCCACCAAAACGCCAACGCAGGTGTACCCCTCGCTTTCAAGTACTGAAAGGCTGCTGAAATAAACTAAATCATCTGTGGTGGCATATATCATTTCAGCGTCATAGCCGTCGTCACCGGGGGAAAGCTCATTGCCGTCTTCATCTGTGTGGCTCCACCCTGTTTTGTCAGCCTTTGCGGCATATAAAATTGTTGGTTTCACCGCCAACACACTGCTGTTAAGTGTTGCGGCGCTGACGCTTTCCAAGTCAAAAAATGCGTCGTCAAATTTCACAAGCTGGTCATATGCCACCGCCGTATATTGGTCTTCAGAGCCGTCGTTTGTAAGCCAGTTGAATATGGCAAGCTTATTTCCTGAAAGAATCCAGTCCTTAGGGGTGCCCCAGCAGCCCTCTGTAAGCGGGTCGTTCCAGCCGGAACGGTTATATGCCTGATATTGAATTTGCTGTTGAATGCTGCCGGGCTTTACCAAGGCAAAGCTCTGTGATACGGAATCGTCTGTTGTAACAGCCTGCGTGGTTATAGTGTTGCCGCTGCTGTCTGTAATGGAAAAGCTGCTGTCTTTCGCGGTGACGGTGAAGCTGGCGTCGCTTGCGCCCAAATAGTCTAAAATATATTCGCCGTCAGAATTATAAAATGGCTGCACAACCCACAGCTCGCCCCCGGCAATGCATGCATATTGAATGTCCCAATAATTGTCAATGGAAGTCGGGTCGTAATAAGTATAGGTTGTGGTGCTTGAACTTGCATTACCATAAGGCAGGTAATTCATGTTAAGCTGCCAGTCGCTTATTGTTATGCTGAGCGTGGTGCCTGACTGCGCTGCAGTCCATGTGCCGCCGTCATAGCACGAACGGTAAGAATATGTTGACGATGACGAATATTTGTTAAGGGGCGAATTGGACGCGTAATAGCGCTGCAAAACAGCCGGAATAGCCCTGCCGTCTTGCTGTGTGGAACTAACTGAATTGCCCTCAAAGCTCCACACAAGAGGCGTGTATTCAGAAGTCACGTCTTTTGTTGAGCTTGAATATTTAGCCGTGCTTGCCAGTGTAATTGTAAAAGTGATGTCTTCGCCGGACTTCGGCAGTTCTATGCCCTTTAAGCCCTCTGTTGCCGATTTGCCCACAATTTGAATGGTTATGGCATAGCTGCCAAGCCTGCCCGAAACGCTGCCCGCGTCTGAATCAAGCGCCAAAGAGTTGCCGGTGCTGAAATCAAAGGTGCCCGTTGTTTGATATGAATCTGACACAAGCTTGACATTATAGTTTGCAATTGCCGACACGGTTATCAGCGGCGAAGTAATGGTTTGAAATTCAACTTCGCCATGCTCTGCGCAGGCATATTCGCTGTCTGTTACAGCACCGCCGGCATAATCTGCCGTGCCCCAGTCAGTATAGTCAACACCGACATCGTTGCCGTAAAGGAAAAACGTAAAGGTCGGCTGAATTGTGTCGCCGTTTTTCATTGCCAGGGCGCGAATTGCAAGAGTCAGTTCCTGCGTGCTTTCGCCAATGGCGTGCGTGTTGCCGGACGCCGGGGTCCACAAATAATAACCGCGCAGCACCTGGCAGGTCACCCCGTCTATTTCTTCCTCTGTAATGGTGTAAACGGCATTTTTGGCTGAAAGCCAGCTCATGCTGCCCTCTTCATACTGAACTTCGGTGCTGTCGCCCTGAAGTATAAATTCAAAATATAAATTTCCTTGGTAATATGTTTTATAAGGCGCGTCGTCACGCACCCTGCTGGTGAATGTAACGGTATATGTTGTAATGTCATATGTGCGCAAAACATTGTCAAGGCCTGTGGTGTCGTTGCCGGCGCCTTCTTCACTGTCCCACGGTGAGGTGCCGGTCCTAACAGAATAGCCGGAAGCTGTGCTTTCGTCTGCCACCAATGCAACGTCTGAAAGGTAAGCATAGTCGCCGTCAAGCTCGCTGCCTATATCGCCCTGGTCATCTGTGCTGGCTGTTGCTATGCCGTAATCCGAAAAAGAGTCTGTGCAAAAGCTGATGCTCTGCACCCCGTCGTCATAACTGCTTTCGGAATCCAGCGACTTTGTTTCGCCGTCAGCATAGTGGGTAATTGAATACTGCGCTTCTTCTTCCATTTCGGAATATGTAACGGTTACATTTACCTGCGCTGCCGGTTCAATTTCTTCACCGTCTGCGCACAGGGTTATGTTAAACAGGCGAAAATCATAGCTTTCTTCCCAGCCATACAGCAAAGCGGCCTGTGCATAGCGCGCCTGCCAGGTTTCTGAATCTTCGGCATATTCGCTTACAACAAGCTGCACATTTTCAGGCAGCCGGGCGTCTTCGCCGAAGCTTACTGTTATGCTGTAATCTTCGCCGTCATATGTTAAAACCGTGTCGCCGGCTGACTCTTCGGCGCTGACCGCAGAGTCTTCAACTGTGGCGGTGGAAACGGCGGAAGTCAGCTCAAACACACTGCCAGGGGAAGTGCTGACATAATAATAGCCGGCGCCGCTGTCCGTCAAGTCCAGCGTTATGCTGTCTTTGCCTGTCTTAATGGTGCCGGCAGAAGCTGCCACAGCCGCGTCAGGGCATATAATTTCGGAAAAATAGGCGGCTATGTCGCTTTCGTCTTTATCATTTTTTAAAGTTACAAAATATAAACTTGAATCTTGGGCAGAAACGGTAACGTCAAACGGAGATTCGGCAGCACTTACAGCGGCAAACCACGCGCTGTCCGGGCTTATGCTGTAAGGGGCGTCAGTGGTTTCGCTGCCTGTTTCAGTTTCGCCCGTGCTTTCAACAGCGTCTAAAATTTTATAGGCGGCATAGCTCTCGCCCTCATTGCCGTAAACCGTTACGGTGAATGAATCTGCCGCCAATGTTGTAATAGCAAACCCAAGCAGCAATTCGAGAGTAACTAAAACCCCAAAAAATTTTTTAAGTCTTGCCATTTAAAATGCCCTCTGAAAATTTAAAAATAAATTGCCGAGGAAATAAACAGAATAAAAGCATAACGTGCCGCTGCCCGGCAGCCGTTACGCCCAAAAAACAGGCAAGAGCACGCGCATATTTTAAAGTGCAGATGTATTTCTTGCCTTAACTATTTTTATTATACTACTTTTAAAATTAAATTCAAGTTTTATAGGGCTGACT
>JAJQIJ010000006.1:0-42856 GCA_021199275.1 Clostridiales bacterium
TGAATAAGATACCGGGACCCCACAGCTGTACAACGACGATTCCGTTGCGACCTACACTGAGGCTCCGTCCACTGCGGCGCCCACCCCTGAGGCCCCAACCACTGAGGCCCCGACCACTGAGGCCCCGACCGCCGAGGACCCGACCACTGAGGACCCGACCACAGAGGACGCGGGCGACGATGACGACGCAACAACCGATAACGACACGGGCGACGACGATGACAGCAGTGCGATTGATGACAGTTCCGACACAACAACATCACCTAAGACCGGAAACAACAGCCAGATGTTGCTATGGCTTGAGCTCTTGCTTGTATCTTGCTTCGGCATGCTTGGCATAGCTACATATCACACAAAACGCAGACGCAGCAGATAATCGCCGTTTCATAAAAATGTAATCCCGCAGCTCGCGGAAATCCCTCCTATCGGGTACAATATGAACTCGACAGGGGGGATTTTTTCAATAAGGGCTTGAGAGTTATTAAACGTGGGGGCGACAACAACGCTGTTGCCCCCCAGCGTGAAATTGTATTCGCCGCTCCTTCAAAATCGGACAGAGCCGCCTGTAGAAGCGGGGGACATTTTTCCCTCAGTTATAGATATTTTTTATTTTATTTTGATTTATCAACGGTATCATTCCGTTAATTCGAACAATGTTATTCCGCTAATCTTGATATTGTTCCGATAATAGGTTATAATAAAAGAAACTTAGCTAATATTAAGCACAACGGCAACTGCAGTTATGATAGATTGGAGATATAATCAATGTTTATGACGGTTAAAGAGGCAGCTGAAAAGTGGGGCATTTCCGACAGAAGAATACGTGTCCTATGCTCTGAGGGTAAAATCCCCGGTGCATATCAGGAGGGACGAGGCTGGAAAATCCCGGCGGACGCACAAAAGCCTGCTGACGGGCGCTATAAATCCAAAGAAAGCATTTTTGCACAGATTGAACGAAAGAAAGAGAAACTTGACAGCAAACGCCCGCTGACAGAGGGTGAAATTGCCCGATTGAACGAAGAGTTTGTTGTGGAATACACCTATAACTCAAATGCTATTGAGGGCAATACATTAACACTGCGGGAAACCGATTTGGTGCTGCAAGGTTTGACGATTAATCAAAAACCGTTGAAAGACCATATTGAAGCGGTTGGGCATAAGGAAGCATTCGATTATGTAAGTGAACTTGTAAAAGAAAACGCACCCATCAGCGAAAGTATTATTAAGCAGATACACTACCTTGTACTTGCGGATAAAAAAGAGGATAGAGGAGTTTATCGTCAGATTCCCGTAAGGATTATGGGTGCACATCACGAGCCGGTTCAGCCTTATTTGATTCAGCCGAAAATGGAACAGCTCTTATTGAATTTTGCTGAAAGCAAAGAGTATATTGTAACCAAACTGGCACGGTTTCATATTGAATTTGAGAGCATTCACCCATTCATTGACGGTAACGGCAGAGCAGGTCGGCTGTTGGTAAATTTGGAGCTTATGAAAGCCGGCTATCCACCTATTGATATAAAGTTCGCCGACAGGGTTGCATATTACAACGCTTTTGACGAGTATCATGTTAAACATAAGCTTTCTGCTATGGAAAACCTATTTGCCGGCTACATCAATGCAAGGCTTGATATGTATTTAAAAATACTATGTAAAAATATTATTTGAATTATTTTGGAAGATTATCGGCTGATATATGAACTGTACTTCCTTTGTCGCCGAATTAAAAAGTATAACTTAGGGGCATTTTCCTAAGCAATCGGGAGGCGAGCAGAACAGCCTAAAGCTATAACTTAGGCAAGAAATGTCCCCCCGCCTCTACAGGCGGCAGGGTCCGATTTTTAATCAGCGGTGAGTACAATCTCCCGCTGATTAACGACAGCGTCGCTGTCGCTTGCCACGTTGAATAACGGGCAAGCCCTTATTGAATTTTAGCACCTTGCGCAGTTTTTCAGCAGCTTAATTTAAACAAAAAAACCGGATACGAAAAATCGTATCCGGTTTATGGCTCCCCAAGTTGGACTCGAACCAACGACAACTCGGTTAACAGCCGAGTGCTCTACCGACTGAGCTATTGAGGAATGTTTCATTCGTTCAAACGCTTAAGTATTATAGCAGATATAAAAGAGCGTGTCAATAGTTTTTTTCAATTTTTTCTGCCTGAAACTGCACGCCGGCAAACTAAAACCGCAAACCTGGCGCAAGGTGCTAAAATTATAGCTTTAGGCTGTTATGCTCGCCTCCCGATTGCTTAGGGGGAAATGTCCCCCGCCCCATAAGGCTTCGGGGCTGGTTTTTAATCAGCGTTAAGGGCAGGCTCCCGCTGGGGGCGGGAGCAATGCTCTCGCCCACCACATTGAATAACTCTCAAGCCCGTTATTGAACACACATTATTTCTGCGCCCCAGCGCTCAACCAGGGCGTCAAAACCCCATGCGGCGTTTGCAGGGCTTGTTGACGGCAGGCAGACTGCTTTAATGCCGGTGCTGCTTTCAAGATATTTTTTATATAGACTTTCAGCCTTTTTCCCGTTGACAAACACCGCCCTTATGTCACACGCATTCAATATAACGCCCAAATCATTAGGTATTACATTTTTTATTGAACTGTCTGCCGAGCCGGTAATTTCGCATGAACGAATTACGTCCCACAATGCAACGCGGTTGTTAAGCAGCAAGGCTTTCCGGGCGCTGACTGTTTCAGGAAAGTCGCAGCCGAAAACACATGCTAACACGCGCCAAAAACGATTTTGCGGGTGTGCATAAAAAAACCCCGCTTCGCGCGATTTGACAGACGGGAAAGTGCCCAGTATCAATATTTTTGAATTTTTGTCAAACACCGCGTCAACAGTGTGCGTTAAATGTTTCGCACCCATTGTGTTCAATAACGGCTTGCCTGATTTATTTGATTTCATAAATTTTATTAAACACCGCGGTCATTTTTTTTGTTATGTCTAAATCCATATGTAAAGAGCCGAAATACCATTGGTGGTAATTTACCCTTTTCATCAGTTCCTGAAGATATGTATTAAGCGGCGAAATATGCACACTGTGGTTAGTTTGCAGCTTTAAAAAGTCTTTGGCAATGGCGGGCGCTTCATATGTCAATATATAATTTACGCTGTATCCGGCGCTTTTCAGGTTGTCTTCAGCGTTTTTGATTTCCTGCGCATCAGGCATTTCGGCTTTCCACCAAGTCTTGCCTTCGGTGCGCATATCTCTGTCTTCGCTTTCTCCGCCGCCCATTACGAAAAAATCTTTGCCTTCAAATGTGAAAATTTCGCCGCGCATAAGGTGAAAAATGTTGTCTGCTATCTTATGCACGTTGCCGCCTTTCCACCTGTAAGGCGTGTAAGAATTGAGCATGTCAAAATTTTCATGCGCGCCGTCAACAAAGCAGATGTTGTATTTTTTGCTTTTCAGAATTTCAAGGTTTTTCTTTTCCTTTTCACTTTCACTGTCCCACAAAAAGCCGAAATCACCGCATACAATAAAGTAATCTTTTTCGCCCAGCTTTTTAAGCTTTGGGTTTTTGAAAGATGAAATGTCACCATGCATATCACCGGTAATGTAAATCATAGCCTGCTCCGAAAAATTTATAAATTATTTTAAAATAACGCTTTTATTAGAACGCATAACATGTTAAACTATTTAAGAAAGGCGCCCACCTAAGCATTTCGGCACTGCCGCAGCCAACGAAAGTCAGGGCAGGCTGCCGATTTAAACCAAGGCCCGCTTTTTCTCAAACGCTTAGATTTTGCCAAGTTACTTCCTATATATAATATATTTTATTTTAAAAGGTGTCAAGATATGAAAAAAACATTGTCTGCCGCGCTTTGCGTGTTAATATTTTTTATAAGCCTGTCAGGCGTGTTCTGCGCGCAGGCGGCGACATATACGCCGGACGTTGAATTGTATTCAGAAGCTTATATGCTTATTAATCTTGACGACGACAGCTACCCCATAGTCACACAAAAAAACCAAAATGAAAAACTTTACCCTGCGTCGCTCACAAAAATAGTTACCGTTATGGTGGCGCTTAACAATGTGGCGGACACGGCTCAGACGGTAACCGTGTCGCAAGAGGCTTATGACATTTTGCTGGGCACCGGCGCTCAGGTGGCCGGGCTGGCCGTGGGAGACGAAGTGGCGGTTATTGACCTTTTATACCTTGCCATGGTGCATTCCGCATGCGACGCTTGCGAGGTGCTTGCCGAATATGTGGGCGGCACAAGGGAAAATTTTATTGAAATGATGAATGAATACGCCGCGTCTGTGGGGTGCGAAAACACAAATTTCACAAACCCGACCGGCCTGCATGACGACAACCATTACACCACCGCCGCAGACATGGCGGCCATTACGCTTGACGCCTTGCAAAACGAAACGTTTGTAAAGGTGTCAACAACAGTTCAATATGAATATAACGGCACAAATTATTACCACACAAACCTAATGCTGCGCTCGGGCTATGTTTCATATTATTATGAATATGCCGAAGGAATCAAAACCGGCTCAACAGACGAAGCGGGTTATTGTGTTATAACAAAGGCAAGCAAAAACGGCTATAATTACCTTGCGGTGGTTATGGGCGCGCCGGTTATTGACTATAACAGCGACGGTTATGTTGAAAAATGTTCTTTTATTGACGCAGCTTCGCTTTTTGACTGGGCGTTTAACAGCCTTAAATACACCACACTGTTTGAAAACGGTGAAATCATAGACGAAATTGAAGTTAAAAACGGCAAAGACGCCGATTCGGTGCAGCTTGTAACAAGCGAAGCGCTTAACACAATAGTGCCCACAAGTCTTGACAAGTCTGCAATAATTATTGAAGTAAACGACAAGCCGGAATATATTTCAGCCCCGGTTGAAGCGGGCGACAAAGTCTGCACGGCGGACATAATTTACGGTGACGAAGTTATAGCCACCATAGACCTGGTTGCCGCCGATTCGGTGGAGCTTTCAACGTTTTTAAAAATAATAAACGCGATAAAGTCCTTTTTTTCGCTTTTGGCTGTAAAAATAATATTGCTGGCGCTTGCACTGCTTGCGGTAATATACCTGCTGCTTATTTATAAAAATTACCAAAAGAAAAAGAAACGCCGCCGCGCAAGAGCCGCCGCCGATTTGCAGCAGGCGGAAAAACGCCGGCCCGGCACGCGCAGCGACATGGGCGACTTGCCGCCGCCGAAAAGAAAATAAAAGCGGCTGGCATTTGCCCGTTTGCCAGTTAAACAGGCATAGCAAATAGCCCGTAAAGGCGCCGCTGCTCATTTTTGAGCCCAAGCATTGGCGGCAGCTAAATTAGCTGAACATGCTTTAAAAATTAAAAACTAAAAGCGGCAGAGCCCTGCCGCTTTTTTTTACTGCTGTTTAATTCTGAAAACCTTGCTGGCGTGTTTTGCCAGGCTGATTGAAACTGTTTTTGAATTGAACTGTTCGCCGCTAAAAAGTTCGTGCACGGCATATACAGACTGGTTGGGGGTCATATCAAGATATTCGTCATTTGCAAGTTCGCCTATGTCAAATGTAATGCCCCTGTCGCTCTTGGTTTTGTTATAAAAGCAAAGCGCAATGTCGCCGTTTGCAAGCGGGCGTGCCAAAATGTCTATTCCACGCACGGTTTGTATAAGCTTGGCGCTTTTCCCAAGCGGGTCTTGGTCAATTGCTATCAGCTCTTTATTGGTAACGATTTGCAGCGTTTTATTGCCTGAATCGGCATTGCCGTTTTCGTCAACAAACTTTCTTATGTCGTTGCCCAAAATAAGCGGCGCCGCCATCATGCACCAAAGGGAAAAATGAGTTTTATTTTCGTCTTCAGTCAGGCTTGCATTGCCGACTTCAAGCATGTCCGGGTCATTCCATGCGCCGGGAGATGAATATTTATACAACCTGATATTGCGCCTGTATATAGTGTTTATTGACAACCATTTTGCAAAAATATCAGGCGTGGTGCGCCACATATTTCCCGCCTTTGCGCCCCAGTGCCACGGGAAATTAAAGCCCCATTCGCAAATTGAAAATATAATAGGCTTTGTAATGTCGCCGCGCTTTTTTGCAGCCGTGTCAGCCCCCGCAAGCAATGCGTCGCCCATTCTTTTATACTGAATATATGAACTGTCTGCCATGGTAACAACAGGGTTTTTAATTATAAGCTCGTTTACGCCGCTTTTCATGTTAACTGTTACCTGCCCCCTGCCGGTTGGCGACGGGGCTTTGGTTTTCGGGAAAAATATTTCATATGTATTCCCGTTTACGCTTATCTGCAAATATTTTTCCTTGGCTGAAGCTGATTTGTAAATAAGGAAAGTCAGCACATATTCGCCGTCTTGCGAAACAACCGGGTGAAATGTTGCGCTGCCGGCGCCGTGGTTTAATCTGCCTATTGCCTGCTTGCTGTTAAGCTTTTTAATTTTAACTATTTGGGCTCTGCCTTCAAAATCAGCGTCCTGCGGGTAAAGAGTCAGTTCCGCCCTGCTGCCGGGGCGGCTTATTTCTATTGCTTCCACTGCGGGTGCTGAGCCGCTGATTTGCACATGGTGGCAAAAGTCATATTTAAAAAATTCGCACCCCCACAGCGCAATAGTTTCTGCGTCAAGCATTTCTTTGCCAAGGCTTGCCGGCATATCTTCGCAAGTCAACGTGCCGTTTGAAGAATAAAGCCCGACTTTAATTCCCAGGGTGTTTATTTTTGAAATAAGAGCCGACATGCCTGAAGGAAATCTTTCCAGGTCTGCCTGCAGCCTGCCCTCGCCGTCTCTCATTGAGCTCTGCCAGCAATCGTCAATATTAAGGTATTTATAGCCCGCGTCCAGCAGCCCTGAAAATTTCATTGCAAGCGCGGTGTCGCAAATAAGCTCTTCGCTTATATTTTGGCGAAATGTGTTCCAGCTGCTCCAGCCCATGGGCGGCGTTTTTGCGGCAGAGTTTGCATATGGCGCTTCGTTTTGCACGTCAATTGTCATTTTAGACGGAAACCTGACTTTTTTCAGCGCACACACCGGGCAGCCGCCGTTTTTAAGATAAATAAAAAACCAAACGGCAAATGCCGCAACAATAATAACGGCAATAATAAGCAGTGCAATTAAAAATTTCATGCTGTTTTCCAAGCCTTTCCGGCTGCAAAATTAATTTAAATCTGCACCGCCTTACTGCAGCCGGGTAAGGCGTGTGACTTTGCCAAACGTTGTGCTTTCAATGCGGGCTTGCTCTTTAATGCTTAAAAAATGGCTTCGCCCACTATTAGCGACAAAATTGTAATTATAAGGCCGGCTATAAACACGCCTATTGAAATAACCATAAAAGACTTTTTTCTGTCAAGGTTTAGCAGCGAAGCTAAAAGCGCCCCTGTCCATGCGCCGGTGCCCGGCAGAGGAATCGCAACAAAAAGCAATAGCCCCCAGACGCCGTATTTGTCAATTTTGTCGCGTTTTTTTAAAGTCTTTTCTTCCAGCCAATAAATTATTTTATTTATGTGCGGAATTTTTTTCATTATTTTAAAAATTGAATTAATAAGTAAAAGTATAAACGGCACCGGCAAAATATTGCCCACAAAGCTGATGGCAAAGCCCGCAAACGGGTTCATTCCAAGCAGCACAATGGCTGTAAAAAGCCCAAGCCTGCATTCCAAAATAGGCAGAACAGATATTATAAATACAACAACAAAGTCCGGAATGCCGTGTGTTGAAAGAAATTCCTGAATACTGCGGCAAATTTCTTGCATTGCTTTCTCCTGAAAATTAAATATAGTTATTTTTGGTTAAAAATTTGTAAGCGGACGCCATTATTTTTTTGTCGTTTTCAAATTTTAAAAGTCGCATAGCACGTGAATATGGCAGCCACATATAGTCGTCAATTTCCTCTGCCTGAATTTTAGTTTCACTGTCTTTTGTGCTGCCAATGAAAATATGCACGTTTTTTTCAATTTTGTTTTGAATTTTATACTTTGAAACCCTTTCATAGCCGTCAATAAAATCAACGTGCACGCCGGTTTCTTCCAGCACTTCGCGCCGGGCAGTGTCCTGGCGGGTTTCGCCGTTTTCAATATGCCCCTTTGGGAAGCCCCAGTTTGACGAACGTTTGTTTTTAATAAGCAAAAACCGGGTTTCACCCTTTATTTTGCGAAAAACCACGGCACCGCAGCTGCTTTCATACAAACAGTTTATGCTGTAATTTTTAAAATAATTATTTGTGTCAATAAATTTAAGTATATCAATAATTATATACCTTGTGTTTTTAGGGGCAACAATCAAAATTTCAGCCATTTCCTGCAAAAAGTGCGGCAGTGCCCGGTCCTTGCCGCCCCTTCTGCGCAGCACGGCAATAACACGCCCGCTGAAGTTTTTCACAGGGTGCATCACGCCCATAACGAAAGCGCCGGTACAGGCAGAGTCATCACAGACTCTGCCGAAATTAAGCGGCAGGCGAAAGCCTGTCTCTTCGTCAATAAAGCCAATTTTATGCGTAATTTTAACTTTGGCAAAGCCACCGAGCATTTAAAATAAACACCACCGTAAAAGCCGCTTATTACATGAATCAATATGTTTTCAACCGGCGCTGCGCCCCAAACGCGCCACCTGCCAAAATCAAATTAAATGGCACTGTAAACGGTTGAAACCGCCGCAATTAAATCTGCCGAGGTGGGGAAATTTTAGCTTCAAAGCAAATCGCAGGCAGCTTAGCATAATGCAGCAAATGCATTCGCACATGCAATAGCAAAAGTCTAAATAGGCAGCCGATTCTTGCATGAACTTAAGCGCGGCTGAATTCAATAAGGGGCAACACCCCGTCATTCAACGCTTTCGGTGGTGAATTTTACCGCCACCGAAAAAATTAAGCGGCACCCGCCGTCTTGCGAAGCGGGGATTTCTTAATTTAGTCATATATGCATATTATACTAAAAAAGTAAATAATATACAAGCATAAATTGTTACCGCCCGCAAAATGCGGTTTAAATAGGGATTGACGAAGTCATAATTTTGTGTTAAAATTGCTAAGTGAAATCGAGGTGTAACTCAGCTTGGCTAGAGTGCCTGCTTTGGGAGCAGGATGCCGCAGGTTCAAATCCTGTCACCTCGACCAATAATCAAAACCCCACATAAACCTTGTTATGTGGGGTTTTTCCTTGTTTTTTGACGCACTAAAGCCCCGGCTTTTCGGGGCTTTGTGTTTTTATTTTGGGCATTGAAAAGGCGGCTCTATGGCTGAACAAAGTCCGATTTTTAACCAGCGCGAGTACATTCTCCCGCTGGGGGCGACAGCATTGCTGCCAATTTCCTCGTTGAATGACGGGCAAGCCCTTATTAAAATTCTATTAAATTCTAAATTTTTTAATATATGCTAATTATCTTTTAAATGCTGATGAGCTTCATACAGTTGATTAAACTTGCCGTGTTCTTTCAATAATTCACTTGGGGAACCGCACTCAACTAAATTACCGTTTTCAATTACTACCGCTTTTGAAGCTAAAAGGGCTTTTCCTATATCGTGGGTTATCATAATTATAGTCTTATTTTTACAATAAGTTTTAAGTGTGTTAATAATGTATTCCGATGTAACGGCATCCAATGCCGCCGTCGGCTCATCTAAAAGCAATATATCTGAATTTTTATACAAAGCTCTCGCAAGAGCAATTCTTTGACACTCACCGCCGGAAAAATTAGAGCCAAAATCACTGATAATGCTATTTTCTTTTTCGGGTAATGAATCTATGAATTCGGTTAGCTTTGTCAACCGTACAACTTCTTTAATCTTTTCAGCGTCCGGCTTTTCCGGGTATGAAATATTTTCTGCAATTGTTTTATTAAAAACAAATACATCTTGAAATACGCAAGCAATTTTATCCCTTAATTTATTCGGATTAACGGATGACAATTCTGTATTAAGGATAGTAATATTTCCGCTTTTAATCGGGTAAAATTTATTAAGTATATCAAGAATTGATGTTTTTCCGCCGCCGCTTGTTCCTACAATTGCAACAAAATCGCCTCTTTCAATCTTCAGATTATCAATTTTTAATGAAAAATCACCGCGCCCATATGAAAATTCAACATTATTGAATTCAGCAATATTTTCAGATAACGAAATATCACTAATTTGCCTTGCATCATATTCATTTTCAGCTGTTAATATTGCATCTAAATCAGGAATCATTTTAGATATTGCCGATTTTCCAACTTGTATTGATAATAACCCGTTGATAGACGAAATAAGTGTTGGAACATATGCTATAATTGCAACCAATGTACCAATGCTCATCTTTTCATTCATTACAAACGAAGCACATAAAACAAATAAAACACCTAAGACTATTTGACTTATTGATTGGGGAATAATAAGCCTGACTAAATTATTGGTGCTTTTAACTTTCCAACCTAATCTGGCATTTTCTTTTAACCAATCTTCAAAGTATTCACATTCGGAATTTTGCCCATTATATGCTCTGACTGTTTTCATGCCATAAAAACACTGAAGCAAAAATTTTTCGCATTTATTTAAATTATTAATAAAATCTCTTTCACTCTTACCTGTTTTGTTTGCTAAAAGTTTAATGAATATGTATAAGACCGGAATTACAATAAAAACAGCCAGAGTTATTTTCAAACTGAATGATTGAAGAATAATAAATATAACTATAAGCTGAACAGCATTAGTAACTAAATTTACAAAATCGCTGTATAAATAAAGCTCTGTAATTTTTCCTATTGTGCGTGTTATTGTGTTCATAAGCTTTTGAGAGCCTAACTCTTCAAACGTAGGATAATTCATAGACATAACGTTTTCAAAACATGCTCTTCTAATTTTTCTTGAACACTTATCTGAAAAGAAAAACCCCGCCTTGTTTCTTATGTTTGAGAGCAAAGTATTGATAAGCGGAATTATCGCCATTATAAATACATAAAAAATCAAACTATGTAAATCCTTTTGCGGTATTGATTCATCCAATATTTTTTTGTAAAATAACGGACTTACAGACGATATGCCAGCTACGAATACTGATAATACAATGAGTGCAACAATGTAATACCAATTGCTTGCAACAGACTTTTTTATTAATTTATAAGCAACACTGTTTTTCACAATATGTTATGCTCCTTTAACTGTTTTGTATTTTTAACCAGTTGTCAACCATAAAAGAAATATATATTGAAATTCATGAATAAAGCAAAAAGCGGCAGTTTCCTGCCGCTTTTTTTGTTATGCCGGGCGGTGGCATAACATTGGCTGGGTTGAGCCAAGTTAACAAGACGAACTAATAAATTAATACCACATTTCAGTCAAGATGTCAATACTTTGTTACATTTTTTCAAGTTTAATCAAAAGACATATTTGTTTAGAATTTCGTGTCAAATTTTGATAGCTTAATTTTGCAAAACAAAAAACAACAGGCCGCCCCCCCCCGCGGGAGATTGTACTCACCGCTCCTTCAAAATCGGCCCCCGAAACCTTACGAGGCGGGGAACATTTACCCCTAAGTTATATCAAGGCAACAAATCGCTTATCACCCTGCCGACATCTGCGTTTATGCAAATAGAGCGCCCGGAAATTTCCGCCGGGCAAACCGCTTCGCCGAAATTAACGCATGCATATGTCGCATGGGAATTTGCAGCAGTCATTTTCCAAAACGGGTATTTAATTATGACCGGGGTGTTTGAGCCAACCCCGAGTTCTAAAAACAAAACATTAAGATTGCGGTGCCGACGGATAAAGTCATCATAACGCTGAGCCGCAGCATACCAGCCGCTGTCTTGCACAAATGAATTGTCGCAGCGCAGATTCATTGCCATTGGCGCACCGCATATTGGGCAGCGTGGAATCAACTCTTGCGGAATTTTCATGCACTTTTGTTCGACAACCATTTGCCGTACTGAATTTTCATTGCCATAAGTTTTATCATGGCACGACTTGGAACACTGCCAAAGCCCGTAATCACCCTGGGTGTAAAACAATCTGTGCTTATCAACACCCGCTTTTTGAAATTGATGGTCTACATTTGTTGTCAGCACAAAATAGTCTTTGTCTTTTACAAGCTCAATCAGGTCGCAGTAAGGCTTACCGGCTGCGGTATCATAGCGGTTTATAAATATATGCCTTGACCACCATGCCCAATATTCCTGTAGTGTGTCAAAAGGGTAAAACCCGCCCGAATACATGTCTGTAATGCCGTATTTTTCATGAAAATCAGAAAAATATTTTTCAAACCTTTTTCCGCTGTAAGACAGCCCTGCCGAAGCTGACAGACCGGCACCCGCACCTATTATAACAGCGTCTGCCGCTTTAATTTTTCTTTTTAATTTTTCAATTTGAGCTGAGTAATTCATTGTAAATGTCATAGTCTGTCTGTTTAAAAACATTAAAAATCACCTTGATTTCGCTGTTAGTTGCCGCCTTGTATTCTTTTACGGTTTTTATGGCTATTTTAGCTGCAAGTGCATTTGGAAAATGAAATTCGCCTGTGGAAATGCAGCAAAAGGCAATGCTTTCAATGCCGTATTCGTCTGCCAATTTCAGGCATGAGCTGTAACAGCCGGCAAGTAACTTTTTGTCTGCCTTTGTAACATGCCCGCGCACAACCGGCCCAACAGTGTGCAAAATATATTTACAGGGCAAATTATATGCCTTTGTTATCTTTGCCCTGCCCTGAGGTTCAGCAGTTTTTTGCGCTTTCATAATTTCAGCGCATTCCAGCCGCAGCTCAACGCCGGCATAGGTATGAATGGCATTGTCTATGCAAGCGTGATTGGGGTAAAAGCAGCCCAGCATTTCGCTATTTGCGGCATTTACAACGGCACCGCACTTCAGTGTGGTAATGTCGCCCCGCCAAAGATAAATGCCGTTTTGCACACACGGCAAGTCGGCAAAGTCCGTAATGCCCATGCATTTGATTTCCTGCTGCAAATATTCGTCTTGCACCGCCAAAAATTCCGCGCTTACAGGTTTTGGCATGCGGACATTAAAAAGCGCGCGCAACAGCATTTTTTGTTCATTTTCGGCAGTCGGAATTTCCACTTTGAAATACTTGGGCTGTTCTTTCAGCAGTGTTTCAATCAAAAATCTTCTTTTTTCGGCTTGAGTCATGATTATCATTTCCTTACAACAGCTTTTTGCGGGCAAATTCACAGACAATTGCCGCCATGCAGGCAAGCCCTTATTGAACAGAATGTATTTTCCGCTCTAAATATTTTAATGCTTTTTCTGCGCCACTTTTAATTTAACGTTTGTCTGAATCAGCAAATTGGGGCTGCCGCTTTCGACAGCCCCGCAGTTTTGCAAAGCATTAGGCAAAGAAGAAACCTGCCGTCATGTCTAAATAATTTTCGCCACTATATTCCGGGTACTCTTTTTGCACTTGCGCCTTAAAGCTTTCTGCGTCTGCGCAGCCGGCTGCAATCTTTTTCAGATTTTCAATATAGTCAATCTTGGTCTGGGCGTCTTTTAAATCTTCCGGCGTATAATGAGATGTCAAAATCAAATCATAGCCTTTGTCTATATAGCCGTTTAACTCTGCTATAATACCGTTTGCATGTGCTGCGCCTGCTATTATAGAATGGCAATCGTGGCCAAGCATGTGCGTATAAACGGCGTTGATTTCCGGAATGGAAATATCAAAGGCTTCATCTGTCTGTTTAATAACAAAATCAATGCCGCCAATCGTTACATTGCCCTCGCTTATTATATTAGTGATTTGGTGTACACCGGAATCAAAAATTTTTCCAAATGCGCCTGTGAAATTATCAACCAACGCCTTGCCGCCGCCGCTTTGTGAATAATTTACAGCATTTTGTGTGGCATATTTTGGTATATCAGGCATAAAAGAAGCACCTGCGCCGTGATAAGCAACAAGCATGCCTTCCACCTGCATGTCTTTCAGATATTCGCCAAGTTCCTTGTTGTTGTCAAAAAAGCAAGGTGACTCAATAATTACAGCCCTGCCGTCTTTTTCAACAATGAAAACCTCATCATCAATAAAATCATTGGTCTTGTATGCGTGAAGTTTAACTTTGCCAAAGTCATAAATGTTCATTTCGCCTTTAGCAAGTTTCACTGTTTCAAATGTGTTTTTGTTCATAACAATAGCCTCCTGAAAATTTAATATTTTAAACTGCGAAGCGGCCGTTCCCCGCAGCTATTGGATATATTATAATAACATCAGTTTCTATTGTAAAGTAAGCACTTTTTTGTGCTATAGTTACCCAAAGGAAACTATTGCGTAAACACATGGCTTTTACAGCAGATTCAAGGTAAAAATTTTTTAACCAAAATCTTGATTTTTATAAGCCAACACAATATAATTTTAATAAGGCTTGAAAGTTATTCAACGTGGGGCTACAGCCGCTGCCGCCCCCAGCGGGAGATTGCGCTCACCGCTCCTTCAAAATTGGCCCCCCGCCGCCTGTAGAGGCGGGGGACATTTCTTGCCTAAATTATATGTAACGTTCTTTAAGAAACTATTGAAGTGGGGTAATTAAATGGCCGAATCACAATCAAAAAATGAATTGCCCGCCTGCCCGGTTGAAACAACGCTGACTTTAATCGGAGACAAATGGAAGGTGCTTATTTTGCGTGACCTTATGGCAGGCACAAAACGCTTTGGGCAGCTTAAAAAATCTGTGGGCAATATTTCGCAAAAGGTGTTAACCGCGCAGCTTCGCGCAATGGAAAGCACCGGGTTGCTTACCCGCACCGTGTTTGCCGAAGTGCCGCCGCGCGTTGAATATAGCCTGACAGAGCTGGGGCAGAGCCTAAAGCCAATTTTGGACGCTATGGAAAATTGGGGAAATGAATATAAAGCTTCACTAAAATAGCTCAAAAACCGCTCAGAAAAAATGTCCGCCGCTTATAAGCAGTGGACATTTTCTGTTAATTATTTAATTTGAAATCAGGAAACAGAAACGCTGCCGCCGTTGTTTGCAGACGCAACGGCAACCCAGCTTGTGCCTTTGTTAAGCTTAACTTCTTGCCCTGACGAATCTGTAAGAGTAAGCACATTGCCGCTCATGTCCCATGTAATGTCTTGGGCTGCGCCGCCGCTTATAAGCTTGCCGCTGCCGCTTGTAAGGGTATAAAGGCAATAGGTGTATGACGATGTTGAAACATAGCTTGTGTTTGCATATAAAACAATTATGTTTGAAAAGCTGACTGACGTGCCGTAATCAGACACATTTGTGTAAAGCCCGCTTTCGCTGTCATATGTCAGGGTGTGAGTGTCTGTTACAGATGAAATTGTAACTGACACGCTGCTGCAAGCGGCGTCTGAAACAGCAGTCAGTTCGTCATAAAATGAAAGCTGTGTAACGCTGCTGCTTTTGTCAGTGCTGTAGCCCTGGTTTTCAATGGAGCTTACTATGCTGCTGCCAAGCAGCGCGGCGTTATGCGGGCTTGATTTGTCGCTTGTCCTTTTAAAGCAGGAAGAAACGGACATGCCGTCTATATCGTCAACACTGTCGTTTGAAATGATGTCATAAGCGCCCACATAATTGCCGGCGGAATGGCTGCCGCCATAGTGCACAAAAACACTGTCAAACAGCTCTGAAAGTTCAACCAAAACAGGGCGTGCGGAACGCACAGGCCCCACTTGCGACGGCAGAGACGACATATCGGCATAAACCCACAGCATTCTGGTTATGCCGCCCTCAACTTCAACTTCAAAAACAATGTCTGCGCTGTCCATATTATATTGCGGGCGGGCTGCCGCTGAATTTTCAACCACAACGCTTAAATAGCGGGTGTTAAGCGCGCTTTCGCTGAAATCGCTTTCGCCTGTCAGCGGGTTTACAACTTCAACATTTTCCGCCTGTGTGTTTTGGGTGGTGGCGACTTGTGAGCTTTCCGTTTCAGCGTTTTGCGTGTTGTCTTTATTAAGATTAAGGCCAAAATAAATGCCGACAATGGCGGCTATTAAAATTATTGCTGCAATAATGGCTGCAAGTAGTTTTTTATTCAATGCTTTTCCCTCTTTTTTCATATTATGTTCTGCTTTTTCAGAATTTATGTTTGCCGGCTCTGCCGCTGCTGAATTTTCAGCCGCTGCGCTGCCGTTTTCGGCGCCATTGTCAGTATCTGCCGCGCCGGACGCGGTTTCGGCAGTGCTGCTGTTTGCAGAATTTTCACTTTCATCAGCCTGCGCCGGCGGTGCATATTCGCCCGGCTTGCCGGAATCGGCGCGCTTTCTGTGCACCTCTTGCAGAATTTCATCTACTTCGTCATTTTTCTTTCCTTTATCCATAACATTTTTCGCACATAATGCGCCCCTTCCGTTGTTTTAAAAAAATCATATATGTTAATTATACACGATACGATTGTTTTCATCAAGAACTTTTTTAGGTTTGCATTGCCATGCGGCCACTCCCGCCCCTGCACGGCATTTACAGGCTGCACATGCCTTTTGCCCCGCGCCGCCGGTGCCCAAGGCGTAATTGAACAAACTTATTGATTTGCAGGGTAAAATATAGTAAAATATATTAGAAACCGGAACTGCCAAAAATGCGGTAAAAAATTTTGGCATTTTCGCCCCTGTCTTGCCACGCTTAACAATTAAAGTTAAACTTAACGCGGCAAAGCTGCATGAATTTCACGGTTTTTGCCCTAAAAGCTGCAAACGCCGGCATTTGGCTAAGGCGATAAAAAATTAAAAGGAAGTTACAATATGTCAAGAGCAATTCCTATGATTATAACAAACACCAATGTGCTTGTTTACAATAAACAGCAAGGCAGCTTTGAAGACTTTTCACCGCCCGGTATTTCCGGCAGGCCCAACATTCCCTTTTACCATTCATATGCAAAAGAAATTGCCAAAACCCAGCGTTTATTTAAAGATTTTATAAAAAATATCTGCCCCGGCAAAACTGCCAAAAATATTTTTGCCATAATTGTGCCTGACGACACCAGCCCGCTTGAAAGCATATTTATTAACGAATTTTTTGTTAATTCCGGCGCATGCAAAGCTGTTGCGCAAATGACTATGGGGCAAGCCCTTTCTAAAGACGCACCGGCATATGTTTCAATTTCAAAATCAAGCAGAAACATAGTTTTACAATATGTAAAAAACAATGAAATACTTGCCGCCAGATATTATGACTGTGACAATTATGATATTGCGCGCATAAAAAGCGAAGCCAAAAAGCTGCATATTGATATTGAATATAACAAAACCCCGATTTTTGTAAACAATTTTAATCTTAATATGGACGATTTTTTTGACATGGGCGAAGTTGTCACTCCAAAGGATTTTATGGACAAAATAGCTGTTATAGACGTTGAAAAAATATAACTTGGGCACGAAATGTCCCCCCCCCGCCTTGTAAACGACTATTAAATATAATAATTTACAAAAAGAAAAAACCGACAGCGTGATAAAACCACACTGCCGATTTTTTAAAGATAGAATTTATTTAATTGGCAGATTAAATAACTGAGCATGTAACTATCTTTATTCACATTATATTACACACGCAGTTTATTGTCAAGCAAAATGTTAATTTTTGTCAAAAAAATTATTTAATTGCAGTTTTATGCCGAAACATAAAGCCCTGCCGAACAAAGCGGCGTAAAATAATGATTTGCGCACCCTGCGGGGAAATAAACACGCAAGCTATAAATCGTCTGCGTCCTGCACCGGCTCTTCGTAATCTGTGCCGTAATAGGTGTCGTAAGTCGTGCCGGTGTAGCTGCCGTTTGTGTCGCTTTCAGCCATGTCAGGGCTGATGTATGAAGATAAATCTATAACCTTTTTGCCGTTTATATTTTTTTGCTTTTTATCAGCGAATTTTTTTTGCTTGTCCATTTTGTTTTTGTCTTTATTTTGCATAAAACCCACCCTGCGAATTTACTTTTACCGGGCTTTTGCGCAAAAATATATTGCCTAATGAAACCGGCTAAATACATTTAAAACGCAGCCCGCCCTTTAGCTATATTTTAAGCGGCTGCGCTTTTTTTATGCAAAGAAAAGCCAAAATAATTTAGGCAAATTTTGTGGGTTGCATAGTAAAGAGCCGGGCATATCTTTTTATTAAGCTACAGCATTCAATATGATAATTAAAATGCAGGAAAAATTGCTTCATTTTCCAATAATAACTTAGGCAAGGAATGTCCCCTGTCTCTACAGGCGGCTCTGCCCGATTTTGAAGGAGCTGTGAGTACAATATCCCGCCGGGTGGCGGCAGCGACTGTCGCCCCCACGTTGAATAACGGGCAAGCCCTTATTGAAAATATTCGAGTTTGATTTATGGAAAAAGTTGCAAAAAATCAACCAAAAAGGTTGACAAATTCAATCTGGCAGGTTATAATATTATTAAACTGAATGGTTAAGGAGGATTTATTATGCTAACAAATATAGGAAAATTTTTAAGAAAACTCCGTATAGACAATGGTGAAATCTTAAAAGATATGGCAGAAGCCCTTGGAGTATCTTCGTCTTTTTTATCTGCTGTGGAAAACGGAAAAAAGAAAATGCCGGCAAGTTGGACAACAAAGTTAGCCGAATTGTATTCGTTTAATGAGGCTCAATCAGAGGAACTTCACGAAGCGGTTATTGACACAAATAATGCTATCGAGCTCAATTTACAAAATGCAACTCCAAACAACAGGGCACTTGCAATTTCATTTGCAAGAGAGTTTGATTCTCTTGACTATGAAACAAGCAAAAAAATTCTTGAAATTTTAAAGCGACGCAAGGAGGATTAAAATTTGAGCAAATATATGGTCGAGGCAAAGTCACGTTCAGACTTGAGGAATCTTGCCCGTGCTCTCAGAAAACAGTTACAGTTAGATGATGAGCTTTACTTCCCAATAGTGGAACTTCTTGACGTTATGACAGAACTTTTTGAGGATTTTAATTACGAAATCGTCAATGACAAGGATATGAGAAAAAACGTTCACGCTGATACCGATATTCGTACCGGGCACATTCGTATCAAAGAAAGTGTATATGAAGGTGCTTGCAATGGCGAGGGTAGAGATAGAATGACTATTGCACACGAAATAGGCCATTATTTTACATTATGCTTTTGCGGGTTTAAACTTGAACGAAATTTTGGCAACAATGAAATTCCAGCATTTCGTGACCCTGAATGGCAGGCAAAATGCTTTGCAGGTGAACTTATGGTGCCTGCGCATCTTGTTAAAGAAATGAGCAAGGCTAAAATTGCTAAGCAGTGCGGGGTTTCTTATGATGCTGCTTGTGTGCAATATAAACATTTATAATGGAAAGGAGATGATGTGATGATTGTATTTACAAAAAAAGAAAAAGCACTTTATAAATTGTTGGAGCAATTTACAAAGTGCTATTCCTTCAGATGCAAGCATCTTAACTTTGGTAAATTTATTATGCCACATCTGAAAATTTTTTTCAATAGTTTTAAACAAAAAAATTTAATTTTTATGGAGGTGGCATAATATGTCTACTATTAACTGTACCCGCAACGGGTGCAAAGATGTTTTTCACGCATTTTTGGTAAAAAATGCGAATTATGATGGTGAACTTGAGATTCCGTGTTTAAATTCGGAACATCAAGTTCCGAATAGACTTATTCCATTTTCAAAAGCTATTCATAGCACTGATACTGATGCTTGGGTTCATTTTTATGAGGATGATGCAAAATTTGAAAGGATATGGAATCAACCTAACAAATATTTTTCTATCCTCAAAAAATTCAATGGCGTGATTTCACCTGATTTCAGTGTCTACAGAGATATGCCGCTTGTAATGCAACAGTGGAATATTTACCGTAGTCGAGCTTTAGGACACTGGTTACAAGAGAACGGCATTTGCGTAATTCCCAATATCCGCTTTGGCGACAGTCGTACATATGATACAGCTTGCTGTGGGGTTGAGAAACACGGTGTAATCGCCATTGGTTCTCACGGTTGCCTCAAGCTTTTATCGGAACGAGGCTATTTTCAAGACGGACTCCGTGCCGTTGCTGCAAAGTTAGTACCTACTACCATTATTGTATATGGTACAGCACCCGATTATATCTTTAGTGAGTATAAGACATTAGGAATTAAAATCGTTCAATTCGATAGCGATTTTATGCTTAGCCGAAAGGCGGTGAGTGCTTAATGGGTGCAGGATATCACGGTGGTTTTGGTAAAACAAACGGAGCTAAACAGCAAAAGGAAAAAGAAACTGGTACACAGCTTAAAATGCCAAATCATACGCAAGCCATCACTCCAAAGGAAAAATTCTTAAAGTATTCTTTGGACTATTCCAATAAAAATGCAGCTGGTAAAGCTGAAGCATACGAAAACGGGCTTGGCTATAATCAATCCAACTACCACAGCTTAGTTACTCAAATCCATAATGCTGTTACATCAGGAACATCAACACCATATGAAGTAACAGAAAGTGAATATGGAACAAAGTTCAAATATCGCATACCCGTAACTGGGCCTAATGGGAAAACCAAAAATGTAATTGCTGTGTATCAAGTTGATAAAGGGAGCGAAACTCCTCGATTAATTACTAACTATTTGGAGGGAAAATAAATGTTTTCAGAAAATGACAGAGTTATCACTCTTGTTGAAAAAGATGCCTTTCCGAAAGGAACTATTGGCGTCGTCGTAAGCAAATATTCTGTGGCAGATGTTTACGAAGTCGAATTGTGGGATGATAAAAATTATCCTGTCGATGTTGTGACATTCAAAGCAGAAGAACTGCAAAAAGTTGAGGTGCTATAATATTGAAAGAATTAGATGTTGTTCGATTGGTAGAAAACTTTAATGGTTTTTCAGCCGGTACAGAGGGAACTATTGTCGCAGAATACGATGGTGAGTATTTTGAGGTTGAGTTCTTTGATGTTAATGGCGATACCATTGATGTGATTACTACTCCAACCAGCAAATTACAACTTATAGAATCAGTGTAATGAGGTGTAAAATATCAAAAAATACATTTTGTTAAGGAGGCAGGGCAATGAAAACCATAAATTATCGTTTTAACGACTCAGTAATGCAATTATTGCATAATTTAATCGGTAAATCTTTCCATACCTTTTCGTGTGATAGACTCCCTAATGCATCGACAACTGTATATGGTGCTGTTGTCATTTCGATTGACAATACAACATATGCGTTGACGAATTTTTTGGAGCCTGTTGATTATATCAACCGAAAAGAAGATGTTGGAATTTTCAGATTTTCCGCAATAGACGAAAGTAGGCGTATTGAAATATTCAGTGAATGTACTCCTGTCACTACGCCGGTCGAACAAAAAATTGTATCAATAAAGATTGTCGATGAAACACAGTATCTTTATAAAGACGACATCATAGAATATGAGATTTCAACGGTTCGTGGCGTCGTATTTGTGCTTGAGGACGGCAGAGAAATATCTTTTGAAAAAGATATTTGGTTTTCCGAATTTATTGAAGTAAGGACAGGTTATGAACTTGAAACGACCTTTGCCTCTACTGATGTGTTTATTGAGGAATGGTCAGATTCAGATTATGTTCCTGATATAGTACGTAATACTGTAGTAATCAAATAAATAGAATTGTATTTAAATATCACTCCTGACGGTATCATAAGCATAGAACTTGTCAAAGCGGTATAATACTGCTTTGACGTAATAAAACAGCGAGATATTGTCAGAAAAAACCGGCAGGCGATTTTTCACCTGCCGTGTCTTCTGCGCAAAAATATATTGCCTAATGAAACCGGCTAAATACATTTAAAACGCAGCCCGCCCTTTAGCTATATTTTAAGCGGCTGCGCTTTTTTTATGCAAAGAAAAGCCAAAATAATTTAGGCAAATTTTGTGGGTTGCATAGTAAAGAGCCGGGCATATCTTTTTATTAAGCTACAGCATTCAATATGATAATTAAAATGCAGGAAAAATTGCTTCATTTTCCAATAATAACTTAGGCAAGGAATGTCCCCTGTCTCTACAGGCGGCTCTGCCCGATTTTGAAGGAGCTGTGAGTACAATATCCCGCCGGGTGGCGGCAGCGGCTGTCGCTTTTTTGTGTTTGGCAGCAAGGTTCGGCAAAGCCTTGGGCAAGGTGCTGAAATTATTGCTTTAGCCTGCTGTGTTCATTTAACTTTTAAAATATTCGTGGTATTTTATTTTTGACAGCGCCTTGTCGTCAATATGCATGGCTGCCGAAATATCTATAAAATAATCGTCTGTCATGCTGGCTATAAAATCTGTTACTATTTCGTTTTTGTCTGCCGTGATTTTACCGTTTGCCTTTTTATCTTCCCTGTATGCCCTGCCGTATATGGGGTTGTTTAAATAGTGGCGGAAAACGGGCGAATCAAAATTTCTTTCTTCAACATCAAGGCAAAGCCTTTCATAAAGCCCGTGCATAAGCGGCCTGACCGATTCATAATAAGGTTCGTTGAGCTCTTTATTTTTATATATTATTTCATAATTTTCATTAATAAGGTCTTTCAAGTCGTCAAAAACCGCGGTGTCCATATTCAAAGACGGGCTGTTAATGCTGTTTTTAATTATATTTGCAACAAGGTTTGAAATAATGTCGCTGTTGGCGGTGCCTATAAGGCGCTTTTCCTTAAACTTTTTGTCTGTTATCAGCTTTGCGCGGTATAAGTCCTGCCTGTCTTTGCCTGCATATGCAATCATGTCGCTTATTCTTACAACACAGCCCTCAAGCGTGTTTGGGCGCAGCTTTTTATGGTAATTATTGTCTGTGTAACAGTTTTCAAGCAGGGCGTCAAATTCCTGAAAATCTGAAAGCGGCGCGGGGCTGTATTCACAGCACACCTTTTCGCCGTTGTGCGATATTATGCCGCTGAGAGTCTGCAAAGTCAGGCGGTTGTCAAGTATATACCTGAAAATTCTTGCGCTGTGAACATTGTGGTTGAAATAACGTTTTTTTACGCCGGCTGCCTCTGTGCCTGCACAGTAGCATTCGCTTAAAAACTCTTCGCCCTTATGCCCAAACGGCGGGTGCCCCATGTCATGGCCAAGCGATATGGCTTCTATTAACTGTAAATTCAGCTTGAGCGCCCTGCCTATTGTTCTGGCAATTTTTGAAACAAACTGCACATGCAGCGCCCGGCGCGTAAGGTCGTCATTTTTATAAAATGAAAACACCTGTGTTTTGTCTGCATATCTGTTGTAAAGCGGGCAGTGAATAATATAGTCTGCGTCATATGAATATGACGGGCGTATAATGTCATATCTCGGCGTTTTGTTTCTTACTGCGTCTTCATTTTTAGCTGCATAGACAGACAGCATTTCATCATGCATGCGGTTTACGCTTTCAAGATATTCCCGCTCTGCCGGCGTAAATTCAAAATAATTTGCGTGTTTGCTCAATTGTGCCACTTCCTTTGAAACCAAGTCACAGATATTATAACATATTGTTCAGCGCATTACCAGCAATAAAAAAGCAGCACGGTGTGCAAAAGAAAGCACACCGGCTGCCAAATAAGCCCCTGCTGCCAATATGGCGGCACATATGCAGGGCTGAACGGTTTATTTTAAATGTAAAAATAATTTTCAGCAAATTCTTGGCAGCCCGCCGCCAGACATTGCACGCAGCTGCCGCACCCCGCCGATTGGCGTTATAAGATTTACCCCGCTGCCCTCTTGCACACGGCCTATAATTTCCGCCTTTTCGCCGTAACGCGAAGCCCTTATTATTTGCAGCGCTTTTTCTTCGTCTGCCTGCGGCACCGCCGCCACCAGCTTGCCCTCGTTGCCCATGTGCATAATGTCAAGCCCCAAAATGTTTGCAAATGCCGACACTTCGGGGTCAACCGGTATTTTTTCTTCAAAAATTTCTATTTTTGTGCCGGAAGCTCCCGCCAGCTCTGCCAAGACAGTGGCCAAACCGCCGCGCGTTACATCGCGCATGGCGTGCACTTGAATGCCGCTGCCGCTCAGGTTTGAAACAATATCTACCAACGGCGCGCAGTCGCTTCTAATATTATTTTTAACGTCCATTCTTTTAGACATTACAGCCGCATGGTGGCTGCCCATAACACCGGACACAATTATGCTGTCCCCGGGGGTGATATTTCTTGACTGAATGTCAACGCCATTTTCAACAAAGCCAATTCCGGCGGTGTTTATATATATGCCGCCGCTGCCCTCAATAACCTTTGTGTCGCCGCAGACAACCTGCACCCCTGCCTCTTTGGCCGCTTTTGCCATTGATTTTGCTATGGCGTCAAGAGTTGCCGAATCTGCCCCTTCTTCAATAATAAAAGCAGATGTAATATATTTCGGCCGGGCGCCGCGCATAAGCAAGTCGTTTACAGTGCCGCAGACTGCCAGGGTGCCTATGTCAAAATTTTCAAAAATCAGCGGCGTCAACACAAAGCTGTCTGTGGTAAAAGCTATTTTTTCACTGCCGGGCAGCACTGCCGCGTCTTCCATAAGGTTAATGACGTCATTATTAAAATGCCTGGCAAAAATATTGCTTATTATATCTGCGGTTTCCCTGCCGCCGCTGCCATGGGTAAGTGTAATTTTCATTTTTTAGCCCCTATTGTTTATATAATAATTAAAGCATGCGCCCTCACCGGAAACCATGCATGCGCCCATTGGCGTTTCCGGGGTGCAAATAGTTTTGAAAAGCGGGCATTCACTGCTCCTTATTTTTCCGGAAAGCACATCTGCGCATTTGCAGCCGTTGTTTTCAGCGTCATTTATAAGATTTCTGCTGCCGGCGTCTAAAAACGAATATTCCGCCCTGAAATAAAGCCCGCTGTCTTGCATTATGCCAAGCCCGCGCCATGCCGCAGGCGAATATTCAAAATATTTGTTTATAAGCTTAGCCGCTTTTGCGTTAGGCTCTGCCTTTACCGCGCTTTTATATAAATTTTTCACGTCCCCCCTGCCCCTGAGCCTGACAAGCAGGTAAATGGACGCCAGAATTTCATCACCCTCAAACCCGCTTATTACAAACGGCTTGGAAAATTCACGGGCAAGCCCGGCAAACGCATTTGCGCCTGTTATTGTGCTGACATGGCCGGGGGCTATAAACCCGTCAATTTTCGGGCTGTTTTCGCATATGTAGCGAATTGCCGGCGGCATAACCTTGAGCGACGTCAGAAATTTAATATTACCAATGCCCTTTTCAATTATTTCCTGCGCCAGCACGGCGTAAATAGGCGCGGTGGTTTCAAAGCCAACGGCGGCGAAAACAAATGTTTCGTCTTTTTTTTCCTGCGCCAGCTTTATAATTTCAAACGGCGAATAAACAGATATTACCGAAGCGCCCAGGGCTTTGGCTTCACCGGGGGAATATTTGCCGCCGCGCACTCTCAGCATGTCTGCAAATGTTACAACAGTTGTGTTTTTCTGCCACGCAAGGCTGCACAGCGCGTCAATATATTCAGACACCGTAACGCACACCGGGCAGCCCGGGCCGCTTATAAGGTGTATTTTTTCGCTGATTATGCTTTCAATTCCGTTTTTCGCTATTGACGCCGTGTGCGTGCCGCAGACTTCCATAAGGTTAATTTCTTCGCCGTCATAGCTTTTAAGATATTCGGCAATGGCTTTAATGTCAGTCATTTGGGAACACCTCGCCGTTTAATTCGGCAAAAAGCTGCTGCATAACGCCGCCCTCTTCGGCAGACAAAACCTGAATTACAAGCCCGGCGTGCACAAGCGCCCAGTCGCCCTCTTTAACGTCAACTATGCCGCAGTTGGCCTTAACGGTGTTGCCGTTATAGTCTATTTCAGCCACACTGCCGTCAACCCTTATAACCTTTCCGGGAAATGCAACGCACATATCAATTTACACAACCTTTCAAGCTTTAATGTAAAAATATGCAAAATATATTCCGCCATTTAAGCTTTTTGTTTATTAATTAGGGGAATACCCCCCCACGCCTCTACAGGCGGCTCTTTGAAATTTCTAATCAGCGGTGAGTACAAGCCACGCCGGCGGCATTGCTGTTTCTTGCCACGTTAAATAACCGGCAAGCCGTCATTGAATATTGCGAAGCGCAATATATGCCTGCCCGAGCGCCAGCCCGCCGTCAAGCGGGGGCACCTTTTCATTAATGTAAACCGAAAAGCCGCGTTTTTCAAGCTCATTTATGGCGTTTTCGGTTATTATTCTGTTGACAAACACGCCGCCTGACAGCGTGATTTGCTTTATGCCATATTTAACGGCTGTATTTACAATAAGACGCACAAGCATCATGTGAAAACCCAGAGCTATTGAATCAGCGCCTGCCCCGGCAGCTGCTGCGCTTTTGATTTCATTCAATATTTGCACCGGGTCAAACACAGGGGTAAGTTCAAATTCCGCTGTTGCGCGTGCCGCCGCATGTTCAAGCATTGTTGCACATTCGCTTTCATAGCTGTTATAATAACAAATTCCAAGCAACGCCGCAACGGCGTCAAACAGCCTGCCGGCGCCCGTATAGCTGAAAGTGTTTTCACCCATATCAAGCGCTTTGTTAAGCAGCTCATTATCTTTCATATAACATGAAAGCGCAAGGCGCGCGTTTTTAGCAATTTCATCTGTGGCGGGCATTTTAACCGCAGCCATGTGTTCACGCCTTTCAAAGCTTTTGCCGTTGAAATAAAACACCTCTGCGCCCCAAACGGCGCCGTCGTCGCCATAGCCGGTGCCGTCAAACACAAAAGACAGCACGTCGCCTTTAAGCGAATATTCGGCAATTACCGACGCGGCGTGCGCCCTGTGGTGCTGGACTTTAACGCCGCCGCCGAAAAGCTGCGCCGAATAATAAGCCGGGTGGCAGTCAGACGTTACAGAGTCTGTTTTAAAACCGTGAATGGCGGCAAAGCGGCTGATTTCTTTTTTGTAAGCTTCAAAAGACGGCAAATCTTCCAAGTCGCCGAAGCTGCCGCCCATATAAGCCATTGAATTTTTCACAAAGCAAAATGACGCCTTTAAATCGCCGCCGAGAGCCAAAATTTCACTGCTCGGCGGGACATCAACCGGAAAGCTGAGCGGCACATAGCCCCTTGCGCGGCGTATAAACTGCAACTTGTCTTTGCAAATTACCTGAACTACCGAATCGTCAAGCGGGGTTAAAATTTTTCTGTCATGCGCCAAAACCGGCACGCCGAATTTTTCAGCTTCGGCATTGTCTGTAACCATGACTTCGCCGCTGATGTTGGCGCTTGTCATAACCAGCGGCGACACCTGCCTTGTAAGCATAAGCTGCACCGGGTTGCACGGCAGGAAAGCGCCTATGTAATTTGAAAATGAAACCACGCTTTTATCAAGACTTTTTTTCTTTTTAAGCAGCACAATAGGCCTTGCGCCGGACGTTAGCAGCCTTTCTTCTGTTTCATTCACATGGCAATATTTCCTTATTTCATCAATGCACGAAAACATAACGGCAAACGGTTTTTTTGCCCTGCCTTTAATTTGCCTGATTTTATTTACGGCACCGGGAATATCTGCGCGGCAGGCAAGGTGAAAGCCGCCTATGTCCTTAACGGCAAGCACACCGCCCGAAGCCAGAATCTGAACGCCCTGTTGAATGCTCATGCTGAGCTTAGGCCCGCAGCTATTGCAGGCAATAGTCTGCGCAAAGCAGCGTGAATTGCCGGTTTCATTATATTCGCCTGAGCATTCGCCGCACATTTCAAAGTCGTTCATAGCCGTGTTTTCACGGTCATAAGGCAGGCACTTCATTATAGTGTATCGCGGGCCGCATGCCGTGCAGCTTATAAACGGGTGCATATAGCGGCGGTTTTCGCTGTCAAAAAGCTCTTTTTCACAGCCGGCGCAGGTGGCTATGTCCGGTGTTATGCTGACAAACCCGCACCCGCCGGCTGACGGCACTATTTCAAAAGAGTCAAAGTGAATGTCGTTTATTATTTCTTTATCATAATCATAAACGTCAAAAAGCTCAACAAGGCGCCGAACAAAGCTGTCGAGCGCCTTTTTTTCACCTGTGGCGGTAATGCTTACGCTGCCGCCTGAATTTTTAATTTCGCCTGTAATTCCGAATTCCTGTGCAAGCCTTTTGGCGCCCGGGCGAAAGCCGAGCCCCTGCACAAGCCCGTAAAAAGTAAACCTTTCAGTCAAACCAAATCACATGCCTTTTCAACTTTGCAAAAAGTCCTTATCATTTTTTGTATGTATCGGGAACATCTGCGCTGTCTGAAAACGAAAGAGCGTGGAATTTAAGGCATGCGTCAATGCAAACACCGCATTGAATACACTTTTCACGGTCAATAGACCAGGTTTTGCTTTCTCTGTCAACCGTGATTGCGCCCTGCGGGCATTTTCTTGCGCACAGTGTGCACAAAATGCATTTTTCAAAATCATTTGCTATTTTTGAGTCAGCCGAAGGCGCTGCGGCGCTGTTTGCAGCAGCTTTTGCAGAGGGGCTGCCCTGTTCAGCGGTTTTTGCAGGCGGCACGGGCTTTTTAAATATGTCGCGCACCTTTTCTGCGGCGGGCGGCGTGTAGCCCGGCACAATCGAAAGGCATGACTTTGGGCAGGAATTTACGCAGTTTGCGCACTGCACACATGCCATTCTGTCAATAGACCACTGCTGCGCGCCCCTGTCAACCGTTATTGCGCCTGACGGGCACTTTCTTTGGCACATAGAACACATAATGCATTTGTCAATATCAATTTCGATATGCCCGCGGCTTCTTTCGGGGTATTCGCGCTCTTTAAACGGATATCCCTCTGTGGCAGGCTTTGAAAAAAGATTTTTCATGGCAGTTTTTGCAAATTTCATGAAAGCCATTTAAACCACCCCTTTATCTGTTATCTTTCAGTGCAGCTTATGCACGGGTCAATAGTAAGCACCTGAAGCCCAACGTCTGCAAAGTCAGACCCCGGCAGCAGGTTTATAAGCGCCTCTATATTTGTAAACGTGGGCGTGCGTATTCTTGCGCGGCTCAAATATTGGGTGCCGTTGCCCTTTACATAAAATATAGCTTCGCCACGCGGCTGTTCACAGCGGAAAAACGCTTCGCCCACAGGCGGGTTGCCCTTAACCGGCACAGAAATTTCTGTGTTTGGAATCGCAGCGGCGGCTTTTCTGATTATGTCAAAGCTCTGGAAAATTTCACCTATTCTGACTTCGCACCTTGCATAGCCGTCGCAGCCGGTAGACGTTATTATGTCAAAATCAATTTCATCATATGCGGCATAGCCAAGCTTGCGTGTGTCAATTTCAATGCCCGAAGCCCTTGCCATGGGGCCCACCGCGCCGTATTTCACAGCGTCTTCGGCGCTTAAAATGCCGACTCCGCGCAGGCGAGCCTCAACAGTTTTGTCTTTCAAGAACACCGCTGAAATTTTTTTGAGCTCTTTTTCCATTTCGCCGAGCTTTGAAAGAATTGTTTTCATTAAATCTGCGTCTATGTCTTTTAACACGCCGCCGATTTTGTTTACGCTGAAAATTACCCTGCCGCCGGTTGTGGCTTCAAGCATGTCAAGCACCTGTTCGCGCAATCGCCAGCACTGCATGAAAAGTGCGTCAAAGCCAAATGCGTCTGCCAAGAGCCCCAGCCACAAAAGGTGCGAATGTATGCGGCTCATTTCAAACCAAATTGTTCTTAAATAATTTGCCCTGGGCGGAACTTCAACGCCCATAAGCCTTTCAACGGCGCTGGCATAGCCAAAGCCGTGGCCGAAAGAGCATATGCCGCAAATTCTTTCAAACACATATAAATAGTCGTTATAATTTCTTTTTGTTACAAGCTCTTCAAGACCCCTGTGGACAAAGCCGATTGACGGCACGGCTTCAACAATTTTTTCATCTTCAAGCACAAGGTCTATATGCACGGGCTCGGGCAAAACCGGGTGCTGCGGCCCAAAGGGCACTACTGTTCTGTTAGCCATATCTTTCTCCTTACTCAGCCTTGAACGGCGTTTTTTTCGCTATTCTGTAAAAGCGGTTGTTATAGTCAATGCTGATAAATTTAATATCTATGCCGAACAGCTCTTTAATCTCATTTTCAAAAAGCATTGCGTTCGGAAAAATTGCGCTGATTGAATGCACCGTGTCGCTTTCGCTTAATGTGACTTTATAATTTTCAAATTCATAGCCCTTTGCCACCGAATAAAAAAGTTCCCAGCCGGAATCTATTGTGTTTGCGTGCATTTGCACAAGGCGCCAGCCGTCTTTTTCCTTTTTGTACATAATGCTTTCTATGTCTTCAAGCGCAGTGTCCTGTAACAAATAGTTTTCAGCTTTCATTCTTTTCACCCTTTCGCTGCATTTTTTCGCTTTTTTCCTGTAAAAGGTCTATCGCCCTTACAACCCCGTCTATTATGGCTTCGGGCCTGGCCGCGCAGCCAGGAACATATATGTCAACCGGAATGGTGGTGTCCACCCCGCCCTTTATGTTATAGCAGTCTTTGAAAACGCCGCCGTTTGCAGCGCATATGCCTATTGCCACAACAACCTTTGGGTTGCTCATCTGTTCATAAAGCTGCTTTACAACGGCTTCGTTTTGGTGGTTTACAGAGCCGGTTATAAGCAATATATCTGCATGCTTCGGGTTGCCGGTGTTTATAACGCCGAAACGTTCCACGTCATAAATAGGCGTAAGGCATGCCAGCACTTCAATGTCGCAGCCGTTGCAGCTTGAGCCGTCATAATGCATAATCCACGGCGACTTTTTGACATCGCCTTTTTTTAATAATTTCGCCATAACTCCTCCTTAGCCGAAAACGTCAAGTATAAGTATATTGACGCCGCCAAAAACAATTGTTACCGCCCAGCTGTATTTAAGCATTTTGTCAGCCTTGAAACGGGCGTTTGTGTTGTCAATAAGTATTTCAATAAAGTAACATATTATTACCGCGCCGCCGGCAAGCAGATATGAAAGCGGGTTTGAATTTACAAAAAACAAAGCTATAATGGCAAGCAGCATTATGGTTTCATACCAGTGGGCGATTTCAACCGCAGCAAAAAGCTTGCCGCTAAGCTCAGTGGTTATGCCCTTTACCAGCTCTTGGTGCGCGTGGTGGCTTGTGGAAAGGTCAAACGGGTGCTTTCTGAGCTTAATTGTAAGTATAAACAAAAACGCAATAAATACGCCCGGAATTGTGCAGATTGCAGGCATGGTGTCAGAAGCGAAAATTTCGCCAACGCTGAAAGAGCCCTTTGCTATGTAAAAGCCCACCGCAGTTATAAGCACCATGGGCTCATAGCAAAGCATCTGCATAATTTCCCTTTGCGCGCCGAGATGGCTGAAAGCCGAATTGGCCGAAGCGGCCGCAAGAATAAGAAAAATGTTTGAAGTGGTAAGCGTTACAAGCACCAAAAGCAAATCTGCACCGGCAAACACCAACGCACCCGAAACAATATTTAAAATCAGAAACGTTAAAATATAAGTTGTCTGCACCATGTTTACTATAACTGTTTCTTTTTTTAGCAGCTTTATTATGTCATAAATCGGCTGAAAAACCGACGGCCCCCTGCGGCGCTGCATTCTGGCAGAAATCTTTCTGTCAACGCCGTTTAAAAGCCCGCCTAAAATCGGAGAGAGCACTATATATGCAATTACGCTTATTATTTTTGCCGCCATATTTTCACCTGCTTTCCTTAATTTTAAAACAATGTAATACCGGACAGCGTTGCAATAACGCCCACACAATATACTATAAAGCAAACCGAAACAACAACGCAGGGCTTATAAAGGTGTTTTTCACCAAAGAAATTATCCATATACCAGTTTGAAAGCACCTGCGAACGCTTGTCGCCGAATGAATCGTAAAAGCTTTCCTGGTCTCCTGCGTTGACGCCGGCTATATACCTGTCAACCTTTTTAAACTTCGTGTGCTTTGTTGTAAGATAGCAGCAGGTTGGAACTATAATCACAAGCGCCAAAATCATCATCATTAAAAACAGATTGCCGCTGCTGATTACGTCTGACGAGTCGCCGTAAACAGACGTTACATAGGGGTTTACCACCGCCTTTGAAATAAACGGGAACACAAAGCAAAGCGCAACAGATATTACCGTGTGCACTATAAGAGAAAAGAACTGATTGGCAGACGTTTTATTTTTGAGCGGCTGCCTGTCATGGTGGGTAGATGATATAATTGTGGTAATCCACTTAGTCCAATAAACAAGAGTGGTGGCTGAGCCAAAGCAAATTATAATTGCCAGAATTGACGAAGAGGAATCAATAAGCGACTTGAGCGCCGCCCATTTTGAAATAAGCATGCCAAACGGCGCAAGGTACATGCACATCATGCCCACGCAAAGCGTGAGAGCAAGCCACGGGTAACGTTTTATAAGCCCGCGCATTGATTCAATTTCCCTTGACCCGGTTGCGTTTTCAATTGAGCCGACTGTTTGGAAGCAAAGGCTTTTTGAAACAGCGTGGAATATAATAAGGAATATTCCCGCCCAAACCGTTTCAGTGGTGCCTATGCCCGCACACATTGCAATAAGCCCCAGGTTTGAAACCGTTGAATATGCAAGCACCTTTTTGCCGTCTGAAACAGTTATTGCAAACATTGACGCGGCAAGGAATGTAAAACCGCCTATGTAAGCCACCATGTTGCCGGTTATCTGCCCCTGCATTACCGGCGACAGCCTTATAAGCAAGTAAACGCCTGCCTTAACCATGGTTGCGCTGTGCAGCAGAGCCGAAGACGGGGTTGGCGCCACCATTGCGCCCAAAAGCCAGCTTGAAAACGGCAGCTGCGCGCTTTTTGTAAGGGCGGCAAGCGCCAGCAGCGCAACGGGTATAATTATAAGCTGCGAGCTGCCGGGTGCAAACGCTATAACGCTTTGCAGGTCTGTAACGCCGAAATACTGCCCGAAAATGACTATTCCGACAGCCATTGAAAGACCGCCGAACAGGTTCATCCACAAAGCTCGGAAAGAGTTTTTAACGGCTTCGGGCGTTTTTGTGTAAGATATGAGCAGAAATGAAACAACGCTTGTGATTTCCCAGAAAAAATAGAGCCAGATAAGGCTGTTTGAAAGCACAAGCCCGCACATTGCGCCCAAAAAGACATACATAAGTGCAAAGAAAAACGGCCGCCTGTCCGCCACGTCAGGGTGGCGGCGGCAATAGTCTTTCATATAGCCGCAGGCATAAATTGTTATAAGAGAGCCGACAACTGCAACTATAAGCAGCATTATAACGCTGAGCCTGTCAACATAAATATTGCTGACTAACAGCTCCGGCTCTGCGCCGCTGAATTCATACCAAAAGGTCAGCGCAGTCTGCGCAACAGACAGCAAGGCGCAGTAATATTTTTTATATTTGAACGAAAGAACACAAATCAGCGCCACCAAAAAGACTTCTGCGGCGACTATTATGTATTTTGCATATTCGCTTAAAGCACCGGCAGATGAAAAGAAGCTGACTGAATCTTTGCCGCCGGAAAAGAACAGCACCGCAAATATAACGGCACATGAAATTATTAAAGCAGCGCTTATGTAAGTTATATATTTCCTTGCCGTGTTATTTTTAATCAGCGCAAAAAGCGCAGCGCTGAAAAAAGGAAATAAAATCAAAAACAAAATTAAACCTTCCATCAACAAACCCCTTTAATAACATTTAAAAAATTTGCCCTTGCTTGCGCACGGCAGCAGGCATTATTTGCTTTTAAGCGAAAATAAGCGTGCAGACTCCGCCGACTGCCGCTTGACATATTTTTGCCGTGGATATAATAACATTTAATCCTTGTTAAATCAATAGCAAATATTACAAAAAAGCGAAAAAAATATCACCCGGGCGCGAAATTTCTAATTTTAAAATGGGAAAAAGCTTTTTAACGCACAACAAATATGCCCGCGCGCCGGCGGCTTTTATTTTATGAATTAAAACACATTAAATAGGAAAGATAAAATAAGACGCAAACGCACAAAAGCCTGAAGTTCGGCTTTTAAAACATTTTTGTGATAAAATCACGGAAAACGCGCTGCGTTTCTGACAAAATAGGGCCATAATAAAACAGGGGGAATTTCAAATGAGCGTTACAGAAATCACACAAAGCAACTTTAGCGAAGAGGTTTTAAACTGCGGCAAAACCGTGCTTTTAGACTTTTGGGCAAGCTGGTGCGGCCCATGCCGCATGGTAAGCCCGATTGTTGACGAAATAGCCGCCGAACGCACAGACATAAAGGTGGGCAAGATAAATGTTGACGAACAGCCGGAGCTTGCCGGGCAGTTTAAAATTATGAGCATTCCGACTCTGATGGTTATTAAAGACGGAAAGGTTGTAAACCAATCTGCCGGCGCAAGGCCGAAAGAGCAAATTCTTGATTTGCTTTAAAAAAGCAAAAAGCCGCCGTGTTTTTCAACAACACAGCGGTTTTTATTTATTTGTCCTTTAACTTTTGCAGGGCGTTTATATCTGCCAGTTCCACCGTGCCGCGGGAAAGCTTTACCATTCCTTCGTTTTGGAAATAGCGCAGCATTCTGGTGACCACCTCGCGCGCAGTGCCCAAATGGTTTGCAATAATTTCATGCGTTATTTTTAAAGTTGTGCCGCCTTCAAGGGCTGACTCTTCCAGCAGGAAAGACGCCAGCCTGCAATCAAAGCTGTTCCACATAATTTGCTCCATAAGCCACATGACTTCCGAAAAGCGGCTCGCCATAATTTCGTTTGTGTAATTTGCAAGCGGCGCAGATTCCTGCATTACGCTTTTATATGCTTCGGCGGCTATAAGCCATGCTTCGGTGTCTTTTTCAGCCTCAATTGTAATGTCAAATTGAATGCTTTGCATAATGCACGACGCAGACAGCAGGCAAATGTCGCGCGAAAGCAGGCGGTAAATTGTAATTTCCCTGCCTTCGTCTGAAATAATATATGCCCTGAGCTGCCCGGAACGCACCAAGAAAAGGCCTGTGCAGTCTTTAAGCCCGCTGTGCACAATCTGCCCCTTTTTATAAAATCTTTTGTCTGACGCTGCAAGCAACGTGTTTTGCTCTGCGGCGCTGAGTCTGTCCCACATGGGAAAATATTCTTTGAGTTCCATTTATTTTTTCGCCTCTGTTCCAAGGTATCGTAACACATTTCAAAGCACATGTCAATGTCAACAATGGCTTTAAAACTCGGCGCAGCTTTAATTGTTTTTATGCATTTCAGTGATAATATCACAGAACAATTTACCGGGGGCTGATATTATTTTAATATCAAATAGGAACACCTATTTAGCGCTTTGGCGCTGCCGCTTAAAGTACGGCGGAAAACGCGAAGCGCAGCCAAAATTAATTAAATGAAAAACGGAGGTTAGCTAATGGAAAAATGGAAATGTAAAGTATGTTCTTACATACACGAGGGGCCCATGCCTGAGGGCTTTGTGTGCCCGTTATGCGGGGCAACGGCAGACAAATTTGAAAAAATTGAAACAGCCAAAAACCCCTATGCAGGCACGAAAACAGAACAAAATTTGTGGGAAGCTTTTGCCGGCGAGTCACAGGCGCGCAACAAATACACTTATTTTGCCAGCGTTGCAAAAAAAGCCGGGTTTGAACAGATTGCAGAGCTGTTTTTGAAAACCGCCGCCAATGAAAAGGAACACGCAGAGCTGTGGTTTAAAGCGCTGGGCGAAGTCGGCGACACGGGCGAAAACCTGCTGCACGCCGCAGAGGGCGAAAACTATGAATGGACAGATATGTATGACCGCATGGCGAAAGAAGCAGACGAAGAGGGCTTTCACGAACTGGCAGAACAGTTTCGCGGCGTGGCGGCTATTGAAAAAACGCATGAGGAACGTTACCGCAAGCTGCTGCACAACGTTGAAACAAAAGAGGTATTTGAAAAGAGCGGCGTGACTCTTTGGGAATGCCGCAACTGTGGGCACATGGTGCTGGCTGTCAAAGCGCCGGACGAATGCCCGGTGTGCAAACACCCGCAGTCATTTTTTGAAGTGCATAAAGAAAACTATTAAGGGGGCTTTTTGTGCAGCTTAAATTTTATATCTGCAAGCATTGCGGAAATATAATTATGAAAGTTAAAGACGCCGGCGTGCCGGTTATGTGCTGCGGGCAGGCAATGGCTGAAATTGTGCCCGGCACAACTGACGCGGCTGTGGAAAAGCATGTGCCGCAATATAAGTCAGACGGCAAGAGCGTAACTGTAACCGTGGGGTCTGTGGAACACCCGATGCTGGCGGAACATTATATTGAATGGATTGCAATAAAAACAACCGGCGGCGTTCAGCTAAAAGAGCTCAGCCCCGGCGACAAACCGGCGGCGGTCTTTGCGCTCAGCGCCCAAGAGGAAGTTGAGGAAGTTTACGCTTATTGCAACCTGCACAGCCTGTGGAAAGCATAGCAAAACAAAAGTCAGGGGAAACACCGCTTTCCCCTGACTTTTTTTAATCTTAGTGGTTTTAGCCCTGTTTTCGGCTGAAATTCAATAATAATTGAGCACCGCTGCAAAAGTAAAAGCACGCTGTGAAACAGCGTGCTTTGTATTTTTTGAAAAACTATCTCTTTGGAAATTTAAATTCCTTATTTTTCATGGGTTTGCATGTACTTTGTTACTAATCAGTCACTAATTGAACAACATGGAAATTTGCGCATAGTATAGTTATAGTGTGGTTTAAAAATAAAAATATTAATATTTTTTTCAAAAAGTACTTGACAGGTTAAGTGAATTATGTTATCATATTGCCGTTGAGTTATTTTTCTATCTTTCTCTTGTAACTCGGTAAAGAATAGACCCCGAAGTGGTTACGGGGTCTATTCTTTTGTTTCTTTTTCCGCCTCAATATCCGCTCTGATAAGCTTTTTTATATAGCCTGCCTTATTTGGCACGCTTTCCAGTCTGTCTATAATATCTTGTTCTGTTGTAGTAAAACAGGGTAAAGAATATTGCTTTTTGTATTTGGCTGCATAACGTTCTTGCGGTGTCTGTTTCTCTTTACTCATTAAATCACCTCCTTTATGTTTTTATTATACCATAGTTATATAACTATGTCAAGCGTTTTTTTAACGAAAGTAAAAAAATAAACCCCTGTACAGCAAAACCGTACAGGGGTTTTAAAATAGAAAATCGCGTTCGGACAAAGAAAAATCATTATTAATGTGTGAGCTTTTCCGTTAAGCGATTTTTTATTCATTTTGAGCGTATAGACACTTCGCCTATTTAATGTAAATTTTCTTGCCGTAAAACGCCGCTATCCAGCCGCTGGGAATTTGCAGCCAAATATCACTGCCGACGGTTTTAACTGCCTTGCAGGTGATTTTCGCGCCTTTTTTCAGCTGCCCGGTTGTATAGGCGTTCGCCTTGGCGTTTGATGTCAGATTGGCATATGTTACCTTGGAGTAGCTCGTGCCGGCACCCTTGCGCACATTAAGCTTGTCCACTTGTAAAACATAAACATTGCCCGCCTTGTATGACGGTGCGCTTGTGTCAGTCGCCCCTGTGGCAATGTTCGCCTGATTTTTGGGGCGCAGGACGCCTAATAGGGTTGACGTGCCCATGTATGTGTGCTTGGTTTTTGTCATACCCTGCCCCGACGTTGCCCAGTTTTGGTCGTAGCTGTAAAAATAGCTTGTCGCCACCTCACCCGTGGCGACTGACACATGACCGTTGCCGCTTGGGGTTTTAAAAACGGCTATGTCGCCTTTTTGCGGTGCAAAAGATGATGTCTTGCTGTGCCAAACAAAATTAGACGTTAAATATGACGATGTTTTGCGTTTGTTATAATACTCAATCGCATTGCCGATTGACTGCGGCATTACTCCCAGCACGTTTTTTACATAATGTTTGATTAAATCAACGCACTGTACGCCGGACACGCCGTCATAATCTATCTTTTTGCCAAGGTTGCTGCTTACCCATTTGTCAAATGTCATTTTAAGCCCTCCTATTCATTTGTTGTGCTGCCAAGCTTTGACAGTAGATTTGCGTACAGGTTGTCGTATCCGTACATGGCGCCGTATGCTATTACCACGCCGCCGACAAGTCCGCCCGGAAACCATATGTACCACTCCGTCAGCGGCCATATCGCGCTGTATATCAGCAGCGCAAGATATGTAAGCACCACCGACACTGCTATAGTCAGCGCACGGCGCGGTTTTTCGCCCGAAACAAATCCTTTCAGCACCTGTGTAATTACATTTGTCGCGGCGACTAAAACCGCCGAAGCAATTAATATTAATGATATATTTGACATGACTTTTCAACTCCTTTTTTTACCCGAGCTCATCGCCGGTTTTATTGTTAGCAAACGGTTGTTCCTGCCCGTCAGTTTCCCCGTCTGCGTTAACGGCTGGGAAATCCATATGCACTTGTCGTCCCTGAGTGTTGGCAATGGCATGCTGGACGCTGTTTTTTATCATCCATATCGCACCTCCGCAGGAAAGCGGCACCGCAACCAAATTAGCCACGTCCGCCCACATTGCAGTGTCACAGTAAATCACTGTCGCGTATATAGCTACGCAGACCATTATAAGCAGAACAACCACCCACGCCATGACCATTGCGACAATAAACAAATCCGAAAAGTAATTAATAGGACTTTTTTTCAGGGCGTTTGCAATGCTCTTGTCCTTTTTACGCTTCATATCGTTCTCCCTCTAATCGCTCTAAATCGTCAATGCGGTGGTTAGCTACGCGAATTTTTTCGTCAATCACAGCTTCTCGCTGTTCCAGCTTATAAGTGCGTTCCACCACCTCGTTGTGCTTTTGCACCTTGGCTTCAAGCTGTTCTAAACGATAAACTATAAGCGCCGTTGTTTTGTTGGCCTGCTCTTTCTGCGCTTTGTGTTGTATGCCGTTGTTAATCATGCAGACGGCCAATGCAGCACAAGCCGAGATTATGCTTGCAATAATAGTTGCCGCCATATCAAACCTCCTGTATTACTCTCGTCATAGGTTACGCCCCCACCATCCAAAGCAGTGCTTCCATTTGAGCAGAAGTTAGATTGCCAGAAAAAAAGGTTTTTTCGTCAACCTGATAGACGTCCACTTCGTGTTCTATGTCTTTAATATCGCCCAGCTTTTCATTATATAGGTTAATAGACAAAGTCTTTTTGCCGTCACCCGCATCCTTGCCGTACTCGTCAAATACCTTCGCCCTGGCATCAATAAACTCTGTTGCAGCATCTCGCAGCCGCCTTAAATTACGCGCTATTGCATATCCCAGTTTGCCGCGCTCGTTAAGTGCGGTAAGCATCTCAACATATATTACCATTTGTTCGTTTGTCAGTGTCATAATTTTACGCTCCTTCTTTTAATTCTGATAATGTATTTTTTAAATCGGCTATTTCTGATTTCAGCTTCTGTATCATATAAGAATTGAGTGCAATAAATTCGCTGTAACGCAAGCAAAGCATATCCTCGCCGCCGTCACCCAAAGACAAATCAACATAGCCGGCAAAATCTTTAGATGATAGCCCTGCACTTTCTAAGGCTGACAGCACATCTTGCGCTATGTATCCAACATGCAAACGCCCGCTTGTGCTGCCCGTGTTTTCGCCGTCCTCGGTCGTTTCTTGAGACTTATACCGATATGTAACAGGCGTTAAGTTGTCAAAAAACGCTTCATATTTATCATTTTCGCTTATTGCCGTAATGCTTTCTTTCATCCGCCTGTCTGACGAATACGCCGAGCCGTTCATGTAGATGGTCGACCCATACATATACGTTGGGTATGTAGTGTTGCCCACTTGTATTCGGTCTGACGTGTTTCGCCCAATAAGCATATAATTGGTTGAGGAAATTATAATGCGAAGCGCATTTGTAGTGCTCGCCGCATTGCCCAAATAAATGTTAGACCAGCCCAAAGAGCCGCTTACACCGAGCCCATAGGTAGCATTGCTTGCGGGAGTAATTGTGCGTGTATAGGCGCTGGCATTTATATTTGTTGTAGCTTGCAAGCTTATTTCTGTGCCTCTTATATATGTTGGCAAAGTAGTATTCCCTATAAGAGTTTGATTAGATGAGTTGACAGCTGCCAATATAACATTATTGCCTGCCGTATCTTTCCCCCACAGTGAACAATTGTTTGGCATGTATATGGAATTGCCCATAACGAGTGTTGATTGAATAGTCGTTGCATTGTATAGCGTAATACTACTTGTGGCAAATTCGGCGATAGATGTGCCTGCTGTGTCGTTGGTTATACACACCGTTGCATTTGTGCGTAAGTCAACAAGTTCGTTACCGAAAACAGCCGCCCGCCCATTAACGGACGATATATAATCTTCAGTGTCAGCATAAAACCAGGCGCGTATTTCCTGCGATGAGTTGCTCACCCGTGCTTTAAAAATACCCTGACTTAGTCGATAATCTGTTAGGCCGTCACCTATCAAGTCTGCTGACATTTCGCTGTCTGTAAACCGAAAAAGAGATAACGTGCCACGTGTTGCATTTATAACACCGGCGCTGGTTACTGTAAAATAAGAGCTATTGACAACAAATGTGTCACTGTTAAATGTTATTGTCCCGGCTGAAATCGTAATCTCGCTGTCATCATCTGCAAACGCCTGGCGCACATCGCTCATGTCAACCGTGCCGGTTGAGGTGGAGCCGTTTACGGATATTGTGATACTTGCTGTGTTGCCCAGGCTGCCGGTTACTGACAGGCTTATGCTGTCTGCTAACTGGCTTATTTCGCTTGCAAGCTCATCTTCCGTTACGCAAAGCGTAATTTTGCCATTAAGCCTGGAAATAGCTGTAACAGCATTGCTTAATGTCTGCTCTGTCATTGATACGTATCCGTAATCCTGCGCTGCCATTTCCGGCTCATCATAATATATTATCTGTGTCAGCCCCTGATTTACAGTTAAAGATGAATGGAAGCACCAAACTGTGTGGCTTGCACTTTCTGTGTCAACAACAGTAAATGTATCGCCAATTTTTAGCCGTGGATAACCATAGCAGGACATTTCAAACGGCTCAAATTCCAGCCCGATAATGTTCTCATAACACGTCTGCACAAACTCCAACGCCGCCGTTTTGCCATAATCAACCAAATACTGAATAATCAAGTTTTCAGAAATTTGCAGCACCATATCATCGTCAGTGACGGCTTCAGGGTATTTAAAAGCATCTGCACTGCCGATAAAGTCAACAGACGTTATCGTGCGCACATCACTTAATGAAAGGGTTGTCAGGTTGTCCGCATTCGCTTCGAAGCCCGAAGCTGACAGCTTCGCGAAAGTTAGGCAACCGCTTTCTACATAGAAAAAACCGCCGCAAGCACCCCCAACAGCGTTTAAAACATCACGGTATGTATATCCGTCAAACAGCGACATGTCAAAGGTAAAGCCAGACGAAACGCCGTCTGTTTTACAATTCAAATTGCAGCGCTGACAGATAATGTTAACGGCAGAAAGTGGGTCTATCAGATATGCAGTCGTTTCTTCGCCGGTGTCATCTGTAGCCGCTGAAGCATAGTCTGCAAACTCTGTTAAATCAACCGAAACCATTGTTTTTAACATGGCATCATAGCAAATCAAGTTAAGGGTCTTTGTGTCGTCACTGTAAGCTGTGTCCGCATCGTTTGTATCAACGTAAAACTGCCCGTAATCAATATAATAATAATCGTCAAGGCTTGGAATATAAACCCCGAATTTAACGCTGTCTATCGTGTCTGTATCAATGCTTTTAATCCCTTTAAGCCCTATGGTGCAGCTTGTCATTATGGCAGTTAAAATGTCACCGTCAAAGCTATATTGAAAATTGTTCAAGTCGTCTGCGGTGTAAGTCGTGTCGCCAATTGTTATCAACACATCAATCTGCCGCCCCGCCGAAGTCACAGCGCTGTCAAACAGCGCCAAATCTGCGAGCGCCTCGCCCGCAGCATTGGTAATATTTGTATACATACCGCACCCCCTTTCAGTAGCTTAGTTTGCTTGTGGCAACTGCCACAATTTCCAGAGCTTGATATTTAATTGTGTTGCTTATTGAAACAACAACCGGCGTTACGTCATCGAAATAAAATGCTTTTTTAACCATTAGCTTGCTGCGCGGGTCATAAAAATAGCAATCAGCGGTGCTTTGGTCCGTCAAGATTGATAATGTTTTAATATCAGTTGCATTTAATTTTGTTCGGCCGACTTTAAGCGTTATTTTTGGAAAAATGCCTAAAAGCGTGCCCGAATAAACACCTGTCATAGAGCGCCCTGCATCACTGCCCCACAGCTTCGCCCTCTGCAAAGTGTAACCGTCTTTTAATATTCCGGTTATAGGCACAAATGTTCCACTTGCGTATGAAGTTTCTCGATATGTCAAAGTTGCCGAAGTGCCGTTGTAAATTTCAAAAAGAGCACTGCCCATTTCCTTTGTAGTGTCTGCCATTATGTAGCACCCCCTAATGCAAATTTACGCCTATCGCTCGCTTTGACAAATTCACGCGAAATGGTGCGGCTGTCCATTTGGTTAATCAGCGTTATGCCGCTGAAGCTTTCAACAACCTTTGCGGCCACCTTGTCAACAAGCACGTCCATCCACCCAGTATTATTTTCAAGCGGCAGGATTGCTTCCGCCCCGGCTTCGCCCGCAGTAAGGGTTACGCCGCGTGACGGCACATTTACTATGCCCCCGTTTGCCAGTTTGGGAATAGTGGGAATACTGAAAAGCTGGTATGACCCTTCTGTAACCTTAAGACCTAAAGCATTGAGCACGGTTGACAGCGTTTTGCTCACACTAATTTTTAGCTTTTCGTTAATTTTATTAATCGCCTTATTGATAAGGTCAATAAAGCTGTTAACTATATTTTTGAAAACAGACGATGCTTTGTCTTTAACGCTTGCAGTAACGGTGGCCGTTTTGTCTTTGACCGCTGCCCAGTTTTTTATAAGATTAGCCAATGCATTTTTCGTTTTTTCTTTGGCTATGTTTGTAAGAATCGCTGTTTTGTCTTTGACTGCTGCCCAATTTGTTTTAAGATTGGACAATGCATTTTTCACGCTTTCCTTAACCTTGTTCGTAAGGGTCGCTGTTTTGTCTTTGACCGCTGCCCAGTTTTTTATAAGATTAGCCAATGCATTTTTCG
>JAJQIJ010000006.1:42956-50206 GCA_021199275.1 Clostridiales bacterium
CTATGTTTGTAAGAATCGCTGTTTTGTCTTTGACTGCTGCCCAATTTGTTTTAAGGTTAGACAGCGCATTTTTCGCACTTTCTTTAACCTTGTTCGTAAGGGTCGCGGCTTTATCCTTTATACTTTCCCAATTTTCCTTTGCCTTTGTGAAACTTTCTTTAATTTTGCCGCCGATAGAGATGGTAAGTTCTTTCAGTCCATCCCACGCAGCAGTTATTTTGTCAAAAACATTTTTCTGCAGCCACTGCTTTACATCTGCAATCCAGTCAACAATGCCGTTAAAAATGCCCTCAATAAGATTACCGCCCAAGTTCTTTATGTCGTCGTCATCAGAGGGACTGTGTATGTCAAACACGTTTTTAAACCCGTCAACAAAGGGCTGGAAAATATTATCATAAATCCAAGTTCCGACATTTTTTAGCCAATCGACAATGCCGTTAAAAATACCCTCAATTATGTTTCCGCCGGCATCGTCTGTGTATTCGCTGAAATAGTCTACAAGGCTTTCCCATATCTTGCTCCCCATGTCGCCAAGATATTGTATTCCTTCCGGGATTGCATTAATCAAAAATGCCAGAAATGTACTTACGCATTCTACAAGACTTGATGTCAGCTCGCCCCAGTCAATACCAGTTACCAGCCCCACAACAACTCCCATTATAGTTGTCACCACCTCGCTCCAATCACACTCTGACAACAGACCCGTTATAACGTCCAGCAACCCCGTGACTGCACTCCCAAGTAGGTCGCCTAAACTTGTGGCCATTTCTACCCAATCGACCCCCATTATTAACTCTACTATATCAGCGCCGAGTTGTTTCCAGTCAGTTTTCTTAATGGTCTCGGTTAGCAGGTCGAGCAATTTTGTAACTGCCGAGCCGAGCGTTGCGCCAATATTGCCATAATCTATATTGATAATACCGTTCAAAATGCTGGAAAATGCATTTGACACACTGCTCACATCGAAGTCCTCTATAAAAGATTTCAGCCCCGACACAATTCCGTCAACCCCGCCGGTTATGCTTTTCTGCAAATCGCTCCAGTTAATTTTTTTAAACCAACTGCTTATTGTATTTGCAAGTTTTGTGCCTGTGCCAGAAAAATCAAAGTTATCAACAATAGACACAATGAAATCAAAAATTGCATTAATCGGCGCACTTGCTGCTGAAGAAATTTTATCAGCGTCTATACCACTTATGGCTGTTTTAAGTGATTTTGTCAGCTTAGTACCTATGTTCGAAAAATCGACTGTACTAAAAAATGCAATAATACTGTCACAAACGCCATTAATACCCTTATAAATATTCGCGGCTATTTTATCCCAGTCTATTGTATTAAACCACGCTGCTACGAGTTCGCCTGCTTTTGTGCCAAATGACGAAAAGTCGATGGTGTCAAGAAATCCCTCTAACAAATCGGTTATAATGGTTACTTTTGCCGCCAAGGCCTTACCGAGCGCCTCGACATCAATAGTTTCAATGGCGCGATTTAGCGTTGTTGCAAGGCCCGTTCCTATATTTGACCAATCTATGGTGTCTGCAAGCGTATTTATTGCTCCTGTAATGGTGTTTATGCCCTCGCCCAGCGTGTCGCCGACAAGCCCCCAGTCCAAAGCGTCTACAAAACCATTTACAGCAGTTCCCAAATTTTTGCAAAAAGTGTTTACCTTGGTTTGCACAGATGCCCAGTCTATTTTTGAAATAGCAGAGTTGATGCCCTCTGCTATAGCTGTGCCCACGCTGTACCAGTCGCCACTTTTAATCTGGTCTAATATATTTTGCAGCCAGCTGCTAATGTCTGTTGCTTCAAAAAGTGTTGCTGTGTCGCTGTCGCTGTCACTTGATGAGCTTGACGAACTTGTATCAGACAAAGCATTGGCAACATCAAAACCAGCCATTTGTTTCTTGTATTCTTCGGCGCTATCCGCTGCATCGCTTGTGCTATCTGCAACACTTGCGGCTTGCTTTGCGTTATATTTTGCAATAATACTTGTGCCTGTAAATATTTGATATAATTTATCAGCAAACGATACTATTTGAGACAAGCCTTGCAGTAATATATTTATAGCCGGGGCGAGTGCTTCACCAAGTATCCCTTTTATCGCTGTGAGTTGATTTTGCAGGTCCTCATTGTTACTCATAGCCTCACTGACTATTTGTTTAAATCCTGCCATAACACTGCGCATGCCGACAAGCGCAATGCCGATTTTCAAAAATTTCTTTCTTAAACTCTCGCCCGACTTAACCATTGATTTGAGGTTTGACATTGCTTTTTTTATACCAGCGCTTATCTTACTTGTAATGGTTTTTGCAACACTTAAAAATCCAGAGCCGATTTTCTTTGCAATGGATAAGGCCCCACGCGCAAGGCTGCTAAAGCGTTGCATTGCCACAGCGCTTTTTGACACATTATTGCTTGTTTTTTTAGTTTCATTGCCTTGTTCTTGAGCGTTTTTAGTGCCTTTTTTGGTCGCCGAATTTTGCTTTTCTGCATTATCAGCAGCGTCCTTTCCTGCATCGGCTTCTTGTTTAGTTGCATTTTTAGCTTGCTCAATTTGAATTCTAAGTTCCGCTTGCTTCTGTTTTGCTTGCTCAATGGCCTGCTTGTATTGATTTGCCTCAGCTATAACGGTTTTGTATTGCTGTGCAAGCCGGTCAAGCTGCATATTAGCAATTTGATTAGTTATTCGCGCTTGTTCATCTGTCTGGGCTTTTGTTAAATCTGCAGCCGTTGTGTCTTCGACTTCCTGCACACTCTTATTGTATTCGCCGAGCTTGCCGGAATTTAAGGTGTTGAGCTTTTTTTGATATCTTTCAATTTCTTTGTCAAGCCGCTGCAGTTCCTGGTGGGCGTCCTTTGTATTGATATTGACCTTTGCTTGTTCGCCGAGTTTTTGCGCCGCGTTTTTTGCACTTTCACACGCTTTTTCAATATTGTCAATATCCTTTTTCGCTTGCTTTGTATCAACTTCAAATTTTGCTCCCTGGCCTACCTTTTTCATGTTTTCGGCGGCATTTTCACACATCTTCAAAAGCTCTTTGAAGCCACTCTTTGCAGCTTTGGCATCGGTTTTTATTTTAATAGCTAATGAGCCATCTATTGCCATTATTTTTCACCTCCCGTATTAAAAAGAGCTTCAAATTCATCAATCATTTTCAGCTCCTCTTTTGTATATTTTTCGGGCAGGGCAAGCAATTCTTTAGCCCTATAAATAGCATGTCGGTCTTTCTCTGCGTATTCGTTGGGGTCACAAGTTCTTATTTCCCTTACTCTTGACATAATGCACTTATCGTCAAAGCCTGTTATAAGCTCACAAAATCGCCAAAAGTGCATATGTTTGACTGCTGTCAAGTCAATGTGATAGCAGGATAGAAAAGAAGCACTGATATAGGTTTCGTCTTCGTTTAAGTCCATGTCTCTATCCACTGTTACCGTTTCCCCTGCTGATTTTCCACATTGTAAAAACTTGCTCGCCATGTCAAGATAGTCACCAAATTGCTCCTCTGGTGGCAGATATCCGTACATAATGTAAACAACTGCTAATGCTCGCTCATAGTCGCCAATAGTGCTGTCATTTGCCACCTTTAACGCTTTAAGAGCTACCCTGTAGTCAGTTTTTATCTTTACCTTTTCGCCGGCTATTCTTACATATTCGGGATAGGTCATTATTCAAGCGTATCCTCGCCGCCGTCGCCGTATTTATCGGCGATTTTTTCTTCAAGGTTTTGATTTAATATACCCATTTTTTCAAAATGCGGCTGCAAAGCCTCTTGTAAATCGTCAAACATCTCTGCATAGTTTGTATCGCCGAATATCTTTTGACAAGCACCGTTGCCCAAAAAGCCGTCCATAGCTTCTCTCATTTGCTGGAAGGTCTTTTGCGTGAGCTCCAGCATTTTGGTTTCTTTACTTGTCAAAAATCCGTCCTCTTTTGCTTGTTCTTTTTCTATCAGCTGTATCTTTGCACGAGATTTTTCTACAATGCTTTGTATCCTTTTAAACGCTTCATTCGCCCTGTAAGGCAATTCAATATCCCTGGTATCAAATACGATAGTTTCGCCTTTGTCGTTTACTTCGATTTCATATAAGCCTTTACGCTCAATTCTAAGTTTTTCCATTTATACCCTCCCGAATTTAAGGCAGCCGCAAAAAAACAAGCGGCTGCCTTTAAACATATTTGATATTATGCGCTTTCTGTAAATGTCAATTCGCCATCCGTGACTGTAGCTGTGCCATATGTCGGGTCACCGTTAAACGAACAGGTGTAGGAAATCGACGCTGTTCCGCCGCCGCCTTCACCGCCAAATTCGCTAATCTGTATTGTTGCTTCGTTCTTTTCAGCCGAATATGCTCCGGTGGTGCTGTCGCTGTCATATATATTTACGATGACAATTTCTGTCTTAGCGTCCTCACCCACAAGTCTTGCCTGCCTTAAGCCGTCAAGATACTCAAATACAGGGTCGCCAATGAATGCAACATGTTCACCTTCGAATGAAACGGCATAGCTTTCTATCTCTGTTGTTTTGCTGTCCTCATCAATATAGGTTTCTTCTGTTGTTTCCGCATCATACTTGAGCTTCAGCTCACTTTGTTTGCGAATTCTTGACCATGTGGGCGTTGAACTTGTGCCCGTGTTGATAAATGCTGCTATTTTACTTGTTTTAATTTTTGTTAAATCTGCCATTGTTATTACTCCTTGTCATATAATAATCTGCACTGTATTTGATACCGTGCGTTTTGCAAATCGCCGTTAATACCGATTAAATAGCTTGTTGATAATGCTTCAATCTTATACGGTGTCAGCCCCTCGTCAAGTTCGGGGAAAACATCGTTTTCTGTGCATTCTTCAAGCCAGTTTTGGAAATTTTCAAAAAATCCACTGTTTGATATATTGTTTGCGACCTCATTGTTGTAAGTCATTCTACTGGCAAATGTGAATACAAACTGTCGTTCACTTGAGCCGTCAACAAATTCACGGATAATTGCTTGGCTTGGCTCTTCTTCAATGCTGTAAGTGTCGGGGTCTGACGGTAAGAAATCTACGTTGACTTTCTTTAATTCGTCTAAATATGGGCATTGTAGAATAAAATCCTTTAACGCTTCAATTATGCTCATTTGCTGTACTCCTCAATATATTTTGCCGTTGCGTTTGTAAGTGCTTGCCGGTTGTCGAGAAAGCACCTTGTCAGCCAGAAAGCTCCGCGTCTTGGCGCACCCTGATATTTAATGTCACGATTAGATACTACTTTATGTACATTTTTCCTGCTGCGCCAACCTACATTTGGTATGTAAAATCCTGCTGCGTTTAGCGCTGGGTCTATCATCACTTTTCCGTACCACATCATACGCGCGTAGGGGGTATCATAAATAATAGCATCGCCCTGATTGCTCAAACGTGCTGAATTTTGCAACATTCCGCTGTCAAACGGCATATAACTAAATGATAGTTTCATTAGCTCATTTGCAAAAAATCTTTGTGCCGCACCGTTTTCGTTAATGCCTAATTTGCCCAACATCTTATCGGGTGATGATAAGTTCAGTTCTATTTCAAAATAGTTCGACATCTTATTTGCCTTTAACAACAATATTATCAACCGCACTGCCGCATGCATTTAAAGCCACGTGGTAAACTTTGTGATAATCACTTAATTCTTTCAGCGTGGAAATATTGTCGCCCTCTCCCCCTATTATTATGTCGCCCACCCTAACAGTCCATTCATCGCCGTATATCTGCGCCATTCCGGGGCTTGATATGGCTGTGAATTCTGATACGCTTTCAAAGCCTTTGTTTGATATGGCGTGCGTGGTTGCACTGTAACAGTAAAACCCGCTTAATACCTGCCGTTCGTAAACGTCTGCACCGTTTTCTGTGCTGTGGCGGTATATCGTTATAGTATCTTTAAAAAACATCAATGCAAGCCCCCATAGAGCAAGCCTGTACCCCTCAGGTATGTCATTACCTTACTCAACTTTTGGGCTTCAAGCTCGGCTGTAGTCTTTGCGCCGTAGGATATGGAGTGATTGCCCACACTTTCAGATAATATGTTTTCGTTTTGCTCATTTTGCTTATATGTAACATCCGCAGCAGCACAAACGGCAAGATTATATCTTAACAATATTCTGTCATATTCAAGGTACTCCCTTGCCTGCTGCGTTTGTATTAGATTATCAACATATACAGCCGCTTCAACAACCAAACATTCAAATTCTGTCTCACTCGGTATTATTGTGCCTTTATATTCATCTGTATAAAAATCATAATCTATCATACCTATTTACTCCTTTGAGTTTATGCCGTAGCGTGGTTTACATATATGCCTGCCACCTTGTTTTGGTAGGTTTCAGCGTGTGACACCAGCCGGTAACCGAATACCCAAGCATCGCCGTCAGGGTTTACATCTGGTGACAAAATTTTAGGCTTTACAATTTTGTTGGCCTGTATTACTGCGCTTGGGTGAATTATAGCGAAGTTAATGTTAGTCGCTGTTTCGCCTTTTTGGAAGCCGCCTGCGGTCTGCCCATCACTCGAACCGTCAAGCATATCAATAGCAGTGTAAAATCTGCTTTGTGGAACTTTAGTGATTTTGTAAAAATCACCAAGCACTTCCCTTGATTTTGTGGTGTCGAGCTGGCCGATAAGGCGCAGAAGCAGCGGTGTGATATACAGCAGTCTACCCTCTGCCGGCACTTCGTCATCGTCCATTTGCGACATTGCTGCAGCAATAGCGTCAATTGCGTCTTGCCCTGTGGTAATGTCCTGCGCTTCCAAGCTCACGCCGTCTGTGCTTGCGTAAGAGGCAAAACGGTAAGCGTCAAGTTCCGGCACTACCTTTGTGCGAATAAATTCGCCTGAAAGCTTGCCGAAAGCAACGCCGCCAGTCTCTATGTCGTCAAGGTCGTCAACTTGGAATTTTCTGCCGCGGTCATAATCACACTTAACGGTTTCCCACGTAAGCGTTGCATCGCCCGACACATATCCGTCATTGCGCGAATAATCGCCGAGACCGTCCATGTCAAGAATGGGAATTACAATCTCGTTTGCGTTATAGCCTGCCTTTACAAGGTCTGCCGAAGCGTCAAGGTCAACTGTTAAAGACGCTTCTTTGTATGCTTCGTCAAGCAGCGGTACATAAATTTTTGCTAAATCAATACTATTAGCCATTGTTTTTACTCCTTTGTTTTAAAATTATTCTTTGCTTTTCAGCCCCATTGCACGGCGAATTGCTGTTATATCCGTGCCTGTGCTGCCA
>JAJQIJ010000031.1 GCA_021199275.1 Clostridiales bacterium
CATTAAAAGTATATTATTGCAATCTCTTTTGGCTAAAATATTGCAAGCGTAAAATGCTTATGATAAAATATAGCTTAGCTGAAATTACCACGAAAGCACATATTTAAAAAGCGCAAAATTTAAGGGCTCTTTTCAGTTGTCAGCGCTGAAAATTTTTTAAAGGCGGTAAAATAAAAGGCGGTAAAATATATGTCAGATTATAATTATATCAAAAAAGCGGAAAAAATTTTTGAAAAAACAGGTGCAGACGCGCTTTTACTGCTTGATGAAAGCAACATGCATTATTTTTGCGGATTTTCGCCAAGCGAGGGCGCGGTAATAATAACAAAAGACGGCGCTGCTTACCACCTGGTGGACTCGCGTTATACTTTGGCAGCTCTTGAATATGCAAAAGAAAGCTCGCTCAAGGTAATTGAAATAAACACAACATTCAGCGCTGAAGCCGGGGCGATATGCAAAAAGCACGCCGTGTCTGCTCTTGCTTTTGAAGACGAAACAATTTCTTTCAAGTCTTATAACGAATATAAAGAAGCCGCCGGCTGCAAGCTAATAGGCATAGGGCGGCTGCTTAGTGAAATAAGAAATGTAAAAACACCGGATGAAATTGAAAAAATCAAACAGGCAAATGCAATAGCAGAAAGAAGCTTTATTGAGCTGCTCAACTGCGTTGCCCCGGGTAAAACAGAAAAAGAACTTGCGGCGCAGTTTGATTATATAATGGCAAAAAACGGCTCTGACGGCGTTTCTTTCAGCACAATTCTGCTGTGCGGCAGCCACACTTCCCTGCCCCATGGCGTGCCGAGTGGGCGAAGTGTGCAAAAGGGCGATTTTGTTCTGTTTGATTTCGGCGCAACATATAAAGGCTATCATTCAGACATGACAAGAACTGTTGCAGTCGGCAGCGCAGATGAAGAAATGAAAGAATGCTATAGCCTTGTTTTAGCAGCGCAGTTTACCGGAATTTCAGCACTGAAAGCCGGCGCGCCCTGCTGCGAAGTGTACAAGGCGGCATACGATGTGCTTGAAGGGCAGCGCATGGGGAAATATTTCCGCCATTCGCTTGGGCACGGAATAGGGCTTGACATTCACGAGGGCTATAATGTTTCGCCCAAGAGCAAAGATATTTTTGCCGCCGGCAACATTACGTCAATTGAGCCCGGCATTTATTTGCCCGACAAATTCGGAATCAGAATTGAAGACATGTGCCTTGTTACCGAAAACGGCTGCGAAATAATTTCGCAAGTGTCGAAAGATTTGACGGTTGTTTAAAATTCACGCCTGTGCGCTTTAATTAGCCCATGGGGTTATTTCAAGCTGCCTGCCGTCGCCCGGGCAAAGGCGAAGCTCAGGCTCAAAGGGCATTTGGCCATAGTTTTTAAATGAAACAGACACCTTTGCACCGGTGCACAAAACTTTGAATTTCAGCTTGACGCAAATGTTTTCAAGGTAGCGAAAGCTCTTGCCGTCGTCACAAAAAAATTCGCTTTCAAATTCGCCGGCGGCCGGCGGGTAAACTGTGAACACTATTTTTTTCTGTGATTTAAAGCCGTAAGGCGATTCGTCTGTGGGCAGCACACAGCCCGCCCTTACAAAATAAGGCATGTCGCCGGCGGGGGCTATATTAAGTTCAATTGTCTGCCCGCCCTGATAAACACGCCCGTTTAAATGCCACTGTGTGCCGCGCGGCAGAAATACAGAGGCTTTATTTACACCGGAATCGAAAACAAAGGCTGCCAAAATGTCTGTGCCAAGCAGCATTGAATCTGTGCTGCTATAAAGTTCCTCATCATCATAATACAAAAAGAGCGGCGCATTCATCGGAATTTCATTTTGCACGGCATTATATGCGCAGCTGTAAATGTAAGGCACAAGCTGCTTTCGCTTTGCAAACAGCTTTCTGACTGCCGGCAAAATATCCCTATAAGTCCACGGCATGGTGGCAGAGCCGTCTGAATTCCACGAATGAATGGTAAAGCGCGGCTCAAAGATTCCGTGCTGAAGCCAGCGCAGCAAAAGCTCGCGGCTTGGCTTTGGGCCGCTGAAGCCGCCAAGGTCATGCCCGTAAAAATAGAGCCCTGAAAGCGACATTGTAAGCCCAATGTTATGGCAGCAGCGCAAGTCTGAAAATTCTGTTCTGTTGTCGCCTGACCAAGTTTGCGCAAAGCGCCTTATTGCAATGCTGCCGCTGCGGCTTGAAAGAAAAGGTCTGATTTCAGGCCTTTTTTCAATTTGCGCGCGGTAAGACGCAGCAACCATAAGATATGTAAACACCGGCCTTATGCGCTGTGCGCTTACCTGCTTAGAATTAAAGCCCGCAGCAACGGCGCCGCTGTCTTTTATGTCAAATTCATTGTTGTCGTTCCATGTTGCGGTGATTCCATAATCAAGCAGCTTTTTTGTAACCATGCTTTTCCAAAAATCAAACGCAGCGCCGTTAGTAAAATCAAGATAGCTGCCAAGCCCGTCCCAAAATTCAGTTATAAAAGGGCTGCCGTCTGCATTTTTTATAAACCAGCCGTTTTTGCTTATATATGAATAAAGTGGGTGGTCAACCAAAAATGCGGGCTTAATATTGGGAATTATTTCAATGCCCATGGCCGCGAAATCAGAAATAAACGCCTTGGGGTTTGGAAATTTGTCTGTATTCCAGTTAAACACATAGCGCCTGCTGCCTATTGACGTGTAGCCGGACGAAAGATAAAACCCGCCGCAAGACAGGTCATGCTCTTTGAGCAGCTCTGAAAAATCATGCATTTTTTTCTGCGACTCAGGCGCGTCAGTGTAAGCCATTGTGCTGGCGCAGTAATCAAAGCTCCATTCCGGCGGCAGCGGCTGCCTGCCGCAAATGGCGCAAAACTGCTGCAAAACTGAAAGCTTGGTGCCGAAAAAAACATAATAAACCAAACAATTGTCTTCGGTTTTAAAATATTTATAGGGCTCGTAATAATTATTTATTTCACACCCCAAATCAACATAAGCCGCGTCAGAGGTGTCGTAAAAAATGCCGTAAGCGCCAACAGAATTTTCGCAGATATAAAACGGTATGTGTTTATAAAGCGGGTCGCTCTGTGCGGCGTTATAGCCCATGCAGTCTGTTGTTTCAATGCGAAACGCCCTGCCAGATTTGTCAATGGCGCCCGATTTGTCGCCAAGGCCGAAAATTCTTTCACCGGCGGCTCTTGACACATAATGAAAGCTGCCGCTGCCGAATTCATTTTCAAAATTATAGGCAAGCGGCTTTCTGTCTGAAAACAAAAGATTTTCGCCTTTATAATATTTCAGCAGAAAATTTTCAGTATAGAGCTCTATTTTGACGCCGCACGGCAATTCAAAGCAGTGCTTTCCCCCGCCGGTGTTTATCTTCGGGCTGCAAAGTTCAAAGTCGGCAGTGCTGAGCCGAGCGCGCCCGTTTTCAGAAAAATAGCCTTTGGGGTTTATGCAAAATGTGGGCAGCAGCTGCTGCTTATTTTTATAAATTGCCACACGCACACAGCTTTCACTTACAAAATCAATGCGCGCATTTGCAGTGTCTGAACTATATTCCAAAAGCAGCCCGCATTTTTATTAAGTTTAAACAAATGGTTGAAT
>JAJQIJ010000010.1 GCA_021199275.1 Clostridiales bacterium
GTTTTATTGTGTTTTCGGGCGCGGCGGCGGGCATTTAAACGAAAGCACAAAACCGAAACAAAGCGCCGCGGCAGGCGGCACGGCGGCATTGCGCCGAAGATTAAAATAAAGCCAAAATCGTTGTTGACAAACGCATATCAATGTAGTATCATTTATTTACTAATTAGTAAATTAGCTTATCAAGAGTGGCTGAGGGACTGGGCCCTGTGACGCCACAGCAACCTGCCCCAATCGCGGCATTGGCCAAATGAAATGCATTTACATTGCAAATTATCGGTTTCTGCGCAGCGGCAAGGTGCTAAATCCCACGGTTTACCGAACGATGAGTATTAATGATTATTAATAAATCAATAATACGCGCCTCGGGGTGCGTATTTTAGTTAGGAGGAATATTTATGTCTGAATATTTATTTACAAGCGAATCGGTTACAGAGGGCCACCCGGACAAGGTGTGCGACATAATTTCAGATTCAATATTGGACGAGCTGCTCAGGCAAGACAAAAATTCACGCGTGGCTTGCGAAACCACATGCACAACCGGGCAGGTGCTTATTATGGGTGAAATAAGCAGCAAGGCAAACATAGACTATGCCGCGCTTGCAAGAAAAACTATTAATGATATAGGTTACACCGGCAGTGATATGGGTTTTGACGGCAACACCTGTTCAGTGCTTGTTGCGCTGGACAAACAAAGCGCAGACATTGCGCTTGGCGTTGACGCCTCTCTTGAAGCCAAAAACAGCGACGCTGACGCTGAAAGCCTTAACGGCGCGGGCGACCAGGGCATGATGTTCGGCTTTGCATGCAATGAAACGCCCGAACTTATGCCGCTGCCCATAAGCCTTGCGCACAAGCTGGCAAAAAAGCTGACTGAGGTAAGAAAAGACGGCACCCTGCCCTATCTTTACCCTGACGGAAAAACACAGGTAACGGTTAAATATGCCGGCGGCATGCCCGTGGGGGTTAACGCAATTGTTGTTTCAAGCCAGCACAGCGCTGAAGTTGACCTTGAAACACTGCGCGCAGACATTATTGAAAAAGTAATAAACCCGGTTGTTCCGGCTGAATTAATGAGCACAGACACGCTGATTTATGTAAACCCGACGGGCAGGTTTGTAATAGGCGGCCCGCACGGAGACAGCGGGCTTACCGGGCGCAAAATAATTGTTGATACATACGGCGGCTATGCGCGCCACGGCGGCGGCGCTTTCAGCGGCAAAGACCCCACAAAGGTTGACCGCAGTGCGGCATATGCCGCAAGGTGGATTGCCAAAAACATAGTCGGCGCCGGTCTTGCCGAAAAATGCGAAATTGAAATTGCCTATGCAATAGGCGTGGCAAAGCCCGTTTCCGTTATGGCGGACACCTTTGGCACAGGCATTATAGCTGACGACAAAATATGCAAAATAATTAATGAAGTTTTTGATTTAAGGCCGACTGCCATTATAAACACACTTGATTTAAGGCGGCCAATTTACAAAGACGTTGCGGCTTACGGCCACATGGGGCGCACAGACCTGAATGTGCCGTGGGAAAAGCTAGACAAGGTGCAGGAAATTAAAGATACCGCAAAGAGGTTAAACAATTAATAAATTTTGTGTTGACAAACGGAAAATTAAGGTTATAATATAAATTAGCACTTGAAGCGTTAGAGTGCTAATTTTTATTTGACAGGTGATTTTTATGAGAAAAAAACAGTTTAAGGCAGAATCTAAAAAGCTGCTTGACATGATGATTAATTCAATTTACACAAACAGAGAAATCTTTATGCGAGAGCTGATTTCCAACGCTTCTGACGCCATTGACAAGCTGTATTTCAAGTCGCTCACAGACAGCAGCGTGGGACTTGCAAAAGACGATTTTGAAATTTTCCTGAGCGTTGACAAGGACGCGCGCACAATTACCGTGTCTGACAACGGAATAGGCATGACTCAAAGTGAGCTTGAAGACAATTTGGGCACTATAGCAAAGTCCGGCTCTTTGGACTTTAAAGAGGACAATGAAAATGCCGACGAAAACGACATTGAAGTTATCGGCCAGTTCGGCGTGGGCTTTTATTCGTCATTTATGGTGGCGAAAAAGGTTGAAGTTGTTTCTAAAGCTTACGGTGAAGATACGGCGCACAAATGGACTTCAGAGGGCGCTGACGGGTATACCATTGAAGAATGCGAAAAGGAAAATGCCGGCACAGATATAATTTTGTATTTGAAAGATGACAGTGAAAACGAAAGCTACAGCACATATTTGGAAAGCTACACCCTGTCTGAGCTTGTAAAAAAATACAGCGACTATATTCGTTACCCAATTAAAACCGAAATGACCCACAGTGTGCCCGACGAAGAAAAAGAGGGCGAATATAAGGAAGAAACGGCTGTTGAAACGCTTAATTCAATGGTGCCGTTATGGCGCAAAAACAAAAGCGAAATCAAGAGCGAAGAATATGACGAATATTATAAAAACAAATTTTATGATTATGAGTCGCCGCTCAGCGTAATTCATTTTAAAACAGAGGGGCAGGTCACGTTTGACGCGCTTATTTACATTCCCGCAAAAGCCCCTTACGACTATTATTCAAAAGAATATGAAAAAGGGCTCCAGCTTTACACAAACGGCGTGCTTATAACCGAAAAATGTTCCGCCCTTGTTGCCGACTGTTTCAGCTTTGTAAAAGGCATTGTTGATTCAGCTGACCTAAATTTAAACATAAGCCGTGAAACCCTGCAAGACGATTACAGGCTTAAAATAATAGCAAAAGCCATTGACAAAAAAATTAAAAACGAACTGAAAAAAATGCTGACGTCAGACAGGGAAAAATATGAAAAATTCTTTAGCACTTTCGGCGTTCAGCTCAAATGGGGCATATATGCAAATTACGGCGCAGAAAAAGAACAGTTGCAGGATTTCATAATGTTTAAGTCAGCAGCCCTTGATAAATATGTAACGCTTAAAGAATATATTGAAGCTATGCCGGACGGGCAAAAAGACATTTATTATGCCGGCGGCGAAAGCCCTGAAAAAATCAAGCTGCTGCCGCAGACCGAAGCGGTGCGCGCAAAGGGCTATGACGTGCTTTGCTTTACAGACGATGTTGACGAATTTGCAATTCAGATGTTAATGGAATATGACGGCAAAAAATTTGCAAACATATGCAAGGACGAGCTTGACATTGCAAGCGAAGATGAAAAGAAAGAGCTGAGCGACAAAAACGAAAGCGCCAAGGAAATGCTTGATGAAATGAAGTCTTACCTTGGCGACGAAGTGTCTGCTGTTAAATTTTCAAATTCAGTTGCTGGCCATGCCGTGGGCCTGTCAGCCGGCGGCTATATGTCTCTTGAAATGGCAAAGGTTTTAAACCAAATGCCCGGAAGTGAGGGCAAAATGAAAGCAGAGCTTGTGCTTGAAATAAACGCGCAGCACCCTATTGCCGAAAAGCTGTTCGGCCTGTTTGCCGCAGACAAAGAAAAGCTCAAAAATTACACCAAGCTGCTTTATAATGAAGCGCGGCTTATAAGCGGGCTGCAGCTTGACAACCCGACTGAATTTGCAGACATGATTACAGCTCTAATGTAAAAAGGCGGCGTTTAACATGAATAAAAATATTTTAGTGGCATATTTTTCAGCAAGCGGGGTAACTGCCAAGGCTGCAAAATCACTGGCAGGCGCATTCGGCGCGGCGCTTTATGAAATAAAGCCGCAGCAGCCATATTCCAAAGCAGATTTAAATTGGACAGACAGGCAAAGCCGCACCTCTGTTGAAATGAAAGACCCTGCGTGCCGCCCGGCAATAGACGGAAAGGTGCAAAACATGGCGCAATATGACGTGATTTTTGTGGGTTTCCCTATTTGGTGGTATGTTGCGCCCGCCATTATCAACACATTTCTTGAAAGCTATGACTTGGCGGGTAAAACCGTAATTCCGTTTGCCACTTCCGGCGGCAGCCCTATGGGCAAAACGAACGAAAGGCTTGCGCCGAGCTGCCCCGGCGCCGTTTTGCTTGACGGCAAGGTGCTAAACGGCAGGCACAGCGCAGCACAACTGGAAGCCTGGGTAAAAGAACTGAAAATTTAAAAAAGAAAGCCGGTGCAAATGCGCCGGTTTTTTTATTGCCGTCAATCATCAAAAGCTTCCAGCAGCGTGTGCCACTTGGAATGGCTTTTATATTTCGGAAATGTGTCAAGCATTACATTGTGTATTGAATTGAAAAGATTGTCTTCAACATTGGGGTTGTCGTGTTTAAGACTTGCTATAAGCGCCTTTACTTCCTGGCGTTTTGACATTCCGGCGCCGCCGTTTGAATATTGCTGCACAAACGAACAGGCGCAGGCAATGAATTCCAGATTATTGAGCTGTTTCCAATTAATTATAGCGTTTTCCTTAACGCAGTAAAGCGGGCGAATCAGCTGCATGCCCGCAAAATTTGTTGAATGAAGCTTGGGCTGCATGGCCTGAAGCTGCGCACCGTAAAGCATGCCCATAAGCGTGGTTTCAATAACGTCTGAAAGGTGGTGCCCAAGCGCTATTTTATTGCAGCCCATGTTCTGCGCAATTGAATAGAGATGACCGCGGCGCATTCTTGCGCAAAGATAACACGCCGCGCCGCCTTGCGACGCGCTGTTAGCAGCTGCAAAAATGTCTGTTTCAAAAAATTTTACCGGTATTTCAAGCTTTGTGCAGTTTTGTTCAATAAGTGCGCGGTTTTCTTTATTATAGCCGGGGTCCATGCAAATAAATTCAAGGCTGAAATCAGTGCTTGAAACACGTTTTAGCTGCTGCATACATTTGGCAAGCAGCATGGAATCTTTGCCGCCGCTTATGCAAACGGCTATTTTGTCGCCGTTATTAATCAGCTTGTAATCCTTGCATGCACGCACAAATTCATTCCATATCGGCTTGCGGTATGTGGTTATAATGCTTCTTTCAACCGTTTGGTTATATGTAAGCTTTCTTTTCATGCTTTCACCCGTTTAAATAAGTCTATAACTCGGGGGAATGCCCCCACGGCCTTACAAGGCGGTAAATATCTTGTTTTAGTTATAACATTCTTTTAACAATTATGCAACAAAAATCTTTGAACGAAAATATAACTTAGGCAAACCCTTATTGAAACTGCCGCTTGACACGTCAGCTTAAAAACATTATAATAGCTAAGGCATGAAAAGCCACCGTCTCCTGTAGAGGCGGGGGACATTTTTTTGCCTAAGTTATAAAAACCACATTTTAATAAAAATTTAAGGAGGCATAACATGGCTTGTTTTTTAGCTCCCGTGGCAGAGGCCATTGTGGTAAGCATAGTAAAGCACAACATTAAAAAGAAAGAGGAAATAGCTCTTGAAGCGCCGAAAGCAGAAATTGCAATGAGCGGTGACAGCGGCAAAAAAATACCGCTGAGCCAAAAGCTCGGCTGGCTTAACAAATTGCTTTGGGGCGGCAGCTTCCTGCTGCTGTTTGAACACATTTGGCACGGCGAAATTGTGTTTTATTTCCCGTTTTTTACGGCAATGCAAAACAAGGCAGACGCAATTGAAATGCTCAAAGAAATAGCCACAGTCGGCGTTACAATGGCGGCGCTGTGCACAATTATCTGGTGCTGCATGCTGGCAATTTCAGGCGCAGCCGAAGCCAAGCGCGCTAAAGCTAAAAAGTCAAAGTCTGAAGGGGCCGAATAATTATGTGTCTTATTATTACAACAGCCGCCGCAATAATAGCAACTCTGATTTGGCGGCTTAAATTTACCGCTTCGCGCTATAAGCTTGACGTGCTTTCTTTCATGTATTGGGGCGCGGCAATTATGTGGAGCGTTGACTCAATATACAGCTCGGCTGCGGGCGAGGGTTTTTTTGACATGAGCGCAAATGACGCCTGCCTTGGCACAATAATTGTTTTAATAGGAATTGCGGCATGGGCTGTTTTGTTTTTTGCGTCTAAAGTTAAAGCAAAAAAATCGGTGCGAAAATAAAACTGCCGCGCGGCAATTTTCAGCCGGCGGCTTAAATGTTTTGTTAACAAAAGGCAGTTCAGATGAACTGCCTTTTTTCGTGTCAGTCCGGTATTTCAAAATTAAATTCGTTGTCTTTGAAATCAACCGTGCATTTTTTGCCTGCTTTCAGGCTTTCATCAAGAATCAGCTCTGAAAGTCTGTCTTCAACCGTTTGCTGAATTACTCTGCGCAGCGGCCTGGCTCCATATGCCTTGTCATAGCCGCGGCGGCTCAGCTCAGACACGGCTTCGTCACTAAACGCCAAGTCAATGTCTAAAGATTTGAGCCTGCTTTTGAGCGTTTCAAGCATGCGGCGGGCTATTATTTCAATGTCGCTTTCAGTCAGCCTGGTGAAAACAATAATTTCGTCTACCCTGTTTAAAAATTCAGGCTTGAAAGTTTTTTTAAGGTCTGCCATTACAAGGCTTTCAATGTCTTTGTTTTCATTTGTTTCGCCGAACCCGAGCGAAAGCTTGCTGTCTGTTATTTTAGCTGCGCCCACATTTGACGTCATAATGATAACGGCATTTTTAAACGACACCTTTCTGCCCTGCGAATCGGTCAGCACGCCGTCTTCCAGCACCTGCAAAAGCATGTTGAACACATCTGGGTGCGCCTTTTCAATTTCGTCAAAAAGCACCACGCTGTAAGGCTTGCGCCTTATTTTTTCGGTGAGCTGCCCGCCCTCGTCAAAACCGACATAGCCGGGGGGCGAGCCAATGAGCTTTGACACAGTGTGTTTTTCCATGTATTCGCTCATGTCAAGCCTGATGATGGCGTCTTCGCTGCCGAACATGGTTTCTGCAAGAGTTTTGCAAAGCTCTGTTTTGCCAACGCCCGTGGGGCCCAGAAATATAAATGAGCCAACCGGGCGGTTTGGGTTTTTAAGCCCTGCCCTGCCACGCCTTATAGCTTTTGAAACAGCCGTTACGGCCTTGTCCTGCCCAACAATGCGCTCGTGCATTATTCTTTCCATGTCTATTAACTTTTGTGACTCTTCCTTGGTAAGCTGAGTTACAGGTATGCCGGACCAGGCTGACACAACGCTTGCAATGTCCTGCGTTGTAACTTCCTTGACATCGCGCCCCGAAGCGTCTTTCCATTTTTTCTTTTCATCATCAAGAAGCGATGTAAGTTCTTTTTCCCTGTCGCGTATTTTTGCTGCATTTTCAAAGTCCTGACTTCTTACGGCCGCCGCTTTTTCTTCTTTAAGGCTTTTAATTTCTTTTTCCATTTCCTTAAGGTTTGCGGGTTCTGTGTAAGCCTTTAGCCTTACGCCGGACGCGGCTTCGTCTATTAAGTCTATTGCCTTGTCAGGCAAAAATCTGTCTGCAATATAACGCGAGCTCATTGTAACGGCGGTTTCTATAGCTTCGTCGCTTATTTTCACCTTGTGGTGAGCTTCATATTTGTCGCGCAGACCTTTAAGAATTTCAACAGCCTCTTCTTCAGTGGGCTCGCCCACCATTACGCTTTGAAAGCGGCGTTCAAGAGCGGCGTCTTTTTCAATGTTTTTCCTGTATTCATCTATAGTTGTGGCGCCGATAATTTGAATTTCGCCCCTTGCAAGCGCAGGCTTAAGAATGTTTGCTGCGTCTACCGCACCCTCTGCGGCGCCGGCACCCATAAGGTTGTGAACTTCGTCTATAAACAAAATTATGTTTTTGGCGGCTTTAACTTCGTCTATGGCTTTTTTAATTCGCTCTTCGAAGTCGCCCCTGTATTTTGTGCCTGCCACCATTGACGTAAGGTCAAGCGAAACTATTTTTTTGTCTGCAAGAATTTCGGGCACTTCGTCCTTTACAATTTTAAGAGCAAGCCCCTCTGCTATGGCTGTTTTGCCAACACCCGGCTCACCAATCAGGCAGGGGTTATTTTTGGTGCGCCTTGAAATTATCTGAATTACGCGTTCAATTTCTTTTTCCCTGCCTATTACAGGGTCTATTTTACCCTCTGCGGCAAGTTCAGTAAGGTCTTTGCCGAACTCGTCAAGAGACGGGGTCTGGCTTTTTCCTTTTTTTGCCGCCTTGGCGCCTGATTTCAAGTCTGCTTCGCTCTTGCCGAAAGACGAACACACCTCTTCAAGCAAAACCTGTTCGTCAAGCCCAAACATGTTTAAAAATCTGACTGCGTAAGATTCGTTTTCACGCAGCAGCGCAAGCAGCAAATGCTCTGTGCCGACAAAGGAATTGAACATGCCCCTTGCTATTTGAAAGCTAATTTCAATAATTCTTTTTGAAATGGGGGTGAAGTTTTCGGGCGTAAGCTTCGTGGGCGTGCCAACGCCTATATTTTTTTCAATCATTTCTTCAAGCTTATCAAGAGTAAAGCCCTTTTCTTCAAGTATTGTGGCGCCTATTCCGGTGCCCTCTTTTAAAATGCCAAGCAAAATATGTTCAGAGCCAATATAACTGTGCCCGAAATTTTCAGCGCCCTTAATCGCTAAATTTAAAACATCGTTGGCTTTTTGTGTGAAATTATTAAATCTGTACATTATTACGTCTCCTTTCCGTAAAACTTGCTATGTGTTTAAAAACCGATTAACTCGTCAGTTCAGCGCCTTGTGCACAGCGTCTGCCCTTATTTTATCTGCTTTTTCGGGGCTGCTTTCACAGTTGTAGTCACAAAGCAGAGTGCCGTCTGCAATGGAATTAACCAAGATGGCAAGTTCGGTTAAATCATAATCAAAGAAACCAACCGCCGCGCCGAGCCTGACGTTAGAAAGATGTTCAAGGGCTTCATTATAGTCCAAGCGCCGCGCCATTTTAAGCACACCGCAGCTTCTGTAAAGCTTATCTTCCCACATTTCGCTGCCTTTTATAACTTCGCGCAGATTTCTTTCCTGCCTTATTATTTGCATGGTAACAGCCTTGATATTGTCTAAAGCAGATTTTTCTGTAATGCCAAGTGAAATTTGGTTTGTAAGCATATAAAACGCGCCGCTGTCTCCATAACACGGCACAAGAGAAAGCGACAGCCTTGACACCATAGACGCAAGCGCGTCAACGGCGCCGTTTGCCTTTATTGCGGGCAGATGCAGCAAAACAGACGCTTTGAGCCCGGTGCCTATATTTGTTGGGCTGGCTGTTAAAAAGCCAAGCTTGTCGCTGAATGCTATTTTTAAATTTTTAAGAAAAACATTGTCTATGCTTTCAGCCAGCGCCCAAGCGCCCGCCACGTCAAGACCCGGCGCAAATGCCGTAATCTTTATATGGTCTTCTTCGCAAAGCATGATTGAAGCGTTTTCTTTACCGGCCAGCAAAAAAGAGCCTTTTTCCGCTGCAAATTCAGGGCTGATAAGCTGCCGTTCGGCATATGAAACCGCTTTTACCGGCGAAACATTATTTAAGTCAACGAGTTCAAAATCGCCGGCTAATTCGGAATTTTTGATTGACGCATAGAGCTTTTTAACAGTGCTTTTTTTAATTTCGCCGCTCATTTTGGTTTTAAAAGGAATGTCGCTTAAATTTCTTGCAAGAGATATGCGCGAAAATAAAACCACGTCGCTGTCATTAGCATTGTCTTTAAACCATCTTTTCATTTAATCACATAGCCTTTCCGGTTACAAATATTTGTTATGCTGCCGCCCCTTGTTGTAGCCCCGCAAGGGGCGGCGCTTCAGTGCATTTTTACACTTTTCAGTCTTTTTCGCTGAGCTCTTTGATTTTATCTCTTATAACAGCTGCGTCTTCAAAGCGCTGCTCGCTGACGGCACTTTTAAGTTCCTTTTTAAGCTTTGAAAGCTCTGCCTTGGCGTTAGGCTGCGAACTTTCTTCGCCCTTGTCAGACTCTTCAGTGTAGCTTATTGTTTTGCCTATATGGCTTGTTTTGCCGTGAATTTTTGAAGTTGAATCTTCAAGCTTGTCGCTGAATTTGTCATAGCAGTGCGCACAACCCACAAGGCCGTTTTTAACAATGTCGTTAAATGTTGAGCCGCAGTATTCACACCTGTCAACGCTTGACAAAATATTCATTGAGTCAAGCCCCGCAGACAACAGGTTGCCGAAAAATGTGTCGCCGAAAATGTTTTCAACCGAAAATTCATGCATAACGCCCAGCTTTTCGGCGCATTCGCTGCAAAGATGCATTTCAGTTACTTCACCGTTAATATTTTTTCTAATATAAGCATTCGCTTCGTTTTGATTGCAATTTTGACATTTCATTAAATCATACCCTTTCTGTAATATATTATTGGTAAAATATCGCGCCTATTAATCAATATATGCCGTAAGCATTTTCTTGAACAGCCTTGCCCTTATATTGTCAATAATTTCGATGGGCGCGCCTTTGAAATTATTTTGGGCAAGGCCTGCTGTCAAAAGCCTTGCGCTCTTGTCATCTATTAAGCCCTGATAGTGAAGATTGTATACATGAGCCACAGCGCTGCGTTCGTCAATTTCAGAGCCAATGCTGTTTATCAGCGCCATAATCGCCGTGCTTTTTTCGCCGGCGCGGGTTATATATATACAACCGCCGCCGCCCCGCCTGCTTTCTATTCTGTAGCCCTGTTCGGGAGTAAAGCGGGATGTGATTACATAATTAATCTGACTGGGAACACAACCGAGCTGCGACGCCAAGTCGTTTCTTTGAATTTGAATGGTTGATGAACCGTCGTCAAACATGTCAAGAATCATATCGGCTATAATATCAGACATCTTCACTTTGTTCACTTCCCTTTTGTTGAATTTAAAAGCCGCAGAAAGTTTTTTGACTTTGACTTTCTTTGACTTTCTGATGTAATATTAGCACAAAGGTCAGGAAAAGTCAAGAACTTTTTGCAAAAAAATTAAATATTTTTTGCGTGGTGTATTAAAAAGATATTTTCAATGGTTTCGCACCCTAAAATCATAGTTAAAAAAACGGCAAGTTTTCTTGCCGTTTTAGTTTAGCCTATTGATATAATGTATGTCAGTCGACCGACTCTGAATTAGCGTATATTTCCCGCATCTTTTCGTCCGGGTACGCAGAGTCAAGGAATTCTTCAACAATATTGTCTGCCGCATTGCCGCTCTGCCTATCGTTCATTCTGAGTGCTGCGCCGGCAGAAAGCGCACAGTCAAAAACAAAAAACGCAATAAACGCCCAAATCAAAATGTTTTCATGCGGCAACTTAAAAGCAGTAAAAATCTTATTGAAAAGCGGTATCAGAAGTTTAACCCATGCAAGCCCTAAAACGCCCCAAAACAGCGAATAAAGCAGGCAGACCCTGCCGTTGATATTAAGCGGCAAATCGCTGTAATCCCATGCCACGCTTCCGAAAATAATTTCCTGCCCAAGCGAACATATGTATTCAGTAACAGTGCCTGTTACAAATGAAATCAGAAATATTTTAACTGGCTTTGAGTTTTGAAACCTGACAAGCACTAAGGTAAGCAGCACCGCGCCAATGCTGTAGGCAAGGCTTAAATGCCCCAAAACCAGCGATTTTCTGCTTTCAATATAGCCGTTTTTTATTAGACACCAAAGTGTTTCAACCAAATAGCCAAGCAAACCGGCCGCTATGAAAATCCAGATATACTGGTAAAAATTAAAACTTACCTTTTTTTCAAACTGCGCCTTTTTTTGCATTTTGTGCACCTCTTCTCATCACATTAATAATATAACTTGCGTAAAAAAAGTTCAATGTTTACAGAGGTGAATTAATAAATATTTTATTTGTTGGCAGAAAACGCCCACTGCGCTGCGGGGCGCGCGTCAAAGCACACTTTTGAAAAATTCAAGCGCCGAATCAATGGCCTTTACGCCTATTTCATTAAAAGGGTTAAGCACGCTGAAAACATGCGGCAGGCTTTTGCCTTTAAAAGCCGGGTAATCGGCAATTTCGCATAAAATATTTTTGCTTGTGAGCAAATCATAAGCCCTGTGCGTTTGCCGCCGGGCAAGCATGTCGCCGCTGCTGGTTATAAGATATGTGGGCGGAAAATATTCAGCAAAGTCAACAACATTGCAAAAATCCATATATTTATATAGCTCTTTGCTTTTATAGTCAAGACCCCACATTTTCCTTGTGTAAACTGACATTAGCCCGGCGTCGTTCATAAAAGGCACAGGTGAAGTAAGCAAAAGAGCGGAAAGCTTTTTTTGAATGTCGGCAACACCAAACAGACTGCGCAGCGTGCTGCTTTGCAGCAAGACAGCGGCATAAGACGCCAGCTGCCCGCCTGCCGAATCGCCTGTAAGCATAATTTTTTCGCTGTCGCACGGGTATAAATGCATATTTTCAAAAATCCATTTCAGCGCCAGCATAACGTCTGAAAGCTGAATGTCCACCGTGACAGCGGGCACAAGGCGGTAATTTATGTTGAACACAGTGTAGCCCCTGGCGGCAAGGCACAGGCAGTAATATTCGTTAAGCTCTTTAGTGGCATACATCCAGCCGCCGCCGTGAATGTCAATTATAACAGGCAGCGGCGACGCAGTGTTTTCAGGGTAATAAACGTCAAGCAAATGCCACTTGTCGCCGCCGGCATATTGAATGTCCTTAACTTTTACCACGCCGGACGGCGGGGTTTGCCTGCTGTGCTTTTTTTCATCGCTTACAGCGCACATGTTCCAAAACGCGCCCATTAATTTGACAACCGGGTGTTTTGCAAGCGCCGCGGTGTCTGCCGGCATTTTAATTTCACCGGCATTAGTTTGATTTTCAAGCATAAAGCTGCCTCTTTCAGTTAAATTTACAAAACACCGCGCCGGCTTTGGCAGCCGGCGTTTCACACACAAATGTTTTTAAGTGTTTTTCTTACACGATTAATTATAAAAAATTCACACATGCTTGTCAATCAAAAAGTAAAGGCTGCAAGAATCTTGCAGCCTGTTTTAAAATTATTCAGAAACTGAACTTTTTTCTTTTGACTTGGAATTAGCAGCAAGAGCCGTTGTTATCGCAACCGCAATTGCCGAAGCCGCCGCACAGAAGCAGGATTATAATCAGGATAATAACCCAAGAAGTGCCGCCGCAGCCGCAACCATTATTACAACCGCAACCCATTGTCAAACCTCCCTTCGCTTTTCTAAACTATTCTATGAAAAACAAAAAAAGGTGTTACTGCAAAATTGATTGCCGTTTAAATAAGTGCCTTGGCGCGTTCTGGCGCCGGCAGTGCGGTGTAATTAAATTACAACCCCGCCGCTGACAGACAGGTCTTGCCCGGTTATATAACGGTTTTCAGCCAAAAACAACGCCGCCCGCGCAACATCATGCGCAGTGCCCAGCCTGCCTAACGGAATGTCTGCTATAAGCTCTTCTTTTGAAAATGCCGCGTTCATGCGTGTGTCAATCACACCGGGTGAAATGGAATTAACTGTAATACCGCTTGGGGCAAGTTCTTTTGCAAGAGCTTTTGTAAAGCCTATTACACCTGCTTTTGAAGCGGAATACAGTGTTTCGCACGACGCGCCGACTTCGCCCCAAATTGACGAAATGTTAATTATAGCGCCGCTTTTTTTCCTGAGCATAAGCTTCGAGGCATGTTTAGCGGCGAAATATGCACCCCTTAAATTTACGCCGACTACGTTTTCAAAGTCCTGCGGGGTTGTGTCGTTAATCATCTTAATAAGGCTGACGCCCGCGTTATTTACCAAAACATCAAGCGATGAAAAGCGGGAAAAAAGCTTTTCAATTTGCATGCAATCGCGCATATCGCACCTAAAAGCGGCTGTGCCGGCATAATCAGGCTCAGTGCTGTTATAGGTTATAAAAACTTCATACCCATGTTCTTTAAAAAGCTGCGCGGTGGCATTGCCAATGCCGCCTGTGCCGCCGGTAATCAAAGCTGTTTTCACAAAAGCGCCCCCACGAAACCGTTTGTTAAATAAGAGACACTGCCCGCCGCACAATAAGGGCATGCCTGGCATTAAACGCGGCAAGCGACAAGCGCCCCCGCCAAGCTATATGTTAACATATTTGCTTGTATTTTTCAACATAATATGTTATTATGACATGTAAGCTGCCCGCATTGCAGTCTGCTGTGGGGCAAGCCCTTATTTAAAAAACGGTGGTTATTAATATGGAAAGAGAATTTTATACAATTTCAGTTTATGTTGACAAAGACGAAAATCTTATAGGAATTCCCTGCGGTGACAGTGAAAAATACTTAGTCGGCGACATTGACAAGGTAATTTTGCTAAAAAAGCCATATGGCGAAAAGGAAGTTGAAAAATTTATTGACAGCGTTTTTGACAGCTGCTATTCAAAGCGGCATAATGACGAAAGTGAAATTTCAACAATTGAAAAATACACTAAGAAAAAGGGCTTTGTAAACGCCACGGCTGACCTGACTCTGATTTCGCTGGTTAAAACGCAAAACAGCATTTCAATTATGCCCACTTTTAATGACAGCGAAAAAGGCCCGCTTTGCATTGACGACGATGAAAGAGTAATAACGCTGCCTTATAATGCGGGCGAACTTTACGAGCAGATTAACGACATTATAATGGTTTATGTAAAAGCAAACGCTTTTTATAAAATTGTTGCCGAAATTGAAAATGAAAAAGACGGCAACGCAAATTAAAAAACGCAGTTAATATTAAAAAATTAAGCGCCCGCACAAAAGTGCGGGCGCTGTCTTACAATAAAAGCTATTTTTCCGCCTTTTCTTCCGGCAGGCCGTTTTCGTCATAATTTAAAATTGTTGAAATCACAATTTTAAAGCCGGTTTCAATGGCTTCGGGCACAAGCCTGTCTGCCGTGTCGCGGCGGTTGTGGTAATAATCTGCCGGCGTGGGGTCCATAGCGGCAAGGCAGGTGGCTTTGATTCCGGCCTGCGAAAACGCCGCAGCGTCAGACGAGCCGAAAAACACGCTTGCGAACTTGGCGTCTTCATAACCCGCCTCTTTGGCAGAGTCCATAACAAGCTGTGACATGCGCGCGTCATTTTTAACAGTGCCGGTCATGTCGCGCGAATAAACGTTTAAATATTCAAGGTCAGTCAATGTGTCGCAGCACAAAACCACCGTTTCAACGTCGCCTGTATATTCGCCCAAATGTTCTTTGGCAAATGCTTTGGCACCGCGCAGGCCGGCCTCTTCCCCGTCTGTAATCATGGCAACAACTTCGGTGTTTTCAAATTCAACGCCCGCCATGTCAAGCGCACGAAGCGCGCATGCCGCGGCGAAGGTGCCGGTAAGGTTGTCATTGGCGCCGGGCGATATTGTTTTAAAGTCAACAAACCAATATAATGTCACCATAAAAATAACGGTAATCAAATGGAAATAAAACGAATAGTCAAGCATAAAGTCGCCGAAAGCGCCAAGGCCGGCGAAGTTACAAATAATGCACACAATAGCTATTATAAATGAAATTATGCCGCACACAATTGTGCCGCCCATAAATATGCTCATGCCGGGGCCTTTGAAATAATAAATATGCCGCCATTCATACGCCGAGTCAATATGCCCGCTGATTACTATTCTTTTTTTGACTTCCCCGGTGGGTTTTCTTGTGGCAACAAGGTTGTGGCCGGTTGCTTTTTTGTAAAGCGGGTCCATAAACTGCTTATAAAGAAGAAATTCCAGCACAGTTATAAGAAGCCCAAGCCCGGTTACTATGCCCACAATGCACTGCGCTATAAAAAATGTTATAATGTTTGTAAAGGTCAGCAGCAGTGAAACGAGCACTGCGGCTATTACAAAAAACGCAACTATTTTTGTGAAATGCAAAAAAGCTTTTGGCGCCATTTTATATTCTTCAAAATGCACGTCGTCGCAAAATTGAGACATTTCGCGTTTTAAATATTTTTCAGCCGCAAGGCAATTGTCATTTCCGGATTCACGCGGGCCGTATTTTTTAATAACGCTTTTAATGTTTTTTACCGTGTAATCAACATTTTCTTTGATTACCGCCTGGGGAAAGTCACCGTATTTCATAATTAATCTTCGGCGGTTGAAGCCGCCGCCTCCTTTTGCAATAATTTATTGTTGGCCAAAAATTCAATTGTAATATTAGCACAAAGGTCAGGAAAAGTCAAGAACTTTTTGCAAAAAAATTAAATATTTTTTGCGTGGTGTATTAAAAAGATATTTTCAATGGTTTCGCACCCTAAAATCATAGTTAAAAAAACGGCAAGTTTTCTTGCCGTTTTAGTTTAGCCTATTGATATAATGTATGTCAGTCGACCGACTCTGAATTAGCGTATATTTCCCGCATCTTTTCGTCCGGGTACGCAGAGTCAAGGAATTCTTCAACAATATTGTCTGCCGCATTGCCGCTCTGCCTATCGTTCATTCTGAGTGCTGCGCCGGCAGAAAGCGCACAGTCAAAAACAAAAAACGCAATAAACGCCCAAATCAAAATGTTTTCATGCGGCAACTTAAAAGCAGTAAAAATCTTATTGAAAAGCGGTATCAGAAGTTTAACCCATGCAAGCCCTAAAACGCCCCAAAACAGCGAATAAAGCAGGCAGACCCTGCCGTTGATATTAAGCGGCAAATCGCTGTAATCCCATGCCACGCTTCCGAAAATAATTTCCTGCCCAAGCGAACATATGTATTCAGTAACAGTGCCTGTTACAAATGAAATCAGAAATATTTTAACTGGCTTTGAGTTTTGAAACCTGACAAGCACTAAGGTAAGCAGCACCGCGCCAATGCTGTAGGCAAGGCTTAAATGCCCCAAAACCAGCGATTTTCTGCTTTCAATATAGCCGTTTTTTATTAGACACCAAAGTGTTTCAACCAAATAGCCAAGCAAACCGGCCGCTATGAAAATCCAGATATACTGGTAAAAATTAAAACTTACCTTTTTTTCAAACTGCGCCTTTTTTTGCATTTTGTGCACCTCTTCTCATCACATTAATAATATAACTTGCGTAAAAAAAGTTCAATGTTTACAGAGGTGAATTAATAAATATTTTATTTGTTGGCAGAAAACGCCCACTGCGCTGCGGGGCGCGCGTCAAAGCACACTTTTGAAAAATTCAAGCGCCGAATCAATGGCCTTTACGCCTATTTCATTAAAAGGGTTAAGCACGCTGAAAACATGCGGCAGGCTTTTGCCTTTAAAAGCCGGGTAATCGGCAATTTCGCATAAAATATTTTTGCTTGTGAGCAAATCATAAGCCCTGTGCGTTTGCCGCCGGGCAAGCATGTCGCCGCTGCTGGTTATAAGATATGTGGGCGGAAAATATTCAGCAAAGTCAACAACATTGCAAAAATCCATATATTTATATAGCTCTTTGCTTTTATAGTCAAGACCCCACATTTTCCTTGTGTAAACTGACATTAGCCCGGCGTCGTTCATAAAAGGCACAGGTGAAGTAAGCAAAAGAGCGGAAAGCTTTTTTTGAATGTCGGCAACACCAAACAGACTGCGCAGCGTGCTGCTTTGCAGCAAGACAGCGGCATAAGACGCCAGCTGCCCGCCTGCCGAATCGCCTGTAAGCATAATTTTTTCGCTGTCGCACGGGTATAAATGCATATTTTCAAAAATCCATTTCAGCGCCAGCATAACGTCTGAAAGCTGAATGTCCACCGTGACAGCGGGCACAAGGCGGTAATTTATGTTGAACACAGTGTAGCCCCTGGCGGCAAGGCACAGGCAGTAATATTCGTTAAGCTCTTTAGTGGCATACATCCAGCCGCCGCCGTGAATGTCAATTATAACAGGCAGCGGCGACGCAGTGTTTTCAGGGTAATAAACGTCAAGCAAATGCCACTTGTCGCCGCCGGCATATTGAATGTCCTTAACTTTTACCACGCCGGACGGCGGGGTTTGCCTGCTGTGCTTTTTTTCATCGCTTACAGCGCACATGTTCCAAAACGCGCCCATTAATTTGACAACCGGGTGTTTTGCAAGCGCCGCGGTGTCTGCCGGCATTTTAATTTCACCGGCATTAGTTTGATTTTCAAGCATAAAGCTGCCTCTTTCAGTTAAATTTACAAAACACCGCGCCGGCTTTGGCAGCCGGCGTTTCACACACAAATGTTTTTAAGTGTTTTTCTTACACGATTAATTATAAAAAATTCACACATGCTTGTCAATCAAAAAGTAAAGGCTGCAAGAATCTTGCAGCCTGTTTTAAAATTATTCAGAAACTGAACTTTTTTCTTTTGACTTGGAATTAGCAGCAAGAGCCGTTGTTATCGCAACCGCAATTGCCGAAGCCGCCGCACAGAAGCAGGATTATAATCAGGATAATAACCCAAGAAGTGCCGCCGCAGCCGCAACCATTATTACAACCGCAACCCATTGTCAAACCTCCCTTCGCTTTTCTAAACTATTCTATGAAAAACAAAAAAAGGTGTTACTGCAAAATTGATTGCCGTTTAAATAAGTGCCTTGGCGCGTTCTGGCGCCGGCAGTGCGGTGTAATTAAATTACAACCCCGCCGCTGACAGACAGGTCTTGCCCGGTTATATAACGGTTTTCAGCCAAAAACAACGCCGCCCGCGCAACATCATGCGCAGTGCCCAGCCTGCCTAACGGAATGTCTGCTATAAGCTCTTCTTTTGAAAATGCCGCGTTCATGCGTGTGTCAATCACACCGGGTGAAATGGAATTAACTGTAATACCGCTTGGGGCAAGTTCTTTTGCAAGAGCTTTTGTAAAGCCTATTACACCTGCTTTTGAAGCGGAATACAGTGTTTCGCACGACGCGCCGACTTCGCCCCAAATTGACGAAATGTTAATTATAGCGCCGCTTTTTTTCCTGAGCATAAGCTTCGAGGCATGTTTAGCGGCGAAATATGCACCCCTTAAATTTACGCCGACTACGTTTTCAAAGTCCTGCGGGGTTGTGTCGTTAATCATCTTAATAAGGCTGACGCCCGCGTTATTTACCAAAACATCAAGCGATGAAAAGCGGGAAAAAAGCTTTTCAATTTGCATGCAATCGCGCATATCGCACCTAAAAGCGGCTGTGCCGGCATAATCAGGCTCAGTGCTGTTATAGGTTATAAAAACTTCATACCCATGTTCTTTAAAAAGCTGCGCGGTGGCATTGCCAATGCCGCCTGTGCCGCCGGTAATCAAAGCTGTTTTCACAAAAGCGCCCCCACGAAACCGTTTGTTAAATAAGAGACACTGCCCGCCGCACAATAAGGGCATGCCTGGCATTAAACGCGGCAAGCGACAAGCGCCCCCGCCAAGCTATATGTTAACATATTTGCTTGTATTTTTCAACATAATATGTTATTATGACATGTAAGCTGCCCGCATTGCAGTCTGCTGTGGGGCAAGCCCTTATTTAAAAAACGGTGGTTATTAATATGGAAAGAGAATTTTATACAATTTCAGTTTATGTTGACAAAGACGAAAATCTTATAGGAATTCCCTGCGGTGACAGTGAAAAATACTTAGTCGGCGACATTGACAAGGTAATTTTGCTAAAAAAGCCATATGGCGAAAAGGAAGTTGAAAAATTTATTGACAGCGTTTTTGACAGCTGCTATTCAAAGCGGCATAATGACGAAAGTGAAATTTCAACAATTGAAAAATACACTAAGAAAAAGGGCTTTGTAAACGCCACGGCTGACCTGACTCTGATTTCGCTGGTTAAAACGCAAAACAGCATTTCAATTATGCCCACTTTTAATGACAGCGAAAAAGGCCCGCTTTGCATTGACGACGATGAAAGAGTAATAACGCTGCCTTATAATGCGGGCGAACTTTACGAGCAGATTAACGACATTATAATGGTTTATGTAAAAGCAAACGCTTTTTATAAAATTGTTGCCGAAATTGAAAATGAAAAAGACGGCAACGCAAATTAAAAAACGCAGTTAATATTAAAAAATTAAGCGCCCGCACAAAAGTGCGGGCGCTGTCTTACAATAAAAGCTATTTTTCCGCCTTTTCTTCCGGCAGGCCGTTTTCGTCATAATTTAAAATTGTTGAAATCACAATTTTAAAGCCGGTTTCAATGGCTTCGGGCACAAGCCTGTCTGCCGTGTCGCGGCGGTTGTGGTAATAATCTGCCGGCGTGGGGTCCATAGCGGCAAGGCAGGTGGCTTTGATTCCGGCCTGCGAAAACGCCGCAGCGTCAGACGAGCCGAAAAACACGCTTGCGAACTTGGCGTCTTCATAACCCGCCTCTTTGGCAGAGTCCATAACAAGCTGTGACATGCGCGCGTCATTTTTAACAGTGCCGGTCATGTCGCGCGAATAAACGTTTAAATATTCAAGGTCAGTCAATGTGTCGCAGCACAAAACCACCGTTTCAACGTCGCCTGTATATTCGCCCAAATGTTCTTTGGCAAATGCTTTGGCACCGCGCAGGCCGGCCTCTTCCCCGTCTGTAATCATGGCAACAACTTCGGTGTTTTCAAATTCAACGCCCGCCATGTCAAGCGCACGAAGCGCGCATGCCGCGGCGAAGGTGCCGGTAAGGTTGTCATTGGCGCCGGGCGATATTGTTTTAAAGTCAACAAACCAATATAATGTCACCATAAAAATAACGGTAATCAAATGGAAATAAAACGAATAGTCAAGCATAAAGTCGCCGAAAGCGCCAAGGCCGGCGAAGTTACAAATAATGCACACAATAGCTATTATAAATGAAATTATGCCGCACACAATTGTGCCGCCCATAAATATGCTCATGCCGGGGCCTTTGAAATAATAAATATGCCGCCATTCATACGCCGAGTCAATATGCCCGCTGATTACTATTCTTTTTTTGACTTCCCCGGTGGGTTTTCTTGTGGCAACAAGGTTGTGGCCGGTTGCTTTTTTGTAAAGCGGGTCCATAAACTGCTTATAAAGAAGAAATTCCAGCACAGTTATAAGAAGCCCAAGCCCGGTTACTATGCCCACAATGCACTGCGCTATAAAAAATGTTATAATGTTTGTAAAGGTCAGCAGCAGTGAAACGAGCACTGCGGCTATTACAAAAAACGCAACTATTTTTGTGAAATGCAAAAAAGCTTTTGGCGCCATTTTATATTCTTCAAAATGCACGTCGTCGCAAAATTGAGACATTTCGCGTTTTAAATATTTTTCAGCCGCAAGGCAATTGTCATTTCCGGATTCACGCGGGCCGTATTTTTTAATAACGCTTTTAATGTTTTTTACCGTGTAATCAACATTTTCTTTGATTACCGCCTGGGGAAAGTCACCGTATTTCATAATTAATCTTCGGCGGTTGAAGCCGCCGCCTCCTTTTGCAATAATTTATTGTTGGCCAAAAATTCAATGTTAGAATTACCGTGCCTAATTTTATATATGTAATAAAACCTTTTTATTATGTTTTTGGGGTTTGCTGTTTTATCTGCCGCCCGATTAATGCCAAGGCGCTCATATATGCCTTTAATGCTGTCAAACCTTTTCAGAAAGTCTGAAAAAGACTTGTTTTCATCGTCAGTCCAGCCGGCTTCGGCAAGGGCTTCGGCGCGGGGGTGCAGCTGCATTTCAAGCTTTTGCGGGGTTGGCATCCACTCAGTCCATAATTCGCCCTCTATGCCGATTACAGCCTTTTCCAGTTCGGGTGTAATGCCATATTTACCGGGCGAAAATTCATAAGTGTTTTTAAGCGGGTACATGGCGTAAGGCATGTCAAAATAAAACGATTTGTGGTTGCTCATTATTAAGCTGCCGCCGGTGCGGGCATATTCTTCGCACAGCGGCAGGCGCTTATTTTCCCAGCACTGAACTATAACAGACTTGTCAATTTCACCGCCATTTAAAATTTCGTTCCAGCCCACAGCACGTTTACCGGCGGCTTTTAAATGCCGGCACAAAATGCCGGTTAGCATTTTTTGCAGTTCCTGCTCTTTGGCAAAGCCGTTTTCTTTCATTACGCGTTGGCATGCGGGGCAACGCGCCCATTCAAGAGTTTTGCATTCATCGCCGCCTATATGGAAATATTCAAACGGGAAAAGGGCCGCGACTTCGTCATAAACGTCTAAAATGAAGTCAATGCTTTCCTGCTTTCCCATGCAGACGGGGCGGTTCCATGCTTCAATGCCGCGCTTGTTTGGAATATAATCGCTGAAATAGCCGAAAACTTCCGTTTCAAGCTCGCGGCATGCCAGGTTGGGGTAAGCTGCAATTGCGGCGCCCATGTGTGCGGGCACATCTATTTCAGGCATTATATTGACGCAGCGCGCAGCGGCATATTCAACAATTTCCTTTATGTCTTCCTGGGTGTAATAACCACCGTATTCTTTTTGCTCAAAGCTGTCTGACGTTGCGCTGCCAAGCTGGGTATACGCACGTTTTGAGCCGATTTCGGCAAGGCGCGGGTATTTTTTTATTTCAATGCGCCAGCCCTGGTCGTCGCTCAAGTGCCAGTGCAGCACATTGAGCTTTAGCCTGAACATTTCGTCTATCATTTTTTTGACATATTCCTTGCCGAAAAAATGGCGTGATTCATCAAGGCTGACGCCGCGGTATTTGTATTTCGGGCGGTCTTTAATTTCAACACAGGGCACGCGGCAAACACCTTCGTCAAAACGCCCAAGCATGCGAAGAGTTTGCAACGCATAATAAGCGCCAACGCGCCCGGAAGCTTTTATTGTGACTGAGCCGCCGGTGCATTTAAGGCTGTATTCAGCCTGCCCCATTGACGCCTGGTAATAAATATTTATCTTAGCCTTGCTGCGGCTTGTGTCTTTCAGCAGCGGCAATTCAATATTTGAATAGACAGCTTCGTTTTCGGCAAGCGCTATGCTTCCGCCGTATTCTTTAATTGAATTGGCAAGCGGTATTAAACTTAAATGCAAATGTCCACCCCCGATAAACGCCGCGGCAAATAAATTAACTATAGTTTAACATAAATTTTAATTGACAACAACTGTTTTTGCGTAGTATAATCAAAATTAATAAAATTTTAACTATTTGTTCAGCTAAAACACGGGCTTGATTTAATTTAAACAAAAGCATATCACATTTCTCCCGGTAGCACAATGGCTAATGCACCAGATTCCGATTCTGAAGATTGGGGGTTCGAGTCCCTTCCGGGAGACCATAACGCCGCAGCCCGGCTTTCGGGTGCGGCGGTTTTAATTCAACAAATTGCTTTAAAGGGGGCGGAACTTTGCCGGCGGCAATTGTGCTTGTAGCTATTTTTATTGCATATATAGGGCTTGGCATTCCCGATTCCCTTTTGGGCAGCGCATGGCCCGCAATATACACGGAATTAGGCGTGAATATTTCATGTTTAAGCGCCGTGTCAATAATTATTTCGGCCGGCACCATAATATCAAGCTTTGCAAGCGAGCGCATTGTAAAAAAATTAAAAACACCCCTTGTGGCAGTTTTAAGCACAGCGCTCACGGTAATAGCACTTTTGGGCTTTTCTTTGTCAAAAAACATGGTGTGGCTTTGCTTTTGCGCAATTCCGCAGGGGTTAGGCGCCGGTGCGATAGACGCGGCTTTAAACAATTATGTTGCGCACAATTACAAGGCAACGCACATGAATTTTTTGCATGGGTTTTACGGCGTGGGCGTTGCAGTCAGCCCATATATAATGGCTGCATTTCTGAAAAACGGCATGCAGTGGCGCCAAGGTTACAGAACATTATTTTATATGCAGGGCGCAATACTTATTATAATAATTTTATCGCTGCCATTTTGGAAAATGGCAAGAAGTGCCGAATCTATTGAAAAAAGCAGGGCGCAAAGGCCAATCAAGTTTTCAGCTTTAATTAAAAATTCAGCGGTGCGCACGCAGTGGGTTACGTTTATAGGCTCTTGCGGCATTGAATCTCTGTGCCTTGTCTGGGGCAGCACATATTTGGTGAATTCGCAGGGGGTGTCTGCTGATTACGGCGCAAAAATCATTACTTTTTATTATGCCGGGCTTACTCTGAGCAGGCTGGGCGCCGGATTTATTGTAAAGAAAATTTCAAGCGAAAAAATTGTTTTTGCCGGGCAGGCGATAACATTTGCGGCAATAGTTATATTGCTGTGGGCAAACAACGCCGCCGCGGCAGGCGCGGGGCTCTTTCTGGTGGGGCTGGGCAACGGCCCGTTTTTCCCGAACATGACGCGCCTAACGGTTGAATATTTTGACTCTGAACTGTCTCAGGCAATTATAGGCACGCAAATGGGGTTTGGATACACATCTATTCTGTTAACGCCGGTTATGTTCGGCATAATTTCAAATATATTTTCTACTGCTGCTTTTCCTTTTTATTTAGGCGTATGTTTTGCCATAATGCTGGCAGCCACATTGAGCCTTAAGAAAAAAGTAAGCCGCCGCAGCTGAGCTTTTTTGCACAATTTCGCAGAATTTTATTAAATAATGATAATTTACTCTTGAATTACGGTTTCAAATATGATAAACTTACAAACAGAGCTTTTAGAAAAGGGCGCGTAGCTCAGTTGGGAGAGCGCTGCATTCGCATTGCAGAGGTCGAGGGTTCAAATCCCTTCGTGTCCACCAAGCATGCGGCGGCTTTACCAAAGCACACGCCGCAGCCCATGGGGCATTAGCGCAGCTGGGAGCGCACCACACTGGCAGTGTGGGGGTCAGGGGTTCAAGTCCCCTATGCTCCACCACAAAAGCGGCAGGAATTTAATTCCTGCCGCTTTATTCTTTCACCGCTTATCAACAGCGGGGCTTTTGCATGGCCATGTTTTGCCGCTGCCCATGTACAAAGGCGCTGTCTTTTCATGTTTTATGACATTACAAATTAATTCCGGCACCGCAAAATAAACCACAAAAGTATATTGCTTAACCATTAGATATGTGTTATACTTAGATAGATTAATACAAAGTTAACAAGGAATCTGCTGGGGGTTGGCTATGAAGCTCCGTTTCGGGAAAGACGGCGAGTTTAAAATTTTGCAAATTGCCGACACACACGCCGGTGCAAAAATAAGCCCTGACACCATCAATTTAATAACCGCCGCTCTTAAACGCGAAAAGCCCGATTTGGTTGTTTTTTCAGGCGACCAAATATGGGGCAGTTATCATTTTTTAGGCAGCAGAAAAAAAATTGAAAACGCCCTGTTTGAACTTACAAAGCCGGTGCAGGATTCAGGCGTGCCGTTTGCAGTTTGTTTTGGCAACCATGACAGGCAGGTTGGCATTTCAAACGAAGAGCAGTTTGAAATTTATAAAAAGTTTAAGGGCTTTATAGGCGAAAACACACCTGGCATTGACGGGTGTGCAAATCAGGTTATAGAGCTTGAAGACGGCGGCGATATTAAGTATTTAATATTTCTTATTGACAGCCACACGAATTTAAACGTGGGCTATGACAATGTGCACCAAAACCAGATAGACTGGTATAAAAACGTCAGAAACAAATATAAAAAGATATGCGCCCGTTATGTGCCCGCCGTTGTAATTCAGCACATTCCCGTGCCGGAAGTTACAGAGCTTTTGTGTGAAACTTCAAAAAGCACAAAAGGCGCTGTGCAGGGCTTTAGAAACCACGCAGGAAAATGGTATGTTTTAAACAAAAATCTTGTAAATAAAAATGCTTTTATGGGCGAATCGCCCGCAGACCCGATGGAAAACAGCGGTGAATTTGCCGCCATGGCTGAAATGGGCGACGTGCGCGGCATTTATTTCGGGCATGACCACAACAATTCGTTCAACGGAAAAGTTCAAAATATTGACATAGGCTACACCCAAGGCGCCGGCTTTGACGTTTACGGCCCCGGCCTTGACAGGGGTGTACGCATTATAAAGCTGCACACTAACGGCGAGCTTGACACATATGACTTAAGATACAAAGATATAGTCGGCAAAAAAGTAAAAAGAAAGGCGCGCTTTGCTTTTTTCCAAATTATGCCGACAAACCTTTATGACGCAGCGCACAGAGCGCTTAAAATTTTGGCGTCGCTTATAGCTGCGGCGGCAATTATTGCGGTAATTATTTTGCTTATAAATAACCTGTAAGCAAAACAGTTATAATTTAGGCAAGAAATGTCCCCCGCCTCTACAGGCGGCGGGGTCCGATTTTTAATCAGCGGTGAATACAAGCTCCCGCTGATTAACGACAGCGCCCTGTCGCTTGCCGCGTTGAATAACGGGCAAGCCCTTATTCAACTTAGGCAGAAATGCCCACTGCCGTGCAAGGCTGCGGGCGGCGCTTAAGCAGGGGCATTGCCCCTTGTAAAAACATATTTGTTTCGGAAGGAGAAATTATGGAACAAAAAAAGTATCTTACCATGAAAGAGCGGATATCCTTTACAGTCGGCGCATTCGGCCGTTCAGGAATATACACGCTCATGTCAATGTACACGCTGGTTTTCTTTCAAAACGGCGCGGGGCTGTCGCTCAGTCAGGGCACAACAATAATTCTTATTGGGCGTATCTTTGACGCATTGAACGACCCGTTAATGGGCATGCTGGTTGACAGGACAAAATCAAAATGGGGCAAAATGCGCCCATATCTGCTTTTTGCACCTGTGCCAATTGCAATATGCACCATTTTGCTGTTTACGGCGCCTTTTGCCGAGGGCTCTACAGCGGCTTTCGTCTGGGCACTTGTAACATATATCCTTTGGGGCGTTTCATTTACCATTCAGGACGTTCCGTTCTGGGGGCTTTCGTCAGTTATTACGCCGCTTGAAAGCGAAAGAACATCTTTCATTTCAACGGCAAGGCTGGGCTCCACCTTCGGCGGCATCTTACCTGCCCTGCTGGTGCCGATTCTTTACCAAAGCAACCTTGGCTATTCAAGGGGTTTCTTTGTAAGTGCGGTAATATTTGCGCTGCTCGGCTGCGGGCTTTCAATTTTAATTTTCTTTGTTTCAAAAGAAAGAGTCCCCAAGGTGGACTCAACTCCTTCTTTCAAAGAAACATTTGCGGTGCTGGGTAAAAACAAGCTTTTAATCATTGTAATCTTTGCTTCCGTGCTTGGCTCAACAATGGTTACGGCAAACCAGTGCGCAGACTATATAGGCAATTACCTTATAATTCAAAATTACACAGATTTCAGCCAGATTTTCACAGATTTACTGCCCGGCGCGCAAACCACGCTTGTTGACAATGTTGACGCGGCGGCGGCATATGATTTCTGGATTCCGCGCGGAACAATTGTAACAACGCTTACTGTTGCAATAGGCGTTGGCATGGTGCCTGCCATGGCTATTTTCCCAATGCTTAGAAAAAAGCTTAGCCTGAAACAAATTTATATCGGCTCTGCCGTTTTCGGGCTTGTTGTACATGCTCTGTGCTATCTTGTTTTACAAACTGACGTTACAACAATCAGCATCTATCTCTTGTGGGTATTCCTGTTCTTAATGGGGCTGCCGCTTGGCATATTCAATGTAATAACATATGCGCTGATTGCCGACGCTGTTGACTATCTTGAGTGGAAAACCGGTGAAAGACACGAGGGCGTTTGCTTCTCTTTCCAGACATTCCTGTCAAAGGTGCAGGCCGCCGTGGCAACATTTGTATTTGGCCAGCTGCTTGACCAAACTGACTTTAAAGCGGTTGACAAATCATTAGTTGACGTTGCCGGCAGGCAGATATTTTTCGAACAGTCAGAAAGCACGCAAAAGGTGCTGCTGGCTCTTGTAACAATTGTTCCGGCAGCCGGCTTCCTGCTTGCAATGATTCCGATGTTCTTTAACGATTTCACAGGCAAGACAAAGGAAAATGCACAAAAGGAACTGGAAGAAAAGCATGAACAAATGATGCTTGAACTGGAAAGTGACGCGCAGGCTGAAAAAGAGCAGGTTGAAGCATAAGCTTAAATTCAGACTGACATAAAAAGGCCCCGCTGTTTTAAAACAGCGGGGCTGTTTTTTAGCTTTGGCAAGCAATATTACCGAAGTTCTTTCAGATTCAATAAGAGCTTGAAAATAGTTTAACATGCACTCGGCAGCTTTACTTCCGGCGTCAGCATGAGTTTGCGCCGAAACGCTGGCAAGACAATATTGAAAATATATTTGACATATCAGTTAAATTGTGTTAAAATGCAGTTAGCTTTTGAAGTTAATGTCCAGTTCACAAAAAAGAAGGTACATATAATGAAAAGCATTAATAAAGTTTTAAAATGTCTTGTTGCTTTGGCTGCATTATTACCAACAGCGGCATTTACTGCATTTGCAGCAACAACCGCCGGCGCTTCACCGGAAACCGGCGGTATCGGTGTTTACATTTTTTACGGCATAGGCGCAGCCGTTATGGTTATTGCGCTTATTTTGCTGATTATTATAAAAGCAAAGAAAAAGCGCAATGACGATGACGACGATGACGATGATGACGATGACGACGAAGATGACGATGACGACGAAGATGACGAAGTAGAAAATGAAGAAGCCGGCACAGAAGCCCCGCCACAAAACAGCGAGCCGGAAGAATAAGCCCCTTTTTAAATATGTGATTTATGCCTGATTTAAAGTAACACAAATAAATTATGCACCGCCCTGATTTAGGCGGTGCAAATTTTATGCCCGAAAAACATGTTGTGTTGCGCGCTGCGGGGTTAATTTTCCGCAAAGTCATTAATTCCAAGCACAGAAGCGGAAGAGTCAAAGTCCAGCTCTTCAACAGAACGCAGGTTTTTCATAATAATGGAATTTCTGTGGTCAGCATCGTCAAGCACTTTGCCCGCCTCGTCAACCTTTTTGCGTGCCTTTGCAAGTAAATCGCCAAATTTGTCATATTGCGCTTTTGCGGCGCCCAAAACTTTCCAAACTTCGTTTGCTTTTTTGTTAATTGCCATTGTGCGAAAGCCCATTGACAGCGAATTGAGCAGCGCTGTTATTGTGGCGGGGCCCGCTATTAAAATGCCGTCTGCCTGCAGCTTTTCAAAAATGCCGTTTTTGCTGCCGGCAATTTCGGCATAAAGCCCTTCTGTTGCAAGGTAAATTATTGCAAAAGGCGTTGTGTGCGGCTCGGCTATATATTGGCGGATTTTCTTTGCTTCGTCTTTAACCCTTTGTTCAAGCGCCTTTCGCGCCCTGTCAAGCGTTTCCATGTCGCCGCTTTCAGAAGCTTCAGCAATGCGTGCATAGTCTTCCATCGGGAATTTAGAGTCAATTGGCAAATAAGTAATTTCATTTCCGCTTTGCGACGGAATTTTAACGGCAAATTCAACCTGGCCGTTGTAATTCGGGTTTGTTTTTACATTTATTTCATACATTCCGGGAATGGTTTCATCTAAAATATTGCCCAGCTGCACCTCTGCCCATGTGCCCCTGGCCTTAACATTTGTAAGCACACGGCTGAGCCCCTTCACATTGTCTGTAACACCTGCTGAAAGTTCTTTCATTTCACCCAGGCTTTTATAAACGTTTTGCAGCTGTTCAGACACGGTTTTAAAAGAGGCGTTGAGCCGCTGATTCAGCGTTTCAGACAGCTTTTCATCAACAGTTTTACGCATTTCATCAAGCTTTTTTTCATTGCTGGCAGTCATGTTGCCCACAGCTTCGGCTATTCTTTTGGTTTGCTTTTCCGAATTTGAATTGAGCGATTCGTTTATTTTCAGCATTTGCTCATAATTTTTTTCTGTGAGCGTGCGCATTTCGCGCGAAATGTTACCGAGCTCTTCGCGCGTTTGCTTTGAAGAAATGTCAAGCTTTTGGTCTAAAAGCTGAATTTTATCACCGCCGCGCGGCCTGAAAATAATTGCCGCAACAAACGCCGCAGCGCTTAAAACCACCGCTATGCTAAGTAAAATTATAATAAGATTTTCCATTGTTTTGCCTTTCCGCACAAATGCAGCGGCACGCGCTGATGCGACAAAAATTGCAGCAGTGTTTTTTTAGAGCCAGCGCAGTGCAGCTATGCACGTTTCCGTGTGCACATTATTTTTTTAATTTTAACACATAAAAGAATTTAAAGCAAGATTCCATGGCAAATTCTTGAGCTTTAAGGTTGAATAAAAGCCGCCCCTGTGCTAAAATAGCAGTTGCAGCGCTTAAAAGCAATGAGAGGCGGTAAATTTATGAAAAGCTGGAAAGATAATTTAAGAAAAATTGAGCCATATACCCCCGGCGAGCAGTCAAAGGCCGGCGGAGTAATTAAGCTTAATGCAAATGAAAACCCATATCCCCCGTCGCCAGCTGCCGCAGCCGCAATTAAAAATTTTGACGCCGGGGCTTTGCGCCTATACCCTGACGCTGGCGGGGCGCTTTTAAAAAATGCCATTGCCGAATATTACGGCGTTGAAAGTAAAAACGTTTTTATAGGCAACGGCTCTGACGACGTTATAGCAGTCAGCTTTCAGGCGCTTTTTTCAGGCGATAAGCCGATTTTATTTCCTGACATTACTTACAGCTTTTACCCGGTTTGGTGTTCTTTATTTGACATTAAATATAAAACCTGCCCGCTTGATTCAAATTTCAGAATTAACTTAAACGACTATAGGGCTGAAAACGGCGGCATAATTATTCCAAACCCGAACGCACCCACTTCCCTTGGCGAGGGGCGTGAATTTATAAGGCAGCTTATGTCTTTCAACAAAAGCAGCGTGGTTATAATTGACGAAGCTTATGTTGATTTCGGCGGCATGTCAAGCATTTGCCTGACAAGGGAATATGAAAACCTGCTTATTACCGGCACATTTTCAAAAAGCAGAAGCTTAGCCGGGCTGAGAATTGGCTTTGCCATAGGCAGCGAAACGCTTATCAGCGCGCTGGAAGCTGTTAAAAATTCATATAACAGCTATACCGTTGACAGCATTGCAATGGCTGCCGGCGCGGCGGCAATAAAAGACGATGAATATTTTAAAAGCACCGTAAAAAAAATTACAGACGTGCGCAAAAAAACGGCAAGTCAGCTGCAAGAGCTTGGGTTTAAGGTGCTGGAGTCACAGACTAATTTTCTTTTTGCAACGCACAGCAACGCCGACATGAAAGATTATTTCAACTATTTAAAAACTCAAAAAGTATTTATAAGATATTTTGATTTGCCGCGAATAAATAATTATGTGCGCATTACAATAGGCACAGAAAAAGATATGTGCATTTTTATTGAAAAAACGCGGCAATATTTAAAAAATCACTAAGCTGCAAACAAAAAAGCGGAAGGCCCCGCAACGGGGGGCGTTCCGCTTAATTTAATTTTGCAGTTTTTTCATGTCGCATGCATATTTTGCAAGCTCTGCCCGGCTGTTTATAACTGCCCCGTCTGCCACGGCAAAAAGCAGCTTTTCAAGCATTTCGCCGATTTCCCTGCCGGAAAAGCCCAGCTTTTTTAAGTCGCCGCCGGCTATTTTAAGCTGTGAAACAGACATTTCGGCATTGCTTTCAATGCAGCGCTCAAGTTGTGCTTGTTTTTTTTCAAGTTCTTTAATTTCGCCTGCCACCATTTGGCCGTTATGCGCTTTCAGGTCTGCCAAGCGCACCTGAAAAAGCATTTTTGAAATTTCCGCTTTATGTTCAATCAGCATATGGCGAACATTGATTTTGTCAATTTTTTCAAGGCTTTGGTGGTACTTTACAAGAGTGCACACCCTGTCAGTCAGCGCCTTGCTTGCATTGAAACGCCGCAAGGCGGTGTATGCAATGCCTGCGCCGGCTTCGGCATGGCGCTTAAAATGGTCTGTGCCGTTTTCGTCTGTCGTTTTAACCTGCGGCTTGCCCATGTCATGAAAAAGCATTGTAAGGCGAACGACAAAGTCTGGCGGCGCGCAGGCAACGCTGTGCGCTGTGTGCTGCCAGACGTCATAAATATGCCATGGGGTATTTTGCCGGCAGTCAAGGCAGGGCGCGATTTCAGGAATGAAAACGGCAAAAATTTCGCCGTAAGAAAGCAGCACATTTAAAACATTTTTGCCAAGCAGCAGCTTTTTAAGCTCTGCAAAAATACGTTCGCCCGCAATATTGGTTAAAAGCTTTTTGTTTTTATAAATTGCCGCTTTGGTTTCGCTTTCAATTTCAAAGCCGAGCTCGCTTGAAAACCTTAATGCGCGCAGAATGCGCAAGGCGTCTTCCTGAAAGCGTTTGTCAGCCCTGCCGACTGTTCTTATGACGCCGGCTTCTATATCAGCCCTGCCGCCAAACAAATCAATTATTCCGGTTTTGGGGTTATATGCCATGGCGTTTATTGTAAAATCACGGCGCGCAAGGTCTGTTTCAACACTGTCAATAAATTCAACGCTTGACGGGCGGCGGTTGTCTTTATATTCGCCGTCTGTGCGGAAAGTGGTTATTTCATAACCCACATTACCAATAAGCGCGGTAACAGTGCCGTGTTTCAGCCCCGTGTCATATGTTTTTATATTTTTGCTTTTTAAAATTTCTGCTGCCGCTTTCGGCGTGGCTGACGTGCATATGTCTATGTCGTTTGACTTTCTGCCCATTATTTTATCGCGCACAAAGCCGCCGACAAAATAAGCGCTTTCGCCGGAACTTTCCAATGCATGTAAAATTAATTTGGCATTTTCCAAAATCAAACATATCACCCATGGGTTATTTTAACACAAATTGCCCAACAATACAAATATGAAATATCTTGTAAGCTATTTAATAATTTTTTTGCTTGGCGGGCAGGGCTATTGCACGCTTGAAATAATCTGGCGCGGCAGAACACATTACAGCATGTTTTTTGCAGGCGGGCTGGCTCTGTCATGCCTTGTTTTTTTGGGGCTGCAAATGAACAAAGCGCCCATTGTGCAAAAATGCATAATAGGCGCCGTAATAATTACTCTTATTGAGCTGCTGTTTGGCTATATATTCAACATCAAATACCAAATGGGCGTGTGGGATTACAGCAATATGCCGCTGAATTTTGCGGGGCAGATTTGCCTGCCCTATTCACTCGCATGGCTTTTCTTGTGTTTTATCTTGTTTAAATGGGTCATTAAAGACGACTTTTACACGCGATTTTTCTGAATATTTTATAAGTTCCTGCCTTGCCTGCTTGATTTCATCTTCATTTAGCTGTTCCCTTTCTTCAGGGTAATCCCAGCAGTCAAACGGGTTTTCTTTAAGAATAAGCATGCGCCCGCTTTCGTCCAGCTTCCAGGGGTAAGCCAAAATTTTCCTTTTATTTTTTACAAAAAACAGCCTGCCTGTGGTGCCGTTTGAAATGTTTTTCCAATAGATAAGCGAATTTGCCTGTTTCATAATAGCAAGCACCTGTTGGTCAGGCGGAAGCTTTTTAAACTGGCGGCGGTTTATAAGCGGCAATATTACCGCCCCCAGCAAAACAAAAACGGCTGCGGCAATAACGGCAATGTGAATGTTTGACATTATTTATCAATTCCTATTGTTATTATTTCAAACGGCTTATAGTTAATAACGTTTGTTGTGCCTGCTTTTTCTTCAAGCATATTTAATATATGCACATTTTCAGACAGGTGAATTGTGCCGCGCGCACCGTCTTGCTCTGAAAGGCGTATTACAGTCATGCTGCCGTCTTCACTGTCTTTCATGGCCTGCAAAACAAGCGGCTCATAGGTGTCGCCGTTATAAGTCGCGTTGCACCTTTCAAGCGGCACATTATATTCAAGCGCCATTTTATTAACCCCGGCGCTTACAGCGTTGCCGGCATGCGGGTAAATTAAATATGCAAAGCTTTGCTCTCCCTCGTCTGCAATAACGTCAGGGCGAACGCTGGAACGCAGGAGTGACAGCGACGCGGTGCTTTCATCAAAGCCAACCCCGTATTTTGAGTCGTTTATAATTGCAACGCCATGCGCTGTTTCCGAAAGGTCGCACCAGTTGTGCTGGCAAAGCTCAAAACGCGCCTGCTGCCAGCTTGTGTTTTTATGAGTGTCTCTTTCTATAAATCCGGCAGTGGTGTCTGTAAGGGCCTTTCTTGTTATTATGTTGCAGTTAAACACGGCTTTGGCAAGTCTGTGCTTTTCATGCCAGTTTACATTGTTTTCAACTTCAATTACCCTGCTTTGCCTAAACAGACGCACTATGACCTGCCAGCTTGAATTGTTAACTGCCATGCCGGCTGAAAACGAAGCGCATTCGCCGTCAGCTTCAATAAGGCGCAGAGGCGCTGTAACGCCAACGCTGACTTCATTTTCAATATAGTTCGGCAAAATGTCCCATGCGTCATAATTTCCAGGGTAATCTTTATATACTTTAATTTTGTTGAATTCGCCTGCTACCCATTGCGTGTCAAGTTCTTTGTCATAAAGTGAAAGAATAGAGCCGTCAGGCGCAAATTTAACGCTGTAAAACGGTGTTTCAACTGTGTCGCCAAGCGCAGTAAACCACGATTTGTCGCCGCTTTTGTTATGCCTGATATATTTGCCTGACAGTGCCTCAAGCTGCGGGCGCACCCAAAAGCCCTTTTTGCCAAAGCGGCTTGATGTGCCTGAGCTGTTTTCAATAAAAGTAATCAAGCTGCGCCTGAAGTTAAGCGTGTTGAAATATTTACCGCTACTGCCTGTTATGGCCGAAAGGGCGTTTTCAATTTCATCATAGTCTGCAATTGCGTCTTTATAAACAGGGTTTATATGCGAGCCCGGCAAAATGTCATGAAATTGGTTTACCAAAAATGTTTTGTAAAGTGCAGTTATTTCGGCGCGGTTGTCAAGCCTTTTTAACACAGAAACAATTTCTGCGTTTCTGAATTTATATTCAAGACGGCGGTTTGCACGCTTTAAAGTGCTTTTGCTTGTAAATGTGCCGCGGTGCATTTCAAGATAAAGCTCGCCGTCCCACACTTCAAGGGAATCATTATTTTTAAGGTTTTTTTCAAGAAATTCGGCGCCGCCCATATGGGTGCATTTCGGCATGATTGAAAGCTTGTCAAATCGTTTCATCATTTCAAGCATGTCCTGCGTGCAGCCCGAGCCGCCGTCTCCATAGCCAAACATGTTCATAGTCTGCCCGCCGGAGTCTTTGTCAATAAACGCCTGCCAGTTTTCCTGCACCTGGCTTGGCATATTCCATGTAATAAAATGTGTTGGCGGAACGCATGCGTAAACCCGCGACTTGTCAAGCCCCTGCCAGATGAAGTTGTTGTGCGGGAAACGGTTTGTGTCATTCCATGTGGACATTTTATTTGAAACAAAATAATCCACCCCGCTTTTTTTAAGAATCTGCGGCAAAATAGCGCTGTTGCCGAACACGTCGGGCAGCCAGGCGTTATCAACCGTTTTGCCGAACATTCTTTTATATGTAAGCTGCCCGTAAAGGCACTGCCTTATAAGGCTTTCGGCATTTGGAATATTACAGTCAGGTTCAACATACATGGCGCCCACAGGCTCAAATTGCCCCGCGGCAACTTTTTCCTTGAGCTCTGCGAACACGTCAGGGTAATATTTTTCAAGAGTTTCATAAACATATGGCTGCGTGTGGGTATATTTGAAATCGGGGTACATGTCCATAAGGCGCAGCTGAATAAGCACAGTTCTTAAATTTTTCTGCACGCTGTGTATTCTGCGCCAGTAATATGCAATATCAAGGTGCGAATGCGCAACCAAGGCAACATTTCCGCTGCCGCGGTAGCTTTTATTTGCATAAATAACGCTGTCAACATATTGCTTTGCTTTTTGAACGTCTTCGTTATTAAAAGAGTCAAAGTCAATAAAGTCAAGGGCATGGCCTATTTCGCGGTTTAAAAATTCACGGTAATCTTCATTGAAAAGCTCTGAAGCTGCAATGTCTGCCAAAACTTCAAAGTCCCACAGCAAATCCTGCACTTCATCATTGACTGTGCAGATATAAGCCCCTTCAAAAATTTGGCGGCAGCCGCGCACAGAAAGAGATTCCGGGTTGCGTTCGTCGTCAGGCTTACTTCTGTTATAGCCCATCATTTCAATGTGGAGGGTTTCATTTTCATTTATGTAAGGGGAAATCAGCATGCGTTCGCGGTTAGGGTCTACCCCGCCCACAAATTTGCCGTTAATTTTAACGCATATTTCAGCGGCTGTTTTTAGCTTGAGCCAAAGAGTTTGCCCGCACAGCTGCTGCGGCAGGTCAACATCTGCCTTGATAAACACGGTGCCGTCAGGCGTGAAATACATGTCTCCTTTTTTCAGCGCTCGCCAATCGCCGGGGTAAAATTCAAAATTCATTTCGCTGACCTGGCGCGCGTCTTTTATCATAAGGTTTGTTATTTCATATTTACTTTTATAAACATGCTTTCTGAGCGCGTTTATACGCAGGGCGTTCCACTCTTCATTTTGCATTGAACGCCTTACTACTTTTATATGTGCCATAATGAATACCTCAACCGGTGATTAAATTTCTTGAAAATACGGTTTCTTTTTAAGTGCGGTTACCTTTACATTTTTATGCAAATCGCGCTTTATTTCGCTTTCAATCCAGTCTGTGCAGCGGTTTAAAATAAGGCATTTTGCACATTCGCCCCTAAAAAGCAGGGTGAGCTCGTTTGCATTTAAAGACACAAATTCAACCCAGCCCCCGTCGCCGCAGATTTTGGGGAAAAGCACGGTTTCAACATATTTTTTCACTTTGTCTTGCATATTGTTACCCCGCTATTATTTCAGACATTTTATTTCTGATTTTTTCAAGCCGCGCAGCCGCGCTTTCACGGCTCTGGTCTTTTATACTGTAATACACCTTTATTTTAGGTTCTGTGCCGCTTGGGCGCACGGCAAGCCAAGACGAATCTTCAAAAATGTATTTAAGCACATTTTCTTTGGGCAGGCTGTTTACACCCGGCAAATAATCTATTACATTTTTTACGCCGCAAAACAGAGCGCCGCCCTGTTCCCTGAAATAAGCCATAAGCCGGGTTATTTTTTCAGCCCCGTCTTTGCCTTTCAAAACAAATGAATCAAGTGCGTCAAGGTAATAGCCGTATTCGGCATAGATGTCGTTAATACCGTCTATCAGGGTTTTGCCGCGGGCTTTATACCACGCCGCCATTTGGCAAATCAGCATTGAAGCCACAACCGCGTCTTTATCTCTTGCGTGCGTGCCCACAAGATAACCGTAAGATTCTTCATAGCCTATTACAAAATCATGTTCATGAGTCTGTTCATACTTATTTATTTTGTCGCCTATATATTTAAAGCCAGTAAGGGTTTCTTCCACGCCTACGCCATGCCGGCGGCCGATTTCAGCGCCCAGTTCAGACGTTACAATTGTTTTTATTATTACAGATTTTTCACTAAGGCTGCTCTTTTTCATTGTAAGCACAAAGTTTACAAGCAGAGCGCCGGTTTGGTTGCCCGTCATCAAAACATATGAGCCGTCTTTATCTTTTACGGCAATGCCGACTCTGTCACAGTCAGGGTCTGTGCCTAAAACCAAGTCTGCGCCGAGCCTGCGCGCAGTTTCAATTGCCGGCATTAAAGCGCCCTTTTCTTCCGGGTTAGGGCTTTTTACCGTTGGAAAATCGCCGTCAGGCAGTTCTTGCTCTTTTACAACCGTTACGTCAAAGCCTGAAAGTATTTTTCTTACCGGAATATTGCCCGTTCCGTGCAGCGGCGTGTAAACAATTTTAATATCCGACTTTTCGTCATAAAGGCTTTGTGTGCGCACTGCCTCAAGATATTCTGAAAGCATATCGCTGCCGAGCATTGTAATTTTGCCGGCGCCGCACGGCGAAAAATCAATTGAAAAATAATCTTTAATATTGTTAATAAAACCGATAACCTCGCCGGCGTCTTCGGTGCAAAGCTGGCAGCCCTTGGAATCATAAACTTTATAGCCGTTATATTCTTTAGGGTTATGTGAAGCTGTTATCATGACCCCCGCATTGCAGCAAAGGCGCCTTGTAGTGAAAGACAGCACAGGAACAGGCACAAGAGTTTCATATAAATAAACGTCTATGCCGCAGTTTGAAAAAATATTTGCGGCACTTTGTGCAAAAAACGCCGAATTATTTCTGCTGTCATATGCAACGGCAACGCTGATATTGCCGGAATATTTATGTTTTAAATAATCTGCCAGCCCCAGTGTGGCCCTGCCAACAGTGTATTTGTTCATTCTGTTTGAGCCGGCGCCCATGACGCTGCGCAACCCGCCTGTGCCGAATTGCAGGTCTTTATAAAACCTGTCTTCAATTTCTTTTTCGTCGTTTTTCACAGCCAGTAATTCACTCTTCGTGTCACTGTCTGCAAAGGAAAGCCAATAATTTAATTTTTCATTAATGTTCATTTTATCAAGTCCAAACAATAAATTGAATAAGCGCGCAAAAGCGGCTTTTTCTTGGGGTAGCTTTAATTAGGGCAACGCCCGCCGTTAAACATTTTAAACGGTGGTTTTGCCGCAAAAAAGCAATTGCCGGCAGCACCTTACGGCGCGGGAAACATCTTTATTTAGTTATACCACTATTAATGTGCTTTTTCAAGAATTAATTAACAAGAAAAGTAATAATGTTTTATTACACCCCAGCGGCGTTCAATAAGGGGCTGCCCGTTATTCAACGTTGGGGCGACAGCAATGCTGCCGCCCCCCAGCGGTAGTTTGTATTCGACGCTGATTAAAAGCCGCCCCCCGAAGCCTTACGAGACGGGTGCATTTCCTGCCTTAGTTATTAAAAATACTTTTATTAGTCTGCGTCTTCAAAGTCGACTTCTTTGGCGTTATCTTCGCCATTATAATTTTCACTGCTTTTTATTTTATCATTTACCTTTTTAATTTGAAAATAAGTAATGCATTCCAAAACTGCAAACAGCAAAAGGCCGCAGCCTATTAATATTACAACTTTTCTTTGAACGCCGAAAGGGTTTACAACTGAAACAATGCCGAGCACAATTGAAGCTATTGACATAATAATTGTAAGCACCCATGAACGGTGCTTTGCAACAGCAACTTCAATTGAATTAACCAAGTCAAAAAGCCCGCCTATAAGCAGAAAAATGCCCATAATAAATATCATGGCAGACATTATTTGGGTGTGACAGGCGCATATTATAATGCCGAATATCAGCGCTATAATGCCCAAAGCAAGGGCAAGCTTTGAATTTTTTTTAATAAAATAATTGATGACGGCAACCGCGCCGCAAACAATTATAGCCCCGCCTAAAAAATAAGCGGCATATGAAAGCATTTGTTCGGGAAAGGCAATAAGCAGCACGCCCAAAACAGCTGAAGCCACCATTACAACAACAGAATACTTTTTTAAATTATATAAAATATTTTTCACACTTAATTTCCTTTCTGCCTTTTTATAATTTTTTTAATTCAAAATTTCAGGGGAACAGGCCAAACCCGTCCCCCTCTGATGTAACCGCCGCAGTAAAAGCGGCGGTTTAGCTTTTTAATTAGCGCTTTCTGCAATGATTTTCTGGGCTATGTTTTCAGGGCATCTTTCGTAACGCGCAAATTCAGATTCAAAAGAGCCCCTGCCCTGTGTTATCTGGCGCATTGACGTTGAAAATGTTGCCATTTCTGCGTCCGGCACTTCGGCTACTATTTCCTGCATGCCGTCTCCCACGGGGTTCATGCCCAAAACTCTGCCGCGGCGTTTGTTAATGTCGCCTATAACGTCGCCCATGGCGTCGTCGTTGCAAAGAGCCTTTACTGTTGATATGGGCTCAAGTATAACCGGCGACGCATTTGAAATTCCCTCTTTAAATGCAAGGGCAGCCGCCATTTTAAAGCTCATTTCGCTTGAGTCAACCGGGTGGTATGACCCGTCGTAAAGCGTTGCTTTAACGCCCACCATCGGGTAACCGGCAAGCACACCGTTTTCCATGCAGTCGTTAAGCCCCTTTTCAACTGCCGGGAAAAAGTTTTTGGGCACCGCGCCGCCGACAACTCTTTCGGCGAATTCCAGCCTTTCAACGTCGCTCGGCTCGAATTCAATAAACACATCACCGAACTGGCCGTGGCCGCCGCTTTGCTTTTTATGCCTGCCGTGAGCCGAAACCTTTGAAGTAATTGTTTCGCGATATGCAATTTTGGGCGCTGAAAGCACAGCGTCAACCGAAAATTTAGCTTTAAGCTTTGCCATGGCAACGTCAATCTGCTGTTCGCCAAGGCCGGTGACAATTTGCTGGTGCGTTTCATTGTTCATTTTAAATTTAAGGCTTGGGTCTTCTTCCGAAAGGCGGGAAAGGCCGGACGAAATTTTTTCTTCCTCTCCCTTCTTAACAGCGCTTACAGCCAAAGAATATGTCGGCTTTGGCGTTGCAACGGGGTCTATTTTCACAATATAGTTTGGGCTGCACATAGTGTCACCTGTTTCAAAGCCGGAAAGCTTTACAACCGCCCCAATGTCGCCCGCTGTGATTTGTGCGCAGTCAAGCTGCTTTGCACCAAACATGGTAACAAGCTTGCCCATGCGTTCGCTGCTTTGCCGGGCGGCGTTATATGCAACAGCGTCAGGTGTTATTTTTCCGCTTACCACCTTGAAAAATGACAGCTTGCCAATAAACGGGTCTGCCACGGTTTTAAAGCAAACGGCTGCAAGCGGCGCATTGTCGTCAGGCAGCAGTTCAACAGGCTCGTCATTGCAAATGCCATATTCAGACTTGGGCGGCGGGCAAACATCTGCTATGAAATCAAGCAGCTGGCTGCAAGCGGCGCCGTCTAACGCGCTGAGCGCAAACACGGGAATTATGGAGCCGTCTGCCACGCCAATGCGCAGGCCTTTAATTTTGTCGTCTTTCGTCAGCTCTTCGCCGCCGAAATATTTTTCCATTATTTCTTCGTCTGTGGAAGCAACCGCTTCATTAAAAAGCTCTTTTATGGCTTCAAACCGTGCTTTATCATCATGCACGGCAGAAACCGGCGACGCTTTAGTGCCGCTGTATTCATAAGCGGCATTGTCAATAAGGTTATAATATGCTTTAACCTTGCCGCCGTTTATAATCGGCACAACAACCGGGCACACGGTTGTGCCGAATTTAGCCGCCAGTGCATTAAAGGCTTTATAAAAGTCTGCCCTTTCATCGTCCATCTTATTGGCGACAAATATTTTTGCCATATTGCGCGACGCGGCGCTTTTAAACGCCTTTTCACCGCCGACAGATATGCCTGAACGCGCAGACTCAACAATAACGGCGGTTTCTGCCGCGCGAATTCCTTCAGCAGCGCCCTCTGCAAAGTCAAAAAGGCCGGGTGTGTCTATAAAATTAATTTTTTTGCCGTTATATTCAACCGGCGCAACAGCACACGAAATAGAAATTTTGCGCTTTTTTTCTTCGCTGTCATAGTCTGTTACCGTGTTTGAGTCAACTACCTTGCCCATTCTGTCTGACGCGCCGGCTGTATAAAGCAAAGCTTCCGTAAGCGTGGTTTTGCCCTTTGACGCATGCCCGACAAAAGCAACGTTTCTTATGTTTTGTGCCGAATAAGTTTTCATAATGATTCACATAGCCTTTCCTGCTACCGTTTATATTTTTAACGCAACCTGCTGTAGCCGGCAAGCGACGTTTTATTCTGCTGTTATGTATCTGCAATGAGCAGAGCATTGCATTTTCAACAGCGGGAAATACCCGGCTGCCGTTATTTGGGTGAAACACCGAAAAGACAATAACGCGCACAGTCTGCCAAATGGCGCAGCGGCTGCGTCTTGCCTATATTTATATATTGTATAACACTTTTCGCTTCTTGTCAATTTTATCTATAATTTATTAACCGGCAATTCAAATTTTTTTATATTATGTCTAATTTTATAAAAGTATTTTGGTTATTTTTAACATAATCTGACTGCTAAGCTTTCGGGGGCCATGCGCTTTGCAAATGTGATTATTGTTTTCGCAGCCATTGACAAATATAAAACAAATATAGTATAATGAAAGCATCAATCACGCCGGGGGCTCGCTATGAAAAAAGTTTTAAAAACAGTTGGTAAAATTTTATTAATTATAGTGCTTATAATTGCACTGCTTGCAGCCGGCACAGGCATTTATTATGCAGCGGCAAAGAGCTGCACTCTGACCGTAAAGGTTAACGCTGACAATAAGCTGCGTGAATTTTACGGCTGGGGCACGTCTGACTGCTGGTGGGCAGACGACATTTCAGACAGTCAAACAAGAGAAGAACTTGCAGATTTGCTTTTCAGCGAAAGCGGGCTTAATTTGAGTACTTACCGTTATTGCCTTTATGCCGGTTATGACGAAAACAACAACCGCGTGTCTAACGAATGGCGACTGGGTGAAAGCTTTTATTATTATAATGAGGAAAGCGGCGAATATGAATATGACTGGAGCCGAGACGCAGATTCGCAGGCAATGCTTGCCGCAGCTCTTGAGCGTGGTGTTGACACAGTAATTTTATTTGCCAATTCGCCACATTATTCAATGTGTGTAAACGGGCAGTCAAGCGGCGCTGAAACAAACGGCGGCTGGGACTGCAATATAGACGAAAGCCGCTATCAAGACTATGTTGATTATTTTTTGACAATTACCGAACATTTTATTGACGAAGGCGTGCCTGTAAAATACATATCCCCTATTAACGAACCGCAATGGGCGTGGGGCGGCGACTGGGTCGGCCAAGAGGGCTGCCATTATGAAGTTGAACAGGCAGTTGCGCTTTTAAAGCTTTTTGCCAAGGGTATTAAAGAGCGCGGGCTTGACGTTGAGCTTTACACAATTGAAAGCGGTAATATCGGCGACACGGCGAAAAGATATTACAGCCTTTTGTCAGAGGACGAAGATATAAGCGACGTTTTGGGCGCATTCAGCGTGCATTCATATTATAATGACAACGACCAAATTAAGAAGTCACGCTTTGGCAACTGGGCAGAGGAAACCGTTGACGTGCGTTTTGACATGAGCGAATGGTGCGAACTGCCGTGTGTATATTCAACAACAGATGTGCGCGGCGCCTGCGTTATGGCGCGTGTTATTTCAAATGACATTGGCTCAATGAATGTAAACGCATGGTCAAACTGGGTTGCCGTAAATCAAACCGGGGTAAACGAGGAAGACGGGCTTGATTATTCAGACGGGCTTATAATTGCCGACCCTGAGGACACGACTGACTATTATCTTTCCTACAGATATTATGCATATATGCAGTACAGCGCGTTTATTCCAGCCGGCTCATATGTGCTGAAATGCGGCGACGGCGTGTTCACAACGGCATATACGAAAGACGACGAAGGAATGCATTTCCGCGAACTTGTAAACGAAACGGCATATCTGACGCCAGACGGCGACATAGTTGTGGTTGTGGTAAACGAAGGCAATGCAAGAGATATTAAATTCGACGTTGAATCTTATAAAAATGTAACAGTTTATACCACAAGCAGCGAATATAAATGCGAAGAAACTTATTCGGGCGAATGCCTTGACAAATATTCAATAGACGAATATTCAATTAACACATATGTTTTTTCAAACAACAGCTAAATTCTAAAACTGTATTGAAATAAAAACAAGCAAGTCTGCCGAAATGCGCCGTTAAAGCGAATTTATAGCAGCCCCTGCCTTTGCATTTTAAAGCCGTATGGCAAAGTTGCCGATTCAAACCAGACTCCGCTTACTTTCAAACAGTAAAGCCCCGCATGCACTTACTGCATATGCGGGGCATTTTTTAGTACTACAGGCATTACAAGCCAATATTTGTTAAAGGCGTCGCTTTATTTGGCGCTTTTCAAAACTGTTTGCGCTATATCTGAATTTTTACATATTTTATTGAATTTTTTTATGTCTGCAAGGCTTGGAACAGTGAAAACAAAAAAGCCGAATAGACCTGTAAAGAAACATAAAATATCTTGCCCCACAATGCTAATGACAAAACTAATTAGAATTATGGGCAAAAAAGAGGTTAGTAATAAATTAAATAATTTATGTTTTTTTACAATATCCGCAGTGTCAGTTTGCGAATAAATAATATTAGTTATTTGTGCGTCTTTAGCATTGACACTAAAAGATTCAAAAATATATCTTTTTTTATATTCTGAGCAAATGTTATTAAGCTCAATTTCGCAAATTTCATTTTCTGTTTCAATATCAAGTTCCAAATTACATTTAATAAAACACCAGGAATCTTTGTGCGTAAATGAATTTGTTAATATTGCCGGCAGTGAAAATTTGAAACTGTTTTTGTCTAAAATCATTAATTTTATATGTGTTTTAGAATCTGTATTAATGGCTAAAAGCTTTTGCTCATTACTTAATTTATATTCTTTATCATTAAATACAATCTGAATATTGTCAAATGTTGAATTGTTAAATATTTCTAATTTCATGATTTTTTTACCTTTAATGTAATATATCATGGTTTTGCCAAAGAAGCACCCAATATACGCATCACTGTTACACATGTTTATTCTATATGATAATAACTAAAACTAAATTTTTGCTTAAAATTAATGGTGCACAAAGAAAAAACAGCCGGCTGAAAGCCGGGTGTTTTTAGAAGCCATGGTAAATAAAAGCGAAGAAAAATAAAAAAAGACTAACCGAGACCAGAGGGAGAAGATA
>JAJQIJ010000036.1 GCA_021199275.1 Clostridiales bacterium
ATCTTATCAAGAATCAAAGAAATTATTCACCAAGAAATCACAAAATTTTACATTTTACTGCAAAGGCAACACTAATCTGTTTTTACTTTTTGGTAAAGTTCAATAATTTTTTATTTGAACAATAAATTATAAATTAACTATTTTTGCCGAATTTTAACATTTTTGCAATAAAATTAGGCAAAAAAAGCAACGCCGCGTTAAGCGGCGCTGCTGATGAGTTTATATTAAGTTAATTTAAAGGCGGTTTTTTGCACATGCCAAAACAAAGGGGCTGTAGTCTGCACGTCATTGCCGACTTGAACAACCACTGTCGGGGGACATATGAAAGCCACATTCAATAAGGGCTTCCAGTTATTATAACAAAACAACAAGCCAATATAAAAGCAGCAAAATAATCACTTCGCCTATTTTGGCTTTTTGTTTTGTATTTTTTACATTGTCTTGAATTTATTCTTTTTAATCCGGCAAGAATAAATTAGTATTTGTAAATCTTTCAATCATTTTATTTGCCAAGTTTGTCAAGGCAGGATTTAATCATATCTGCGTGTACATTTTCGCTTTTAGACAGCGTTTTACACAGCTCTGAGGCAGAGGTGCAATTATTTTTTTCGGCAAGTTTTGCAATATGTAAATATAACCCGCCTGCCGCCTTTTCGCTGTTATAGGCAGTATGCAGCAACAATTTAAGCGCAACCATAATACACTCTCCTTTTCGTTTAAAATATTTTACCACTCAAGTTTTTTGATTAACGATTTTCTCTTTTTAAGTAGCAGCGGCAATTCATTAAGGACAAACCCTTTGCTTGAATAATGTTCAAACATAAAATTCACATATTCATTATATAGAAAATTCATTATGTTTTCAAGAGTGCAAATACAATTTAAAATATAAACAGGGTAAATTTCTTAACTGTTTTGGGCAATTTTTAACATTTTTCCAATAAAGCTGTACAAAAAAGCAGCGCCGTCTGAAACGGCGCTGCAGTCAAGTTTCAATTAGGGCTTGCCTAAGTTATATTAAGTTTATTAAAAGGCGGTTTTTCCACTTGCCGCTTAAAAAAGTATGTCTGTGTCATTAAATGTCAGCGGAACATATTCGCCGTTTTCAACATAATAGCACGCTGAAAGGTTAAGCGGCACGGCATATGTTACGCCCGAACAGCTAAATATATAACATTCTGCGCTGTTAACGGTTTCAATGCTGTTTGCATATGTAATTGAGCTGCTGCTGACGTCTGAAGAATAGCCGATTTCTTTCCAGTTGTCGTGAATAATTTGCTGCAAAAAGCGCTTTGCGTCTGCCAGGCTGTAATCGGCGGCAGTTGTTATTTCGTGCGGGTTTGAATATTCTTCGTAATCATAATTAACTTCGGCAGCGGCTGTAGTCTGCACGTCATTGCCGACTTGAACAACCTCTGTCGGGGGGACATATGAAAGCCACATTATAATAAAATAGACAACAAGCCAAATTAAAAGCAGCAAAATAATCATTTCAGCTATTTTAGCTTTTTTGTTTTCAATAACGGCAACTTCGTCCATTTCAGGAATTGGCTGCGGCACAAAGGGTTTGCCTGTTTTTTCGCATTTGGCTTGCTGCTTTTGATTTTTCTTTTCTATTTTTTTTACAAGCGCAGCATATGCCTTTTCGTTTGCAGCCATGGCTTTTAATTCGGACTTAGAGTGTTATTCGTCAATGCTTGGCAGCGTCTGACTTTCATAAGCTTCCCCGCCGGCAGCGGCTTTTTTTGCTGCTGCTGCATTCTTTTTTGTTTCTTTAAGCACGAATTTATTATAAGCCTTTTCGTGCTGCTTTGCTGCTTTTTCCTGCATTTTTTGCAGCTTGGATTCCTTGCTCAAATTATGACCTCCCTATAAAGTCTGACTGTAGTATAGCACCTTTGTGATGAAATTTCAACAAAAAAAATTTAAATTCACGTTGAATATTGTGAATATTTTGTAAATAAACATAATACAATTTATCACATGTTCAGCAAATTATTAAATTCGACAAAATACGACTTAACAGGTTTGAAAAAAGCAAAACCGCCCATTGCGCCCAAAGAGTGCCGGGCATATTTCTTTAAAATGTTCAATAAAAAGCAAAACCGCAAGCTTAGCTTGCGGTTTAGTGGAGGCACCACCCGGATTTGAACCGGGGCATAAAGCTTTTGCAGAGCTCTGCCTTACCTCTTGGCTATGGTGCCATTTTTGGGCGCTGATAAAATCAGCGCCCATGTTTGGAGCGGATTACGAGACTCGAACTCGCTACCTCCACCTTGGCAAGGTGGCGCTCTACCGGATGAGCTAAATCCGCAATTTGGTGCTTCCGGACGGAATCGAACCATCGACACGGGGATTTTCAGTCCCCTGCTCTACCGACTGAGCTACAGAAGCACAATTGGCGACCCGGAACGGACTTGAACCGTCGACCTCCTGCGTGACAGGCAGGCGTTCTAACCAGCTGAACTACCGGGCCGAATACACAGCGCAGGCTGTGTTTGGTGGGAGCAACAGGGCTCGAACCTGTGACCCTCTGCTTGTAGGGCAGATGCTCTCCCAGCTGAGCTATGCTCCCATTCATTGCAATCGCAACGCAATTTATAATACTATAAGTAAATTTAAAAGTCAACACTTTTTTTAAATTTTATTTAAAGGAAATTAAATTACTTATTTGCGCCGGGGTGAAAACATATTTTTTGTCACAAAAATGACATTCTACGACTGTGTCGTCTTTACTTGCGGCCATTTCTGCAAGCGCGTCTTTACCTGTGGAAATAAGAGCTTTTTCAACCCTTTCGCGCGAACAGCTGCATTTATATGAAAAATCAGCTTCGTCAAGCTTATCAATAGGCATGGCAGAGAGCGCTGCCTTTGCAATATCGTCTGCCCCGAAACCTGATGAAAGCATTTGGGTTACGCTTTTTAGCTGCGACACAGAGCTTTCTATTGAATCAATAACGCTTTCCGGGCAACCCGGCAGCAGCTGAATTAAAAAACCGCCTGCACAGTTAACGCTTAAGTCAGGATTTACCAAAACACCCAGCGCGCATATTGACGGGGTCTGTTCCGACACGGCAAAGTAATTGGTAAAATCCTCTGCTATTTCGCCGCTTACAAGCGCGGTTGTGCCGCAGAAAGGTTCTTTTAACCCCAAATCCTTAACAACGCTTAAATGGCCGTTTTTGCCCACAGCCGCGCCAACGTCAAGCTTGCCTTTTGAATTCAGCGGCAGTTCAACAATTGGGTTTTGAACATAGCCGCGAACGCCAGAGCTGCTGTCGCTCACGGCAATCATTGCGCCAATGGGGCCGCTGCCGTTTAC
>JAJQIJ010000024.1:0-111818 GCA_021199275.1 Clostridiales bacterium
TATGTTTCTTTTTGCTCGGCTTCTGTCTGGCGCTGCACCAGTCTTACAAGCTCTTTGGCGTCTTTGATGTTTGTCATTTGTTAGGCTCCTTTTCAAATATATGTAAACTTGTTTTGTGTCTGTTTTAAATATATTATATTCTTGTTTTGTGGTTATGTCAAGCATATTCAAAAGAAATTGTTCACAAAATCAGAATGTTCCTTTTGTAATTATTACACAAAAAGAGAATGATTTGTATTTTACTGTTGACTATTAACCGCAAAACGTGTATACTTATACACAAGGAGTGATAATATGCTTAAAGAACAACTTAAACAATTAAGAAAAAGCAAAAAACTAACTAAAAAACAGGTGGCAGAAAGTGTAGGAATAACCGAACGTGCTTATATTGCATATGAATATGGCGAACGAGATGTGAGCACAGATACGCTTGCACGGTTTGCTGATTTTTATTGCGTAACCACCGATTACCTGCTTGGCAGAAACACTGACGAAATGGAAACTATCGACAAGCTGGTGGGTGAATTTAACATGACTGCCCTTGAAAAAAAGATACTTGAGGGTTACCTTGAGTTACCGGACGACATGCGCGGCGATTTAATGGCGTTTTTGCAAAAGTCCGTACAAGAGGTACAGACCGAATGCCAAGAGGATTTTTAATCCTCTTTTTTTATTAAGTCCGCATACGCCTGCACCATTTGCAGCACGGCGCGGCGCTGCTGCTTGTCTATTGACTTAAGCAGTTCATTTAACTTTTCGGCTTCGGCTTTTTCTTTCTTTGTTACAATTCTCATGTTATTACGTCTTTCAAATTTATTGTCATGAAACCTTAATGCCGGTGACTTCTTCAAATTTCTGTTTGGTGATGACATAAGTCCACTTGCCAGACATTTTCACTGCCAGCCCAAAGGTCAATGTGCCCTGCTGCAATCCAATTCTGATGAACTGTTCGGACGCATTCAGCAGGGAAGCAGCCTGTGCAACAGTCAATCTGTTTTTGTCTTTCATAAACTTTCATTCTCCCTTTTTGGTATGTTCATTTTTACAAATTTAAGTATCTTGTCAAGTTACTTTCGAAAGAAAAAAATTTCCCACGGTTTATCTAATTGTAACAAAAGTGTCATTTTTTCTATTTCATCGCTACCAAAAACCCCTTTTTTAATTTTATTGCTGAAAGTCCGAGAGGACATACCTATTTTTTTTGCAACATATTCTTGCGTATAACCATTTTTTACAATTGCGGCTTTTAACGCTTTTTTATCTAACAAAGTTTTTCACCTCCTATTCTTCGTAACTTGTTAAGATACTTTAAGTTTAGCACACTCCGTGTAACTTGTCAAGATGTTTTTTTCTGTTTTTCAGCAAAAATTTACTTGACAAGTTACGAATGTTAATGTATCATTATTATAGTAAGTTGAGTTGGGTGACGTTATGACAATTGGAAACAGAATAAGACGGTTGCGCAGTGCAGCAAACATCTCACAAGTTGATTTAGCAAAAAGAGTCGGTGTGTCAAAACAAACGTTATATAAATATGAAAATGACATCGTTACTAATATCCCCTCAGATAAAATTGAGCTGCTCTCGCACTATTTAAATTGTTCGCCCCAATTTCTTATGGGCTGGACCAATATAATGAACAGCCCCGACATTTCAGCAGACAACATTGACTTCCCTGTTATCGGCGAAGTGGCAGCCGGCTTTGATAAATATGCTTATGAGGATTGGGACGGTGACAAAATATCTATTCCGGCACAATATCTTAACGGCAAAAGCAAAGACGATTTTTTTGTTTTACGCGTCAAGGGTGATTCAATGTACCCGCTATATATTGACGGCGATAAAGTATTAATATATAGACAGACATTTATTGATTATAGCGGTCAGGTTGCCGTGGTGATTTACGGCGATGAATCCGGAACAATAAAAAAAGTAGAATATATCAAAAACGGCATTAAATTGGTGCCAATTAATCCGATGTACCAACCCGAAACAATAACAGCGGAAGAAATCGAACGGGTTTTTATCTTGGGCGTGCCAAAGCTGTTAGTCCGTGAACTGGACGAAAAAATAATAACAGTGTAGCAATCAAATTTATTGAAAGAAGCAAACAAATGGATAATATAAAACAGCTATATAAGAAAATAGCTGACGTTGCGAGACGATATAATGCGGCGCGGGTTGTATTATACGGGTCGAGAGCACGAACAGACAACCGCGAAAACAGCGACATTGACATTGCCGTTTTTGAAATGCCAAAGGAAAATCAGGGGCTTTTTGCAAGCGAGATAGAGGATTTGCCCTCCCTGCTTGATTTTGACATTTTGTTTGTAAACGCCGGCACAGATAAAAATTTGCTTAAAAACATAGAAAAAGACGGGGTTGTTTTAATGGACAAGTTCAATGAAAAATACGAAAAATTTGAACATGCAGTACTGCGTTTATCACAAGCAATTGATGAATATAAGGCTAACAAAAGCGACACGGTAAGAGACGGGGCAATACAGCGCTTTGAGTTTTGCACGGAGCTTGCATGGAAAACCTTAAGAGAGTATTTGTTGCAGCAAGGTTATATAGACATTAACAGCCCCAAATCAGTTATGAAAAAAGCCTATGCTGACGGTTTAATATCAAACCAAAATCTTTGGCTTGATTTACTTGCTGCCCGCAACACTACATCGCATATTTACGACGAGGATAATGCGGCAGCAGTGTTTTCAGATATAAAAACACGTTTTCTGCCTGCTTTTAAGGAACTGCGCGAAAAATTAAGTAAATAAAAAACGACCCCTCAGTTGTTGGCGCAACCGAGAGGCGTTGGAGATGGGCAAGATATAGTCCTTACCACTGCAACAATATTGTACTATATCTTTCCCCTAAAATCAAGGGGTATTTTTATGCCCTTTTTAGGGAGTATTTTATGAAATTACCAAATCAATATGGCTCGGTTTACAAACTTTCAGGAAAGCGAAGAAAACCATGGGCAGCAAGGAAAACTGTTGGCTGGAAACAAATTCCTGAAAAGATGAAATCATATCCAATATATGAATTTGTCGGCTTCTACGCGACCAAAGCAGAAGCGCTGCAAGCACTTGCAAATTATAATGCAGACCCCTATGACCTGCACTTCAACACAATTACTTTTGAAGAAGTATATAAAAAATGGTCTGCAATCCATTTTGAAAAAGTGTCTGCATCCAATGTCAATGGATACAAAGCAGCATTCAACACCTGCAAGAATTTATGGAACATGAAGTTCCAGGAAATCAAACTTGACCACCTGCAGAAGGTTGTTGATGAATCAGGGAAGAACACACCAACATTGAAGAAAATCAAAATCATGTTTGGTTTGATGTATGACTATGCAGTGATGCATGAAATTGTAAACCAAGACAAAAGGGAAATGGTCAGATATGTTGATATCAGCAAACCGGGAAACCCAAATGCCTATAACAGAAAGCCTTTCACCAAAAAGGCAATCAAGGCACTGTGGAATGCTGAAGCTTCTAATGTTTATTTGTCGGTTGTTCTGATGCTCATATACACTGGTGTAAGAATTGGTGAAATGCTTAACTTGGAAAAAAAGATGTTGACCTGGATGAAAGATGGTTTTTTGTGAGGGAATCAAAGACTGATGCAGGTATCAGGGAAGTTCCAATTGCAGAAAAGATTGTGCCATTCTTTGAATACTGGATGCAGCAAGACTGTGACAATTTAATCTGCACTCCTGATGGAAAGCCTTTTGAATACAGAAATTATTACGATTCATACTGGACACCACTGATGAAAGACTTGTCTTTGTCCGAATATACACCACACTGTACAAGACACACCTGTATCAGTCTTTTGACAGAAGCAGGGGTTGATGAAAGAATCATACAGCAGATTGTTGGGCACAAAGGGCAGAATGTCACACAGGTGGTCTATACACATCTTGAACTTCCAATCAAACTGGATGCCATCAACAGCATCTGAAGGAAGGTGTCCTGTCATTGCAGAAACAAATGGCAAATTAGGCATCATCTTGCACAAGGCACACAAAACAGTGTTACTAACTTGTTACTAACTTGTTACTAACAAATGGAAATTGAGCCGAATTTAGAAAAAGAGCAAAAAGAAAAAATCCTTGGAAACACTGCGTTTCCAAGGGTTTTTGTTTTCTGATATTTTGCTTTTCTTTATCTCTTTGAAAATTGAGGTGCTCTTCTGGCGGCTTTGAGACCGTATTTCTTTCTTTCTTTCATACGTGGGTCACGAGTAAGGAAGCCGGCTTTTTTCAGCGCCGGGCGAAGCTCTTCGTCATATTGAACAAGCGCCCTTGCAATTCCGTGGCGCACAGCGCCCGCCTGGCCTGTAACACCGCCGCCGTTTACGCGGCATACAACGTCAAACTTACCAAGCGTTTCTGTAAGATTAAGCGGCTGGCGAACTATCAGCTTTAAGGTGTCAAGCCCGAAATAGTCGTCTATATCCCTGTCGTTTATTGTGATTTTACCTGTGCCGGCATATAAACGCACGCGCGCTACAGATTCTTTTCTTCTGCCTGTGCCGTAAAAGTACGGATTTGTTTCATACATAAGCTTACCCCCTTACATTTCCCAAGCCTGCGGCTGCTGAGCTGCGTGCTTGTGTTGTTCGCCTTTGTAAATGCGGCACCTTGTGAGCTGTTTTCTGCCCAGTGTGGTGTCAGGAACCATGCCCTTAACCGCAAGCTGCATTGCAAAGTCGCTTCTTGTTTTCATTAAGCTTGAATATTTTACCTCTTTAAGATTGCCGATATAGCCCGTAAAGTGCTGATAGAGCTTTTGGTCAATCTTGTTGCCTGTTAAAACAGCCTTGTCTGTGTTGATGATGATTACGAAATCGCCGCAGTCAACATTGGGCGTAAATATCGGCTTGTGCTTGCCGCGCAGGAGCACCGCAGCTTCTGAAGCAACACGGCCGAGAGGCTTGCCCGCAGCGTCAATAACATACCATTTGCGCACAATTTCAGCAGGCTTTGGCATAAATGTTGACATAATTATCCCTCCGTCAATATAATTCTTAAACAATGCCCCTGTAGGGGGCTATTGAAATGCTCAAATATAATAGCACAACAAAAAAATTATGTCAACAGCTAAATTAAAATAATTCGCAATATCTTTTGTTTTCTCGTTTTTTCTTGCTTAAACACCCAATTATCTCATTTATTATTTCAATTTTATTTTTCGCCGCAAAATATTTTCGCCGCCGGCACCCCCGATTTCACGGACAAATAAAAAATAATATTAAAGTATTGAATTTATGTAATCAATTTGTTAAACTGTAATATAGTGTTCAGCGGCAAATCAAAATTGAGAAAACACGGTGACAGCACATGAAAATATCTGAAATATTAGCCAATAATAAAATAACGGTGTCTTTTGAAATGTTTCCGCCCAAGCAATGGGACAAAATTGAAAAGACAAAAGAAACCGTTCACACCATGGCGGCCCAAAAGCCGTCTTTCATAAGCGTGACATACGGCGCTGCCGGCACACGCACCGGCTTTACAAGCGAGATTGCAAATGAAATCAAAAAATGCGGCGAAACACCGCTTTACCACCTTACATGCCTGACATCAACCAAGGAAAAGATAGACAGCGTGCTGTCTTCGCTGCAACAAGACGGCATTGAAAACGTGCTGGCGCTGCGCGGCGATATTCCCGAAAATTTTAATTTCCCGGACAAACAATATTTTCACCATGCTTATGAACTGGTGAAAGTAATAAAGCAGCACGGCGATTTTTGCGTGGGCGCGGCATGTTACCCGGAAGTTCACCCTGAAAGTAAAAGCGCGCATGACGATTTGCTGCGGCTTAAAGAAAAAACCGACTGCGGCGTTGATTTTCTTACAACACAAATGTTTTTTGATAATGATGTGTTTTTTGACTTTAAAGAGCGCTGCAAGCTAATAGGCATAAAGGCGCCCATAATAGCGGGCATAATGCCTATTACAAACGCCAGCCAGATTAACCGCAGCATTCAGCTGTCCGGCTGCCGCTTTCCGAAAAAATTCAGCGCAATAATAGAGCGTTTCGGCGACAATGCGCAGTCAATGAAACAAGCCGGCGTTATATATGCGCTTGAACAGATTGTTGACCTTATTGCAAACGGTCAAAACAACATACATATTTACACCATGAACAAGGGCGATGTTGCCGCCGCTATAATGAAAGGACTTTCAGACATAATTAATGAATAAAACCGAAATTCTGCATTATTTAAGAACAAACAGCAAGGTGCAGGACAAAGCGCTGCTTAACATGATTGACGAAGCCATGGCTGAAGTCAACGAATGTGTAAACCCAAAAAGCATTTACAGAATTTTTGACTGCACTGTAGACGACAGGGCGCTGACAATTGAAAACATGCGTTTTGAAAGCGTGCGCCTGGCTGAAAACCTGCGCGGCTGCACAAAAGTTGCCGTTTTAGCCGCCACAGCCGGCACAGAGGGCGACAGGTTGCTGCGAAAATATGCAGCTGAAAGCGCGCGCCTTGTGGTTATGCAGGCGGTGCTTTCGTCAAAGGTTGAAGAAATTTGCGACGCCGTGCAGCACGAAATTGAAAGCACGCTTGGGGTTAAAACACGGCAGCGCTATTCGCCGGGCTATTTTGACCTGGACATTACGCAGCAGAAAAAGCTGTTTTTGCTGCTTGACATAACAAAGCGCTGTTCAATAACTCTGACTGACTCATGCCAGATGATACCGACCAAATCGGTCACGGCATTTACGGGGATTGATTATGGAAATTAAATTTTTTGACGGCAGCATGGGAACACGGCTTCAGGCCATGGGGCTAAAGCCGGGCGAGCTGCCTGAACAGCTTAATATTACAAACGAAGAGCTTGTTTATTCCGTGCACCGGTCATATGTTGACGCGGGCGCGCAGTTTATAACCACCAACACCTTTGGCGCAAATTCGCTGAAATCTGACAACTGGCGCGAAATGGTGCGCCGCGGTGTGCAGATTGCGCGGCGCACAGGGAAAAAGGTTGCGCTTGACATTGGACCCACAGGCAAGCTGTTAAAGCCCATGGGGAACCTTGATTTTGAAGACGCAGTCAGCATTTTTGCCGGCGTTGTGAATGCGGGGAAAGACGGGTCTGACCTGATTTTAATTGAAACCATGGGCGACACTTATGAAATGAAAGCCGCCGTGCTGGCAGCAAAGGAAAATTGCGATTTACCGGTGTTTGTAACCATGATATTTGACGAAAAAGGCAGGTTGCTGACAGGGGCAGACATAAAAACGGCTGTTGCCATGCTTGAGGGCTTGGGCGTTGACGCAGTGGGCTTCAACTGTGGGCTGGGCCCGAAGCAAATGGTAAAACATGTAAAGGAGCTGGTGAAATTCACCGAGCTGCCGATTATAATTCAGCCGAACGCGGGGCTGCCCGAAAGCGTTAACGGCAACACTGTTTACAATGTTTCGCCCGCTGAATTTGCGCAGGATATGCTGGAAATTGCAAAAAGCGGGGTTTCATATTTGGGCGGCTGCTGCGGCACCACACCGGAACATATAAAAGAAATGATTAGCCTGTGTTCGCCGGTTAAAGCGCATGTGCCCGAAAAGAAAAATTTCAGCATAGTCACCTCTTACAGCGAAGCCGTTGAAATAGGCAGCCGCGTGCTTATAATAGGCGAAAGAATTAACCCCACCGGCAAAAAGCTGTTAAAGGACGCCCTTGTCAGGCAAGACATGGAATATATAATTAAAGAGGGCGCAGACCAAAAGGACTGCGGCGCAGATATACTTGACGTAAATGTGGGGCTGCCTGAAATTGACGAAGCCGAAACCCTGAAAAAGGCCGTGTTCAGCCTGCAAAGCGTGCTTTCAACACCGCTGCAAATAGACACGTCAGACATAAACGCGCTTGGGGCGGCGCTCAGAATTTACAACGGCAAGCCCATGCTTAATTCGGTTAACGGCAAAGAGGAAAACATGAAAAGTGTGTTTCCGCTTGCAAAAAAATACGGCGCCGTTACGGTGTGCCTGTGTCTTGACGAAAACGGAATTCCCAAAACGGCTGAGAGGCGAATAGAAATTGCAAAAAAAATAATAAAAACCGCCGCGAAGTATGGCATTGAAAAAAAAGACCTGATATTTGACACGCTGACCATGACTATAAGCACAGACAAAATGAATGCCGTGGAAACGCTTAAGGCGCTTGAATACCTGCACAATGAGCTTGGCGTGAACACTGTGCTTGGCGTTTCAAACGTTTCGTTTGGGCTGCCCAAGCGTGATTCCATAAACACCGCGTTTTTCACTCTTGCAATGCACAGCGGGCTGTCTGCCGGCATAATTAACCCCAAGTCAAAGCTTATGATGAACGCATTTTATTCTTTCAATGCGCTTATGGGGCGCGACTCAAGCTGCACCGAATATATAAACAGCGTTACCGAAACTGCGGCAGACACTGCAAGCGCAGCGCAGGAAATTGATTTAAAAAGCGCAATAATAAAAGGCATGAAAGAAGAAGCCGCAAAGTCTGCCGAAAGGCTGCTTAAAAGCGAAGAAGTGCTTGACATAATTAACAACAATATTGTGCCGGCGCTTGACACGGTGGGCGCGGGCTTTGAAGTCGGAAAAGTGTTTTTGCCGCAGCTTTTAATGAGCGCAGACGCGGCAAAGGCTGCTTTTGACGTTGTAAAGAAATCGCTTGCTTTGGCGGGCAAGGCAGAAAAGAGCGAAGACAAAATAGTAATAGCAACCGTGCACGGCGACATTCACGACATTGGCAAAAACATTGTTAAGGCTCTGCTGGCAAATTACGGCTTTGACGTGATAGACCTTGGAAAAGACGTGCCCGAAGAAGACGTGGTAAAAGCCGTAAAAGAAAATAACGTAAAGCTTGTGGGGCTGTCTGCGCTTATGACAACCACGGTGCCCGCCATGGAAAAAACGATTTATCTTTTACACCGCGAAACAGACGCCAAGGTTTTTGTGGGCGGCGCGGTGCTTACAAAAAAATATGCAGACATGATTCACGCAGACTGGTATACAAAAGACGCAATGGAAAGCGTGCGTGTGGCAAAAGCGTTTTTCAAAAAGGAAAAAGACAAATAACTGTGTAACGGAGATTTAAAATGCTTGAAATTAAAAATCTTGAATTTAAAGTTGACAGACCGGGCGAGCAAATTGAAATAATAGACCGGCTCAACCTTAAAATAGAAACATCAAAATTAACTGTTATTACGGGGCCGAACGGCTCAGGCAAATCAACGCTTGCAAAGCTTATTATGGGCATTGAAAAGCCGACTGCGGGGAAAATTATTTTTGACGGCGTTGACATTACGGACATGCCTGTAAACGAACGTGCAAAGCTTAAAATAGGATATGCGTTTCAGACCCCGCCGCGTTTTAAGGGGCTTACGGTAAGAAAGCTTTTAAGCCTGGCGCACGGAAGCGAGCTGCCCAAAGACGAATGTTCGTCATATCTTACGCATGTGGGGCTTTGTTCGGCAGATTATCTTAACCGTGAAGTTGACTCTTCTCTTTCAGGCGGCGAATTAAAACGAATTGAAATTGCCACGCTTATGGCGCGCGAGCTCAAGCTGGCTATATATGACGAACCGGAAGCGGGCATTGATTTATGGAGCTTTGCAAGGCTTATTGAAAGCTTTCGTTTAATAAATGAAGACAAAAAAAACAGCATAATAATAATCAGCCACCAGGAACGCATAATGCAGCTGGCAGACGAAATTATAATTTTGGCAAACGGAAAAGTGGCTGAGCGCGGCACGAAAGACGAAATCTTTCCGGCTCTTATAAAACGCCTTGCAAATGAAAATTCATGTTCATTCAGAAAGGACGGCGCGCAGAATGTTTAGTATTGACAGCAAGCTGCTTAAAACAATAGCAGACATGAATTCGGTGCCGCCCGGCGCTTATAACATAAGAAAAAACGGGCAGTCAATAGGCAGAAACAGCTCTGAAAACATTGAAATAATATCAAAAACAGACAAAAGCGGAATAGACATAAAAATAGCCCCCGGCACAATTGGTGAAGAGGTGCATATACCCGTTATTCTGTCTGAAAGCGGCATGACAGACCTTGTTTATAACGACTTTTATATAGGCGAAAACTGCGACGTGGTGATTGTTGCGGGCTGCGGAATTCACAACGACGGCTGTGCAGACAGCCGGCATGACGGAATTCATGCCTTTCATATAGGCGCCAATTCAAAAATCAAATATGTTGAAAAGCATTATGGCGAAGGCACCGGCAGCGGAGCCAGAATTTTAAACCCGAAAACAATTATAAACCTGGGCAAAAACGCATATGCCGAAATGGAAATGGTGCAGATTTCCGGAGTTAGCACCACGAAAAGGGAAACCGAAGCCCACCTTGCCGAGTCTGCCAAGCTGCTTATAACAGAAAGACTTATGACAGACGGCACCCAGAGCGCAGAGTCAGACGTTGATATTTATATGGACGGCAAGGGTTCTTCATGCAGAATAATAAGCCGAAGCGTGGGCAAAGAAAATTCCGTGCAGCTTTTCCACCCGCGGGTTTTCGGCAACTGTGCATGCAAGGCGCATGTGCAGTGTGATTCCATTATTATGGGCGGCGCAAAAATTTCGTCTGTTCCGGAAATAAGTGCAAACGACATGGGCGCAGAGCTTGTGCACGAGGCCGCTATAGGCAAAATAAATTCAGACCAGCTTATAAAGCTTATGACTTTCGGGCTGAGCGAAGCACAGGCGGAAGAAATAATAATAGAGGGCTTTCTTAAATAACTTTTTGACGCCGTAAAAGCGCAAAAATAAAAAGCAGTAAATCGCATTTTGATTTACTGCTTTTATTAATAAGAGCTTTGATGTTAAAACGGGCAGTCAAATTTGCTGTATTTCAGACTGCTTTTTTTATAAAGCACGTCTGCCATTTCGTCTTTAGCGGCAAAATAAAGCATTTTGTTTATAACGTTGCGGTCTGCTTTATAGTCTGCGTGCAGCAGGTTTATAAGGGCAATCAGGGGCTCCCAGCCGCTGTCAAATATCGGCGCAGGGTTGTCATAGCCGGTAAATTCCTTGCAGCGGGCAATTAAATTTTCACGCATTTCAAGGTGGCGGCACGGGTTTTCGGGAGGGTTATCAAAATTATAAATTTTGGGGTTTTCAATAAATTCCTTTTTTCCGAATTCGTTAAAAAAATCAGTCATGCCGTCAAACCTGCCGTTGCGCGAGCCTGTTTTTATAACGCACACCGGCGTGCCAAACGCAGTGCACGGCAGCGCGACATGCAGCCGCGGGGTTACCACACAGTGGGCGTTGTGGTAAAGCGCAAGCATGATTTTGGCAAGTTCCATGCGCCCGGAATCTGAAGTAAACGCCGCAGAAAGCATTCTGCTGACGCTGAACACGGGGCGTTCTGTGCGTTTTTTGATTTCACGCACCATGTTTTCAGGCAAATCAACACACAAAACCCAATCGTTTCCTTTTTTTCTGCGAAATTCCGGGTTGCCCTGTAATGTCAGGGTAAGGCAGCCGGAAAAATATGCCGGAACATCATGTTCAGCCAAAAACCTTTGTGTGCTCATGTCGCGGCAGCCAACCGGGCCGTGCATGCGCAAATATTCCAAAACTTCAGGGCGGGCAAAGCTTTCAAGCTCACCATGGCGCAGATGCATTGAAATAAGCAGCGGGTCAATGTATTCGCTTGGCGGAAAATGCCGCGGCTGCCACATCCACCACGCATTCATTATTAATTTAACCTTGCTTTCAGCCCGGCTTTCGCCCGGGTGAAACGCGTCTAAACGTTCGCGGTGGCAATAATAGTCTATTTTAGGCAAAAAGCGCATTGCCGCAATGCTTTGAATTTCATCTCCTATATTTTGAGACGAATATTTAAGCACGCCGTAAAGCGCCGTTTCCGGCGAGCTGCCGCCTTGTGGGTTATAAACGGCTGCCATAAAGCACCCCCTGTTAAAAAGAAATTGCCCGCCACTGGGCATTGGCAAGAAATGCCCCGCAGCCTCTATAGGCGGCGGGCAATAAGTTTTAAAGCTTTAATAGTATAACATAACGGCATGGCAAATTTTATAAAATCACAGCCATATCACATTTTTTATTTAAAATGCCCAATTTCAGCCGTGCAGCGGCGGCAGATTGCTCAAAACTGGCAGCGCCGTGCGGCAAATAAAAAGCGCAGCCCACACAGCGGTTGCGCTTTAATTTTTGTTTGTAAAATTTTCAGATAAATTGCGCCGTTTCGGTGCCGGAGCGTTTCACCCGGCGGTTTTTTCTTTGCCGGGGCTATGCCCGCTTTAAAATTCTTTTCAGCTTTCCTTTTATTCTTTTTGCCAGGGTGGGTTTCCACGCCGCTTCAAAAACAACTTCCTGTATATTGCCGGGCAGCTTAGGCACAGACATATTGTCTTTGAACACCATTTTGGCTTTTTCAAAGTCTTTTTTTCTGCCGGTGCCGCGCAAAGCAAGGCTGCCGTTTGCCATATACCAATACCAAATGGAATTTTGGCGAACCTTTAAATTCCAGCCCTTGAAATTATAACCGTTTATTAAAAACACATTTTTGAGCGGTTTTAGCTTTGAGTCGTTTAAAAAAACCATGTCAGGCGCGCTGTATATATGCGTGCCGTCTTTCAGCACTTTCATGTTGCCCGCATTGTTAAAAAGGCAAGTGACTTCGGCGCCCTTTTTAGATTCGGTGCTGTATTTAAGCGGAATTTTTTTCGGCGGCAGGTTTTTGTCTAAAACATCGTTATAATTCTGGTAAATTCTTCTGAACTTGCGGCGCAGCTTTAAGTCGCGTTCAACACTGTCTGTGCCTTCAAAGCGCGGAATGTTTTCAATAAGGCTGCTGTATGAATAAGCCGGAATTTCAGCGTGCGGGGCAATAATATTTTTAAGCGCCGAAAACAAAGAGCCGTATATTGTATATAAATATTCCTCGTCTTTAACAACGCCCTCTTCAATAATGGCGCCGATTTGGTCAACAACAGCACCGGCGTCAAAGCTGCGCACGTCAACCGTGCGGGCGCCGTAGCCGATGTTTTTGTAAAAATTGCTGACTTTCGGGTTCCATATAATGCCCAGAGAAGGAATGCCCAGCGAAAAAGAAATTATGCTGGGGTGCAGCCTGGTGGACACTACTGCGTCATAAGAAGAAATTTTTTCAATAAGCTGTTCAGGCGTGTTCATGTTGAAAACACATCTTTTTATTGAAATATTGCATTTGCGCACAAGGTAATCAAGAAACGCTTCGTCTGCCGTGTGGCCGCTTGTAAGCAGCTCGCATTCATAGCCGCGTGATTTGAGCTCGCCGGTTAATTTTGCCCACATGCGCGCCGATTGTTTGCGTGAAAAGTCAATTTTATTGTCTTTAAACCCGCCGGAGCGCAAAATGAAAATGCCGACTCTTTTGGCGCCGGTTTCATTTGGCACTGCCGGCCGGCAGAATTTTTCAAAAACCTTGAATGAAAAGACAGCGGGGTCTGCCACCTTGCTGATTGCAAGGCTTTCCCTTTCTTTGTAATTTTGCAGAAATTCAAAATTGTCTCTTGTGGTAATTTGCTTTACACATTCAAGATTAAGCGCCTTTTTAAGCCGGCGGCATTTGGGGTCGTTTTCATCATAATGTTCAATGCCGATTGCCGAAAAAACAGCGGCCTTATTATGTTTCTGGCAAAGCTCCAGCGTTATTGCCGTGCGTTCGTAAAAATCTTGATATTGATAGTTGAATAAGGGCGCGCCGCCGAAAATTACTGTGTCTGCGTTTTTTATGACTTCCTCTGCTGACTTTAAATTGGCAGGGTCTTTAGTAGCCAGATATTTCTGTGAAATTATGCCCGCGGCGCGGCTTGTTATTTCATATTCGCCGTCAGTTATACCTAAATTTTTCATTGCCGTGCGAATTAAAGCAATGTCGCACTCTTCTATTACCTGGTCACCAAGGTTGTCGGAGTCACGGTTTGTAAGTAAAAGGATTTTATATTTTTGGGTATTGCGGCTCTCTGTCATCTGTGCGTCCATAGTCAACTCCCTAATTATCTATATCCATATTTTTACACACTATACATTTTACATTATACATTTGCGATTTTAAAAAGTCAATAAAACAGCGGAATTTATCATATTTTAATTGAGCGGGTCGGCTGCCCGCCATGCGCCGTTTCACAGGCTGTGGAAACGGCAAAACGGTAAAACAGCGTTTACCCGCCCCCGCGCAAACGCTGCCGAAAAAAACAAACAAGGGCCTGCCCCCGTTGAATATGGGCAAGCCCCTGATGCCTGAAAGCGCCGGCAAAAGCCGCGCGCTGCATTCAATGACAAAAGCAATAATTTTGCCGCGTTTTACTTCATTTGTGTTTTAAAGGCGCTGTGCGGCAGGTCAGATTTCTGCATGGTGGTTGTCTATGTCGCCGCCTGTCAGCACATTGTGAAACGCTTGCGACAAAAGGCGCGCCTGCGCGCTGCTTTTTAAAATTTTAGCGGGCAGAGCAGCCACCGCCATAACAAGGTTATAATATGAGCTGCCCTCTTCGTGCTTTGTTTTGGCGCCGTCAAGCGCCGAAAGCCAGATTTCATCAATAAAGTCAACGAGACTTACATAGCGGTATTTCAAGGCGTCTTTTTTAAGGCTTTTTCCAATAAGCCCAGCCCGGCGCAGCATTTTATATAAGTCCCACACCAGCATGGTGTCAATTTTCTTTAAAACCGGCGCAAAAAGCGGCCACAGCCCCGCAATGCGCGCGCCGTTTAGCCCCAGCGCGTCAAGTCTTTCTTTAAAAGTCTGTTTTGTGCGGCACTCAAGCACCCTGTTTATTACTGCCGAGGAATGCTTTGCAAGATATGCCTGAGCGTCAACACTCATGCCGTTTAAGCTGAATTGCTTAAGAAACGCAACGTCATAAACAAGAGTCTGCCTGTCAGTAACGGTGACGTTTACAATGGGCGCAGGGTAACCCACCAGGCTTCCCACGTTTACCTCTGTAATGGTGTTGCCTGCTTTTGATGTGAATTTGTCTGTTGCCTGAATATGGCTGTGCCCCACAAACATATACCTGAGCCCGGCGTCTGCAAAGCGAGACGCTGTTTCTTCCCTGTTTTCAACACACACAGAGCCGCCGGTTATCAGCGGCGAAATATGCGGCATAAGCAGGTGGTGTTCTATGCCTATCATAAGGCAGCCGTCTTCCTTTGCTTTTTTTATTTGACGTTCAATCCACAGCCAGCACTCTTCGCTAAAGCCTGCGTGGTTGTTTTCGTTTTTGTCGTCGTTAAGGCACAGCACGCGCACACCGCTTGCCAATTCAATTACAAAGCACATGGTGCCTATTTTGGTGACAAAGCTGTCTATCGCCTGCTTTGGGCCGAAATCGCGGTAAAATTCCGGCAGCTCGCAGCTTTTCATAACTTCCACGTCATTAAAAACCCTGTCGCCGTCAAAGCGGCGGGGGTTTTCGTCACAGCACCAGTCATGCGTGGCGGTTATAAGATAAACATCTTTCTTTTCCTGTAATTTATAAAGCTTTTGCCTGAGCTCAATGTGAGACGCCATTTCGCCGTCGTTTGAAACGTCGCCCAGAATGAACACGGCGTCGCAGTCGCTTTCGGCAATTTCAGCGAAAGCCGCGTCTATAATTTCGCCGGTTTCCGCAAGACATTTTTGGTCTGAGCCGGACCTGAGCTCAAACGCTTTTCCCGAAATGCCCAGCGTTTTTGAATAATGGTGCAAATCTGCAATAAAAGTAATTTTCATAATGCTTTTGAGTTATTCGGCAGCAGCCGCGGGTGTTTCGGCGGCGCTTTCCGCCTGTTCACGCCTTTCCTTTATGTCGCGCATCATCTGGCGGTGCCCCTTGCCGCTTATGTTATAAAAATGCATGGGCAAAAGCATAAGCAGATAGCCGGCTGCCGGCACTAAGGTTGTAAGCAAAAACAGCGCTAAATTTGTTTGGCTGTTTTGCGCAAGCGAGCCCTCTGTGTGTTCAATGTAGCCGGTAAAGCCCAGCACCGCAAGCGCTATAGACGATGAAAGCGAATTTTCAATTTTGCCGGTAAAGCTCATTATTGAAAGCATTGTGCCCTCTACCCTGCTGCCGGTTTTCCATTCGATATAATCAACGGTTTCGGCTTCCATCTCCTTTTGAATAAGATTTTTTGTTTCAAGCGGCACAGCGGTGAGCCCCGTAAACAGCAGCACTAAAATGCCGACTAAAAGCGAAACGCTTTCTTCTGCACCCTTGTTTAAAAGCCCGTTATAGCAGCATGCGGCAAACAGCACATGCAGCGCAATGGCGCTTATGCAGCAAAACTGATAAAGCTTTTTATTGTCTGACTTTTCGCCAAGCTTTTCAACTATTTTCGGAACTATAAGCCCGGCAAATAAAAAGCCTGGGAACTTAACAACGTCTACAAATACATTATAGCTTCTGTTAAACATAAGGTCGGCGACAAAATAATATGAAACCTGTTCTGAAATTTTGCAAATTATAAAAAATATATTGCCTGTAAACAGCATTAGCAGCGGCCTGTTTTTGCCCAACAAAACTATGCATTCCTTAAGAGACGGCACATTTTCACGGTGGCGCGCCCTTTCGCGCGTGTTTTTATATGTAAATCTTGTAAGAAATATAATGCCGACTGCGGAAACCACCGCGCTTGTAAGATATGCTTCCGGAGTGTGGTTGTTAAAGTAAGGCAGCAGCGCTGCGGCAGCCACAAAAACCTGCGGCAGCGAGCCGAGCACCGAACGCACAATAGAACTTATGCCGAAAAGCTTTGTGCGTTCCACCGAATTTGAAGTTATGGAAAACGCCAGCGCCCCCATTGGAATGTCAAACGCGGTGTAAGTAACGTCAAGCCCGACAAAAAGCAATGTTGTGTATATTATGTTAACCACGGGCGAAGAATCTGCGCTGCCTATAAAAAACAGCACCATGACTATAGACACAAATATCGGCGCCCACTTAATGTATGGGCGCATCTGCCCGTCTTTTGTGCGGGTCCTGTCAACTATTACGCCCATCATGGGGTCGTTAACGGCGTCAAAAATGCCGCAATAAAAGCGAATTTTGGACGCTGTGCCCATTGGGTCGCTCAGCTTTTTGAAAAGCACATTAGTCAAAAAGTAATTTATATATTTTGACGAAGTCATGCTTGTGTTCATGCCCTGCGCGCCGCGCCCGCCGGCATAAGACAGAGCCTCACGCCAGGTTAGGTATGTTTCGCCGTCAGCGTCGGGGCAGAATTTTTTGTCTAAAAATTCGCGAATTTTTCCCATAATCAACAACCTCTTTATAAATTTATAACTTAGGGGGAATGCCCCGCATTGTTCAATAATGGCGAAGAGCCGAATTGGGCTTTTGGGGCTATTTTATTTTTGTAATCTTGCTGCCTTTCACAAGATATACATTGTCTGAAATGTCCATCATGGCTTTGTCGTTCATTGAATCTGTGTAAAAGTTGACAATATGTGCGCCGGGGTATAATTCATTGAAAATTTTCACCTTGTTTTCAAGAAAGCACAGCCGGGTGAACTTGCCCGTTTTTTTGTCTATTTGCGAACCAACATAATTTTTTATGCCCATTCGTTTCATGATTTCGTCAAGTATAAAATCAGTGGTGCCGGAAACTATTATGTCGCAGTCGCTTTTATGTTCGGCGTAAAGAGGCTTGATTTTCTTTTCGTTTTTGTTCCAAAACCTGACAACGTCTGCCGTCAGGTCGCCTACATGCACATAATAGCCTTCCAAAAAAGAGGCATATGCTTTAATGGCTTCGTCAACCGTAAACAGGTGCAAAGCGTCTTTAATTGCAATTATTATAAGCTTGGGTATATATTTCCATATTTTTATATCATGCTTTATGTAATAAACAATAAAGTCAATAAGCGTTTCGCCATCGTATATAGTATTGTCGAAATCAAAAACATTAACGTCCATGCTTAAACCTTTTTTTAATATTTGCCGCAGCGGCGCTTATTTTAACGGCCAGCCTTACAAGCCGCCTGCCCAAAAGCCGGTTTTGTCTTTCAATAATCGCGCTCTGCCGGCTGATGTCTGATGCCTGTTTGGAAATTTGATGTCGGGCGTTTTTAAGTTCGCACCTTTGCTGCTGCGATATTTCCCTTTCTTTTTTCAAACTTGCCTGAAGCATGTCTATTTTTGCATTTTTTAATTCTGATTTTTCACGCAGTTTTTTTATTTTGTCATTTTTTTGCTCTATTTTACAGTCTTTGGCTTCAACCCTGCCTTTAAGCGCCGAAATGTCTGCCAAAAGCTTTTCGGCTTGCTCGTTTTGCCTTTCGTTTTCACGTTTAAGCTTTCTGCTTTTTGCCTTTTGGCGCATGGCTTTTTGGGTTGCTTTCTTTCCCGAGTCAGAGCGGCAGCAAAACAAAGTGAAAAGAAAGTCCCCCGCCGAATGTGAAAGCAGATATTCATATTGAACACCCCTGTCGGCGTTGTAAAAATATTCTTTTGAAAGGTTTTGCATTTCAAGCGCGCCCAGCCATTCGTTTTTAAGCTTGTTTACATACATTTCAAAATCGGCATAGGAATTACAATAACGCATTGTAAAAATAAAAATGTCCCACACCTTGTTGTTAAAACTGCGGCGTATTTGTTCGCCGGCTAAAAGGTTGGCGCTTTCAAGTTCGGCTTTCAGCCCGGAATAAGCCATAAAAACGGAATCTGCCTGTTCGGCATATGTGTTCATAAGACTTTCCTTGCGGTTTGTTCTGTAAAACACCAGCTTTTTATTAACAAGCGCAATGCGCTTTGCGCGCGCCATGGCAAGAAATATTCCCCTGACGTCGTTAATATGCCTAAGGCTGTCAAAGCTGATTGCATAATCTGTGAAAATGCGCCGCCTTATAAGCTTGTTCCATGTCACAGACGAAGTAAATGTGAAAAAATATTCCGGAAAGCTGTCAATATTAAACGTTTCATTCTCAGGCAGCGGGGGGCGCAGGTAATTGTGGTAAAGCTTTTCGCCGCTGTCGCTGTCAAAATCTTGGGCGTTGCATATGCATATGTCTGCGTCAAGTTCCTGCGCGCGCGAATACATGTCTTCAAGAGCGTTTTCTTTTAAATAGTCGTCGCTGTCGAAAAAAAACACATATTCGCCCGCAGCTGCTTCAAGCCCGGTATTTCTTGCCGCGCCGGCGCCTTTATTGGCTTGGTTTATTATTTTGATTCGGCTGTCCTTTTCACCGTAGCTTTGCAAAATGCCGGGGCTAAAATCTGTTGAGCCGTCGTCAACACAGATTATTTCAATGTCTGAAAGGGTTTGCGCCAGCATGCTGTCAAGACATTGGCGCAAGTAGCTTTCTGTGTTGTAAACCGGAATAATTACGGAAATCAGTGGCAATTTAATCTTCCTTTAACAAAATAACTTAGGGTGAAACGCCCACCGCCCCGTAAGGCGGGAACATCTTAATTTAGTTATACCATATATGGAATTTTAATGCAATTTATTTTTCCGAATTTTACATAAGTCTTTCATTTTCAGATGAATTAATTTACATAATTTCTTGACATATGGCGAATTTAATTATATATTAGAATAGTATATTTACCGCCGCCCCAAAAGGCGCGGCTTGAATAAAAGCGTAGGAAAATTATGAAAAAAATAAAAAAAGAAAACTACATTTACACTGACGTTGTTATAGTGGGCAGCGGCGTTGCAGGGCTGTTTGCCGCTTTGTGCCTGCCTGTCAGCATGAACATTCTTGTAATTACCAAGGAAGACCTTAAGGAATGCGATTCTTACCTTGCGCAGGGCGGGGTGTGCGTGTTAAAGGACATAAACGATTTCAACTGCTATTTTGAAGACACAATGAAAGCGGGGCATTATGAAAACAACCCCGAAAGCGTCAGGGTAATGATTGAATCTTCGCCAGAAATTATAAACACGCTGGTTGAGCTGGGCGTTAAATTTGACACTGACACAGACGGCGAATTTGATTACACGCGCGAAGGGGCGCACAGCCAAAACAGAATTTTACACCATAAAGATGAAACCGGCAAGGAAATCACGGCAACGCTTTTGTCAATTGCAAGAAAGCGTGAAAACATCACTTTTGTAACAAGCACGGCCATGATTGACCTGGTTAAAAAAAACAATGTGTGCCTTGGAATTGTGTGCCAAGACGAATTTGACGAAGCGGGCGTAATAATTGCAGGCAGCACCGTGCTTGCCACCGGCGGAATAGGCGGGCTGTTTAAAAACACAACCAATTTTCCGCATATCACGGGCGATTCATTTGCGCTTGCTTTAAAGCACAACATTGAACTGCAAGATTTGAATTATATACAAATTCACCCAACAACGCTTTACAGCAAAAAAAGCGGGCGGCGTTTTCTTATAAGCGAAAGCGTGCGCGGCGAAGGCGCAGTGCTGCTTAACGAAAACGGCGAAAGGTTTGTAGACGAGCTGCAGCCGCGAGACGTTGTGACTGATGCCATATGCAAAGAAATGGAAAAATTCGGCACAGACCATGTGTATATTACACTGCCCACAATGACAAGCGAACAGGCGCGCCGGCGCTTTCCCAACATTTTTGACGAATGCATGGAAGAGGGCTATGACATAACAAAAGACTTAGTGCCTGTAACACCCAGCCAGCATTACCTTATGGGCGGCATTAAAACCGACATAAACGCACGCAGCTCTATGAAAAACCTTTTTGCAGTCGGCGAAACGGCGTGCAACGGCGTGCACGGCAGAAACCGCCTGGCATCAAACAGCCTGCTTGAAAGCCTGGTGTTTTCAAAGCGGGCGGCAGATTTAATTGCAAAAACAGCCCCCGCCCCGGCAGGGGGCGAGCTTGACGTTGAGCTTCAGGTAAGCCTTGACAAAAAGGAACGCGAAGCGCGTTTTAAAGAAATCATTATGCATGAAATAAAAGAAAAGGACAGGGAATTTTATGATAAGTGGTGCTGCGATGAAGCTTAATGCAGACAAACTGCTGCTGCAAGCTCTTAAAGAGGATATTACAAGCGAAGACGTTTCGGCAAACGCCGTGATAGGCGAAGATGTATGCGGCACGGCAGAGCTTATTTGCAAGCAAGACGGGGTAATATGCGGCCTGCCGGTGTTTGAGCGCGTGTTTTTATTACTTGACGAAAGCGCGCACTTTGAAACAGACTTTAAAGACGGCGACTTTGTAAAAGCGGGCGCAGTTATAGGAAAAATTTACGGAAATCTGCGCGCTCTGCTGTCAGGCGAAAGAACTGCGCTTAATTATTTGCAGCGAATGAGCGGCATTGCCACCATGACGCACGAATATGCCCAGGTTATAAAAGGCATGCACACCGTGCTGCTTGACACCAGAAAAACAACGCCGAATATGCGCCTGTTTGAAAAATATGCAGTGAGAATTGGCGGCGGCAGAAACCACAGATATAATCTTTCAGACGGTGTGCTGCTTAAAGACAACCACATAAGTTCGGCGGGGTCTGTGGCAAAAGCAGTAGCCATGGCAAGGGACTATGCGCCGTTTGTCAGGAAAATTGAGGTTGAAACCGAAACGCTGGCCCAGGTGCGCGAAGCCGCAGACGCCGGCGCAGACATTATTATGCTTGACAACATGGACCTTGAAACCATGAAAGAAGCGCTGGCAATAATAGCCGGCAGGGCCCAAACAGAATGTTCGGGCAACGTAACCAAAGAAAGGCTGCTTGAAATAGCTGAAATAGGCGTCGACTTTGTTTCAAGCGGTGCGCTGACTCACTCTGCGCCGATTATGGATTTGAGCCTGAAAAACATGAAAAGCACAGCGAAATAATTTATTTTTACGGGCTTGGCAGGCACAAATAAAAAAACGCTTTACAAACTTAAAATAATATGTTATAATTCATTAGCTTGTTACGAATTACACGGTTTCGGGTTTAAGCTTTCAGTTAAAGATTCACCGTCCCGCCACTGTGTTTTTCGTTAATCAGGAATATTTTAAAAAGGGGTGAAAAAGATGACGCAGGCAGAAAAGCAGGAAATCATTGCCGAATTTGCAACACATGAAGGCGATACCGGCTCTACAGAGGTACAGATTGCAATTCTTACAAGGCGAATCAACGAACTTACAGAGCATTTGAAAGTTCACAAGAAAGACAATCATTCGCGCCGCGGTCTTCTTAAGATGGTAGGTCACAGAAGAAATTTACTTACCTATCTTTACAAGAAAGACATTGAAAAATACCGTGCGCTTATAGCCAAGCTCGGTATTCGTGACACACTGGACAGATAAAACGTCAAAAACAGACGGTATGCTTTGCCGTCTGTTTTTAGCAGGCTTTTAAATAGCTTTGCAAAGGAATGAAAAAGAACGGAACAGAGAGGTAAAAACATGTTTTTTAAAAATTACAGAGTTTGGGAAACCGAATTTGCGGGGCGCCCTTTCAAATTGGAAACCGGAAAAATGGCGGGGCTTGCCAACGCTGCGTTTCTTGCAACATATGGTGAAACACAGGTGCTTTGCACCGTAACGGCTTCTGCAAAGCCGAGAGACGGCATAGATTATTTTCCGCTTTCGGTAGATTTCGAAGAAAAAATGTATTCAGTGGGTAAAATTCCGGGCTCTTTCCTGCGCAGGGAAGGCAGGGCAAGCGAAAAAGCAACACTTGCCAGCCGCTGCATTGACAGGCCCATTCGCCCGCTTTTCCCCAAAGATTTGAGAAACGACTGCGGCGTGGTTGCAACCGTTATGTCTGTTGACCCTGACTGTTCGCCCGAAATAGCGGCGGCAATCGGCGTTTCGGCTGCAATAGCGGTTTCAGACATTCCGTGGGACGGCCCGATTTCATCAATAAACGTTGGGCTGGTTAACGGCGAAATTGTGTTAAACCCGACTCTTGAGCAAAGAGCCGCCACAGACCTGACGCTGACTGTTGCTTCAACAGCAGACCTTGTGGCAATGATTGAAGCCGGCGCCAACGAAGTTGACGACGACAAGATGTTTGAAGCAATAATGGCCGGGCACGAAGAAAACAAAAAAATGGTGCGTTTTATTCAGGGCATTGTTGACGAAATAGGCAAGCCGAAATTTGAATATGAATCGTCAGACCCTGACCCGGAAATTTTAGCGGAAATAGAAGAGTTCTGTGTTGAAGACATAAAAAAGGCGCTTGACACAGACGACAAGCTTGTGCGCGACGAAAGGCTTTTGCCCGTTTACGCAGCCGTGCACGAAAAGTTTGACGAAAAATTTGAAGATAACACGGCAAAGATTGACGATATACTGTATCTTGTGCAAAAGCATGTTGTGCGCGCCTGGCTGAAAGACGAACACAAGCGTGTAGACGGCAGGGGGATAGACGACATTCGCCCGCTCAACGCGGAAATTGACCTGCTTGCCCGCGCACACGGCTCCGGCATGTTCACCAGGGGGCAGACCCAAGTGCTGTCAGTTACCACACTCGGCCCGATGAGCGACTGCCAGATGCTTGACGGAATTGACGAACAAAAAGAAAAAAGATATATTCACCATTACAATTTCCCGTCTTACAGTGTGGGTGAAACAAGGCCGTCAAGGGGCCCTGGCAGGCGTGAAATAGGCCACGGGGCGCTTGCGGAAAAGGCGCTTGTGCCGGTATTGCCAAGCGTTGACGAATTTCCATATTGCATTCGCGTTGTGTCTGAAGTGCTGTCTTCAAACGGCTCTACTTCACAGGCTTCCGTGTGCGGGTCTACGCTTTCGCTTATGGCTGCCGGCGTGCCGATTAAAGCGCCTGTTGCCGGAATCAGCTGCGGGCTTATCACGGGCGACGACGGCGTATACGGCGACTTTATGACTATGGTGGACATTCAGGGGCTTGAAGACTTTTACGGAGACATGGACTTTAAAGTTGCCGGCACAAAGAAAGGCATAACCGCCATTCAGATGGACCTTAAAGTACACGGGCTTACCGCAGACATTATAAAAGAAGCTTTTGCAAAAACCCACAAGGCAAGAAATTATATACTTGATGAAATCATGCTGCCCGTAATCAGCGAGCCGCGCAAAGAGCTTTCAAAATATGCGCCCAAAATGCTTACCCTTTCCATAGACCCTGACAAAATCGGCGACGTTATAGGCAAGGGCGGCAAGGTGATTCAGGAAATACAGGGCGAGTTTGAAGTCAAAATTGACATTGAGGAAGACGGCAGGGTGTTCATCAGCGGCATTGACGTTGAAAAATGCAAGGGCGCGCTTGAAGTTGTAAGGCTGATTGCAACAGACCCCGAAGTCGGCGCATTTTACAACGGCGTGGTTACACGGCTTATGAATTTCGGCGCATTTGTTGAAATCGCACCCGGCAAAGAGGGGCTTGTGCACATTTCACGCCTTGACGTTAAGCGCACCGAAAAGGTGGAAGATGTTGTAAATGTCGGCGATTCAATAATTGTAAAATGCATTGAAATTGACGAACAGGGCAGAATCAACCTTTCAAGGCGCGACGCGCTTATTGAACTTGAAGGCATGAAAGCCGAAAACGACATTTCAGACGCTGAAAGAAAGCCGCGCAGAGACACAAGGCGCAGATACAACAAATAACTTTTAAACAAAAAGCGCAGCCTGCGGGCTGCGCTTTTTTATGCGCTTTGAAAAAGTGCAAAAATAAAGCTTTCACCGCCCGGCTTTAGGCTGCATGAAAGGCTGAAAGTAATTAACGCCTTCACTCTTGCCCACGGCGAAGCCTGTGTTTGCCTCTGATTAAAAGCCCGTGCCCGCCGCCTTAAAAAATGCCCGCACATCTTTTCAAATCTTATTTTTTCAAATCACTTGTAAAAATTTATTTAGTTTAGTATAATAGATTAAGAATTAATACCAAATAAAATTCTAAAAGACAAGGCGCATGCAACATGAAAGGAGATTATTATGGCTAATAGCTGCTGGCTTAACGGCAAAACATGCATTGTAACAGGCGCTTCGGGCGGAATTGGCGCGGGCATTGCCGCCACATTGATTAAAAAGCACGGCTGCACCGTGATAGGAATTGCAAGAAGCGAGCCGAAAATGCTTAAATTCATTGATGAACTCGGCGAGGAATACGCAAAACAGTTTTCATATAAATTGTTTGACGTTTCCAAAAAAGAAAATTGGGAAAATTTCGCATCTCAATTAAAAGAAAACGGCACAGAAATTGACGTGCTTATAAACAACGCGGGAATTTTGCCCAAATTCAAGCGTTTTGACCGCTATGATGACAGTGAAATTGAAAACGCAATAAATATTAATTTTTATTCCTGCGTTTATTCAATTAAAGCATTGATGCCCATGCTGCTTGAAAGGGGCGGCGGAATAGTTAACATTGACTCTTCCGCGGCGCTGATGAGCCTTGCCGGCACAAGCATGTATTCCGCGTCAAAGGCAGCGCTTAAGGGCTTCACCGAGTCGCTCAGGGAAGAATTTCGCGGCAAGCTCTATGTGGGGCTTGTGTGCCCCGGCTTTACAAAAACCGACATTATGCGTGACCAGGCTAACGAAGGCGGCCAGGGGCAAAAGGTAATTGACATGATTTCAACCGACTGCGACAAAATGGTTAAAATGATAATGTTCGGAATTGAAAGGCGCCAGGCGCTGCAAATCCATGGGCTTGACGCACATGCAATGAGCATATTCGGAAAGCTGCTGCCTGTAAACGGCTCACGCCTTTTCAGCGCGGTTATGAAAGCGGCTGACGTTGACCTTTTCAGCGAAGTTTTTAAAGATTAACTTCAATAAGGGCTTGCCCGTTATTCAACGTGGTAGGCCCTTGTTGATGTGGGGAAACGCTTAATTTTTTCGGCGGCACAAGCTGCCGGCGAAAAATTTGAACGGCGGGACATTTTAACCTAATTTGTAAAAAACACCCCCCTATGTAACCGGCTGGGGCGCATGTTTTTCGCCTGCGGTGAAAGCCCGTGCCGAAACGGCGGGCGGAGTTTTTATTTAATTTCAGCCTTGGCTTTATCAAGGCGGCGTTTTGGAGGCATTTACATGGCGCAAACTACTGATATTACAAAACAAAAACACATGAATTTTAAAGAAATTGCGGCTTATTCGCTGGGGCTTTTCGGCTTTCAGGCAATAGTGGGGCTTTTAAATTCATACCAGGCGGAATTTGACGCCAATATTTTAGGCGCAAATATCGCGGTTGTGGGAATACTTATTTTAATAGCTAAAATTGCGTCCGCCGTGTTTGACCCGGTTGTCGGGCAGATGATTGACAGGTCGAATTCACGCCACGGAAAATTAAAACCATTTATAATGTATTCTATTTTGCCGCTGCTTATAATGACAGCAGTTGTATTTTTAAAAGTGCCGTTTACCGGCGCCGGGCTTTACATATGGATTTTTGTTACATATCTGGTGTGGAGCCTTGCCATGACTCTGGGCGACGTGCCGTCTCAGGGCATAGCTTCTGTTTTGACTCCAAACCCGACTGAAAGGACAAATGTTGTTTCCATTTCAAACACATTCAAGCAAATAGGCTTTTCTGCCTGTGTTGTAATTGTGCCGGTGGTTTGCCTTATAATTCCGGGCGGCAGCAAGGTGTTTGTTTCGTCCGGCGAAAAGGACACGGCAATGATTAGCGAAGAATATTTTTGGACAGCCGTTTTGTGCGCTGTGCTTGGCTGCATATTGTTTGCGCTTATTCCGCTTGTAAACAAAGAAAGAGTTCCTTATTCGTCAGGCGAAAAAATAACCGTAAAAGATATGCTTTCGGCGCTCAAGGGCAACAAGCCGCTCATGCTTGTTATTATTTCATATTTCCTTGGCTTCGGCAGGCAAATGGCAATGGGAATTCAGGTGCAGGCGGCAAATGTGCTGCTGGGCAGCCAAAACCTGGTGGCAATTTTGGGCGTGGTGACTGCCGTGGGGTCAATGGTAAGCATGGCGCTCTGCCCGTTTTTAATAAAGAAAATGGGCGAAAGAAACGTATATCTGCTGATGTCTGTTTACGGCTTTGTTGTTTCTGTTTTATCTTTCATAGTGGGCATGCTGTGGTTTAGAAACCCGGAAAGCACGGCGCTTATGATTTTGTTTTATGTATTTTTGTTCTTAATAGGGCTGCAGTTCGGCGCAGTTACGCTTATGCCCATGATAATGACTGCAGACTGTGTTGATTATTATGAATACAAAACCGGCAAAAGAATGGAAGGCGCGGCATATTCCGTGCTTACCCTTACCATTAAAGTTTGCCTTGCGCTCGGCACTGCGCTGGGGCTGATTTTCGTGCAGGCGTCAGGCTATCAGGCAGACGCGGCCGAATTTACAACCCAAACCAAAGATATTATTTTCTTTGCTTACACGGTAATGCCCGGCATACTTGCGCTGCTTTCAACAATTCCGATGTTTAAATATGATTTAGTCGGCGCAAAGAAAGCTGAAATTGCAAGCGAGCTGGCAATAAGAAGAGAAGGCAGGGAAAACAATTAAAAACACGGCGGCTTTAATATGAAAATTTAGTAGGAAGGTAGTAAAATGGAAAATTATTATGTGCTGTTTACCGTTATAGGGTCGCTTGCAGCTCTGATTTTTGCAGCTGTAAAAGCGTCAAGGGTGCTTAAAGCTGACGTTGGCAGCAGCAGTATGAAAAAAATTTCCGATTTTATTCATACCGGCGCTCTTGCATATCTGACAAGGCAATATAAAATTTTAGTGATTTACTTTGTGGTCATGTTTGTATTGCTGGGCGCCATGGCGGCGTTTGGGCTGCTGTCTTGGTTTGTGCCTTTCGGCTTTGTAACAGGCGGCTTTTGCAGCGCTCTGTCAGGCTTTATAGGCATGAGCATTGCAACGCGCGCCAACACAAGAACTGCAAATGCTTGCCGCACATCGCTTAACAAGGGGCTTAAAATTGCGTTTTCGGCAGGCTCTGTTATGGGCTTTACGGTTGTTGGGCTTGGCTTGCTTGATATTTCTCTTTGGTATGCAATACTTAAAATCGGCTTTAACCTTGGTGCAAGCGAACTTACCACCACCATGATTACCTTTGGCATGGGTGCGTCGTCAACAGCGCTGTTTGCGCGTGTGGGCGGCGGAATTTACACTAAGGCGGCAGATGTGGGCGCAGACCTGGTGGGCAAGGTGGAAGCCGGAATTCCCGAAGACGACCCCAGAAACCCCGCCGTTATTGCAGACAATGTGGGCGACAATGTGGGCGACGTTGCCGGAATGGGCGCAGACCTTTATGAGTCATATGTAAGCTCAATAATTTCAGCTTCTGCGCTGGGCGTTGCCGCCACGGGCAGCTTTAAGGCAATGGCTTTGCCAATGGCGCTTGCCGCAGTCGGCGTGCTGGCGTCAATATTCGGCTCATTATTTGTTAAAACAGGTGAAAACACAGACCAGTCAAAGCTGTTGAAAGCGTTGCGCAGGGGCACAAACACATCTGCCGTTATAATAGCTGTTGCGGCATTTCCGTTGGTTTATTTCATTTTGGGCCAAGAGTCAATAGGCCTTTATGCCGCTATTCTTGCGGGGCTTGTGGCGGGCGTGCTTATAGGCACATGCACGGAATATTTCACGTCAGACACATATAAGCCCACACAAAAGCTTGCCGAAAAGGCAAAAACCGGCTCTGCCACAATAATTATAGGCGGCGTTGGGCTCGGCATGCTGTCTACGGCGCTGCCGTTAATAATAGTTTGTGCGGCAATTTTAATTGCATACGGCGCGGCAGGCGGCTTTTCAAGTGCCGGCAGCGGGCTTTACGGAATTGCGCTGGCGGCTGTGGGCATGCTGTCTACGCTTGGCATAACTCTTGCAACAGACGCATACGGCCCGATTGCAGACAATGCGGGCGGCATTGCCGAAATGGCCGGGCTGGAAGAAGAGGTGCGCGAAAGAACAGACGCGCTTGATTCGCTGGGTAACACCACGGCAGCAACCGGAAAGGGCTTTGCCATTGGCTCTGCCGCGCTGACTGCGCTTGCGCTGATAGCGTCATATATTTCAAAAATAAAATCGCTTGGCGTTACTGACGCTGACATAGACATGCAGCTTATGAACCCCGCTGTGCTGGTGGGGCTGTTTATCGGCGCCTGCCTGCCTTTTGTTTTTGCGGCATTGACTATGAATTCAGTTGGCAGCGCTGCGCAGAGCATTGTTGTTGAGGTGCGCAGGCAGTTCAGAGAAATTAAGGGCCTTATGAAAGGCGAATCAGAGCCTGAATATAAAAAATGTGTTGACATATGCACACGGGCAAGTCTGAAGGAAATGATTTTGCCCACAATACTTACAATAGCCACGCCTGTTGTTTTGGGGCTTATACTCGGCTACAACGGCGTAATAGGCATGCTGGCTGGCGCAACTTCAACAGGCTTTTTAATGGCAATTTTCATGGCAAATTCGGGCGGCGCGTGGGACAATGCAAAGAAATATATTGAAAGCGGCAAATTCGGCGGAAAGGGCTCTGAAACGCACAAGGCCGCCGTTGTTGGCGACACTGTGGGAGACCCGTTTAAGGACACTTCCGGCCCGGCTATAAATATTCTTATAAAGCTGCTTTCAATGGTGTCTATTGTGTTTTCAAATCTTGTTGTCAACTATCATATTTTCTGAAAACGCTAGCCTAAATGCCGGCAAAGCCCGGCATGAATATTAAACATGAATATTAAAATTTAATAATATTTGAAAAGGTGCACCCCGCCGCATAATGCGAATTGGTGCACCTTTTTTCTTGGCAATGGCGAAGCCCGCTCAGTTAACCGGGCTTTGCCCCGTAAATCATGGCTTGAGAGTTATTCAACGTGGGGCGGCAGCCGCTGAAATTATCGCTTTAGGCTGTTCTGTTCTGTGTTAGATTCTTAGTCAAGCTTTACAACATGCTCGTTTGATTTAAGCGCGTGGTTATAAATGCGCCTGTTGTCAAGCGCCCACTGCCGGTCTGTAAACGTGCCGGGCTCTGCTTTTTGCACGGCGGCGCTGAATTCATATATTTCAGCGTCAAGCAGGTCAAGCGTTGAAAGTATTTCGGCTTCAATAAACATTGGCTGCACCGGAGAGCCGAATTCCGCCGTGCCGTGGTGGCTTAAAACCATGTGTTCAAGCAGCAAAATCTTTTCGCTTTCAATGCCCAGCCTTTTTGCGGTTTCATCAATATATACAACACCTTTTACTATGTGCCCGAGAAGCTGCCCTTCCTTTGAATATTTTGACACAAGCCCAGTTTTTGAAAATTCATATTCCTCTGTTTTCTGAACATCATGCAAAATTGCGCCGGAAATAAGCAGCTCGCAATCTATATTCGGGTAAATTTCGCATATTTTTTCCGCCATTTTTACAATGCCGGCCGTGTGCAGCATAAGCCCGCCCAGCATTGCGTGGTGCAGGCGGTATGCAGCGGGGCATGTCACCAAAATGTCTTTCTTTTCATCAAGAATTGTGCCGACTAAAAGCTTTAAGTCGGAATCTTCAAAGGAGTCTACCCTGCCCCTGAGCATTAAAAATATGTCTTCGCCCTTTGTTTTTGACGCGGGCACGAAATCAGCGGCGTCAATATTATCTTCGCCAACCGCAGCCCTTATGTGCGTAATTCGCAGTTGGTCTTTGCCGTTAAACTGTTCCATGCAGCCCCTGACTTTTACTATGGAATCAACTTCAAACATGCCGCTGCCTTTATAGTCCCACAGCTTGGCCGGGATTTCACCGCTTTTGTCTGCCAGAATTATGTCAAGGTATTTTGACTGGCTTTTGGTTGTTTTTTCATCGCATTTTTTTACAAGGGCAAAGCCCTCTGACATGCCGTTTGGCAATTTTGTAAAATTCATATAAATTCCTCCGAACTGTGACAGGTAATTATTTTGGCAGGAAAGCCCCCGCGCGGCGCCTTAAAAAAGCCCGGCCGCAGAGTCTGGGGCGTTTCTCTTTAAATTATATAACATAATAAATTTTTAAGCAAGTTCAAATAAAGCTGTGCAAATCATTTGTTTTGGCAGCGGCTGTTTTGGCCCGGGCATTCTTGACAAATTGCCCGCTTACTGATAAACTATATTTTACAAGAAAACAAACGCTGCGCTGACTGCTGATGCGGCGTTATTTGAACTGACTTTCGGGAGTTTTTCTTTTATGGATTACGATTATATTGAAAACTTATGTATGAACTGCTTTGAAGCTCTTACAGAGGGCAGCGTTTGCGCAAAATGCGGCTTTGACAATGACAAGGTGCAGGACATGACTTATATTCCGCTTAGAACAGTGCTGTCAGACAGGTATATAGTTGGCAACAGCATATCTGTTGAAAGCGACGCCATAACATATCTTGGGTGGGACTCTGAAAGCCGCCAGGTGGTAACAATTCGCGAATTTTTTCCAAAGGGCATTGTAAACCGGCTGGAAGGCAACTGCTATGTGCATATAAGAGAACGTTATAAAAAAAGTTTTACGGGCTATAAGCAGTCTTTTATGAAGCTGTGGCTTGCAATTAAAGACATGAATTCGCTTTCTGCCGTAATTCCCGTTATAGACGTGTTTGAAGAAAATGAAACGGCATATGCCGTAAGCCGGCGCATAAAAACCGTTTCGCTGCATGACTTTTTGCTTAGAAACACAGACAATAATATTTTGTGGAACAAGGCAAGGCTTATGTTTATGCCCATTCTTACGACACTTGAAAACCTGCATGCAAACGGCATTATACACGGTGGCATTACGCCTGACAACCTGGTGCTGTGTTCTGACGGAAAGGTGCGCCTGGCGGGCTTTTGCATTTCGGAATGCAACCAGGAAAACACCGAGCTTGAATTTAATGAAACGCCCGGTTACACAGCGCTGGAACAATATTCAAACAGCCATAAAATCTGCCCAGCTACAGATGTTTATGCGTTTTCGGCATGCCTTTACCGCGCGCTTGTGGGCGCAAACCCGCCTGACGCGCGCGCGCGCCAGATGAACGACAAGCTTATGATTCCAAACAGAATAGCCGAAAAAATTCCGCCGCATGTTATAAGGGCACTGGGCGGCGGGCTGCAAATTTACCCCGAAAAAAGGATACAGGACATTGACGATTTCAGGGAACTGCTTAACGCGTCGCCGTCTGTGGTGGCAAATTCTGCCGAAATTCCGAAAAATGAAAGCGAAGCCAAAACAAACAGCGAAGCTGCAAAGCCGCCTGCCAAAGATGAAAAAAAGAAAAAGCTTTCGCCAAACAAGGTGCTGCTTATTATAATAGCCGTGCTGCTTGTTATAACCGCCGGGGTATATGCTTATGTGTTTGCAAATAACTCTGCCGGCGGCGAAGACACGACTGACAACGCAGCCGCAGCCACCGTTACCGTGCCTGATTTCTGCACGGCGGGTTACACTGAAAGCGACATTGAAAACATAGGTTCGTGGAACGCGCAGTTTGCAATAAGCTATGAATACGAATATTCAACCGAAACCGAAGAGGGCATTATTTTCAAACAAAGCCTTACCGCCGGTGAAGAGGTGGAAGAGGGCAGCAGCATTGTGCTTACGGTAAGCAAGGGCATTGAAACACAAGAGGTGCCTGATGTGGGCGGCCTGTCGCAGGAAGACGCCACCAAGGTGCTGGAAGACAAAGGGTTTAGCGTAAGCGTTGTTGAGGTATATAACAACGGCGCATACCAGGAATATTCCGTAAAATCAAATAACGGCATGACGCCGGCAGCAGGCACGGTGGCTGCCAAGGGCGAAACAATAATAATTCAGGTTTACGGCGAATATAAAGAGGAAACAACCGCCGAGGAAACAACCACCGCCGAGTCAGAATAGCGCCGTTAAAAAAAACGAAAACATAATAACCGGCAAGTAATTATTGAAATGCAGCTGTATATGGCTGCAAAAAAGCCGGGGCACAAATGGTGCCCCGGCTTTTTGTTTTAGCTTTACCGGTAATTTACGCTGCAAACGGCAGCTTTATGCCTTAGAGCCTAAGGCTTTTAACTATTTCCTGCGCTTTAATACCGCAACGCCGGCGGCTGACGGCAGCATTATGCCCAAAACGGCAAAACATGCCGCGCCTGTAGATGGGCTTTTCACTGCCGCGGCAGACAATTCTGCGGCTGCGGTTGTTTCAGAGCTTTGGCTCACGGCGGTTGTTTGAGTGTACGTTTCACTTTCAGCTGTTGCGCCGGTTGTGCTTGCTGTTGTGCTTTCGCTCTTTAATGTTGCGGCGCCGCTTGCCGCAGCAGTTGTTAGGGCGGTTGTTTGGGCAGTGGTTGTTTCATCTGCCGCTGTTGTGCTTTCGCTGGCTTCCCCTCCGGAGAGCAGCGCAGCATAATATTCAAGTGCATACACCGCGTCTGAAGTGGCATAATAGGGGTCATAGTCAGACGTAAAGCCGCCCGTTTCAGAGTCATAAAAATTGGTGATGAGCAGCTCGTAAACAGAGCTTGCTTTTTCTTCCTGCCCCAATGCGCTGTATGCAGCCAGAGCCATGGCTGTTGAATCTGCATTGGAATCGCCGTAGCCATAGCCGTAGCCGGTGTCTGCAAGATATGTTTCAAGCAGCGCTAAAGCGTCTTCAATATATTCGCCGTAATCTGCGCTGTAAGGCGCAAGGGCTATTAAAAATGACGACAAATCGTCTGCCGAAGTGCCCCAGCCGCCCCAATAGTCAGTGCCCGTGCCGGGCGTGTAATATGTGCTGATAAGGGCGTCGCAAAGGCTTTTGCCGAAATCATCAAGCTCATAAAGGCTTGCCGTTTCACAGGCATAGGCATAATAATATGGGTTATAGTCAATCGCCGTGACATCTGTTGATGAAAACATTTCAATAAGATTATAGCCCTGAAAATCTGCGGCGTCTATGTCAAGGTAATACATTATTTGCATGGCCATGGAAAGGCTGCCGAGCCCTGTAAGCGAGCCGGAGTCAAGCGCGGCCTTGAGCGAATCAAAATAGGCGCTTTCATAAGCGCTGACATCTTCGCCGGACTTGACATGCATAAGGAAATATTTTGATGTGTCGACACTGTAGCCGTCTGTTTTCTGCGCGCCGTCATAAGGAAAAGCATATTTAACAGCGGCTGAAATTATTTCTTTTACGTCAGTTGATGTTGCCCCGAATGCTGTTATTGACGCACAAATAAGCAGCATTAACGCAAGGAGCGATGCTAAAACTTTCTTCATTTTCTTACCTCACCGAAAGAATATTTTGTGCTTCGGGCGGATATCCCGGCTCGCGCTTTATCAGGCGGCACAAGCCGCCGCGCCTAATAACCGCCTTCCCCGAAAACGAGTGGCTATGGCTTTCGTATGCGCTTACGGTAGAGTGAGCTGCTGCGGCTTTTCACCGCATTCCCCGCAAAATTCTTAGCAAAATTTTTCAGCACGCAGACATTATACAAAACTCACAACTTCTTGTCAACAAAATCATTGCAAGTCAGCCCAAAGAATGATAATATATATCTGACAAAAGGCACCTTTCCGGCAGCCAGTAAGCGGCCAAGGAAAATATCAGCCGCAAGCCGGGTTGCCAAAATGCAAGGGGGCGCGTTATGAGCCGAAAAGCTTTAATTTTTATATCTGTGTTTATAATAGCAGACAGCGCCATTATAATTGGCGTGCAGAGCGTCCACAGCAGCTTTGAAACAGCCGAAGCCACCGCTCAAAGCACTGAAATCACCAGCGCGGGCGAAATTACCGGCAGCGGCGAAACGCCAAGCACAAGCGCCGCCGAAAGCAGTGAAGCTAAAACGCAGACAACGCAGCCGGAAAGCAAAAGCACAACCCAAAAGACAACCCAAGCAGCAGCCAAAAGCACCGCAGGCACCACAACAACAGCGTCTCAAAATGAAAGCACAGCAAAAAGCACCACGGCTGCAACAACCACCGCTAAAGCCACAACAACAGCGCCTCAAAAGGAAAGCACAACAAAAAGCAGCGGCGCAAAAACCACCGCCGCCGAAAAAAGCACCACAGCTGTAAAAACCACCGCCGGCACATCTGCAAGCGAACAGGAAAGCTTTGACGTAACCATTTCAATAAGCTGCAAGAATGCGCTTCAATATATTTCCACCCTGCCGGGCAACGGCTATTTTCTGGAAAAAACCACATGCACGGTAAAAAACGGCACCACTGTTTTTGAACTGCTGTCAGAGGTGTGCAAAAGCAATTCAATAAGCCTGACATATCAAAACGTTTATTACATTCAGGGAATCGGCGGGCTTTATGAAAAAGACTGCACGTCGTCAAGCGGCTGGATGTACAGGGTAAACGGCGAAAACCCGCGTATAGCTGCATACAATTACACCCTGTCTGAGGGCGATGTGGTTGAATGGTATTATGTAACGTCTGCATCAGACAGCTGAATTTAATGCTGTTAGGCAATCGGCGCTGTGTTAAATAAAAATTGCCCCGCCTGAAAAAGGCGGGGTGTTTGTTTGAAAGAGTTTTTCAGAAAAAGCATGGGTCAATTTCCGACTGCGTTTTGGAACATGTTTAAAACCGCCGCTTTAAGCCCCCTGTGTTGAGGCAGGGAAAGGGCAAAGTCGCGCTTTAAAATTTCGTCTGCCGCAGCGCGGCACAGCCTGAGCGTTTCAATGTCTGAAAGCATGTCTGCAATTTTCAGCTGCGGCAGTCCGTGCTGGCGGCTGCCGAAAAAGTCGCCCGGGCCGCGCTGCTTTAAATCTTCGTCTGCTATTTTAAAGCCGTCTGAATATTTTTTCATGACTCCAAGCCTTTCTGCTGCTGCGGCGGACTTGCTGTCTGACACAAGAATGCAATATGACGCCCTGTCGCCGCGCCCGACTCTGCCCCTTAGCTGGTGCAGCTGAGACAAGCCGAAGCGCTCTGCATTTTCAATAAGCATAACGGTGGCGTTTCTAACGTCAATGCCGACTTCAATAACAGTTGTTGAAACCAAAACCTTGATGTCGCCCTGTGCAAAGGCGCGCATGGTTTTTTCTTTATCTTTAGGTTTCATTTTTCCGTGCAGCAGGCCTATATTAATGCCCCGAAGCCCGCCCGCAGCAAGCGCTGCGGCATATTCGTTTGCAGAATGCAGTTCGCCCTGCCCCTCGTCAACAAGGGGGCAGACGATATATGCCTGTTCGCCGCGCTCAACAGCTGCACGAATAAATTTATAAATTCTCTTATGATATGACGAATTTACAACGTCTGTTCTTATTTCACGCCTGCCCGGCGGGTATTCGTCAAGCACGCTTATGTCAAGGTCGCCGTAAATAATAAGCCCCAGCGTGCGCGGAATTGGTGTGGCGCTCATTACCAAAGTGTGCACATCTGTGCCCTTTTCGGCAAGATTGGCGCGCTGCTTTACACCAAAACGGTGCTGTTCATCTGTTATTACAAGCGCAAGGTTTTTAAATTCCACATCATTTTGAATCAGCGCGTGCGTGCCTATTGCAAGTGAAATTTCGCCATGCATAAGCTTATCTTTGGCTTCGCGCTTTTCCTTTGCGGGCGTGCTGCCGGTGAGCAGGCAAACGGTTATGCCGGTGCCGGCAAAAAAGCGTTGAAATGTTTCATAATGCTGGCGCGCCAGCAGCTCTGTGGGCGCCATAAGAGCAGACTGAAAGCCATTTTTTGCCACGCTGTAAATTACCGCCGCCGCCACGGCGGTTTTGCCGCTGCCAACATCGCCCTGAAGCAGCCTGTTCATGGGAAAACGGCACGAAATGTCTGCAACGCACTGCGCCACCGCGCGCTTTTGGGCAGACGTCATTTCAAACGGCAGCAGCTTTAAAAATTCGGCGCTGTAATCTGTTTTAACGCGGGGCGCCGCGTCGCTTTTCTTTTTGCCTCTAAGGGTTAAAAGCCCCAAAAGCAAAACCAATAATTCTTCAAAAATCAACCTGTGCCGCGCCTTTTCAAGACTGCCAAAGTCAGTTGGAAAATGAACCTGACGCACGGCAAAATCAAGCGGCGCAAGATTATATTGATTTAGCACGCTGCCGGGCAAAGTTTCTTCAAATGCGGGCAGGTCGTCAAGCGCGTTTTTAACCACCCTTGCTATTGCCTTTGAATTAAGCGTGCCGCTTGCGCGGTAAATTGGGTGAATGCCTGCGCCTGACTGTGCGTTTTCAAGTTCGGGCGCGCTCATTGACGCGCCGGTAAGCGTTTTTTCTATTTTGCCAAATAATATGTATTCGCGCCCCAACTGCAGCGACCCCGCAAGGTATTTATTGTTGAATAAAGTTACATGAATTATGCACTGCCCGTCTGAAAAGTCGCACTTATAAAGAGTCATGTTACGGCGCACACGGTGCTCTGCCACAGTGCTTACAAGTTTGGCCCTTACAGCCGCCTTTTCGCCGTCCGGTGCGCATTGCACAGTCATGGCGCCCGCCCAATTTTGATAATTTCGCGGGTAAAAGCACAAAAGGTCTTTAACAGTGTAAATGCCAAGCTTGGCAAACTGCTGGGCACGTTTGTCGCCCACGCCCTTTACATATTGAATATTACTTTCTAAATTAATCATTTCACTGCACCGAATAAAAATCACTTATGGAAATGCCCCGCCGGGGGAAAGCGTTTCTGCCGCTTGCCATGTTTAATGACTTTTCAATAACTTATTGAATGTTTCAATAAAGTTTTTTAAGCGCTGCCGGAAAATGCGCGCTGCCAAAGCTTTATGTAACGGCTTTGCAGAACTTAACCCCCTGCTTGCCTGCCAAAAACACAAACCCGGCTTTCTGCTGCAAAAAGCCGGGCTTTATTTATTCTGCGGATATAAAATAATAGTAAACCGGCTGGCCGCCGTCAACAATGCTGATTTCAACATCGCCGCCGTATTTTGCTTTCAGCCTTTTTTCAATTTCGCCGGCTTCCGCTTCGTCAGCTTCCTGGCCGAATATTATGGTTATAAGGCTGTGCCGCCCGCGCTTAAATATTTTATCTGCGGTTTTGAAAGCTATTTCAGCCCTGTTTTTGCCCGTGAATTTTATCTTGCCGTCTGCAAGCCCCATAATTTCGCCCTTTTTAACAGCCTTACCGTCAACTTCGCTGTCTCTTGCGGCAAATGTCATCTGCGCGGTTGAAACGTTTTCGCCCGCCACAGTCATGTTCATAAGATTTTGCTTGACATCTTCACATTCGTCAAACGCAAGCAGTGCTGAAATGCCCTGGCACACGGTTTTTGTGTGCAGCACACGGACTTCTTTACCTTCTGCCAGCGGTATTGCCTGTTCGGCAGCCATAATTATGTTTTTGTTGTTGGGCAGCACAAACACTGTTTTTGCCGGCGTGGCTTCAATTGCGCCCAAAATGTCGTCTGTAGAGGGGTTCATAGTCTGCCCGCCGCTTACAACAACGTCAGCGCCAATATCTTTAAACAGCTCTGTCAGCCCGGCGCCCGCCGCCACGGCCACAAAGCCGTAATCGTTTACCGGCTCTGCCTTGGGCATTGGCGGCACCTTGCCGTCTTTAACGCCCACGTCTGCATTTCTGTGCTGGTAGCGCATGTTGTCTATTTTAATATTGATTAAAGGCCCGTATTTGAGCGCTTCCTGAATTACGTTGCCAGGCTCGTTTGAATGAACGTGAACTTTTATAATGTCATTGTCGTCAACCACAACAACGCAGTCGCCGATTGATTCAAGATAAGCGCGCAGGCGCAGCGGGTCTTTTCCGGCGCTGCCCTGCGACTTTTCAATTAAAAATTCAGAGCAATAGCCAAACTCAATATCGTCGCTCGCTTGGGCTACTGTTGTTTTGGCCTGCACAGCCGGCGCTGCCGGGGCGCCGGAGTCGAGCGCCTGAATTATAACGCCGTTTCCGAAAACGCTTTCAAAACCCTGTAAAATAAGCACGAGCCCGCGCCCGCCCGCGTCAACAACGCCGGCTTTTTTTAAAACAGGCAGCTGTTCAGGTGTGTTTGCAAGGGCTTCCTTGGCGCTGATAAGCGCCGCCACGCATACCTCAATAGGGTCATTAACACTGCCTGCCATTTCGCCGGCAGCTTCGGCAGCTTTTCTTACAACTGTAAGTATTGTTCCCTCTGTGGGCTTCATAACGGCTTTATATGCCGCCTGAACACCGCTGTCAAATGCCGCGGCCACTGCCTTTCCGTCTGCTTCGGCAAGGCCCTTAAACGCTTTGGCAAAGCCCCTGAAAATAAGAGACAAAATAACGCCGCTGTTGCCCCTTGCGCCGCGCAAAAGCGCAGACGCGCAGCGCTGTGAAGCGTCTGCCAAAGTGCAGTCGTCGGCAAGCACTGCCATTTCCTTTGCCGCAGCGCCGATTGTCATGCTCATATTAGTGCCCGTGTCACCGTCCGGCACGGGAAACACATTAAGCATGTCAACAGCCTGGCGATTGTTTGCAATGTTGTTTGACGCGGAAATCACACCGTCACGAAACATCTTTCCTGTAATCATAATGACTCCTTCAGTTTATCATATCAACAAATACATTTACCTTTGAAACCTTAAGCCCGGTGGCGGTTTCCACAGTATAGCGCACCTTGTTTTTAATGCTGTCTGCAATGGCGGAAATATTAACCCCATATGAAACGGAAATGTGCAAATCAACAGTCAGACTGCCGTTTACGCTTTTAACGGACACGCCGCGGCTCAGATTGTCTGCTTCCGCCTTGTTTTTAATAAACGATTTTATGCTTTGAACAGGGCTTTTGTCTACCATTCCCGTAACGCCGAAGCAGGACTGGGCGGCTTTTCCCACAAGACTGGCGAAATAATTGTTTGTTATTTCAATATAGCCGTTCGGATTTTCAAATTTTACCATATATAAACCCCCTGAATTAATAGTTGCCAGCTGTTTTCAGCTGAAATTCCAAGCTTCAATATTTGCAAAGCAGTCTGTATATGTTGACTGCACGTCGCCGCTCATGGCTTTTGAAAAGCAAATCATGCCCTTTCTGTAAAGCAGCGGCACATATGGCATTTCATCAATAAATTCAAGCAAAAACGCACCCAGCTCTGCGTCGCCGGAAAGGTAGCTTTCATAAGCCGCCGCCGTTTTGCTGTTTTCAAGGTCTATGCCGGCGCTTGCTGCGCCGTCTTCGTCAAAAAAAGCTGTAAGCGCCATGTCGTAAGGCAGCTTTATTTCACCAAGATATATGTCAAAATCGCCGTTTTCAATAAGCTGCAAATATTTTGAATATGAAACAGATTTTAAAGTCACCGTGAAACCCACGGCTTCCAGCTGTTGCTTTATAAGCTTGGCGGCTGTTAACCTGTCGTCATTGTCTTTGTTGACAAGCAGCTCAAGTTTGGCAGACGAAATGCCACTGTTTGCAATTGCCTGCCTTGCAGACGCGCTGTCAGATTCTGTGCTGAAAATTTCAGTTTCGGCAAGCTCAAACTGCGGGTTGAAAACAGATGTTGCCTCGGCAGCAAAGCTGCCGTATGCGCTTTTTACAAGCGCAGCCCTGTCAACTGCATATGAAATTGCCCGCCTTATATAGACGTTGCCCGTAACTTCGCCGGAACTGTTTATGCCTATATAAACAAGGTTGTTCATGTTGACAAGCTTTTTGCCGGCAGTGATTTTTTTTGATGAATCACTGCTCAGGTCTCTAAAGGCGAAGCTTATGTTGCCTATGTTTACGGCATTGTCTATTGACGACGAGGACGTAATGTTTTCAAGATGAATTGTTGTTATATACGGCGAAAAGCCGTTTTGGGTGTTGGCTTTAAGCACTGTTTCGCCGTTTTCCTTGTCAAAATAATATCTGCCGCTGCCCACATAAAAGCCGTTTGAATCTTTTTGCGCTGCTGCAATGGGAAACACCAGCAGGTTGTGCGCATATGAATTGGCAAATTTAAGCGAAAAGGTAACCGTGCTTTCATCTGCAGCGCTGCAAGACGATATGCCCGATATTATATTTGACCAATAATCTGAAGATTGGGCGTTGTAAAATGAACGCACCACATCGCTTGCGGTAATTGATGTGCCGTCTGAAAACTTAATTTCGGCGTCAATAGTGATTTTAAGCGTTTTTGAGCCGGTATATTCATAGTCGCTTGCAATATTTAAAGAAGCTTTATAATTGTCGTCAAGTGTGAAAAGGCCCTCGAACACAAGCTGTTCCAAAACAATGTTGTTTTGAGATGTGCTTGTATATGGGTTAAGGCTGTCTGACTGGGTATAGCTTATTTTAAAAGTTTCATCATCTGTTTCAATTGCTTTTTGCGTGGTGGTTTGAGCCTGCGTGGTTTCGGTTTCGGCATCTTCCTGCGATGTGCTGCAAGAAGTAAAAAGGGCTGATAAGACGGCGCATGCCAAAAGAAGTGAAAGGATTTTTTTCATTGCAGCCTCCTGAAGCTTTCCGCACGAACAGCCCTGCCTGTTTTATTGTCAATTTCAAAAAAGCAACCTTCGATTACACACGGCAAATCATCACTTTTAAAAGAAACGGGCAGCGAAGTTTTAAGCTTTTTTATTACAAGTTCGGTGGAAACGCCCAAAACGGAATCATAAACCCCTGTCATACCTAAATCTGTTATATAACCGGTGCCGCGCGGCAGCACCCTTGCGTCTGACGTTTGAACATGGGTGTGCGTGCCGAAAAGCGCAGACGCCCTGCCGTCAACATAATAACCAAGGGCGCGTTTTTCGCTGGTGGCTTCTGCATGAAAATCAATAAGAATTATATTGGCGCCCGCGTCTTTGGCCTTTGTTATCATTAAATCAGCCGTGTCAAACGGATTTTTAATGTTGTCCATAAAAACAACGCCCTGAATATTTATAACGGCGGCGATTGCATAGCCCCTGTCAACAATTGCCATGCCGCAGCCGGGCGCGCTTTCATGGTAATTGGCAGGCCTTATAATAAACTTATTACTGTCAAGATAATCATAAATTATATTTTGCCTCAGCGCATGGTTGCCAAGCGTAATTACATCTGCGCCGCAATCAAATAAAGCCTGTGCGCTTGCCGGGTTTACGCCGTTTCCCTTGGCCGAATTTTCGCCGTTTACTATTACAAGGTCTGCTTCAAATTCAGCTTTCAGCCGCGGCAAAACCTGCCGCAGATAATTGCAGCCCGGCTGCCTGACAACGTCGCCAATTGTAAGTATTTTCATAATTTCACCGACTGTTTCATCAAAAACAGCTTACGCCGTAACTGAACGCTGTGTTTTGAAAATTGCCAAGATAAACCTTGCCCCGCTTACTCTTTAATGCTTAACCATAATAAAATAAACAATAATCAAAAGCAATAGTTTTCATTTCTTTTAACATAAATTTAATAACTGCCCGCTTTAAAAGCAGCCATTTTCGGCAGAGCTCGGCAAAATGTGATGCGCGCCGATTTTATTGTGGGTATTTCAAGTCGTCTTTAGTCCAGTCTTTAATAATTTCCAAAAACGCCCTTGCTTCCTCTTTTGCCTGCGCCAAATTATGGTCGTTGCAATTGCCGCACTCTTTAACGGTGGCGCCGGGAATCATGCCCCAAAATTCGCTTATATATTTAAAGCCGTCTTTTATAAGCTGAATGGCATAGCTGTCTGTCAGCGAACGGGTAAGAAAATAAAAGCCGGTGCGGCAGCCCATTGGGCCGAAATAAATAATGTTGTCGCCCAGACTGGTGTTTCGCACATATGTTGCAAAAATATGTTCAATGGTGTGCATCGCAGCGTTTGTCATAACAACCTCTCTGTTGGGTTCGCGCATGCGAATGTCATATGTGGTAATGTCTTCGTCAATACGACTTATGTATATGCCCTTTTTAAGCTTTGTGTGGTCTATTTGAAAGCTTGGTATTGTTTTCATTTGCTTTGCTCCTCTGTTTTTAAGCCTGTTAAAAACGAAATGTTGTTTGTAATTTGTTCGCCGGGCAAGCCGCCCCGCCATGCGTCAAGCATTTGAGCGGCGTCTTTTTTTGCATATTCATATAAATCAAGAAAGCTTTCGCTGCTTTTTTTGCGCTTTTCGTTTTGCGCAAACGGCGACTCCCACCGGCGCCTTTCATAATTCATAAAGCCGCGCGCCTTTGTTAAATTATTGGTGCGAAACATTGCAGAAAGCATAAACCCGCCGGAAAACGGTGCGGCCAATGTTTGCACTGCCGCCGCGGCGGCTTTTTTCAGGCCGGTTTTATCTGCAAGCACACCCTGCGCGCGCCGGGTGTCTTTTACAGCGGTTTTCACGTCATTAACGTCAAAATGCAGCGGCGCAATTACCTTTGAAAATGCTGCGGCTGCGCCGGCGATTTCAGAAAGTTCAAAATCATTACAGCAAAACATGTTTTTTGTGTTAAAGCCCCGCGGTTTTTTTACACCCAGCTTTTCATTCAGCATAACGCTGTCAATTGAAAGTTCAACAGTATTGTGCGCGCTGGGCGGATTTTTTGGCTTTGCGGCTGCCGTTAACAAATTTTGCCTGAAATAAATATATGGGTGCGCACACCTGTCAAGCGCGTAATGCAAAATAAAGCCGCAAACATAGCTTTTTGCAATGCCCGGGCGCTTTGATGTTTTGCAATATTCAGTCATTTCGTCAAGCACACTGCCGAATGCGGCGCGGTGCACGGCAGAGCCCGCCTTTCTAAGCGGTTTCCCCCACCAAAAAGGCAATGCGCGGTGAAAAAAGAAAATGTCAGGCCCCTGTGCGCCTATAAAAAGCGCGTTTTCGTTTATTTCAAAGTCCATAGCTGACTTTAAATAAGGCAGCATGTCCGCCGCAAACAGATAGTGCGTTGCAAATGCCGGCATTTAATCAGTCCTTTTCAGCAGATAAAATTGACGCGTCAGCGTGTTCTGCCGCAGCAGCCCTAAAATCTGCGGGAAACGGGCAGCTTATATGCATATTTTGCCCGGTAACCGGGTGATTAAAATAAATATCTTTACAGTGCAGCGCCTGGCGCTTTATTTTTTGCAGCGAAGCGCCGTATAAGTCATCACCTAAAAGGGGGTGCCCAATTGCTGAAAAATGAACTCTTATTTGGTGTGTTCTGCCGGTTTCCAGGTTAATTTTCAAAAATGTTGAAGTGTCGCCGCAGCTTATAACTTCATATTTAGTAACAGCGCTTTCGCCGCCGGGGGCGACGCAGCGTTTTATAATGCTTTGAGCTTCGCGTTTAATAGGCAGGCATATTTCACCGCCGGCGGTTATTTTGCCGGCTGCTATTGCATAATAATCTTTTTTCACCCTGCCCGCAAGCTTTGCGGCGGCAAGGGCATGCTTTGCAAGCAGCACAATGCCGCTTGTGTTTTTGTCAAGCCGGTAAACCGCGCGAAACGCCGCGTTTGATTTTGTGTGAAATGCAAATGCGTTTGAAAGCGCGTCTCCCCTGTGGTTTCGGCTTTCGTGCACCGGCATGCCCGGCGGTTTGTTGACTGCGGCTATGTCTTCATCTTCATAAAGTATGTCAAGCGAAATATCTGCCGGCGCTGCTTTGGCACCGGTTTCCGGCAGGGAAATTTTAAGCCTGTCGCCCGCTTTTAATAAATCAATTGCGCGCGCAGGAACATTTTCAAGCGTAATTGCGCCCGGCGTATTTTTCAGCTTTATTAAAAGAGCTGACGAAACGCCGAAATCATAAAGAAAATGTTTTATCTGCCGCCCGGCGTCTTTCGGCGCTATTTCAAATTCAATTTCACGCATCTATTTTGAAAACGAAACTATTATGCCGCCGTTTGAAGCATAAAGCGAATTCAGCCCGCTTGCTCTCAAAACGGTTACATTTTTATAAGCCGTTTTTTCAAGAATATATTTTTTCACCAGTTCAGCCTTGTCAGGGCAGCACACATGGCTTATTATAACCGCCCTGTCTGTTAAATCACAGCCGTCTGAATCTTTTTTTATTAGGTCAACCAGCTTTATAAGCGCGCGGTTTGCAGAAAAGTCTTTTCCTGCAATGCTTATGTTGCCGTATTCAGTCCTGCGGCAAACAAGCTTTACGCGCAGCGCTTCAATAATGCGCGCGCCTATGTTGTAAAGCCTGCCGTTGCCCTTGAGCGCGTCAAGGCTTTCAAGGCAAAAATAAAGCCCATAATTATTTGCAATTGAACCTTCAACAGCGTCTACAACATCTGCAAACGCCGCGCCGCTGTCTGCAAGAGTCTTTATTGAAAGCGCAAGAAGCGTTTCGAGCCCCGCGGTTGCAAGAGAGTTGAAAACATGTATGTTCTTTGCGCTGCCTTCAGGCGTTTCTTTATAAATTTCCACACCCTGAAGCGCGCTGTTGTATGTGCCCGAAAGCTTGTCTGTTATAGTCAATATATAAATGTCTTGCTCTTCGCCGCGGCAGGCGTCTGCAAACGCATGCGGCGACGGGCAGGCAGATTTTGCAAGCTCTGTGCTTGACGTCATGCGTTTTATAAAGTCGTCTTGGTTAAAATCAATGTCGTCCTTTATAACATAATCGCCTATCTGCAAAGTAAGCGGCACAACTGTAAGATTGCCCCACGTTTTCATGCTGTCTGTCAAATCGCAGCATGAATCTACAATAATTTTATAGCTCATTGGCTCACCTCTTAACTGATTTTGGTTTCATAAATACCCGCCCCGTATTTTGCGCACCGGCATGAAATTGCGCTTGCCGCTGATAAAAAGCATAAAATGCTGCCCATAGAGGCGGGAATTTCCCTGAGTTATTTGCTTGAAATAAACTTTTTAACAGCCTCTATCTGGGCGTCAACACTGCCGGGGCCGCCGGGTGTTTTTCGCGCGCTTACGCATTTTTCCAGGTCTATGGCAGCATAAACATCACTGTCAAACGCGCTGCAAACCCCGCGGTAATCTGCAAGGCTTAGCTCTTCAAGCGTTGTGTTTTTATCTATGCACAAAGCCACCAATTCGCCGGTTGCTTTGTAAGCGTCTCTAAACGGCAGGCCCTTACCGACAAGGTAATCTGCGCAGTCTGTTGCGTTTATAAAACCTGTTGCCGCCGCCGCTTTCATATTGCCGCGCAGCACAGTCATGGTTTTAATCATGGGCGTAAACGCCCCAAGGCACATTTTAACCGTGTCAACTGAATCAAATATAGCTTCCTTGTCTTCCTGCAAATCTTTATTATATGCAAGCGGCACGCCTTTCATAACGGTTAAAAGCGCAGTCAAATTGCCAAACACCCTGCCGCTTTTGCCGCGCACAAGCTCGGCTATGTCAGGGTTTTTTTTCTGCGGCATTATTGATGAGCCTGTTGAAAATGCATCGTCAAGCTCTATAAATTTGAATTCCCAGCTGCACCACATTATAATTTCTTCCGCAAATCTTGAAAGATGCACCATTACAAGAGACAGCGCCGAGGCAAGTTCAATGCAAAAGTCCCTGTCTGAAACCCCGTCAAGTGAATTCAGAGTTATGGAATCAAAGCCAAGCTTTTCGGCAGTCATTCCCCTGTCAATCGGGTATGTTGTGCCGGCCAGCGCGCCGCTGCCGAGCGGGCAGACATTAAGCCGCTTTCTGGCGTCAAGCAGCCTGTCTATGTCACGGCAAAACATTGCCGCGTAAGCCATAAGATGGTGCGCAAGGGTTATGGGCTGCGCACGCTGCAAATGCGTGTAGCCCGGCATTATGGCGTCTTTGTTTTCGCCTGCTTTTTCACACAGCACATCAATAAGCGACTTTAAAGCGCCCAAAATGCTGTCTGTTTCCTTTCTGAGCGACAGGCGTATATCAAGCGCAACCTGGTCGTTTCTGGAACGCGCGGTGTGCAGCCGCTTGCCCGTGTCGCCCAGCCTTTTTGTGATTTCAGCTTCAACAAAGGTATGTATGTCTTCGCATTCCATGTCAATTTGAAGCTTGCCCTCTTTAATGTCGCTTAATATTTTAAAGAGCTCGTTTACTATTTTTTCGCTTTCTTCTTTGTCAATAATACCGCAGCTGCCAAGCATTTCGGCATGCGCGGCAGAGCCCATAATGTCTTCTTCAAACATGCGGCTGTCAAAGCTTATTGACGAATTGAAATCATCTGCTTGCGCGGCAAGTTCCTTTTTAAACCTGCCCTTCCACAATTTAGGCATATTTTACCTCTTTTTACTAAGTTTAATTTTGCCCGGCGGGAAATTGTCGCCGCTGATTAAAAATTTCAAACAGCCGCCTGTGAAGGCTGGGCATTTCCCCTGGGTTATTCTTTGTTTTCCCTTTCGCTGTCAAGAATGGCCTTTACCTTAAGCGGCAGCCCAAACAGGTTTATAAAGCCCGCCGAATCGTTTTGGTCATAAACATCGTCTGCGTCAAACGTTGCAAAATCTTCGCTGTAAAGGCTGTATGGCGATGTTACGCCGACATTGATTATATTGCCCTTATAAAGCTTTAACTTTACATCGCCCGTTACGCGCTGCTGTGTAGACGTTACAAATGCGCTTATGGCTTCGCGCAGCGGCGTGTACCACTGGCCGTAATAAACCAGCTCTGCAAATTTTTGGGCAACAAGGAACTTATAATGCTGTGTTTCCCTGTCAAGACAGATTTGTTCAAGCGTTTCATGCGCTTTATAAAGAATTGAGCCGCCGGGTGTTTCATATACGCCCCTGCTTTTCATGCCCACAAGCCTGTTTTCAACCATGTCAACAAGCCCGCAGCCGTTTTCGCCGCCGATTTTATTGAGCTTTTCAACAAGCTCAACGCTGTTTATTTCAACCCCGTCAAGCGCTGTCGGCACGCCCTTTTCAAAATGCAGGGTTATATAAGAAGCCTTGTCCGGCGCGGCTTCGGGTGACACGCCCATTTCAAGTATTTCGTCATATTTGGGTTCGTTAGCAGGGTCTTCAAGGTCAAGCCCCTCATGGCTTAAATGCCAAAGGTTTTTGTCTTTAGAATAATTGGTTTCCCTGTTTATTTTAAGCGGAATATTATGCTGTTCGGCATATTCTATTTCCTCTTCCCTGCTCTTGAATTCCCATGTGCGCCACGGCGCAATTATTTTCATTTCGGGGGCAAACGCCTTAATTGCAAGTTCAAACCTTACCTGGTCATTCCCCTTGCCGGTGCAGCCGTGGCAAATGGCGTCTGCGCCTTCGGCCTTGGCTATTTCAACAATTCTTTTTGCAATAATCGGGCGCGCAAACGCAGTGCCGAGCAAATATTGGTTTTCATAAACCGCGCCGGCCTGAACGGTGGGTATAATATAATCGTCAACAAATTCTTGCTTTAAATCTTCAACATAAAGCTTTGACGCACCTGTGGCTATGGCCTTTTCTTCAAGCCCGTCAAGCTCTGTGCCCTGCCCCACGTCACCGCTTACGGCAATTACTTCACAGTTGTTATAATTTTCTTTCAGCCACGGAATGATAATAGACGTGTCAAGCCCGCCGCTGTATGCAAGAACAACCTTTTTAACTTCTTTATTTTGCATTTTTATCTCTCCTTTACAAATAAGCTATACAAAATATATTATATAATCAGCCGTTGCCTTAGTCAAGAAAAATAAAGCAATCTGCCAATCATTTTTTAACGATTTGCAAATTGCTTTCAAATAGCTTTTAGCTCTGCATGAACCCGACCGTAAACGGCGCTCAAAACGCGGCGCGCCTGTTAGCTGAAAGCAGAAGCTTTAAGCCGGCCGCCAACGCGTTTTGCCTGAATTCAATAAAGGCTTGCCCGTTATTAAACATGGGCGGCAGCTGCTGCCCCCCGGCGGTAAATTGTGCTTGCCGCTGATTAAAAATTTCAAAGAGCCGCCTGTAAAGGCGGGGCATTCCCCGCTAAGCTATTCAAGCTGCTTGCCGAGAAATGACGCCGCAACCTGCACCAGCTTGATTTCAGTTTCTGCCGGGGAAATGCTTTTTTCGTTTTCCATAAGGGCAACGGCGCCCGACACGTCGCCCCCGTTTATTATGGGGTAAACCACAGTTGCTTTCCTTTCATAGCCTTCTGCTATGTTCATGGGCGGAATTTCATCTGTAACTATGTGAATGGCCCTTTTGTCCAGCAGCTCTTCCATGCTTTTGGTAATTCTGCGTTCCATGATTTCCCTTTTGCTTACGCCGCAGGCCGCTATTACATGGTCATTGTCAACTATTACAATGGGCATGCCCATGCTTTTATAAAGCACTTCGGCATATTGGTTTGCGAAATTTGACATTTCACCTATAGGCGAATATTTTTTAAATATAACTTCACCCTCTGCGTCGGTGAATATTTCAAGCGGGTCGCCCTCTCTTATTCTGAACGAACGCCTGATTTCTTTCGGTATAACTATTCTGCCCAAATCGTCAATTCTTCTGACAATTCCGGTTGCTTTCATTTTTCCTTCCCCTTTTACGCTAAAATTGAACCGCTTTTCAAGCTCAATGAGGGGCAACACCCCGTCATTCAACGTTTTCGGCGGCGGTTGTGCCGCTGCCGAAAAAACTAAGCTGCACCCGCAGCCTTACAAGGCGTGGGACATCTTAAATTTAGTTATATTTTGCGCAATGCCGGCTGCTATATTCCAATTTTTGCATGGATTATTTTGGAATATATACAATAAATCAGGTGTTTTCGAGCCGTGCAAGCTGTGATGTTTATTTTAAATATTTTTTAAATTTCAAATAATGAAAAAAGCAAACAACAAATAATTCTAAACATTTTTCCAAATGGCCCAAGAGCCTTGACAAAAATTAATGAACTCATATATAATGAATTTACAATGAAGGGGTGACTTATATGTATAAAATAGTAAAAAAAGAATGTTTGAATGAATCTGTAACAAAAATGGTAATTGCCGCCCCGTTTGTTGCAAAAAAAGCCCAGCCGGGGCAATTTATAATTTTGCGCGTTGACGAAGACGGCGAAAGGATTCCGCTTACCATTGCAGATTATGACCGGAGCGCCGGCACTGTAACAATTATATTTCAGATTGTGGGCACAGAAACAGCAAGGCTGAATTTAAAAAACGAAAACGACTGCATTTGCGACTTTGCGGGCCCGCTTGGCAACCCCACAAAAACAGAGGGCTATAAAAAGGTTGCCGTTGTTGGCGGCGGGGTTGGCACGGCTATTGCATACCCCGTGGCAAAAAAGTTTGCTCAAAGCGGCGCCGTGGTGCATTCAGTGGTTGGTTTCAGAACAAAGTCAATAGTTATTCTTGAAAAAGAATTCAAAGCTGTGTCTGACAAATATGTTCTTATAAGCGACGACGGCTCTACTGGCGAAAAGGGATTTGTAACAGACGCGCTGAAAAAGCTAATAGACAGCGGTGAAAAGTATGACCTTGTTGTGGCTATAGGCCCGCTGCCTATGATGAAATTTGTGTGCAAGCTTACAGCCGAATACGGCATTAAAACAACGGTGTCAATGAACCCAATAATGATTGACGGCACGGGAATGTGCGGCGGCTGCCGGCTTACGGTGGGCGGCGAAACCAAATTTGCCTGTGTTGACGGGCCTGAATTTGACGGGCACAAGGTTGATTTTGACGAAGCTATTGAACGTGCAGCCATGTATAAAAGCTTTGAACGCAGCGCCATGTGCAAGCTTATGAACAAAAAAGATTAAAGGCAAAAATATTTTTAATGCAGAAAGGCTGTGAAGTTCAGTTATGGACATTACTAAAAAGAACCCAATGCCGCACCAGCGTGCAGATGTCAGAAACAAAAATTTCAACGAAGTTGCTTTGGGCTATGACAGTGAAACGGCTATTGCCGAAGCAAAGCGCTGCCTGAATTGCCGCCACCGCCCCTGTGTGAGCGGCTGCCCCGTGGGTATAGCGATTCCGGAATTTATAAAGCATGTGGCTGCGGGCGAATTTGAAGAGGCTTACAGGGTTATAAACCTGCAGTCGTCTCTGCCGGCAGTTTGCGGCAGGGTGTGCCCGCAGGAAAAGCAGTGCGAAGAAAAATGTGTAAGGGGCATTAAGGGCGAAAGCGTTGCGATAGGGCGCCTTGAAAGATTTGTGGCAGATTACCACAACACACACGCAGCAGGCGCAGTAAAAGAAGTGAAAAAAAACGGAAAGAAAGTTGCCGTTATAGGCTCAGGCCCCAGTTCGCTGACCTGCGCCGGAGATTTGGCAAAGCAGGGCTGCGAAGTTACGGTGTTTGAAGCGCTGCACACGCCGGGCGGCGTGCTGGTTTACGGCATTCCTGAATTCAGGCTGCCGAAAGCAATTGTTTCAAAGGAAATAGATTCTTTAAAAGAGCTGGGCGTTGAATTCATAACCAACGTAATAGTTGGCAAAAGCCTGTCTGTTGACGAGCTTACGGCCCAATATGACGCCGTGTTCATAGGTTCCGGCGCAGGCCTGCCGCGCTTTATGGGAATAGAGGGCGAAAATTTAAAAGGCGTTTATTCGGCAAACGAAATTTTAACAAGAGTAAATCTTATGAAAGCATATAAAAGCGGCGCTCGAACGCCCATTCACAAAGCTAAAAGCGTGGCCGTGGTGGGCGGCGGCAATGTTGCAATGGACGCGGCGCGCTGTGCAAAGCGCCTGGGGGCAGACAATGTTTATATTGTTTACCGGCGTTCTATGGACGAACTGCCCGCCAGGGCTGAAGAGGTTGAACATGCCAAAGAGGAAGGAATTGAATTTCTGACCCTTACAAACCCGGTGCGCATTATAGGCAACGACGAACACGACGTGGTGAAAATGGAATGCATAAAAATGCGCCTTGGCGAAGCAGACGAAAGCGGCAGGCGCAGCCCTGTGCCCATTGAGGGCAGCGAGCATATGCTTGACGTTGACTGCGTTATAATGTCAATCGGCACATCGCCAAACCCGCTTATTAAAGCCACAACGCAAGGGCTTGAGGTCAACAAAAAGGGCGGCATTGTTGTTGATGAAAACGGAAAAACGTCAATAGACGGGGTATATGCCGGCGGCGACGCCGTAACCGGCGCTGCAACGGTGATAAAAGCAATGGGCGCAGGCAAGGTGGCGGCGCAGTCTATAATGGATTACTTAGCGCTAAAAAAATAACTTGGGCTATCTAAAGCGCGCGTTTGCCTGGCAGCTTTCTGCGGGCATGGGCGCCGACTGAACAGGCAGGCGAAAAACGCCTGCCTGTTTTAAATCAACCGGCAGTAAAGCCCGCCGTGGCGTGGCAAGGGGGCGGCACATGGCAGGGTAATACTAAACAAAAAATAAACTTGGCAAAAATAGGTTGATTTGTTTTATTTAAAATACTAAAATAGCAATAAGTGTAAACAGACGCGCAGCGCAAGGTTTAGCCTGGCAATTTTTCCAAAATGCCCAAGCTGCGGCACAGTTTTATTTAAAGAAACAGGGGTTTTTTATGGAATATACAACAAAATACAATGTCAAGACAACAATGTATAAGCAGTTTGAAAATTCGGTAAACGAAAGGCAGGGCGCGCCCTGCGTATACTATTATAACAACACGCTGAGCTGGAATGACATGAGCGACATGGTTGACAGATGCGCCGCCGCGCTCAAAGCAAACGGCGTGCAATGCGGCGACAAGGTTGTAATATGCCTGCCGAATATTCCGCAGTGCCTTGCCGCAATTTATGCCGTAAATAAAATCGGCGCCATAGCTTCTATGCTGCACCCGCTGTCTGTAAAATCTGAAGCTGACTATACAATTAAGCTTGTGGGCGCTAAATTTGCATTTTGCTTTGACATTTCTGAAAAGGCTTTTACCGGCAACCCCGAACTTACTCTTGTGCTGTGCAAAACAGCCACCTATTTCCCAAAAAATGTAATGGGCTTAATATACGGCGCGGCGTTCAAAAAGAAAATAAAGGGCAAAACCGCGCCTGCCGAAAATGTAAAAAAGCTTATTGAATGGACTGACTTTTTAAACGAAGGCGATTCATACATAGCCGAAAACGGCGTGCCTGAAGCCGCGCAGGACTGCACGGCGACTGCCGCAATTATGATGACGGGCGGCACCACCGGCAACCCCAAGGGCGTTATGCTGACGTCAGAGGCCATTAACAACCTTTCATATGAACTTGTAAACGTGGTTGAAGACGTTATGGGCATGGCGCTTGACAAAGACCGTGACGGCATGTTAACAGCGCTGCCTGTGTTCCACGGCTTTGGCTTTGCGCTTTGCATGCATGTTTCAATGTGCGTGGGCATGGCGCAGGCAATATTCCCCAGCTTTGACGCTAAAATGTGCAGTGCGGCAATTAAAAAATACCACCTTAACTATATATTCGGCGTGCCTGACTTCTTTGAAAAAGTATATGCGGCGGGCTATCTTGCCGGAATTGACATGAGCAACATGAAGCTTATTGGTTCCGGCGGTGATGTTGTGCCCTATTCGCTGACTGAAAAAATGGACAGGCTGCTTAAAGAAAACGGCGCAAAGGTGCATTTTGTAAGCGGCTATGGGCTTACCGAATGTGTAACGGTGTGCACATTTACAGACCCCAGGCGCGAAGCGCCGCAGGGCTGCATAGGCGTGCCGTGTTACAATGTTGAATGCATGACTGTTGTGCCCGGCACCACTGAAGAATGCAAAGGGGTTGACGGCGAACTGTGCATTTACGCCCCGACTCTTATGCAGGGCTATATTCACGATAAAGAAGAAACAGACAAGGTGTTGCAGCTGCACCCTGACGGCAGGGTTTGGCTGCATTCCGGCGACATGTGCAACATTGCCGAAAACGGCGACATTTATTACCGCCAAAGGCTTAAAAGAGTTTATAAAATCAGCGGTTATCTTGTTTACCCCTCTTTCATTGAAGAAACATACCGCGCCATGGCTGAAATTGAAGACTGCTGTGTAATCGGCAAGGAAGTCGGCGGGAAAACAGTGCTCAAGCTGTTTGTTGTTAAGACAAAAAAATACCGCAGCGACAACGAAGAGGAGCTCACTGAAAAGATACTTGATTTTGCACGGCAAAACCTGTCAAAATGGTCTGTTCCGAAAGAGGTTGAATATATTGACGCCCTGCCCAGAACAAAAGTCGGCAAGGTGGATTTCAAGGTGCTCAAATAAGGAAATAACCAAAAAACCAAAAACGCCCCGCGGGTGTATAACCGGCGGGGCTGTTTTTTTAGCGGAGCCGCCAATTCCCTGCCGACTTACGCCCAACATTAAATGCCCGGCAAATGCTGCGCGTTTGATTTTTTTAAATGCGCCACCCAGTGACCGGCACGGGAAGCGCTGTTTGCGAAAGGCAAAATAAAAATTGACTTTTTTTCGCGATATGTTATTATATTTAAAACGGCACTCTGCCCCGCCCCGCGGCGCAGGCGTTTCAAATAAAATGTGGGAAAGTTGAAAATGGCATACAAAATAAAAAAAGACCCCGTAAATTTGATACCAAAAGCACAGCTGGCGTTTTGGCTTGTTGTGCGAATTTCTCTTATAGGCTGCGCGATATATTCATTTGTTCAGGGCGACCTTGTAATGGGCTTTGAGTCTGTGTTCAGCTTTATTTTCACGCATTTGTGGGACATGTTTCAGGTGTTCGGCAACGGCTCTTTTATTGAAGACGTGCCGCCTCTTTCACAGACAATGCTTAACATAATAATATTTTTAGGAATTGTGATAGGCTCTTACGGCGCTCTGTTTGACAGAGTTTTATGGTATGACAATTTCATGCACATAATGTCAGGCTTTGTGTCTGCCGTGTTCGGCTATGATTTTGCCTGCATTATTCAGCGTAAAAAGGGCAAATGCGCCGCCACTCTGGCTGCAATTTTTTCAATAACCTTTGCGCTTTCCATTGCTGTGGGCTGGGAATTTTATGAATTTGCCATGGACACGCTGCACGGCACCAATTTGCAGCTTTCCAAAGCGGGGGCTGAAACCGCCGCGTTTGACCTTTCAAAATATAACGGCGAATACGGCTATCTTGGGCTGGTGGACACCATGACTGACCTTATAATGAACGCCGTGGGCGGCATTGCCGGAATGGTATTTATAACAGTTTTAAGAAATAAAAAGAAAAAATCAAAAAAATAAATTTTAGCTCTCTCTTGTGACAAATTTTTTGTAAATACGCTTTTATAATATAGCTGACAGCAGATGCATTGGCAGGCGCTGTCCTATATCCTTATTTGTGGACGTGTAAAAATGAAAATCACCTTACCCAACTTAAAGGGCGCGCAAAAAAAGGATGTTAAGAAGAGAATCAGTGAAAATATTAAAAGCGAAAAATTTCGTTTCGCTCTCGGGGCTATTATTTATTTTTTAACGGCTCTGGCACTTTCGCAAAGCACGGTGCTGGCAACTGCCGCCCCGTTCGGCGTGGCTTTCACGGCGGTTTCAAAAAAGCATAATTATATTTTTTCCGCGCTGGGGGCAACGCTGGGTTATTTGCTGTTTTGCCCCGAACATTTTGCAAGATATGCACTGGCAGTGCTTATAGCGGCGCTGGGCGCCATGGCTGGCGAGCTGGCGGGGGCGCGGCGCAGCGCGGTGTTGCCGTGTTTTATTTCGTTTATAGCGCTTATCGCAACCGGCATAGCAGAAAATGCAAGACTGGGCGTTTTTTTGGCAGATTATGCCATTACGTTAGGCGAAGGAATACTGGGCATTGGCGGCGCATATTTTTTTTCAAAAACGCTTGCCCTGAGCCCAAAGCGCATTAAATTAAGGGCAATAGGCACAGCTGAAAGCGCATGCATTATAATTTCATTTTCAATTTTACTTATGAGCCTTACCGGGTTGAGCGTTGGCGGAATTTCACCGGCGCGCATAATAGCTGTGCTTGCCATTCTTATTACGCTTTTCTATGCAGATGAAAAAGCGGGCGTTTTACTTGCGCTGTGTCTTGGATTTGTAATTTCATTTTCGGGCGGCGACACGCTTTATTTAAGCGGGGCATACGGCTTTTCGGCACTTGCTGCGGCGCTGTTTTGCACATTGGGCGCATTTCCCGCCGCGGCGGCATTTTTGCTGTCTGACACGCTTTTCTGCCTGGCGGCGGGAAGCACATTTGCGCTGTATACGGCGGCAGAGGCTCTTACGGCGGCAATAGTATTTTTGCTGCTGCCAAAGGCGCTGGGCGAAAAAATAGAGGCCGCTGTAAAAGGTAGGCGTGACAGCACGCCTGACGGGTCGCTCAGAAAAAGCCTGGTGGTGCGCCTGCGCTTTGCAGCCGGCGCCATGAATTATATAAGCGAAAGCGTTAACGAGGTGCGTGAAAAAATAAGCGACATTAACGCAAGAAAAATGGCGGAAAATGCCGCACGGCTGAGTTCAGACGAATATATAACACAGGAAATAATAAATGAAAAGACAAATGACATAAGGCGCGTTGCGGCAGACCAATTTTACTGTGTGTCAGGAATGCTGAGCGACCTTGCAAAGGAATTTGACGAAGCTCAGAAATTTGACGCCGCAGCCGCAGGGCAGATACGCAGCTTTCTGGGCGACGCTGAAATTTACCCTAAAAACATATCTGTTATAGAGGACTGTTTCGGCAGATTCAGGGTTGAAATACTGGCAAACCAAAGAGAGGTTTCAATAATTGATTTAAAATATAAAGACGACATTTCAAGAATCTGCGCGCGCTATTTTGAAAAGGGCAAAATAACACAGTTTGGCAGCCAATCTATTGTTGCATTCAGCGAAAAACCCTGCTATTCGCTTGAAATAGGCTTTGCGCAGCACAGCGCAGAGGGCAGGCTATGCGGCGACACGGTAAAAGCCGTGAACGACGGCAGGGGCAAAAGCATTCTTATTATAAGCGACGGCATGGGGCGCGGCGGCCGTGCGGCGCTTGACGGCGCTATGGGCGCGGGGCTTTTGTCAAAGCTGCTTTCAGCCGGCTTTGGTTTTGACAGCGCGTTAAAGGTTGTAAATTCCGCACTGCTTGTAAAGTCAAATGAGGAAAGCCTGGCAACGCTTGACTGCGCTTCAATAGATATGTACACCGGGCGGGTTGACATTTATAAAGCAGGGGCGCCCGCGTCATATATTATAAAAGGAAACAGAGTTACAAAATGCGAACTGGCGTCTATGCCGGCAGGAATTTTGCGCGGCATTGAATTTGCCAAACGCACGGCTGTGCTTGCTGACGGGGACATAATAATTTTGCTGAGCGACGGCATTACGGAAACCGGCACAGCATGGCTTTCAGCGTTTATGACAGGCTTTGAAAACATGCCGGCGCAGGACATAGCAGACAATATTTTAAAAGAAGCTCTGAAAGTTGCCCGGGGCACAAAAGAAGACGACATGAGCGTAATAGCCGCAAGGCTTAATAAAAAATATGAATAAAAACCGGGGTGAAAACCATGTGCGGAATAGTTGGTTATATAGGAAAAAGCGAAGCCACCGGCATGCTTATTGAAGGGCTGAAAAGCCTGGAATACCGCGGCTATGACAGCGGCGGCGTGGCAGTGTCAGACAACGGGCGGCTGCAGGTTGTAAAGGCAAAGGGCGAAATAAAAAATTTGCGCTCGAAGCTGCGCGGCAACGAGCCTGCCGGGCACCTTGGAATAGGCCACACGCGCTGGGCAACGCACGGCGCGGCAAATGAAATAAACGCGCACCCGCATTGCAGCCCCCATTTTGCGGTTGTGCACAACGGCATTATTGAAAATTACAAGGAAATAAAAGAAAGCCTTGCAATGAATTCAATTACATTTGAAAGTGAAACAGACACAGAAGTCATTCCGAAACTGTTGGAACTTAATTATGAGGGCGACGTTTTAGACGCTTTGAAAAAAACCATAAAGCTGCTACAGGGCTCTTATGCGCTGGGCATAATATGCACAGACGAGCCGGAAACCCTTTACTGCGCAAAAAAAGCTTCGCCGTTAATAATAGGGCTGGGGCAGGGTGAAAACTTTATAGCGTCTGACATAAACGCGCTCTCAGCTCACACAAGCGAAGCCGTTTATCTGGACGACGGCGAAACGGCAAAAATAACCGCGCATGAAATAACGGTTTATGACCGGGCGTTTTCGCGCGTGGAAAAGGAAATAAAAAAAATAAACGCCGCAGCCGAAAAAACGGGCAAGGCGGGCTTTCGCCACTATATGTTAAAGGAAATATACGAACAGACTGCGGCAGTGCAGAAAACGCTTTTGTCAATTACGAAAGACGGCGAAGTCTGTTTTGAAAATTTCCCTTACAGCGACTCTGACATAAAGCAGCTTGAAAGGGTTTATATAATAGGCTGCGGGTCTGCATATAACGTAAGCTTAATTGCCAAATATAATTTTGAAAAAATTGCCGGCATAGCTGCATTTGCGCAATATGCCGGGGAATTCAGATATGAAGACACGCCGCTTAACGGGCGCTGCCTTGTTATTGCGGTAAGCCAAAGCGGCGAAACGGCTGACACGCTGGCCGCGCTGAAAAAGGCTAAAGGCGCCGGCACGAAAACCATAAGCATTGTCAACGTTTCAGAAAGTTCCATTTCAAAAATGAGCTCATACAACATTCAAACTCTGGCAGGGGCAGAAATTTCCGTTGCAACCACAAAAGCATTTTCATGCCAACTGGCAGCGCTTAACATGCTGTGCCTTTATATTGCGCTAAGGCGCGGTGGCTGCACAGAGGTTTTCAGCGAAATAGCGGTTAATATGAGCCTTATGCTGCCGAAAAAATATGAACAGATTTTTCAGCTTGAAAATCAAATAAAAGAGCTTGCTTATGAAATTAAAAATATGGACAGCTGCTTTTTCCTTGGCAGAAACACAGATTACGCCGCCGCTCTTGAGGGCGCGTTAAAGCTAAAGGAAATCAGCTATATCAACTGCGTGGGTTACCCTGCAAGCGAGCTCAAGCACGGCACAATAAGCCTTATTGAAAAAGGCACTGTGTGCATTGGGCTTGTCAGCAGCGAAGATATTCTTAACAAAACCGTTTCAAACCTTGCAGAGGTGGCGGCAAGGGGCGCAGAGGTAATTGTGTTTGCCCCGCGCAGCATGGCGCAAAGTCTTGCGCGTTTCGGCAAAGTCATTTCTTACCCTGATTCAATTCCGCTGCTAAATGTGCAGCTTGAAATAATTGAGCTGCAGCTGCTTGCATATCATGTGGCAAATGAAAAAGGCCTGCCCATTGACAAGCCGCGAAATCTTGCAAAGTCAGTTACCGTTGAATAACTAAAAAAAAGCGCCCATTGCGGCGCTTTTTTTGTGGTTAAATCCCGGCAGCAAAACAGCTGCCGGGCTCTGCAATGTCTTTAATAAGGACTTAAAAGTCATTTTTACCAAACGCACCGCCCCGCACCAATGCCGAAGTGCGGGCGGGCGGTTAAACAAGTTTTAAACTCTGCATTTTCGGTGTGCCGTGCCGATTTATGCGGTAACTTTGAGTGACAAACGCAGTCTGTCAGCAATCATGGCAATAAATTCGCTGTTTGTCGGCTTGCCGCGCTGGCTTTGAATTGTATAACCGAAAAAGGAAGAAAGCACTTCAACATCGCCGCGGCTCCACGCCACCTCAATGGCATGGCGCATTGCCCTTTCCACCCTTGATGAAGTAGAGGAATACATCTTTGCCACTGTTGGGTACAGCCGCTTTGTAACCGCGTCAAGCATGTCACTGTTGTCTACACACAGCCTTATGGCAGTGCGCAGATACTGATAGCCTTTTATGTGCGCAGGAACACCTATCTGGTGCAAAATTTCAGTTATTACAACGTCAATATCTGCATCAGCGGAAATTTCTGCTTTTTTCTTTTCAAGCCGCCAATTAGACAAGCGTTCAATTCTTTTGGCAACGGATTTCGCTGTTACGGGCTTGATAAAGAAATAATCTGCCCCGGCGTTAATCATTTGCTCTTCAAAGCTTGGGTTGCTGACCGAAGACAGTAACAAAACCAAAGGGCGCTTAGTCAACGCTTCATTGATATGCTCAAGAACTTCAAGCCCATCCGCATTGGACATAAATACGTCCATAAGGACCGCGTCAAAATGCTGCGAATCAAGCAGCGCCATAACGCGTTCCCCATCTTTTCCTGCCAACACTGCGGAAAAGCCGAAAACCTCGAGTTCCTTCTTACAATCCCTGCCAAATGATGTGTCATCTGCAATAAGAACCTTAAATTTCATGCTCATTATAATCTGCCTTTCAGTCCATAGGCAAAAGCCCGGACAATAGATTATCTCCCTTATCATACGCAGCGGTGAACACCATTTATAGATTAACACACTTTTTTATAAATTTCAATACTTTTTTTCACTTTTTTTCGTATTTTTATTAATTTTCTTAACTTTTTTGCATTTTGACAAAAATCTTTAACATTTTAATACTGTTTTTATTAAAATTATTGTTAAAATATCTATTTGTGCAATTACAAACAGAAACGCCATGCTTTAACGCATGGCGTTTATTGTGCAATAAGAGCCTAAAAGAGAGCAAAGTGAAAAATAAAACAAAAGCAAAACGATTATTGTATAAGGAAAAAAGAAGAAAACAATTAAACTCATAATAAAAACCGCCGAAAATGATAAAAAAGTCGATTTCATATTATAAACGCTTAGTAAAAATGCTTTTTTGGCGATTTGCCCAAAAGAGCCTTTTTCTAAAGTAATTAAGTAAAAAAAATAAGGCGTTACAAGCAAAATAAAAAAAACAGCCGAAACCGAAATAAGCGCTGCGATTTTAAAAAAGCAAATACTTTCAGACAGTTCAGAATAAAAAAGCGCCGAAAAGCAGATAATTAAGAAAGGAATGAACACCGCCAAGCCTGCCGGGCAGGCGCGTTTGAAATATTTTTTAAAATAATGAAAATACTGCCAAAACACCGCCACGGGTCTGTCAAGCACCATCAATGCCGTTATTTTGCCGGCAGCCGCAAGAGACGCGCCCACGGTAAAAAGCGGCAGCGATGTCAAAATAAACAGCAAATTCAGCGCAACCAAGTCAAAGAAATTGTAAAACACCAGCTGGAAAATGCGCGCCGCCCCCTTTTTAGGCTCATAGCGCACGGTTTTTTCAAAATTAAAAAGCTTCATATATTCACCTTACATATGCCTGATATTTTAATTATGCATATTTTTTTAAAATAATATTCGATTAATAAAAGAGGAATAATTATGAACATCTTAAAAAGATTTGCTTGCCTTGTGGCGGCGGCACTGTTTTCGGGGGTTTTCCTTACGGCATGTTCCGGCGGCACAGCCGGCACTGAAAACAGCGGCAGCGTTACAGTAAGATATCTTAATTTCAAGCCTGAAATTGCAGATAAATATGAAGAAATAGCCCAAATATATGAACAGGAAACGGGTGTGAAAGTAATTGTTGAAACAGCCGCCAATAATGTTTATGAACAGACTTTGGCGGCAAAAATGGCAACGTCTGACGCACCCACAATTTTTCAGGTGAACGGGCCCAAGGGCTATGCGGCGTGGAAAGATTACTGCGCTGACCTTTCGGGCACAGACATATATCAGCACCTGACAGACCAAAGCATGGCCATTTCAAATGCAGGCGGCGTTTGGGCGGTGCCCTATGTGGTAGAGGGTTACGGAATAATATATAACAACGCCATTATGGAAAAATATTTTGCGCTTGATGAAAAGGCAACCGACTATAATTCAATGGACGAAATAAACAATTTTGAAGCGCTCAGCGCAGTTGCAGAAGACATGCAAAAAAACAAAGACGCCCTTGGTATTGACGGCGTATTCGCTTCCACTTCGCTGAAATCGGGCGAAGACTGGCGCTGGCAGACGCACCTGCTGAGCATTGCGGTTTATTATGAATTCCTTGACAGGGGCGTTGACCTGACTTCAGACGAAACAGCCACGCTTGATTTCACCTATTCGCAATATTATAAAAATATATTTGACCTTTACACAGACAATTCCGTAACAGAAAAATCTGCCTTGGGTAAAAAGCTGGTTGACGAATCCATGGCTGAATTTGCCACCGGCAAAGCCGCCATGGTGCAAAACGGCAACTGGGCATGGAGCCAAATAAGCGAAACAGACGGAAACATTGTGTCTGAAGAAGACATCAAATTTCTGCCGATTTATATGGGTGTTGACGGCGAGGAAAGCCAGGGCATTTGCATTGGCACCGAAAATTACCTTGCAATTAATTCAACGGCTTCTGACGCCGAACAGGCAGCGGCGGCGGACTTTATATATTGGCTGTTTTCAAGCGATGTGGGAAAGGAATATGTTGTAAACGAGCTTGGATTTATAGCGCCATTTGACACTTTTGATGAAAGCGAGTCGCCGTCTGACCCGCTGGCGCGGGAAATTATGAGCTGGATGAACAACGACAATGTTGAAAACATTGACTGGGTGTTTACAATATTCCCAAGCCAGACGTTTAAAGACGACGTGGGCTCTGCGCTGCTGCAATATGTTCAGGGCTCAAAAACATGGGGAGAGGTTGAAGATGTTGTGGTTAAAAAATGGGCAAGCGAATATGAAGCGTCTTCAGATTAAGAAAAGCCGTTAACACCCTTTTATTGAAACCGAAAAGGAAATGTAAAAACATGAAAAAAACGCTTAACAAATATTTTCCGGTGTTTGCCCTGCCCACCCTGCTGGCATTTATAATTGCTTTTCTGGCGCCGTTTATAATGGGAATAATTTTGTCTTTTACAAAATTTACCACGGTTACAAACGCAAGCTGGGTGGGGCTTGACAATTATATAAAGGCATTTACCGGCGACGAAACATTTTTAAATTCACTTTGGTTTACAGTGAAATTTACCGTGGTGTCTGTTATTTCGGTAAACGTGCTTGCATTTTTACTGGCGCTTGTTCTGACGCGCGGAATTCGCGGCACCAACTTGTTTAGAACTATATTTTTTATGCCAAACCTGATAGGCGGAATAGTTTTGGGGTATATATGGAACCTTATAATAAACGGCGTGCTGGAAAAGTTCGGCGTTGACATAACCTTTGCCGCGAAATATGGGTTTTGGGGGCTTGTGGTTATTATGAACTGGCAGATGATAGGCTATATGATGGTGATTTATATAGCCGGGCTGCAAAATATTCCGCAAGAGCTCAACGAAGCCGCCGCAATAGACGGCGCCGGGCATTTGCAAAGGCTTAGGTATGTAACCGTGCCAATGGTAATGCCGTCAATCACAATATGCACATTTTTAACTTTGTCAAATTCATTTAAGCTGTTTGACCAGAATTTGGCACTGACTGCCGGAGCTCCGGCAAGGGAAACGGAAATGCTGGCGCTTAACATTTACAACACCTTTTACGGCAGAACCGGCTGGCAGGGAGTCGGGCAGGCGAAGGCGGTTATCTTTTTCATAATAGTGGCGCTGATTGCATTTATTCAGCTAAAGCTCACGTCAAAAAAAGAGGTTGAAAGCTAATGCAAAAGAAAAAAGCGGCAAATGCTGCGCTGACTGTAATAATGGCTCTGCTGAGCGCGCTGTTTTTAGCCCCCATTTTTATAGTGCTTATGAATTCGTTTAAAACGAAATTCAACATTATTTCAAGCCCGTTCAGCTTTCCTGACTCTGACACGTTTGCGGGCATACAAAACTATATAAACGGCATTAATTCGTCAGGCATAATTACTGCATTTTTCAGGTCTCTGTTTATAACCGTGTGTTCGGTGGCAGTGCTGGTTATCTGTTCGGCAATGGCGGCGTGGTATATTGTAAGGGTGAAGTCGCGCTTTACAAAGCTTATGTATTATTTATTTGTTTTCAGCATGATAGTGCCGTTTCAAATGGTTATGTACACCATGACTTACACGGTGACTTCGCTAAAGCTTAACAACCTTATAGGCATTATTTTTGTTTATCTGGGATTTGGCGCCGGGCTGTCTGTTTTTATGATGAGCGGTTTTATAAAAAGCGTGCCGCTTGAAATAGAAGAGGCTGCCATGATTGACGGCTGTTCGCCGCTGCAAACATTTTTTATGGTGGTGTTCCCCATTTTAAAGCCGACTGCCATAACCGTTGCCATATTAAACGCCATGTGGATATGGAACGACTATTTGCTGCCGTATTTAATTTTGGGCACGTCGCAAAAAACCATGCCCGTTGCAATTCAGCTGGCGATGCAGGGCGCTTATGGCGCAGTGGACTGGGGCGGTTTTATGGCAATGCTGGTAATAGCCATAATTCCTATTGTTATTTTCTATCTGTTTTGCCAAAGATATATTATTGAGGGCGTTGTGGCAGGCGCAGTAAAGGGCTGACGGCAGAGCATGTCTTAATTTCATAAGGAAGGAAAGGCTGTGAAAAAATGGCTTCAATTCATTTTAAAAATGTAACAAAGGTATTTGACGGCAAAACAACTGTCATTGAAAACTTAAATCTGGAAATCACAGACAAGGAATTTGTGATACTTGTGGGCCCGTCGGGCTGCGGAAAATCAACAACGCTGAGAATGATTGCCGGGCTTGAAGACATAACCGCCGGCGAGCTTTATATAGGCGACAAGCTTGTAAACGGCATGTCGCCAAAAGACAGAGACATTGCAATGGTGTTTCAAAGCTATGCCCTGTACCCGCATATGACTGTTTATAAAAACATGGCGTTTGGCTTAAAGCTAAGAAAAGTGCCCAAAGATGAAATTGACCGAAAGGTGCGCCGCGCCGCCGAAATACTGGACATTGAACAATATCTTAACAGAAAGCCGCGCGCGCTTTCAGGCGGCCAGCGGCAAAGAGTTGCGCTGGGCAGGGCAATGGTGCGCGAGCCCAAAGTTTTTCTGCTTGACGAGCCGTTGTCAAACCTTGACGCAAAGCTGCGGGCAGAAATGCGAAATCAAATCACAGAACTGCACAGGCAGTTAAAAACCACATTTGTTTATGTCACGCATGACCAGGTGGAAGCCATGACCATGGCAGACCGAATTGTTGTTATGAAAGACGGGGTCATTCAACAGTCAGACACCCCGCAGCACCTTTATAACCACCCGCAAAACACATTTGTGGCGGGCTTTATAGGCACGCCGCGAATGAATTTTATAAACGCCGATGTAAGCTTAAAGGGGCAGCAGCTGTTTGTGCATTTCGGCGAATTTGAACTGGCAGTGCCGCAAAGAATGGCTGAAAGCCTTAGAATTTATGATAAACGCAAAGTGATTTTGGGCATTAGGTCTGAAGATTTACAAAGCGGCGTGAAAAACGGAGCTAAAATCAAACTTAAGGTTGACAGCTTTGAACTTATGGGCAATGAAATAAATGTATATTCGCAAATAGGCGCCAGCCATATTATTGCTAAAGCTCCGCCGAGTATGGAAATAAAAGAAAACGAAATTATGGACTTTTTTATAAACACCGAAAGGCTGCACATTTTTGACATTGAAACGGAAAGATTGATTTGTGATTAACGACAAAAGAAAAAGCGGAATACTTTTGCATATATCGTCTCTTCCATCTCCGCACGGAATAGGCACTTTGGGGCAGTGCGCGCGCGAATTTGCCGACTTTCTGAAAAGCGCCGGGCAGTCCTATTGGCAAATATTGCCCGTTTGCCCCACTGATTCAGCCGCGTCTCCTTACCGCAGCTATTCGTCATTTGCGGGAAACCCTAATTTTATAGACCTTGACATGCTTTATGAAGACAGGCTTTTGAAAAAATCAGACTATAAAGATTTGGATTTCGGCAAGGCAGAAGAAAGCGTGAATTTCAAAAAGCTTGAAAAAAGCAGGGCGCGCGTGTTTAAAACGGCATTTGAAGCCTTTACAAAAAAAGTGCCCACCGAATTTTACGAATTTTGCGAAAAAGAGGACTATTGGCTGGGTGATTTTTCACTGTTTATGGCTGAAAGAGACCAAAGCGGCGGCAAAGCATGGGCAGACTGGCAAAATGACATAAAAACACGAAAACCAAAGGAAACGGAAAGCGAAAAGCAGCGCCTGAAAAAGGAAATTCAATATTATAAAATGCTGCAATACCTTTTTTACAGGCAATGGGGGCAATTCAAACAATATGTAAATTCACAAGGCGTTGAAATAATAGGCGATTTGCCGATTTATGTGTCCTGCGACAGCGCAGACGTGTGGGCGGCGCCACAAAATTTTTTTCTTGATTCAAACTGCCGCCCGGTTGAAGTGGCGGGCTGCCCGCCTGACAGCTTTACGCCCGAAGGGCAGCTGTGGGGCAACCCCCTTTATGACTGGGACTATATGCGCCGTGACAATTATTCGTGGTGGGTAAAGCGCATTTCACATGCAACAAAGCTTTATGATGTAATAAGAATAGACCATTTCCGGGGCTTTGAATCATATTATGCCATAGACGCAGCCGAAAGCACCGCTGTAAACGGGGTGTGGAAAAAGGGCCCCGGCGCAGATTTTTTTGACTTGGTGCGCGAAAGGCTTGGCAAGCTTAACATTATTGCAGAAGATTTGGGCTATTTGACCCCGGCGGTAAAGGAACTGCTGGAACACACAGGGTTTGCCGGCATGAACGTGCTGCAATTTGCATTTGACGGCAGCGCGGAAAACGAATATCTGCCGCATAATTACGAAAAAAACAGCATTGCTTACACCGGCACGCACGACAATGACACGCTTGTGGGTTTTATAAAAAACGCTGCCCCGCACGACATTGACTTTGCATGCAAATATCTTAATTCGCCAAAAGACGAGCTGAACAGCAGCATGATAAGGGCTGTTTGGGCAAGCACAAGCCGCACCGCCGTTGCGCAGGCACAGGACATATTGGGGCTGGGCTCTTATGCCAGAATGAACACGCCGTCAACCGTTGGTGCAAACTGGCGCTGGCGTGCAAAGCCGGGCGCGTTCTGCCCTGAGCTTGGGGCAAAGCTATATGACTTGACGCGCCTTTACGGGCGTTTAAACAATGAAAGCGGGTTATAATAATGGACACAGACAAGCTGGCGAAAAAATTACAAAATCTGTCTGAATGTATATATTGCAAGGGCATTGATGAGCTCAGCTGCAGCGAACTGCACGGCGTTATATCGCACGCCGTTATGGGGCTTATTTCAAAGCGCTGGGGCGAATGCCGGCAAATGCGTGAAAAAAGCAGGTGCGCCTGTTATTTTTCAGCGGAATTCCTTGTGGGAAAAATGGTTTTCAACAACTTAATGGAACTTAATCTTACAGATGAATTTGAACAGGCGCTTGCCAAGTGCGGCAGAAGCCTGAGCGAAGTTGATAACGTGGGCGATATGGCGCTTGGAAACGGCGGGCTGGGCAGGCTGGCGGCATGTTTTCTTGAAAGCGCGGCGACTATGGCTCTGCCGCTTGACGGATATGGAATCAAGTACAAATTCGGGCTGTTTAAACAGGAAATTGAAAACGGCTTTCAGCACGAAGCGCTTGACGACTGGACCCGGAGCGGCGACTTTTTCACCGTAAGGCGAGATGAAGATTCGGTTTCGCTTAAAATTGCGGGCAAATCAGTTACCGCCGTGCCTTACGACATGCCTATAATAGGCTTTCGTTCAAATTACATTTCAACCCTGCGCCTGTGGCAGGCAGAGCCAAAGCAGGAATTTGATTTCAGCGAATTTAACAAGCAAAATTATGAAAAAGCGCTTTCTGACAAAAATGCAGCCGAAAACTTAAGCCGCGTTTTATACCCTAACGACTCTGAAAGGCGCGGCAAGCTTTTAAGGCTTGCGCAGCAATATTTTTTCTGCGCCGCTTCCGTTTACGACAAAATGCGCTCTTTCAAAAAAGAACACGGCGGCTTAAAGGAATTTGAAAAATATGTAACAATTCAGCTGAACGACACACACCCTGTAATTTCAATAGTTGAATTTATCAGGCTTTTTCAGAGCGAAGGCTTCACATTTGACGAAGCGCTGCGCCGGGCAAAGGCGGTGTTTAATTACACAAACCACACCGTTATGCCGGAAGCGCTTGAATGCTGGGACTTAGATTTGATAGACGAAATAATGCCGGAGCTTGTGCGCATAATTCTGCTGATTGACTCGGCTTTTAAAAAGGAAGCGGCTCTGGCCGGAATCGGCGGCAAGCTGGAAATAACAGACGGAAAAAGCGTTAACATGGCATATCTTGCCGTTTATGTGTCGGCAAACGTAAACGGCGTTGCAAAGCTGCACACCGGCATATTAAAAGAGCGCGTGTTAAAGACATGGCATGAAATTTACCCCGAAAAGTTTCAAAATAAAACAAACGGAATTACACCGCGTCGCTGGCTCTTTCTGTGCAACAAGGGGCTGTCAGGGCTGATAAGCGAGCTGCTGGGAAGCGAAGCCTGGGTGGCAGAGCTGGAACTTTTAAACAATTTAAAAAAACATGCCGAAAACAGCGATGTGCTGCGGCGCTTTGCCGAAATAAAAGAGCAAAATAAAAAGGCGCTGAGCGCCTATATTGAAAAATATGAAAACGTTGAAATAAAGCCGAAAATGATTTTTGACATTCAAATAAAAAGGCTGCACGAATATAAACGCCAGCTGCTGAATGTCATGTCAATAATTGAAATATATTATGAAATAAAAAACGGCGAAATATCAGACTTTTACCCTACGGCTTTTATTTTCGGCGCAAAGGCCGCGCCCGGCTACAAAAGAGCCAAGGGCATTATAAAGCTTATAAACGAAGTCGCCCGGGTAATAGACGAAGACAAAAAGGTTTCGCCATTTATAAAAGTGCATTTTGTGCATGATTACAATGTTTCATATGCCGAACGGCTGGTGCCGGCGGCTGACGTGTCTGAACAGATTTCCACCGCGGGAACAGAAGCGTCAGGCACGGGCAATATGAAATTTATGCTAAACGGCGCGGTTACGCTGGGCACATATGACGGAGCTAATATAGAAATAATAGATGAAGCGGGGGTGCAAAACAATTATATTTTCGGCGCTAAATATGAACAGCTTAAAAAAATTGAAAACAGCTATGACCCCATGGAAATTTACAAAACAAACAAAAAGGTAAGGCGCGCCCTTGATTTTATAATAAGCCCCTTAATAAGCGACGGCGGCACGGGTATATTCAAAGAGCTTTATGATTCATTATTAACGGGCGCCGACTGGCACAGGGCAGACATGTATTACCTGCTTTATGATTTTGATTCTTACCTTGAAGCCAAGCTTAAAATAAACCGCGACTACCGCCAGCGCGAAAGCTTTACCAAAAAATGCTTTTTAAACACAGCCAGTTCCGCCGCATTTTCGTCTGACAGGGCTGTAAAAGAATATGCCGCCGACATTTGGAAAATAACTTAGGGTGAAATGTCATAATTGCTTAATTTCTTTTGGCAGTAAAATTTGCTGCAAAAAACGTAAATGGCGGTCTATTTTCACTTATTAAACAACGAATTTGCATTTTTTGTTAACGAAATTGCAGAATTTATTGACATTTGAAAATATTAATGATATTCTTAAATTGGTTGATAAGCAGCTCTATCAACTGTGCCCAAACCAATGCCGGCAGAAACTTCATCCTTTGTGCCGGCAGCAAAAGCGGCGGTGTTACACCGCCGTTTTTGTTTTGCAATAATTTGGTGCAAAACGCGCCCCGTTAAGCTGCGCATGCCGGTTTTTAACCGGCAGCTGCCACAAGCCCCCACCGCCGTTGGCTTGGGCTGAGCTTAAAAACAAAAGCCCCCGCCGAAAAGCGGGGGTTTAAAAATGTTTTTATTTAAGAGCCTCTTCAACCGCAACGGCTGTTGCAACCGTGGCGCCAACCATGGGGTTGTTGCCCATGCCTATAAGACCCATCATTTCAACATGCGCCGGAACGGAAGACGAACCTGCAAACTGCGCGTCGCCGTGCATTCTGCCCATTGAATCTGTAAGCCCGTAAGACGCGGGGCCCGCCGCCATATTGTCTGGGTGCAGGGTGCGGCCCGTGCCACCGCCGGAAGCCACCGAAAAATACGGCTTATTGTTTTCAATAGCCCATTTTTTATATGTGCCCGCAACAAGGTGCTGGAAACGCGTGGGGTTGGTTGAGTTACCTGTAATTGAAACGTCAACCCCCTCTGCTTTCATTATGGCAACGCCCTCAAGCACATCGTTTGCGCCATAGCACTTTACGGCTGCCCTTTCGCCGTCTGAAAACGCCCGTTCTTCAAGAACTTTAAGTTCGCCGGTGTAAAAGTCATAGTCTGTTTTAACATAAGTGAAGCCGTTTATGCGCGAAATTATATATGCGGCGTCTTTGCCGAGCCCGTTTAAAATAACGCGCAGCGGGTCGCGCCTGACTTTGTTTGCCGTGCGGGCAATGCCTATAGCTCCCTCTGCCGCGGCAAAGCTTTCATGCCCTGCCAAAAAAGCAAAGCACTTTGTTTCCTCAGACAAGAGCCTTGCGCCCAGATTTCCGTGGCCGATTCCCACACTGCGCTGTTCTGCAACAGAGCCGGGAATGCAAAACGCCTGAAGGCCAATGCCTATTTTGCCCGCCGCTTCAGACGCAGTTTTAACTTTGCTCTGAATTGCAACGGCAGCGCCGAGCGTGTATGCCCAGCTTGCGTTTTCAAACGCTATGGGCTGAACGCCCTTAACTATGGCGTCAACATCAATACCCTTTGACAGGCATAAATCCCTTGCGCTTTCAAGACTGTCAAGGCCGTATTCCGCAAGACATTTTTCTATTTTGGCAATTCGTCTTTCCTTGCCTTCAAACTTTACATCGTTTGCCATTTTACGTTCCTCCTTAATCATTCTTCACGCGGGTCTATATATTTAGCTGCGTTTGCAAAGCGCCCGTAGCTGCCTATGTTTGCCTTGTAAGCGTCATTCGGTGTGGCGCCGTGGCGAATATCTTCCAGCATTTTGCCAAGCTTTACAAATTCATAGCCGATAACTTCGCCCTCTTCGTCAAGCGCCATTCTTGTTACATATCCCTCTGCCATTTCCATGTAACGAACGCCTTTATATTTGGTTGAAAACATTGTGCCAACCTGGCTTCTGAGCCCCTTGCCAAGGTCTTCAAGCGCAGCGCCGACTACAAGCCCGCCTTCCGAAAAAGCGCTTTGCGAACGGCCATATGCAAGCTGCTTGAAAACTTCGCGCATGGCAACGTTGATAGCGTCGCACACAAGGTCTGTGTTAAGGCATTCAAGCAATGTTTTGCCCGGCAGAATTTCAGCCGCCATTGCAGCCGAATGAGTCATGCCCGAACAGCCGATTGTTTCAACAAGAGCCTCTTCAACAATGCCCTCTTTAATATTAATGCTGATTTTGCAGCAGCCCTGCTGTGGCGCGCACCAGCCGATGCCGTGCGAAAACCCGCTGATATCGCTTATTTGGTAAGATTTTACCCACTTGCCCTCTTCGGGAATAGGCGCCGGGCCGTGATGCGGGCCTTTTTTTACAACGCACATTTGTTCAACTTCATTTGAATAAGTCATACATTTATAACTCCTTCCGATTTAATATTTATAATTACCGGGCGGCAAAGGCAGCCCGATTACCAACAAATATTTAATATTGAGACAGCGCCCGAACGCAAACATTGGGAAAGCGCCTTCTCGCTGTTTTCAAATATTATACCCAATTATTACGCCGGCTTCAAGAGTAATTTTTAAAAAATTTCTTTTTTCGCCAAGAGCTTTGAAATCGGCTGTGTTAAGGCCCAAAAAAGGGCCTGTGCGAACAATTGACATGAAACCGTTTAAAAAAATATTGCAAGTGCAGCGCTTTCAATGCGCGCCCAAGAAAAAAGTGTAACCCACCGCCGGCAAGGGGCGGGTTACGCTTTGTTAAATGCTATTTCGCAATGTCTGAAACACGTGATTCACGAATTATGTTAATTTTTATCTGCCCCGGGTATTCAAGGCTTGCTTCAACCTTTTCGGCAATTTGCCGCGCAATGTAAGGCATTTTTTCGTCATTGATTTTTTCGGGCGCAACCATGACCCTTATTTCCCTGCCGGCCTGCATTGCATATGCCCTTTCAACGCCGTCAAAGCTTTCAGAAATTTCTTCAAGCTGCTGCAGACGCTTGATATAGTTTTCTATATTTTCGCGCCTTGCACCCGGGCGGGAAGCCGAAATTGCGTCTGCCGCCTGAACAAGGCAGTCTGTTATAGTTTTGCATTCAACGTCGCCGTGGTGCGACCTGATTGCGCTTATAACCTTTTCGTTTTCTTTATATTTGCGCGCAAATTGAACACCCAACGCAACGTGAGAGCCTTCCATTTCATGGTCAAGCGCCTTGCCTATGTCATGCAACAGACCCGCGCGGCGGGCAAGCCTTTCATCTGCGCCCATTTCAGCCGCCATAAGCCCGGCTATATAGCTGACTTCCAGGCTGTGCTGTAAAACATTTTGCCCGTAAGACGTGCGGAATTTCAGCTTGCCCAACAATTTAACAAGTTCCGGGTGAATGCTGCCGCAGTTTGCGGAAAGCACGGCCTTTTCGCCCTCTGTTTTAATGATTGATTCAACCTCTTTGGTTGATTTTTCAAACATTTCTTCAATTTTAGTCGGGTGAATTCTGCCGTCTGCCACAAGGCGTTCAACAGTGCGCCGCGCAATTTCACGGCGAACGGGGTCAAACGAACTGATTGTAATGGCTTCCGGCGTGTCGTCAATAATCAATTCAGTGCCGGTAATGCTTTCTATTGAACGGATATTTCTGCCTTCCCTGCCGATTATTCTGCCCTTCATGTCGTCATTAGTAAGCTGCACCACGGAAACTGTGAGTTCCGCCGTGTGGTCAGCCGCGCAGCGCTGTATTGCCGTGCCGACGATTTCCCTGGCAAGCAGGTCGCTCTGGTCTTTAATCATCTGTTCATTTTCAAGTATCTTGCGGCTCTTTTCCGCGTCAAGAGTTTCTTCAAATGTTTGAAGCAGCTGCTCTTTTGCCTGCTCTTTTGTGTAACCTGAAATTTTTTCCAATATATCAAACTGGCTTTTCTTAATGCTATCAATTTCGAGTAATTTGTTATCAGCTTCCTGAAGCTTTTCGTTTAAAAGCGACGTTTTTCTTTCAATTGCGTCAGATTTTTTGTCAAGATGTTCTTCTTTTTGATTAAGTCGTGTTTCCTGGCGCTGAACTTCGCTGCGGCGCTCGCGAATTTCCTTGTCTGCTTCCGTGCGCAGGCGGTGAATTTCATCTTTTGCTTCAATCAGGCTTGTTTTTTTGGTGGTTTCAGCCTGTGCCAAAGCATTGTTAATGATTTTTGTTGCTTCCTGCGTGGCAGAGCCTATTTGCTTTTCCCTTGAATTTTTTCTGAACACTATTCCCAGGGCAAAGCCGACTGCGAAAGCGGCAATTGCGGCGATTACAGCCACGACAATAAAAATTATATTACTCATCAATAGCACCTCCTTCTGTTGGTTATTTTGGGCTGCGCCGGGAAATTAAGCGCCCGGCGCAGCGGTTTTTTAAATAAAATATCATCAGAAAAGGTACAGTTCAAATATATCAAAAGCTAAAACATTAACTGTTTCACTTGATTTTTGAATTTCAAGCCGAAAGGGGCTGAAAATTCTGTTTTACGGCTGAAGCTGCCGTGCCAGCCCTGACGACAGGCTGCCATTGCGCCGGTGCGGCAGACGCGCCCAAATTAAAACTTGGGTGTGATATGCCCAGCTTCCACCATTTAATATAATACACCCATATTTTGTGCATGTCAAGATTTAATTGGTTTCACAAAACGAATTGCGGCGAATTTTGGCAAATTAAAAGCCATGCTGCTGCCAAAAGCCGCTTGCCGGTAAAAAAACAGCTTGACAAACATATGTGCCGGCTGTTATAATATTGGGTGTAACATTTAAGCGGCGTGCCCCGCCCTGCGGCGGCTTGCAGCGCGCGGCTGAATGTCACAGGACAAAAATTAAAAGCTTTAAATCGTTGATGGGAATAAGACTGCGAAGCTGTTTTTTCAGAGAGCGCCGGGCTGCTGAAACGGCGTAATTACAGCCGCAAGCCACCGCCCCGGAGAGCCGCCAACACCGGCCGTAACGCCCGCGTTAAGGGCATTAAGAAAGCCGATTAATAACTAAATAAAATTTTGTCGGCAGTTGCTTTGTTGAGCGGCGCTTTGCGCAATTCAGGTGGAACCGTGGATATTTATTCACCCTGTGTTTTTCAGGGTGATTTTTTTATTTTGCCGTGTGTGCTGCGGCATGGCAAACGGCTTAGCTTGTTAAAATTTATTGCAGCGGAAAGGTTATGTTGTTTTATGAAAATTATGTTAAAAGGCGGCGTTACGCGCGAATTTGAAAACGCGCTTACGGCAGGCGAAATTGCAAAGGAAATTTCACCGGGGCTTTACAGGGCGGCGTGCGCATGCACGGTTGACGGGCAGGTGCGCGACTTAAGGGCCGTTATAAACAGCGATTGCAGGCTGGAAATTCTGACTTTTGAAGACGAAGATGGCAAGCGTGCGTTTAACCACACCGCGTCTCACGTTATGGCGCAGGCGGTAAAAAGGCTTTACCCCGAAGTAAAGCTGACTATAGGCCCGGCTATTGAAAACGGGTTTTATTATGATTTTGACTGTGAAACGCCTTTTACGGCAGACGACCTTGAAAAAATTGAAAAGGAAATGAAAAATATAATAAAGGAAAACCCGCCGATAGAGCGCTTTTTGCTGCCGGAAGAGGACGCGGTAAAACTGATGGCCGAAAAGGGCGAAACATATAAAATTGAGCTTATTAAGGAACACGCCGGGCGCGGCGAGGACATCAGCTTTTATAAACAGGGCGAATTTACAGAGCTGTGCGCGGGGCCGCACCTTTTAGACATGAAAGTAATAAAGGCGTTTAAGCTGACAAATTGCACGGGCGCTTACTGGCGTGGAGACGCGAAAAATAAAATGCTGTGCCGCGTTTACGGAATTGCATTTCCGAAAGCCGCCATGCTGGACGAATATCTGGCTGCGCTTGAAGAAGCCAAAAAGAGAGACCACAACAAGCTTGGGCGCGAGCTTGAGTTGTTTACAACAGTTGATTATATCGGGCAGGGCCTGCCCATAATGCTGCCCAAGGGGGCAAAGGTTATTCAGATTTTGCAGCGCTGGGTTGAAGATGAGGAAGCAAAACGCGGCTGGCAGCTTACCAAAACCCCGCTCATGGCAAAGTCAGACCTTTATAAAATTTCCGGCCACTGGGACCATTATAAGGACGGCATGTTTGTTTTGGGCGACGAAGAAAAGGACGACGAAGTTTTCGCGCTGCGCCCGATGACCTGCCCGTTTCAATATCAGGCATATTTAAACAAGCCGCGCTCATACCGCGACCTGCCGCTGAGGTATGACGAAACGTCAACCCTGTTCAGAAACGAAGCGTCAGGCGAAATGCACGGGCTTATTCGCGTGCGCCAGTTTACCATTTCGGAAGGCCATCTTATGTGCACACCCGCCCAGCTGGAAGACGAGTTCAGGCATTGCCTTGAGCTTTGCGAATATATGCTTAAAACCGTGGGGCTTTATGAAGACGTAAGCTTCCGCTTTTCGCAGTGGGACCCTGACGACACGGAAAAATATATCGGCACGCCGGAACAGTGGAATGAAGCGCAGGGCAAAATGCAGAAAATACTTGACGATTTGGGCGTGGAATACAAAATAGGCATAGGCGAAGCGGCTTTTTACGGCCCCAAGCTTGACGTGCAGATTAAAAACGTGTTCGGCAAAGAGGACACACTTATTACAATTCAGATTGACCAGATGCTGGCCGAAAAATTCGGCATGGAATACACAGACAGCGACGGGCAAAAGAAAAACCCATATATAATTCACAGGACTTCAATAGGCTGTTATGAGCGCACGCTGGCGCTGCTGATTGAAAAATATGCCGGCGCGTTTCCGACATGGCTGGCGCCCGTGCAGGTAAAGCTTTTGCCCATAGCAGACAGGCATATTGATTACATGTACAAGCTAAAGGCCGAACTTGAAAAAGCCGGTGTGCGCGCAGAGGTAGATTGCAGAAGCGAAAAGATAGGCTTTAAAATACGCTCGGCGCAGCTGGAAAAGGTGCCGTATATGCTGATAGCCGGTGACAGAGACATTGAAAACGCCACCGTGTCTGTGCGCAAGAGAAACGGCGGCGAGCAGGGCGCTTTTACAATTGAAAAGTTCATAGAAAAAATAACGGGCGAAATCAACAGCAAGATTATTGACTGAAAAGTAAAACAGCAGCCGCTCTCATTTTGCCTTAGGCACCCAAAACATGCCGATGACATAATGAACGAGTCATTTTAAAACGGTTAAATTTCATTAACGCCTTATCAGGCTACAATAAGGCATGTCAAATGATTTTTAGCTAACTGTTTGTAGCCGGAAAGGCCATGGAATTATTATGAAAGAAATAAAAGCGTCTGTCATTATGCCGGTGTATAACGCTGAAAATTATTTAGAGCAATGCCTTGACAGCCTGCTTTGCCAGACTCTGAAAGACATAGAAATAATTTGTGTTGACGACGGCTCTCTTGACAAAAGCCCTGACATTTTAAAAAGATATGCCGAAGCTGACAGCAGGATAAAGCTGATTTTTCAGAAAAACATGTATGCGGGCGTGGCGCGCAACAGGGGGCTTGCGGCGGCCGCGGGAAAATATGTTATTTTTCTTGACAGCGACGATTTCTTTGCCCCGAACATGCTGGAAAGCACCGTGGCTGCGGCAGAAAACCACGGCGCCGACATTGTGCTGTTTGGCGGGCGGAGATATGACAATTTAAATAAAACCACCGGCGCCCCAATGGACTTTTTGCGCACGGATTTAATGCCGAAAAGCGAAGTTTTCACCCCGCAGGAAGCCGGCGCAAATCTTTTTGCAATGTCAAACCCGGCGCCATGGTGCAAATTATATTCCCGCAGTTTTATTACGGCTGAGCGACTGCAATTTCAGGCCCTGCCCAATGCCAACGACTATTATTTTACTATGTGCAGCCTTGCGCTGGCAGAAAAAATTACTGCGGTGCGCCAAGAGCTTGTTTTTTACCGCGTAAATAACACTGCAAGCACACAGGGGAGCAAACACAAGTCGCCGCTGAATTTTTTAGCCGCCATAAACGCGCTTTATTGCGAACTTGAAAGCAGGGGCATATTTGAAGCTTTTCAAACGGCGTTTAGATATTCCGCCCTGTCAAGCATTGTAAGGAATTTAGCAACCGTGTCTTCAGACGAAGCAAGGCTGCAAATTTTAGAAGCTTTGGAAACAGAGCCATACAGCCGCCTGCCGCTTGCAGAAATGCCGGGTGACGCTGAAAAAACAAAAATGGTGCATGTGTATTCGCGCCAGCTGGAAACTGCCATGGCGTGGTATCGCCGCACGGCGCCGAAAAAAGCCGCCGAGCCGGTGCCGGTGGTTGTGAATGATAACGGTATTAACCCCCCCCCGCAAGATTTGCGCGGCGGTATTTCAGCGTCTGTCATCATTCCGGTTTATAACACCGAAGATTATTTGGACGAAATGCTGGGCAGCATTACGGGGCAGACCCTGCAAAATATAGAAATAATTTGCATAAACGACGGCTCGACAGACGGCTCTTTGGAAAAATTGAAGAGCTTGGCGCAAAAGGACAGCCGCATAAGGCTGTTTACACAGGAAAACGCAGGGCTCAGCGCCACCCGCAACGCGGGCATTGACAGGGCACGCGGCAAATATATTTATTTTATGGACAGCGACGATGTGTTAGACGCAAACGCCCTGCTTGAAGCCACCGCTGTAATGGACGAAAAAGAGCTGGACGCGCTTTATTTTGACGCAGACACATTTTATGAAACCCCGGCTTTGGAAAGAGAGCTGGCAAATTACAAAAATGCATATATGCGCAGCCGGTCTTATGACGGGGTTTATGACGGGGCGACATTAATGCGCCTGTTCATGGCAGAGGACAAGGTTTTGGCAAGCGCCTGCATGCAGGTGTTAAAAACAGACTTTCTGCGTGAAAACAACATCAGATTTATAGAAAATATTATTTATGAAGACAATGCTTTTTCATTTGCCGTTATGCTGAAAGGGCGGCGCACATCGCACATGCAGCGCGCTTATTTTCACCGCAGAATCAGGGGCAATTCAATAATTACAAAGGCTGTTACTTTCAACAATTCATTTAGCTATTATGTGGCTTTTCGCGACATGGTGCAAACCTATTGCGATTCGAAGCCCTTTTTGTCAAAAGAAAACAGCGAAGCCGCCGAAAGCGAAATCATGGCAATTTTGCGTTCCGCCCAGCAAAGCTATGCAAAATTAGAGCATGAATATGACAAGAGCGAGCTTGGCATGCGCTTAAATTACAGGGCGTTTTGTTACCTGGTGATTACCGGGGCAATCAGTATTACGGCAGGAATTAAGCGCCGGGAGCTGATTCAGGAAAAGGACAGGCTTAAAGGCGAAGCGGCAGATTTAAAAGAAATTTTTGCGCGGCTGAAAAATTATATTACGGCAAGATTTGACATTAAGCTTGAAGGCGACGCGGCAGACTGGCAAACAGCCGAAATTTCAGACCCCAGAGCGCGGCAGACCCAACCCGCATGGTTTCAAAAGGGCGGGTGCGGGCGAATTATACAGTCAAGTAAGGAAGCTATAGACATTAAGCTTAAAATAAACACGCCCGGAAAGCTGCAAATCACGCTGCGCGGTGAAGACGTGCGCGGCGACAACGCGCAGCGAATTGATTGCTTTATTGACTTGAAAAGCGCCGCCGTAAACGGCATGCCGATTATTGACCTGCCGCAGGCGGTGTCATATGCCAAACCGGTTGTTTATAAAGCAAATGTAAAAGCCGGCGACACAATAGCCCTGCACGCCGAATGGGGCCCGCGCTGGGCAGGCGAGCCGGGCGGCAGCCAAACGGCAGAGCTGCAAGATGAAATTGCAGCGCTCAGGCAGGCAAACAAAACGCAAAAAGAAAAGCTTGACGCGCTTAAAAAGAAAAGCAAAGCCCAAAATAAAAAGCTTGACGAAATGCGAAATAAAAATGCCGAGCTTGACATGAAAAACAAAGCGCAGGAAAAGAAAATCAAAGCGCTTAACAGCTGTGTTCCAATGCGCCTGGGCAAGGCGTTGACTCGGCCGCTGCGCAAGCTCAAAAAGCTCTTAAAGTTACCGGGGAATTAAAACCATTCAGCCATAACGCCCCGGCTCATAATGTTAAAAGAAAGCAAGGGTGTTTTGTATGGAAAATAAAGTCAAAAAAATTAGCCCGTATTATGGCGAAAACATGCCTGACTATTTTGACGCAGCGCAAGAATTTTTCTTTATAGATTCAGAAAACCTTGATAAAGTTACAACGAAGATGTACGGCTTTGCCGTGCAAAATAGCGGAATTTATGAAGATTCCAACATGACAAAAGAAGCCGCTTTGGGCCTTGACGGAGTCGGCGTGTACATATATATAGAGCGAAAGGGCGAAAAAATAAAAATCCGCCAGGATTATAACGGAAGCTTTGGCATTTACATGTTTGAAAGCGGGAGCTATTGGGCGCTGAGCAGTTCATTTTTCCTGCTGCTGGACAATATAAAACGCCGTTTTCCATTGTCTCTTAACCGCGATTTTGCCAACCACATAATGCTTAATGCACTTTCAACGCATTCTTATTCGGAAACAGCGGTAAATGAAATCAGGCTTATAGGCAAAGACGCCATTATAAATATAGACGCCGCAACATGTGAAATTGCTTTTGAAAATGAAAATTACCAAACGGCAGTGCTGCCCCCGGATTCAAAAGAGGGGGTTGCGGTGCTTGACCGCTGGGTTAATAAGTGGGCGGCTGTTTTTCGCAGCCTGAAAGCGAAATCGGGCCAGATTACAGTTGATTTGTCCGGCGGGTTTGACAGCAGAATTATGCTGCTTTTGCTGCTGCAATCGGGAATTAATTTAAATGAAATCAACATTCATTCCATTAACGATGATTTGCACACCCACACAGAAGACTGGCAAATTGCGTCAAAAATTGCAAAGCATTACGGCTTTCAGCTCAATAGTGGAAATTTGTCAGAAGATGTTATTTATTACAGCTTAAAAGACATTATCAATATAGCGTTTTACACAAAAATGACATTTCATAAGCAAATGAACTGGAAATATTTTAAAAATGTCAATAAAATATTCCGCATAACAGGAAACGGCGGCGAAACCCTGCGCGAATATTGGAATGTTCCGGCAGATGAATTTATTAAAAACAATGCCGCCCGCAGCATGCATTACACGCACAGCCTTGCGCAGGAAATGCATGATTCAACCGTAAAGATTTTGACCGGGGCTTTTAAAGCGGTGGGTGAAAAATATAATATAGCAGACAAAAATTCACCCGATTACCCACTGTATACCTATTGTGAAACACGAAGCAGAAGTCATTTCGGAAAAGGCAGCGCTGAAGCTTATTTTTCAAATATTCTTGATTTAAACCCATATTTTGACCCTGATTTGCGAAAGCTAAAGCGCTCTTGCAGCGAATGTGCAGACAACAACCTGCTTATGGCGCTGATGTATGTAAGATATTGCCCCGAATTACTTTCTTTCAGCTTTGAAGGCGGGCGAAAGATTGACGAAAAAACCATTATCGCCGCGCAAAAGATTAATGAAAGATTTCCTTTGCCCCAAACACAGCCCATTGAAACGGCGACGCAGGAATTTAATATAGTTATAAAAGATGAAAAAGCCGCGCGGCTTTTCAGCACGGCAAAAAACAGCCCGGCTGTTAAAAAGGGTGTTCCTGACCAATATTTAACAGATGTGTTTAATTCTGCAAGCTTTAGAAAACTGTTTGCAACCTATTTTGACGAAGAGATATATGCATATGCAAAAGCAAGCGCACAGGTAAAAAATTTTTACCCGCTGAGTGAATGCTATGCCGTAATCGGCCTGACAAAGGTTATTGAAGACATTACTTTAAGCGCGCAGGCGCAAAAGCCGACTTTAACACAGGATTTAGAGCGCTTTATTGCCCAAAATTATTATGTGCCTGACGATTCTGCGCTGCTGGTTGCCCGCCTGGAAAATTTTTTGACAGCAAGATTTGACATTAAATTTGACAGTGCCGGGGGCTGTGAAATAGCAGACATTTCTGACCCGAGAGTGAAAATAAAAAAGCCGGCATGGCTGCGGCAAAACGAATGCGGGTATATAATTGAGTCGCACTGTGGGGCTTTGGACTTAACCATAAAATTCAAAACACAGGGGAAATTCAGCCTGGCATTGCGCGGCTGCGACGTTCGTGCAAGCAGCGGGGAAAGAGTGCCATATTGGATTGATTTGGAAAATGTGGAATGTAACGGCAAGCCAATTCTTGCCGGGCGCATAAGTGTGTGCCATGATAAAGTGTTTAACTATTCAAAAGATGTAAACGCGCAGGAAACGCTTACCCTGCACGCCGAATGGGGCCCGCATTACACGCCTGAAATTTATATGCCCGGTGAAAAGGCAGAGCTCAAGCGTAAGCTTCAGCAAGCCGGCGCCAAAAATCATGAACTTAAACTTAATCTTCAGCAGGCCGGCGCCAAAAATAATGAGCTTAGCCTTAAGCTCAGGCAGCTCGGCGCAGAAAACCATGCTGTGAACGCAAGGCTTCAAAGCTTTAAAAATTACATTACGGCAAGATTTGACATTAAGTTAGAGGGCGAAGGGGCTGATTTTGAAATAGCCCAGATTTCAGACGAAATGGCAAAAAAGACAACCCCCGGCTGGATTCAAAACGGCGGCGCCGGCTATGTAATTGAGTCCGCAGCCAACTGCATTGACATTAAGCTTAAAATAAACGCAACCGGAAAGCTGCAAATCAAGCTGCGCGGCGAAGACGCCAAGGACGAAGACTCAAGCCGTGTTCCCTATTGGCTTAATTTTCAAAATATTACGCTAAACGGCCGGCAGGTAATTACCATGCCCCGGCCGGCATGCTACAGCGAGCCGATTTCATCATGCAGCGACGTAACAGCGGGTGACGAAATTAACCTGCACGCAGAATGGCTGCCCTGCCGGGCAGACTTTGCCGCCGCACAAGAAGCAATGCGCCTTAAAGCAGAGCTTGCCGGGCTGGGGCAGAAAAATTCTGCGCTTAAAAATAAAAACAGCGCCATCAAGAAAGAAATTGCGGCGCTGCAAGCGGAAAAAGACCGCCTAAAAAAGAAAAACAACGCCCGCAAAAAAGCGATTGCGGCGCTGGAAAATCAAACAGACGAACTTAAAAAGGAAAACCACGCCACAAGCAAAAAGCTTGGCGAAACGGAAAATAAAAATGCCGAGCTTAGCAGGGCAAACAAAGCGCAGAAAAAGGAAATTGAAGCGCTTTACAGTTCTGCGTCAATGCGCTTGGGCCGGGCACTTACTTTCCCTGCGCGCCGGCTTAAAGCCATGTTTAAAAAACTGCGGCGCAAAAAAACACTCAAAAAATAACTTAAGGGGAAATGTCCCCGCCTGTAAGGCGGGGACATTTTAATTAGTTATAGTCAACATTATTATAGTCGTCAGTCGGCTTAGCTGGCACAATTAAAGCGCAGATTATATAAAGCCAAAAACCAACGCCGCCCAAAAGGATTGCCGCAGCCCAAATTATGCGAATGAGCGTGGCGTCAAGGTCAAAATAGTCTGCAAGTCCGCTGCACACACCGGCTATCTTTTTATCTTCAACATTTCTGTAAAGCTTTTTTTTCATTGTGATTTCCTCTTTTCTTATTTACGGCAGCAAAACCGCAAGTTTTCTTTTTAAGCAGAGCTCAAATGCCAAGGCGCATTGCCCCGTTTGCCGAATTATTTTTTCATTTCGGCCCTGGCTTCTTTAATTTTTTCAACAAATAGCCTGCCGGTTTCGGCAATTTTGTCAAAATCGCCTGTTTTGGCGCCGGCTATTAAAGATGAGCCTGCGCCGACTGCCACCGCGCCCGCTTTAATCCACTGCGCCACATTGCCGACATCAACCCCGCCGGATGGCATCATAACCGCATTCGGAATGGGGCCGTGTATATCTTTGATGAAGCTTGGGCCCGCTATGTCGCCGGGGAACACCTTAAGCACATCTGCCCCGCATTCCATGGCCCTAACAGCCTCTGTGGGGGTGTAAATGCCCGGCATGGAAGCTATGCCGTATCTGTTGCAGCACCTTACTGTTTCTTCGTCAAAATATGGTGAAACAATGTATTGCGCGCCTGCTAAAATTGCTATTCTGGCAGTTGCAGAGTCCATAACCGTGCCGGCGCCTATTATGATTTCCCCGCCCGGGTATTTTTTGCACATAGCTTCAATAAGCTTGTCTGCATGCGGCACGGTAAATGTAAGCTCAATTGCCGCAACGCCGCCCCTTATGCAGGCGTCTGTTATTTTTTCGGCTTCGTCTACAGACGAAGCGCGCACAACCGCCACTATGCCAACCTGCTGTATTTTTGAAAGAACTTCTATTTTATTCATATTTATAAACACCTTTCTTTAATTTTTAACGCTGCACACGCGCTGAAGCGCCGTTTACCTTTGCTTCAACCTCTTTTAAGCTTGCCATTGAAGTGTCGCCCGGCGTTGTCATTGCAAGAGCACCGTGCACAACGCCGTAATTAACTGCCTTTTGCGCGTCTTCAAATGTCATAAGGGCGTAAATCAGGCCTGACGCAAAGCTGTCTCCGCCGCCAACGCGGTCAAGTATTTCCAAATTTTCAAATTCAAGCGAATTATAAACCTGCCCGTCTGCATAGCAAAGCGCTTTCCAGCCGTTTACCGTGGCAGTTTTTACCGTGCGCAGGGTTGTGGCAATAACCTTGAAGTTGGGGTATTTTTTGCAGGCTTCGCCCAGCATTTTTATATATCCGTCTGTGCTGAGCTGTTTGAGCGAAGCATCGTTTCCCTCTATTTCAAAGCCGAGACATGCTGTGAAATCCTCTTCATTGCCAATCATAACGTCAACATATTTTGCAAGTTCCTTATTGACCTGCCTTGCCTTTTCAATGCCGCCTATGTCATTCCAAAGAGACGGGCGGTAATTAAGGTCATATGACACAACCGTGCCGTATTTTTTAGCCGCCTTTACAGCTTCAATAACAACCTCTGCCGAATTTTCAGACAAAGCGGCGTAAATTCCCCCTGTGTGCAGCCAGCGCACACCGAGAGTGCCGAAAATATAGTCCCAGTCAATATCGCCGGCTTTTACCTGGCTGATGGCCGTGTTGCCCCTGTCTGACGTGCTGACAGCGCCGCGGATTCCGAAACCGCGCTCAACAAAATTGAGCCCGTTTCTTACAGTGCGGCCGATTCCGTCATATTTTACCCATTTAATAAGAGACGTGTCAACGCCGCCCTGAAAAATGAAATCTTCAATAAGGCGGCCTATTTCATTGTCTGCAAACGCCGTTACAACCGCGGTTTTCATGCCAAAGCAGCGTGAAAGCCCGCGCGCAACGTTGTATTCGCCGCCGCCTTCCCATGCGCGAAAGCTGCGCGCGGTGCGGATTCTGCCCTCTCCGGGGTCAAGGCGCAGCATTATTTCGCCAAGCGAAATTTCGTCAAACTTACATTCCTCTTTAGGCCTTAGGTTAAGATTCATAATGATTTGCTTTCCTTTCATTAATAAGCGCAAACTGCGCGGTTATTCAAAGTTAAAATATTTTACGGCATTATTATAACATATGCCGCGAACTATTTCGTTTAGCATTTCCCAGTCCTGCGGGTACATTCCGCTTTCAACATATGAGCCTATAAAGCCACACAATATGCGCCGGAAATATTCGTGCCTTGCATATGAAGTAAAAGAACGCGAATCTGTTTCCATGCCAACGAATTTACCCAAAACGCCGTAATTGCCAAGCGAACGCAGCTGCCGCTCAATGCCGTCTTTAGTGTCAAGAAACCACCATGCCGGGCCGAATTGTATTTTAGATTCGGCCTCGCTGCCCTGAAAGTTGCCCAGCATTGACGCCAAAACGTCATTATCACGGCCGTTAAGGTTAAACAAAATGGTTTTTGGCAGCGTGCCTTTTTTACACAGCCCGTCAAGAAAACGGCTTAGCTTGAAAGCAAAATTGCAGTCACCCACACTGTCAAACCCCGTGTCTGCGCCAAGCTTGTTAAACATGGCGGTGTTATTGTTGCGCATTGCGCCGATATGCACTTCCATAACCCAGCCGAGCGAATGGTATTTTTCACCCAGCGCAGCCATTATAGCAGTTTTATAAATTTCAGCGTCTTGAGCGCTGATTGCGCCGCCGCTTAATGCGCGGGTAAACACCCTGTTAACATCAACATAAGGCGCTTCTTTGAACGGGACGTCAGAAAATGCCTGGTCTGACACGCGGCAGCCCACAGCATTAAAAAAGTCTGCCCGGGCGTAAAGCGCTGAAACAAGGTTGTCAAACGAATTGATTTGAACCCCGGCGGCCGATGAAAGCGAAGAGATATATTCGACAAAGCCGGGCAATTCAATGTTGAGCGCCCTGTCAGGCCTGAAAGTCGGCAGCACGGCGCAGCCAAAGTCATTTCCCTTTAACAGCTTGTGGTATTGTAAATCATCTGCCGGGTCGTCTGTTGTGCAAATATAGCTGACGCGCGAATTTTTAATTAAATTTTGCGGCGTAAACGCACCGCCCGCCATTTGGCTGTTGGCCCTTTCATAAATATCAGCGGCCGTTTTGGCAGACAGCACATCGCCAATGCCGAAATAGCGCTGCAGCTCAAGGTGTGCCCAGTGATAAATCGGGTTGCCCAGCGCATATTGCAAAGCGAAAGCAAACTTTTCAAATTTTTCACGGTTTGGCTTTGAGCCGGTGCAATATTCTTCGTCTATGCCGCAAGAGCGCATTAAGCGCCATTTGTAATGGTCTGCCCCGAGCCAAAGCTCTGCAATGTCTGTTACAGGCTTATTTTCATATATTTCCTTTGGGCTTAAATGGCAGTGGTAATCGCAAATGGGCATGTTTTCACAGCAGTCGTGAAACAGGCGCTTTGCAGTTTTATTTTGCAGCAAAAAATCTTTGTCTAAAAAAGCTTTCATTTTTTTAACCTGAATTTATATTAGTAATTGCCATGCGGTGTGTTCGGCAAATATTTATTCGCCGCCGCCCGGCAGGCGCCGGGCAATGCGCGCCCTTACAAAACGGGGGCATGCCTTTCCTTAGTTATTATTATATACATTCAGCGTATTCTTTTCAAGCAGGTAAGCAATAATTATTGAACATTTTTCAAATAATTGATATAATACATAATAGCATTAATATTTGAAAATATGCCCCGGCTAAGCGGGCAAAGCATTAACAAATGTTGGTGTTCGGGCGAAGCCCTTAATTAAAATTAATTAGGAGATTGAAATGAAAATATGCGTATTCGGCGCTTCAAGCGATTTAATTGAAAAGCAATATCTTGAAAGCGCATATGATTTAGGGCGCGAAATGGCGAAACGCCGGTTGGGGCTTGTGTTCGGCGGCGGAAACTGCGGTGTTATGGGCGCGTCGGCAAAGGGTGTTAAAAGCGGCGGCGGCTATGTTTTGGGCGTTGCGCCGACTTTTATGAAAGAGTACAACCTGCTTTATGACAATTGCACCGAATTTAAGTTTACCCAAACAATGGCTGAACGAAAAACTTTTATGGAAGACAATGCAGACGCATTTATTGTTGCCCCCGGCGGAATAGGCACCTTTGAAGAACTGTTTGAAGTTTACACGCTAAAGCAGCTGGGGCGCCACAGCAAGGCCATTGCAATATATAATGTCTGCGGCTATTATGACCACCTGCAAGAGCTGCTGGCAAACAGTGTTAAAGAAAATTTTCTTTTGCCGCAGTCGCTTGAACTTATAAGGTTTTTTGATGAAATAAACCCCATGCTTGATTATATTGAGAGCTATGACGGCAAAACGGCAGACACCATGAGTGTGCGCTACGGCCGCTGAAATGCAGCGCGCCGGGCTGCAAAATAAATATTTTAAAATTAAAAATGTTCAGCCGTTTTTCGGCTGAACATTTTATTTCAATAAGATTGTAAGGGGCGTTAAGCGTGGGCAGCGCCCGAAAAAAGCAGCGTTACCATGAGCCGCCGCCACCGCCGCCGGCCCCGCCGCCCGCAAAGCCGCCGCCTGAAAAGCCGCCGCCACCGCCGGCGCCCGGGCTCTGTGACTGCACGGGCGGCGCCATAGCGGAAGTCGCGCTGCGCATGGTGTGTGACATAAAGCTGCAAAAAACATAATAATCAAACACGCTGCCGCCGTACCACCCCGGTGGCTCCATGGCAATGCCTTCAAACTTTTTAGTCCATTCCCGGGAAACGCCCAGCACATAAGCGAAAGGCAAAATGTCATAAAAATATTTCGGGTTGTCTTCAACAAGCGCTTCCAGCCGCGCTTTTTCAGCGTTTTTCAAAAACAGCTTAAACCCGTTTATTCTTTGCAGCATTGCGTGCCCTTCGTCAGTCCTTTTGCGCAGGAAAAACGAAAGCACAAACGCAGCCATGCTGACTGCAAGGCCGGCCGCGGCAAATATGTATTTTTCGCTGCCGCCGATGATATTGTAAGATATATAAACCACGGCGCAGGCGCCCAAAATGCTGAAAAGCCAGCCGGCAACACGCATGGCAAGCGACTTTTTGCTGAACACGCGCAGCCGGTTTTCGCGAGTGTTTGTGCGGTTTACAATTTGGTTTATATACATGTAAAAGCTGTCTTCTAAATCTGACTTGGTGACATGATTTGTATTTTTTGATTTAAACAGCCCGTTGAAAAAGATTTTTTTGTTTTCATCGTCTGAATCATAGTCGCGCACACGTTCAATAACGAAATCGTTTTTTATGAACTTAGAGCGGCTTTTATTTTCAATTATATTTACACAGCCCTCGTTTGCAAGTTCAATAAGCAGCGGCACAACGTCTGTGTTTTCAACATAGCCCTTATACCAATATGCAACGTCTGTTGAGCTCATGCCGGCGGGCGGGTAAAATTCGACTATGTCAAGCACCTTTTTGTCTTTCCCGTGGCGCAGCCACATAATTATTACCGCAATTAAAACAACGGCGGGAATTGCAACCATGGCGGCAAGGGCGGCATAATATTGCGCAAGGTTGAAATAAAAATAACCGTCAGGCAGCTGCAACCTTACCGTAAAGCCCTCGCCCGGCGAAAGAGTTTGGGTAAGAGCGCCCGTAACAGTCAGCGAATCGACGCTGTAATCAACATAGTCGCTGCCCACGCTGCCGTAATAGCCCGTTGAAAAGCCCAGCAGGGCGGAATCAAATTCTTTGGGCATGGTTATGGTAAAGGTTACGTTTTCAATGTAAGCGTCCCATTCGCTGCCGATTATATTATAATAAAGCTCGTCAAAATCAGCGTTGACATCGCGCCCCATGACATATGAATATGATATTATGTAATTTTGTTCGCCCAAAACGGTTTCGTTTTCGCTGCCTATTTGAATTACATAAGAGCCGTCTTCGCTGTATGTTTCATATTCTTCGCTGACGCTTAGATTTTTAACCTTGGCTTTTACTGTGGCGGTGCTGCCGTCTTCACGTTCAATATAATTGGTAAGCGGCAGAGTTCTGTAAATTCCGTGACTTTCTTTGTTAAAATAAACATTTATGCTTTCGGTTATATCAAGCGTGTTGTCTTCACCAACCGTAATGCTGACGTCATAGCTTTGAATATAATTGTCTTCAAAGCTGTAATCACCCTGCTGCGCGGCAAAAGCCGAAAAAGAAAACAGCAGCATAGCAATGAAAGCGGCCGCCGCGGCGGCAAATTTCAGGAATTTCATTAAAATTCCACCTTTACGGCTTCTTTTTCAGCTTCATTTTCAACTGCAAACATTTGCTTTTTGGTGAACTTAAATATTGAAGCAACAATGTTTGACGGAAAGATTTCAATTTTAGTGTTATATGCCTTTACAAGGGCGTTATAATATTTTCTTGCGTTTGCAATGTCGTTTTCCACCTGTGAAAGCTGCCGGTTTAAATCAAGAAAATTTTGGTTTGCCTTAAGCTCAGGGTATCTTTCCGAAAGGGCAAAAATATTTGCCACCGCACCCGAAAGTTCTTTGTCTGCGGCTATTTTTTCATCTGCGCTCAAATCGGTATAGCGGCTGTTTCTGGCGGCTATTACCTTTTCAAGCGTTTCGGCTTCATGCTTGGCATAGCCCTTTACGCCGGCTACTATGTTTGGAATCAAGTCCCAGCGCTTTTTAAGGTAAACGTCCATAGTTGCAAACGCCTCTTCCACCGAATTTCTGCTTTTTACAAGTGAATTATAAGCGCCGCCCACATATGCAGCCACGGCAACAATTATAACTATTAAAATAATTAAAACTGTCATAAGTTTTCCCCCATTTTATTTTAAAAGCCGCGCGTCAAACGCCCGAATATGCGTTAAAGCCGCCGTCAACTGGCAAATTTACGCCGGTTATAAAACCGCTGTATGCTTCATCGCACAAAAAGAGCAGCGCGCCGTCAAGTTCCTGCGCTTCGCCGAAACGCGCCATGGGTGTGGCGGCTAAAATTTTATTTGTTCTTTCAGTGGGCGTGCCGTCTGCATTCCACAAAAGCGCGGCGTTTTGTTTGGTTGAAAAAAAGCCGGGAGCTATGGCGTTTACCCTTATGCCCATGGGGGCAAAATGCACCGCCATCCATTCCGTGAAATTTTTCACCGCGGCCTTTGCCGCAGAATATGCCGGAATTCGGGTGAGCGGGCGGTATGCGTTCATTGAAGTTATCATTATTATGCACGCGTGTTCTTTTTCAACCATGTCGCGCGCAAACACCTGTGTGGGAATAAGCGTGCCCAAAAAATTCAGGTTGAAAACAAAATTGATTCCGTCTGCGTCTAAATCAAAAAATGTTTTTATGCTTTCGTCTTTCGCCAGCAGGTCTGCTTTTTCAAGCGTGTCCTTTGTGGTGGTGCCCTTGGGGTTGTTGCCGCCGGCGCCGTTTAAAAGAATGTCGCATTTTCCGAATTTGTCAAACACCTTATCTCTTGCCTGATGCATTGAACTTATGTCAAGCACATTGCAGCCCACTGCCACGGCTTCGCCGCCGTCTTTTATGATTTCGTCTGCACATTTCTGCGCCGCGGCTTCGTTTAAGTCAAGCACGGCAACCTTGCAGCCCTGCTTTGCAAGGGTTTTTGCAAAAGCGCCGCACAGCACGCCGCCGCCGCCTGTTACAACAGCCACCCTGCCCTTTAGATTTTCATGAACAAATTTTTCCATATTAATTTACACAGCCTTTCCGCCGCACGGCGCGGCAAAATTCTTTAATGACATTTGAAAACATGCCCCGCCTCTTAAGGCGGCTTATTTTTGCTTGCTTTTTATTACAGCTTCAAAAAGCCCGTTTAAATAACTGACTCCGAGCGCCCTGTCATAAAGCCCGTAGCCCGGGCGCGCAACTTCGCCCCAAATCATTCTGCCGTGGTCCGGGCGGACATAGCCGTCAAATCCCGCGTCAACAAGAGCCTTTACTATTTCATACATGTCAAGCGAGCCGGCTGCACTTTCGTGCGCGGTTTCATTAAACCACCTGCCGTTTACCGACACATTTCTTAAATGCGCAAAATAAATGCGCGGCGCTATGTCTGCGTCTTCAATAATGTCTACAATATCGTTGTCAGGGCTTGCCCCAAGCGAACCTGTGCACAGCGTAACCCCGTTGCAGGGTGATTTTACACTTGTAACCAGGCGCTTTAAAGCCGCCTTGCCGGTTATAATGCGCGGCAGGCCGAATATGCCCCACGGTGGGTCGTCCGGGTGAATGGCCATGTTAACCCCGCAGCTTTCGCACACCGGCATAATGGCATTTAAAAAATAAAAAAGATTTTGCCACAAATCATCTGCCGTTACGCCTTTATATTTTTCAAACAGCTCTTTAATTTCGCCAAGCCTTTCACTTTCCCAGCCGGGCATTGCATAGCCGTTGGAATTACTGTCTATTTCGCGAAACATGTCTTCCGGCGATTTGCCTTCAACCTGCACCCCATTGTAGCTAAGGCATGTGGACCCGTCCGGCAGGGGCATGTAAAGGTCTGTCCTTGTCCAGTCAAACACGGGCATAAAATTATAGCATATACATTTTACGCCCACCTTAGCAAGGTTTTTTATGGAAGTTATATAGTTTTCAATATATTTGTCACGCGACGGAAGCCCTATTTTAATGTCTTCGTGCACATTCACGCTTTCAATGCATTCCATTGTAAAGCCGTGCGCCGTGATTTCGTCATGCATGGCACGCACGCGCTCGTAGCTCCAGGCTTCGCCCGCAGGCAGGTCGTGCAGCGCCGGCACAATGCCGTCTACGCCGGGAATCTGCTTTATGTCGCCCAGCGTTACGCTGTCAAGCTCTTTTGAAAACCAGCGAAAAGTCATTTGCATTTATCTTCACCTCGTAAGGCTATTTTAGCACATATCAAGCTGCGTTTCAAGATTAATTGTGCCCTTGGGGCAAATATGCGCGTGCGTTTCAGCTTTCACTTTCGGTGACTATATTTACCTGTGTTTCAGACGCGATGTCTGTTTCAATGGTATATTCGGCTGTTATGTTGCAGCCGTCTTCGTTTAAGTTGTATTCGGCGTCTTTGGCTATTATTTTGCAATCTGCAAATTTGCTTTGCTCATATTTTTCCAGTTCGCTTTCGGCAAGCGCCCTCAGCTCTGAGTCGCTGAGCAAAACCTGATTTGTTTCATAATAGCTGTAGCTTTCGCTGATTATACCAACCGGCAACAGGTATGAATTTATTAAAAGCATTTTGTTTTCGATTTCAATGTCATAGCTGCCCTTGTCAAAGCCGAAGCCAAGCGGCACAACAGTCGAAAACAGATAAAGGCTCTTTTTTTCTTTTGTATACAAAACATTTTTTCGGCTTTGTTCGCGGCTGACATAAAGGCTGACTTTTCGCCCAACCTGCGCAATTACGCTGCCGTGGGCATGGACGAAATAATTTTTGCCGTCTGTTTCGCTTTCGTAAATGCCGGAAATAAGCAAATCGCCCGCCGTGACTGCGTCGCCTGCTTTTACTTCTGCGTGCCCGCCGAGCGCGGTTACTTTGACAATTACGCCGTCTTCCAAGGCTTTAACGTTTGTAACCTGAGAGCTGTCTTCAACAGCCGGCTTTTCAACGGTTTCGTTTATTTCCACCGCGGCGCTTGAGCCGATTTTATTTATGGAAATCCAGCTCACATCGCTAAATTCAGCCATAACTGCAAATTCAAGCGATTCTTTGTCAATGTCTGCCCAGCGCGCGCCGACTTTCAGGCCGTTTTGTTCAAGGTAATCAATTATGGTGGCGCTGCTGAGCCGGTCGTTGCCGGTAACCGTTATATTCCAGATAAACGTGCCCATAAATGAAATGAAAAAAATATAAAAAATCAGCCCTGCCGCAAAGCCGTAACGCCCCTTTAACGGGGAAAGCAAAAAAATTATGCCGCACCTTTTTGTAATTTTTACCGCCCCGCCGTTTTTATGCGCAAATTTATGCAGGCGCTTATATGTCCTGACGTCTGCCTGAGCCGTAACTGAGCCGTTTTTTGCTTTTATGTTTTTTATATTAAGCCCTGCGGCATAGCAATCGTTTAAAAAGCCCTCTGAAAATCCGCCGCTGAATTCAAATTTAACATAGCCTGCCAAATATCTTATTAAATTAACCAGCATCTGAAAACTCCATTGTCATTATTTCGCCTTCAATAACCGCACCGTCGCCTGTGAAAGAGCCGATATGCAGCGCGCTGCCCAAAAAGGTAACGGTGCGCCTGCCTATATTAAGCTTGATTTTTTCAGATGAATATTCAAGAATTGATTTAAGCCCGTCAACAACGCATTCGCGGTTGCCGATTATTTCAATATGCCCGGTGCCGTTATAATATTCAAGCGGGAAATCGGTTTGATAAGGCGTTGATTTTCTTTTCATAAAACCACCGATTATTTATATGATTTTATTAGGTAGTTTTAGAATAGGGCAGGTAATAATATGAAATTAAAAAAAGAAAGCTGCCAGCTGGTTATAATGCTGGGGGCTGTGGCGCTGCTTATTGTGTTTTCAGCCAAAGCAAAAGACGGAGCGCAATACGGCTTTTTTATGGCAGAGGAAATCGTGGCGCCCAGCCTGCTGCCGCTGCTTATAATATTTAACCTGATATCGAAAACATCTGCCGGCGCGGTAATTGAAAAGCTGTTCGGGGCGTTTTTTGAAAAGATTTTCAGGCTGCCGCGCGCAGCGGTGACTGCGGTGGTGTTTGGGCTTACAGGCGGCTACCCAACAGGCGCCCTGCTTACCGAAAAGCTGTTTGAAGCCGGGGAAATAGACGAAAAAACCGCCGCGCGCATTTTGCGCTTTAACGTAAACGGCGGCGCAGCGTTTATTATAACCGGCGTGGGCACGGCAATGCTGGGCAGCAGAAACGCGGGTCTTGTGCTTTTTGCTTCCACAACAACGGCTGCAATAATAATAGCGCTGTTTTCAGCCATTGGGCAGCCAAAATTAAAAAACACACCGCCGCGATTTGACGCGCTGCCGTTTGGAGACGCGCTTTGCAGCGCCACGGAAAGCGCAATCAGAAGCGTGCTTTACATAAGCGCATACATAATTCTCTTTTCGGCGCTTGCGGCTGTGTTTACAATTCCCGGCTCTTGGCAAATATTAATTGAAATTACGTCAGGCATCAGCGCCTGCTGTGGCGAGCTTGGCCTTGCGCAGCTGGCGGCTTTCACGGCTTTTGCCGGCATATGCATTCATTTTCAGCTTTTGTCTGTAATTAAAAAGGTAAACATGTCTTATTTGCATTTTCTTTTGTTCAGGGTGATACATGCGCTTTTGTCTTTTGCAATTTGCAAAATAATTCAGGCGGCTTTTCCAAGCGAAGCATATGTTTTTTCAAACACCGCCGGCGGCATAACGCCCGCCGCAAGCCTGAATGCAGCGCTGTCTTTGCTGCTGGTTATAAGCTGCGCGGTGCTGATTTTTGATATTGAAAATAAAAAAAACGCCTGTTAAGCGGCGCTTCTTTTGCATTTTTATATTTACTCAAGCAAAATTATGTGATATCTTATTAATAGCATAACAATTTAGGGGAAATGTCCACCGCATTATAAGGCGGCGGGTGCCGATTTTTAATCAGCTGTAACTATAAGCTCCCGCTGGGGGCGGCAGCGGCTGGCGCCCCACGTTGAATAACGGGCAAGCCCTTATTGAATTAAAATTTTGCAATCTTATTTTTACGGGGAACACAAATATGGGCGTTATTATATGTAAAAACAATATTTTTGTGCTTGAAACAAAAAACACGCACTATGTTTTGGGCGTTGACGGCGCGGGTTATAACCACCACATATACTGGGGCAAAAAATGCGCTGTGGGCGACTATTGTTTAAACGACATAGGAAATGAAAATTCCAACCACACAAAGCTTGACGAATATAAGCAGGAAATGACGCCTTTCGGCCAAACAATGTACCGCGACTGCGACATTAAAGCCGAATTTGACGACGGGTGCCGCGAAATCAACCTGAATTATTGCGGCCACAAAAGCGCTCAAAACAGCTTAGAGCTTATTTTCACAGACAAGTATTACCCACTTAAAATCACGCTGCATTACCAAGTTTTTGACGGCTGTGACATTATAAAGCGCTTTACCACCGTGGAAAACACCGGCGGCGGCAAAATTGTTTTTGAAAAGCTGGCCAGCGCCCAGTTCAGCCTGCCGGGCGTAAAGCCATATACGTTTAAAAACACAAACGGCGCCTGGGGCGGCGAATTTCTTGAAACCGAATGCACGCTTGAGGGCGGATATGCAGTTTACGAAAGCCGCCGGGGCGCGTCAAACCACAACAATTCGCCCTATTTCATTGCTCACCGCGGCGCAGACGAAAACAGCGGAAAAGTTTATTTTGCCGCCCTGGCTTACAGCGGTAACTTTAAGGTGAGCTGCGCAAGAGATTTATATTCAACAACAAGAGTTGTTATGGGAATGAACGACTTTGACTTTTCACACACACTTTTGGGCGGCGAAAGGCTGGACACGCCGCCGGTTTACTGCGGGCACACCATAGGGCTTGGTGAAATGACAAGGCAGATGAACGCCTTTGCCGTTAAAGAGCTGCTGCCCCGGCAGTTTAACAAAAAGGTGCTGCCGGTGCTTTACAATTCATGGGAAACAACGGGCTTTGGGGTAAATGCAAAGCAGCAGATGCGCCTTGCGGAATATGCGTCTCAAATAGGAATTGAGCTGTTTGTTATGGACGACGGCTGGTTTGGCCGGCGAAATGACGACCGCGCGGGGCTTGGCGACTGGTATGTAAATAAAGAAAAATTTCCGAACGGGCTTGACGAGCTTATTGGCAGGGTAAATGAACTGGGCATGGATTTCGGCATTTGGGTGGAGCCCGAAATGGTAAACCCAAACAGTGATTTATTCGCTGCCCACCCGGACTGGGTATATCATTACCCGCACCGAAACGCATGCGAACTGCGCCACCAGCTTGTGCTTAACATGACGCGGGAAGATGTGCAGGAATATATATTTAACATTTTAGACAGCCTGCTTTCAAAGCACAATATAAAATATATTAAATGGGACATGAACCGCCCGTTTTCCGAAACAGGCGCCCAAAATCTGGCAGACCCCAAAATGTATTCATACCTGCACACCATGGCGGTGTATGGCATTGTTGACAAGCTGAAAGCAAAGCACCCCGCTGTGGCGATTGAAAGCTGTGCTTCCGGCGGCGGCAGGTGCGACCTTGGCGCGCTGTCGCATTTTGACCAGGCGTGGACAAGCGACAACACAGACGGCATTGACAGAATGACAATTCAAAAGGGCTATTCCCTGCTAAGGCCCGTAAAAACAATGCGCGCCTGGGTTACCGACATAGAGGGCATTAACAAGCCTTGCTCTCTTGATTTCAGGTTTGCCGTTGCAATGCAGGGCTCGCTTGGGCTGGGCGGCAACCTGATGAAATACAGCGGCGAAGATTTGGAAATTTGCAAAAAAAATATTGCCCTTTATAAAAGCGTGCGCGAAATAATTCAGTTTGGCGACATGTACAGAATACTTGACATTGAAAAGGACGAGGTGCTTTTAAACCAATATGTAAACACAGACAAAACAAAAAGCGTGGCATTTTTGCTGGCAAACGGCACAAGATTTTTTAAAAAGAGAATTCCTGTTTGCTTTGCCGGGCTGGCTGAAAGCAAACGCTATAAGCTGCGCATCCAAAATAAAACATATGAAAAAGGCGGGGCATATCTTATGAACGTGGGCCTTTCGCTGCATGTGCGCGGGGCAGACTATAATGAAATAATTATAATTGAAGAAATAAAGCCAACCTAAAAGGCTAAAGTCATGCGAAAGCCTGTGGCATAACCAAGCAGAATAAGGTTTGTAAATATGAAAAAGATTAAAAGCTTTTTAAAGGATTTTAAAGAACATTGGGCAAAGCCTTACCCCGGGCGATATATTCCCAACAAGGAAATAGTGGCTTACGGAATCGGCGGCATGGGCGTGCACTTTGCAGTAACCATAACCGGCTGTTTTTCCCTGTCTTCGTCTAACTTTTTTGTTGGCTCGTGCATAGGGCTGCAGCCAATGCATTTGCAATATATGCTGATTATAGCAAATATTGTTGGGCTTTTGATTACATCAGTGCGTTCATATTGCTTTGACAACACCAAATCTGCTGACGGCAAGTTCCGCCCGTATTTAAAATGGATGGGAATACCCACCGTAATTATTTCTGTGGTGTTTGTTTGGCTGCCATATGAGTCAATGGACTATATGACTAAAGTAATAGTGGTGGAACTTATGTATCTGCTGCTTAACTGCTTTAGCCCGTTTTATTCCGAAGCGTTTTCAACGCTGCTGCAGGTTATGTCGCCCGATTCAGATGAACGCACAGACGTCATGTCTATTTCGCAAATTATTTATTCATTGGCGCCGTCGCTTACTAATTTGCTGATTCCGCTGCTGGCGCAGCTGACCGGCGGGCTTACAGACATACGCACATACAGGTTTATATACCCCATAATATCGGCAATCGGCATTTGCATGGCGTTTCCTGTTTACAAATATACGCGCGAAAGAATCATAAAGCCGCGTTCGCTTGAAAACGAAATTCGTTTTACAGACGCCGTGCGCAGCATTGCAAAAAACAAATATTTTTGGATTATAAACATTGCCGGCTGGGTTGGCTTTTCAGAAAGCGCATACAGCGTAATACTGAACTGGACTTTTGTTTACGGCCACCCTGAACAAGAGGAACTTTTGGGCGTGGCGCAGACTGTTATAGGAAACGGGGCTCTTTGGTCTATGATGGCGGCGCCGTTTCTGATTAGACTTATAGGAAAAAGAAATCTTTTGATTTGGTGCAATGTTGTTAATATTGTTTTGCTGGCATTATTATACCCGTTTTATGACAATGTGTGGGTTGTTATTGTTATCTTTTACCTTAACAATTTCGTTGGCGTGCTGGGCAATATTTACAACCCCGGCATACAGGCAGACATGAAAGATTACCAGCAATATATAACAGGTGAAAGAATTGACGGGCTGTTCAGTGTGGGCTCTATGATTGGCACCATGCTTGGCTTCGGCACCGGGCTTATTGTGCCATATTTGCAGGAAATGTGCGGGCTTAAAGACGATTATGACGTGCTTTATAACAGCGAAATTCGCGGGCGGCTGTTTCAGGTTATGATTATAGCGTCTGTAATAGGCGCCATAGTAAATGTAATTCCGTTTTTGTTTTATGACATGACTGAAAAAAAGCAAAAAGGAATAACGCATGTGCTGCGCGTGCGTTCAATGTTTGACGACTATGTAAGTTCAAATTTAAGCGATGAAACATTAATAACCGGCATGGAAATTATATATAGGGCAAAAGAGCTTAAAGGCAAAGAGCCATGCGCCATTTCAAAAGCAGAGCTTAAAAGGGCAAAAAAGCTGCCGAAAAGCACAGCGCAGGAAAAAAAGGAACGGGCAAAGGCGCTTCGGCTGGCAAAAGAAAAAATTAAAGAACAAAAAAAGATGAATTTAGACATTGAGCTTGCGCCGATTGTTAATGCAGAAATGCAAAAGTTTGACACTGAGCGCTATATAAAGCAAGCCGAAACCGCCGAATTTATTCTTTCATATAACTATGAACAGTTGGATTTGTTGCCTGCAAAGCTTAAGGAAATGGCAAAAGGCGCCGCCAAAGCAAGCAAAGCCGAAAAAGAAATGCGCGCCGATTTATTTAAACAAAGCCGAATTGCAAATGAAGCGCAAAAGCTGCGCTGCAAATATTACGCAAGCGGCATAAAAGAGCCTGACAGTGACGCTGTTGCCAAGGCGCAGGCCATGCCAAACGGCACGCCGGCCCAAGCGTTAAAAAGAAAACTGGCAGTAAGGCGCGCGCTTAAAGAAAAATCTGTTTATAAGCGAACGATAAAGCCGTTTACAGACGCGCAAAAGCTGCTGACTCAAAAACAGGCATATCAAAGCATGGGCGAAATTGAAAAGCTTTATATAGCGGCGAAAAAAAGGGAAAAAGAATATGCGCCCCAAACCGCCGCGGTTTAATAAACTGCGCTGGGTTTAAGGGCAGCGGCGCCGCAAACAGCTGCATTTTAAATTAAACAAAACCCGGCTAAAAAAGAAAGCGCAAAATAAAAAAAGACGGCTGTTGCCGTCTTTTTATTTTTCAATAAGGCTTGCCCGTTATTATAAATATTTTTCTGCATATTTATTATATTTTTCAATAATTTTGGCATATGTGCGCCTTGTCAGGGCGGCGCGGGGGTTCATCATGTCAAACGCATGGTATGCCCCTTTTACTATTAGCAAATAAGCTTCTGTGCCGGCTTTTTGTAAATTTGAAAAATATGCGGCGGTTTCTGCAAAAAAAGGCTCTGCTGTGCCGACAAATGATATTGCGCCGGGCAGCGCCGAATAATTGCATTCCCTACCCGGGGCGGCATATGGCGGCACATTTTCTTTTAAATAGTTTTCGCCCAAATATATTTCCCACGCGCATTTATTTGCCGCAGTGTTCCAAACCGGCGCGTCATTGGCGGCAGATGTTTTGCTGGGCCGGTCGTCAAGCATGGGGTAAAGGGGCAGCTGCATGCCTATATTATTAAAGCCTTTATCTCTTGCATATATACAAAGCGCGGCAGCCAGCCCGCCGCCGGCACTTTCGCCGCCCACAACAAGCCGGCGCTTTTCAATGCCAAGAAACGCCCTGTTTTCATGAATCCATTTTAATGTTAAATAGGCGTCTTCAAGCGCGCCGGGGTAAGGCTTTTTGGCAGACAAAACATAATCAGGCGCAACCAAAACGCAGGCAGCGCGCCGAATAAGTTCACCCGCAAACGACATGCCCGCCATTTCGGGCGCGCCCAAAACATAACCGCCGCCGTGCAGCCATAATATGCCGGCTCTTTTTTTGCCGCAGTCTGCGCTTTTAAAAACGCAGATTCTAAGCGCCGAGCCGTCTTTGCGGGTAATAAACATTTTTTCACAGTTTAGCTTTTTAAGCTTTAAGCAAGATAAAACAGCACCTGACAAGGGGGACGCAAAAAGCTGAAACCACTTTTTGTCAAGCGGGCTTACGGCGCGCAGAATTTCACCCACCGGCCTTATTTCTTTATTTATTTCTTTGCTTTTAATAACCATAAATTCACCTGCCACACGGCTTGAAGGTTGCGATTTACAAATAAAATCAGACAAGGGCCCGCCACATTTACCGCCGGGCAAGCCCTTGTTGAAATACAATTGTAAAATAAATTTAAAGCGCCTGTTGTTTATTCGTCACCGTCTGTGGTGTATTGGAACACGCACAAATCAGCAGACGCGAAATACTCGGTTACAATCGGGGTTAATTCGTCTCCGTCTCCGTAATCGGCTGACTGTAATTCCTTAACAGCTTCGTTAAAAGACGTTGAAAAATCTTCGCTTGGGTCAAATGCAAAGGCATATTCCACAGTGTCAAGCACACCCGGCAGCACAGTGTAGCCGCCGCCATATGTATAATAGCTGAATTCGTCTATAATAACAATGTCAACCTTACCTGCGTCAAGTGCGGCGAAAGCCTCTTTAGCAGACGAATATTCACTTGCAGCTTTAAGAGAGTCTTTCACGGCGCTGTTTTTGTCAAGCGCAGACACGGCGGCGCCGGAAACTACAGCGGCGCTGCACCCTGCCACATCGCTGTAAGACGTTATGCTTTCGCCGGCAGATTCAGCCACAGCCGTTATAATATTATTTTCAATTATGTTTGAGCTCCAGCTGTAATCTTCGTTTACAGTGCCGGTGTTTTTAGTAAAGCCACCGCAATAAATTATGGCGGAATATTCATTGCCGGCAGAGTCTGTGTAACAAATGTCTTCACCAAGGACATAGCCCTCTTCCACCTGAACGAAAACATAATCTGTGTAGTCGCCCTTAAATGAATCAAAGGTATTTTCAACAAGTTCAACGTCAAACCCGGCGAGCTGCCCGTTTTCATCTGTATAAATAAACGGCGAATTTTCGGCTGTGTATGCGAAAATCAGCGTGTCTTCCGTAATTTCAGAGGCTGCATTTTCACTTTCCGAACAGCCTGAAAATAAAGCGCCTATAAATAACACGGCAAAAAACAGTGAAAGGATTTTTTTAGTGGATTTCACCGTATTCCCCCTTTGCAAAATCTATATTTTCATTTTATATCATTATTTTGCCAATGTCAATACATCATTTTAAAGATGTTGAACCCACCATGCCACGCAGGTGCAAATTGCGCCCGGCAGCTTTTAAAGCAGAAAAAAACAAGCCCGCCGTAAAGGCGGGCCGTTGGCTTTTGTTTGAGCATTCTTGAATTATGCCCTGGTAAGGTTTCTGGACGTCATAAGGTATTCGTCGCTGGCCGGGAAATGCTGCACATAGGCTATTTCAAGAGTTGCGCTCTTGTCTTTGATAACGGAAACGTTTGCGTGCGTAACATCAACCGTTACAAGCATGTTGTAATCAGCTTCGGTGATTTTGCCTGTGCTGGGGTCTATTGTTACGGTGGCTGTGCCGTTTTCATAAGTAACCTTGCAGTTTTCAGCCGTGGTGCCGCTTGCCCATGAAAGAACGGAAATGGAGTCAACCGTTGAATCTATAGCGCCAAGTGTGTTAAACATATGGCCGTGCGAGTCAAGGCCCTTATGGCTCATTTCAGTTGGTGTGCACTGAAGCACCATGGTTATGGTGCCGTCTGCATTTTCAGTTACCGTGGCGGCCTGTATGTCATCAACAGTCAGCCTGGACGTTTGCAGTGAATCGCCGTTTTCGTCAACATCAAGTTCAGGGGTGCGGTTTGAGCAGGGCGGCAGGCCGTATACGTTGCCCGAAAACAGACCGCCGACAATCGTGGGAACAAGTCCGTTTATAATGGAGTTGCTCTTGCCGTCAACAAGAACATCGCCAACTATTTGCAAATCTTCGTCTCCCACAAAGGCATAATATGTTGCCGTGCTGCCGTCTGACTCTATGTATTGGGCAGTTTCGCTTTTGGTAAGGTCATATGCCGCAACATAGTAATTTACAACATCTTCTATTGTGTCAAACTGCACGCCGCCGTAAGTGCCGGCAACAAATTCGCCAATGGTTGATTCAGACGCTGTCGAGCTTGTGTCGCCGCTGCCGTTTACGTCGTCTTGCCATGTGCCGTCGTTAATAGCGGTTACGGCGTTGCTCACGGCGCTGAAAAAGTAATTGCATTCTTCCGGCTTGGTAAAGCCGATTACCAGCCCGCAAACAAATATGCAAACTGCCAATATTACAGCCAGAATTTTCAGAAACTTTTTGCCGGGGCTGAGCTTTTTCCACTTGGCTTTCTTTTTGGCCTTTTTAGCGGCTTTTTGGGCTTTCTTGTCAGCCTTTTTGGCTTGTTTCTTTTCCTTTTTCGTCATTTCTGCCGCAGGAGTTGCCGCAGTTTCGTTGATTGCTTCATTTACTGAATTTTCTTTGTTCATTGGTTTGCTCCTTCCGTGCCTGCGGCACTGTCTGTATTTTCAGCTGCTGTCCCGGCTGCCGGGGGCGGGCTGCCGCCCCCGTCGCCGTTCGGCGCTTCGTCCTCTTCCTCTTCGTCGTCGTCATCATCTTTGAATATGAGCAGCAACAAGAAGAACAGCAGGATTACCACTAATGCGAAGATTAACCAGTATACCCAATAGTAATTGCCAAGATTGAACGGTGTTGACGTTGCAGCGTCTTCTTCCTCTTCGGCGGTTGAGCCGTCGCTGCTGCCGAACAGCAGGTCAAGCAGCATTTCAATTACGCTGTCTACGTCCATTGAAACAAGTGCTTCAAGGATTGTATTTACAATGTCAAGCACTGAATCGCTAAGTTCAAACATTGCCAGCAGAGCCGTTATGGCGTCAAGATTTGCTTTCAGATTTTCTATAAGGTATCTGAATACGCTTATGAACACCGCTGTAGTGTCTGCGTCTATCATCTTGCATGTCATTCTTGACGAGTTATAAGTTCTTGCCGACGTGTAGCTTACCAGTGTGCCCCTGCCCGCAAGCGTTGCAAGGTCTATGTCGGTAATCTGAATGTTAAGCGCTGTGCCGTTGATTTCAAGCGAACCTATAAGGCTGTTTACAAGACTTGCAAGGTCTAAGTCGTCAAGCAGCGACAGGTATTGCTCTAAATCTATTGAGTAAATCGGGTCTATTTCTTCAAGGATATTTGTTACAGGCATGAGCAGGTTCCTTGCAACTGCGCTTAAGTGATTGTTGTAAAGGAAGTATGCCACGTTCGGAAGCATTTCGCACAGAGTCATTATAGGCGCTTCAAGCAGTTCTTCAACCTTGTCAAGCAGCGGGTTGATTATGGCAGTGAACACTGTGTCTGTGCCTGAATTTGCAGTGTATTCGGCAACAGATGTAAGGCTGTCTGCGTCTACGCCGAAAGCTTCAAGCAGCGGAATTACCGCGGTGTTATAGCCGTTGCCGCCTGCGATTTCAATTGAGCCGAGCACCACAAGGTCATCACCCGAAAGTATTGCCTGAAGTACCGGGAAGAACGGGCGAAGTATTGCCGTAAGAGCATTGACGAAGCTTGTCCTGTCTCCGGTGGTTACGCCCCAGTCGAGTGAATCGAAGTCAACATCTGCCCAGCTGCTGCACTTGGCTATTGCTGCCGAAGCCGCGCTGAAGTCGCTTACTGTTTTAGCAAATGCCGTTGTGGAAATGTCTATGTCAAGTACTGCGAATATCTTGTTGATGTCGAAGCCCAGCGTGTCTGACAGGCCCTCAATATTTGGGTAAATCAGTTCTGCCAGGGTGTTGATAATGTCGTTCGTGTATACAAGGTTGCCGACAAGCTCAAGCAGTGAATCTGCGCCCATAAGGTCTTTGAGCAGGCCGATTATCAAGTCGTCTATCTGTGACAGATAGTTTGCATAATCTTCCTCTGTCATGTTTTCTGTATACGTCGTTACCATTTCGGTAATTGACTTAAACGTCCATGTGCTGTCTTCATAAGTTTCAAGCTTCAGCAGTATGTTTACAACTATTGTTGCAAGCCCGTCTGCGCCAACGTTGATAACGTTGTTGATGATTGTGCCTATTGTTGAGGACTTGCCGCCCACAAGGTCAAAGATTGTGTTCTTGTTTTGTTCAAGCACCTTGAATACATATCTTAACAGTACAAGCAGCTCTTTGCCGGTGTTGGCTTCTATCTTCTTGCCGTTTAATGTGCCGCAGCCTGCCAGCTTGCCCCAGTCTATTTCAGGCAGTGTGAGCGACAGGGTTGTGGAGCCTATTGTCAAATCGCTGAGCAGCGCGCTGTTGAGCAGGCCCACAACTTCGTTTTGAATGTTGCCCCAGCTGAGGTCAACGCCCAAGAGGTCAAACAGGAAGTCGAATATGCCGTCGTCTGTAAAGATTGTAAGTATCGGGTCAACTATGCCGAGTATCGGCTGAAGCAGAGCTTCAACTGCTGTCTGTACGCCGCCCTTGTCAATGAAGTTGGCAGCTGACGGCAGAATTTCCGCAATCTTTGATACGGGGCTTGAAAGTATCTCGTCAACAAGGTCAAGCAGCGGGTTGATTATGTTAAGCAGCAGGTTGTTGCTGTCTTTATTTGCCGCGGCTGCATATTGACTTGCAGACAATGTGTCGCAGCCCAATGCGTCAAGCAGAGGCTTGATGGCGTTTGCATAGCCGTTTGCACCGGTGAGCGTAATGCCAAGAACATCTATTGAGCCTGCGTTCAGGAAGTAGCCCAGCACACCGTTGAACGGTGAAAGCACTGCAACGAGCGCTTCAGCAAAGCTTGCCCTGTCTGTTACGCCCCAAGACCACTTGGAAGTGTCTGCGGCAGAGAAGCTGGACGCTTTCTTGATTGAATTTGCAACATCTGTGTAGCCCGCTGACTTGAGCAGTTTCGCAACAGACGCTTGTGAAACGTTTATGCCCAGTATGCCAAGCACGGTGGCCACAGTTGAATTGTCAAACAGACTGAATATTGTTGACGCCAGTGTTGTAACAATGCTGTCTTTATAAAGCGTGTCGCCCACCAGGTCTGCCAGAGAGCCGTCAAGGAATATTTCAATGGCGTTGTTTACAGCTTCGGAAAGTATGCTTACAACTTCGCTGAGGTCTGACGATGTTACGCCGTCAGGATATGTTACGGACGTTGTGCTGTAATTCTTATAAAGGAATGACCAGCTTTCTGAGTAATCTGAAGCGTCCATAGCGTTTACAACGTCAACAAGCACCTTGATAAACTCGTCGTCTGTCAAATCAAACAGCTTTGTGAGATACGGTTTCAGCGTCTTGTATGTGCTTGAACCCGCAAGGCCCTTGACAAGCTTCATAATTGCCTTTTCGTTCGTTTCTACCGCTTTCCAGATGTACCTGAGCAGCGTTACCGCAGTCTTGGCGGTGGAGCCGGTGATAAAGTAGTCGCCGTCTGTCGCCTTGCCGCAGCCCGCAAGCTTGCCCCATGTGATTGTCGGTATCTTGAACGTTACCGTTGTGCCGCTTATATCAAGATTCTTGAGATATGTGTTTGCGAACGGTATTATTTCGTTTTGAATGTTGTCCCATGTGAAGTCAACACCCAAGAGTTCAAACAGGAAGTCAAATACGCTGTCGTCTGTAAATATTGCCAGTACCGGGTTGGCTATGCCGAGTATCGGCTGAAGCAGACATTCAACAAAGTACTGCACGCCGCCCTGATTAATGAAGTTTGCAACTGACGGCAGTATGTCGACTACGGCGTTAACCGGGTCTGCCAGAACTTCGTCAACAAGGTCAAGCAGCGGGTTAATTATGTTAAGCAGCAGGTTGTTGCTGTCTTTATTTGCCGCAGCGGCATATTTGCTTGCCGAAAGCGTGTCGCAGCCCAGTGCGTCAAGCAGAGGCTTAATGGCGTTCTTATAACCGTTTGCGCCGGTCAGGGTTACTATGCCCGAAATGTCTATTGTGCCGGAATTCAGGAAGTAGCCGAGCACATCGTTAAACGGCGAGAGTATTGCCACAAGCGCCTCAGCAAAGCTTTCCTTGTCTGTTACGCCCCAAGACCACTTGGAAGTGTCTGCGGCAGAGAAGCTGGAAGCTTTCTTGATTGAGCTTGCAACCTTGGTGTAGCCCGCAGATTTGAGCGATTTCGCAACCGCGCTCTGTGACACGTCTACACCCAGTATACCAAGCACGGTGACTACCGTGTCGTTGTCAAACAGGCTGTAAATTGTTGAAGCCAGCGTTGTGATTATGTCGTCTGTGTAAACGTTTTCTGCAACAAGCTCTGTAAGGTCAGCGTCAAGCACAAGTTCCAAAATGCCGCTTACTAAGCTTGACAGAACAGACACAAGCTTGTTCATGTCTGACGACGTTACACCGTCAGGATATGTTACAGATGTCTTTTTGTAATTGTCATACAGGAAGCTCCAGTCTGCCTTGAAGTCGGAAGCGTCCATAGCGTTTACAACGTCAACAAGCAGCTTGATTACCTCGTCATCTGTCAAATCTAACAGAGCTGTGAGATACGGTTTCAAGGTCTTATAGGTGCTGCTGCCGGCAAGACCCTTAACAAGCTTCAAAATGGCTTTTTCGTTTGTTTCTACCGCTTTCCAGACGTACCTGAGCAGCGTTACCGCAGTCTTGGCGGTGGAGCCGGTAATGAAGTAGTCGCCGTCTGTCGCCTTGCCGCAGCCCGCAAGCTTAGCCCAGCTGATATTCGGTATTGTAAGGGTTACTGTTACCCCGCCTATCTCAATATTCTTGAGATATTTGTTTACAAACGGAATTATGTCGTTTTGAATTGTATCCCAGTCAAGGCTTACGCCCAAGAGATTAAGTATGAAGTCAACTACATTGTCATCTGTAAAGATGCTGAGTATCGGGTCGGCAATGTTCAGAATCGGGTGAAGCAGCGCTTCGATTGCAGTCTGAATGCCGTTTTGGTTAATGAAGTTCGCAACTGACGGAAGTATGTCGACTACGGCGTTAACCGGGTCTGCCAGAACTTCGTCAACAAGGTCAAGCAGCGGGTTGATTATGTTAAGCAGCAGGTTGCTGCTGTCTTTCTTGGCCGCAGCTGCATATTTGCTTTCTGACAATGTGTCGCAGCCCAGTGCGTCAAGCAGCGGCTTAATGGCGTTTGCATAGCCGTTTGCGCCGGTAAACTCAACGCCCATGATTTCTATTGTGCCGGCGTTCAGGAAGTAGCCGAGCACGTCGTTAAACGGCGCGAGCACTGCAACAAGCGCTTCGACAAAGCTTTCCCTGTCTGTTACGCCCCAAGTCCATTTAGACGTGTCTGCTTCTGCGAAGCTGGACGCTTTCTTAATTGAGCTTGCAACCTTGGTGTAGCCCGCAGACTTGAGCGATTTTACAATAGCGCTCTTTGAAACGTCTATGCCCAGTATGCCAAGCACGGTTACTACTGTGTCATTGTCAAACAGGCTGTAAATTGCAGACGCAAGAGTTGTGATTATGTCGTCTGTGTAAACGTTTTCTGCAACAAGCTCTGTAAGGTCTGCGTCAAGCAGCATTTCAACAACGCCGTTAACTGCATTTGCCAGCACGGACACAAGGTTCTTAAGGTCTGACGACGTTACGCCGTCCGGGTAGCTTACTGATTTCTTGGTGTAATCTTCATACAGGAAGCTCCAGTCAACTGTGTAATCGCTGTCATCAAGCGCATTTACTATTGCCACAAGCTTGGTGATGAATTCGTCGTCTGTAAGGTCTAACAGCTGCATAATGTACGGCGAAAGTGTTGAATATGTGTCTTCGCCCACAAGAGAGCTGATTATTACCTTGAGGTAACCTTCATTTTCTTCAACTGCACGCCAGATATACCTGAGCACCGTAAGGTCTGTTGAAGCGGCCGCCGCGGTTATGAAATAGTCGCCTGTGGTGGCTTTGCCGCAGCCTGCCAGAACAGCCCAGTCAATTTCCGGAATTCTGAGCGTTACAACTGTATCGTTAATTGTTATATCCTGAAGCAACAGGTCGTTAACAAGCGGAATGATGTCGTCTTGCAGCGTGTCCCAAGTCAGGTTTACACCCAAGAGGTCAAACAGGAAGTCAAACAGTGTTGTTTCATCTTTGCCCAGCTTTTCAATAATCAGATTGAACAGCGGGTTAACAATGTTCAAAATCGGGTGAAGCAGGGCTTCAACAGCTGTCTGAACACCGTCTTGGTTCATGAAGTTGGCTATTGACGGCAATATGCTTACCACACCGTTAACCGGGTCTGCCAAAATTTCGTCAACAAGCTCAAGCAGCGGGTTGATTATGTTAAGCAGCAGGTTGCTGCTGTCTTTATTTGCCGCAGCTGCATATTGACTTTCTGTCAGCGTGTCGCAGCCCAGTGCGTCAAGCAGTGGCTTAATGGCGTTTGCATAGCCGTTTGCACCGGTGAGCTCTATGCCCAGGATTTCAATTGTGCCGGCATTCAGGAAGTAGCCCAGTACGTCGTTAAACGGCGCGAGCACCGCAACAAGCGCTTCAGCAAAGCTTTCCTTGTCTGTTACGCCCCAAGTCCACTTGGAAGTGTCAGCGTCCGCATAGCTTGAAGCTTTGCTTATGGAACTTGCAACCTTGGTGTAGCCCGCAGACTTGAGCGCCTTGGCAACGGCGTCTTGCGACACGTCTATGCCCAGTATGCCAAGCACGGTTACTACAGTTTCATTGTCAAACAGGCTATAAATTGTTGAAGCCAGCGTTGTGATTATGTCGTCTGTGTAAACGTTTTCTGCAACAAGCTCCGTAAGGTCTGCGTCAAGCAACATATCAAGCACGCCCTCAAGCAGGCCGGAAATTGTTGACACCAGATTTGTTATGTCTGTTGACGTTACGCCGTCAGGATATGTTACTGCTGTAGTTGCATAGTTTTCATACAGGAAGCTCCAGTCAACCGTGTAATCACTGTCATCAAAGCTGCCCAGCATTTCAACCAGCACTGTTATAATTTCGTCTGCCGTAAGGTCAAATACAATGCCCAGATACGGTGAAATTGTTTCATATGTGTCTGAATCTATAAGAGATTCAAGCAATGTGTCTACAGCGTCTTCATTAACAAGCACAGCGTTCCAAACATATCTTAATACGGTTATTACCTCATCTGCGGCTTCCGCGCTGATAAAGTAGTCGCCCTCAGTTGCTGTGCCGCAGCCCGCAAGCGCTGCCCAGTCAATTTCAGGTATTGCTATGCTGACTGTTGTGCCGCTGATTTCCACATCTGTAAGCAGTGTGTTTATAAGCGGAATAATTTCATTTTGCAGGTTGTCCCAGCTAAGGTCAACGTCAAGCAGTGACGCAACGAGTTCCATTACGAAGTCAAACAGGCCAACCGATTCGTCTTCGCTTATCAGGAACAGCAGCGGGTCTGCAATGCTGGTTATCGGGTAAAGCAGTGACTCAACGAAATACTGCACGCCGCCCTGGTCTATAAAGTTGGCAACTGACGGAACTATGTCAAGCACGCCGCCCAGCGGGTCTGCCAGCACTTCGTCAACCAGGTTAAGCAGCGGGGTAAGTATAGAGTCAAGCGGGTTAGATGAATCGTAACCAACTGTTGTGCAGCCGAGCGCTTCAAGCAGCGGCTTAACTGCGTTGTTATAACCGTCTGCCCCGGTAAGGCTCAATACATCTGCAATGTTTATTGTGCCTGCACCAAGCAGGTAATCCAGCACGCTGTTGAACGGGCTCAGAATAGCTTCAATAGCCGCGGCAAAGCTTGCCGAATCTGTTACGCCCCAAGACCAAGCGCTGTCTGTGCTTATGTCTGAGAAACTGTCTGCATTACTGATAAGGCTTGCAACCTTACTGTAGCCGGCAGACTTGAGCGTGGCGGCTATGCCGTCTGTTGATACATCTACACCCAATATGGCAAGCACGCTGACTACTGTGTCATTGTCAAACAGGCTGTAAATTGCAGACGCAAGAGTTGTTACTATGTCATCTGTATACAGGTTTTCTGCAACCAGCTCTGTAAGGTCTGCGTCAAGCAGCAGCGCCAAAACTCCTTCAATCGCACTTGAAAGAACAGCTATCAGGTTGTCTATGTCTGATGATGTTACGCCGTCCGGGTATGTTACGGAAGCTTCACTGTAATTTTCATACAAGAAACTCCAATCTGCAACGTAATCAGAAGCGTCGAATCCGCCGAGTACATCTATAAGCAGTCCTATTACATCATCTGCGCTGAGCGCAAACAGTTTTTCAATATATACTGCCAGTGTTTCATATGTGTCTTCACCGATAAAGTATTCAAGCAGTTCTGCTATTGTTTGTGCATTTACCAATACGGTGTTCCATACATATGTCAGCAGTGTTTCTGTGGTGGTTGCCGTGGCTGTCTCTTCGTCGCTGTTCGCGAATACGAACTCTGTGCCGGCTTTCTTGGTTTCGTCTGTCGCTGTGTCAGCTACCGCGCCGCCGAACATTGCCCAGTCAAGCTCAGGTATTGTTACCGAGAAGCTTATCTCGTCGTTTATCGACAGGTTGCCGAGATAGTTGTTCGCAAACGGTATGAGGTCGTTTTGCAGAGTTTCCCAGCCGAGGTCTACGCCGAGCATGTCAAGCACGAATTCCATAAGCGCCGTGAAGCTCGCTTCGATTTCCTCTTCGTCTGTTTGGGTCTCTGCAACTGTCAGCCCCAGTATGGTGGCCGCGTAAGGCGCCAGCGTTGCAATCGGGTGTATCAGCGTGTATACAAGATACTGTACCCCGCCCTTATCTATGAAGTTCGCAACTGACGGCAGTATGTCTATTATGCCGTTAACCGGGTCTGCCAGTAATTCGCCGGCATAGCTCAGTATCGGGGTGAGTATGCTGCCGATTACGTCGTCTTTGTCATATTCGGCGTCTGTTGTGTCTACACCCAGAGCTGTAAGCAGCGGAATGATTGAATTGTTCCAGCCGTCTGCGCCGGTAAGGCTTATGCCAAGCACCTCTATTGTGCCGCTGCCCAGCAGGAAGTCAAGCACGCTGTTAAGCGGGCTCAATATTGCGCTGAGCGCTGCCACGAAGTCTTCGGCTTCATTGCCCTCGCTTATCCAGCTGAGCGCTGTGTAATCAGCGTCTGTCTTCCAGCTGTATACGCCGGCGTCTTCAGCGATTATTGCCGCCGCGACATCGCTGTAGCCTGCCGCAGTGAGAGATGTGTATATGGCCTGAGCCGACACGTCTATGCCAAGCAGCGACATGACTGTCTCTACCGTTGAGTTCGAATATACGCTGCCGTATATAAGGCCGGCTATTGTGTCTGTAAGGCTGTCTGTGTATACATAGTCCGTAAGCAGTGTGCCAAGGTCAAAGTCAAGCGCCGCAAGCACTACTGACAACAGCCCCGATATCGTGTCTACCACGCCGGTTACGTCGCTTGTCGAATAGTCGCCGCTTAAGTCGGTTGCTGCTTCCAGGTCTTCATACAGGAACGTCCAGTCTGCTGTGAATTCACTGTCGTCAAAGCCGCCCAGCAGAGTCAGTATCAATTCGATTACTTCGTCTGTTGTTAAGTCAAACGCGTTCCTGATGTATTCCTCTATTGCTGACCATGTGTCGTCGTTGTTTATCAGGCTCTCTATCAAGTCGCAGAGCGCGTCTTCGTTATCTGTTACTACGGTCCAGATTACGTCTATCAGATAGATTACCGTTTCGTCTGCCGCGGTAAGGCCGCAGGTTTCATGATTGTCTGTTGTTGACGGGGTCTCGCAATAGCCATAGCTTGCGATTTCCTCAAGGTCTATTGCGGACAAATCAAGGCTCAGCGTTACTTCTTCGTCATTGATTGTCAGCGTAAGGTCGCTTACCAGAGCGCTAAGCAGCGGCTCTATGATGTCTTGGATATTGGCCCATTCATAGGTTACTGTGCTGCTGTCTTCGCCGGTAAGGCCGCACAATATGTCGTTGAGACCCAGTATGTCGAATATTACGTCAAACAGTGATGTGCTGTCTGCCGCGTCGCCCACAAGCACTGCCTTGAGCGGGTCTGCTATGTTGAGCACCGGATAAAGCAGCTCTTCTACGAACAGCTGTACCCCGCCTTTTTCTATGAAGTTTGCTGCTGACGGCAGTATGTTAAGTATGGTGTCTACCGGGCTGTCAAGCACTGTGTTCAAAAGCTCAAGCACTGCGCCTATCAGGTTGCCCAGAGCCGTGTCACTCTCTTCATAGCTGTATTCAACGCCCAATGCTTCGAGCAGGTGCTCTACCGCGTGGCTCCAGCCGTCATGCCCTGTTATGCTGAGAACTGTTTCATCGTTGTATACAATGTCAAGGTCTTCGCCTGCAAGCAGAGCTTCAAGCACGCCGTTAAGCGGGCTCAAAACAGCTTCCAGTGCCTCGGCAAACTTGTCTTCGCTGCCGTCTATGCCCCAGGCCCATGCTTCTGTCGCGTCTATTTCGGCAAAGCTTGCGGCTGCCTCTACAAGGCTTGCTACGTTGCTGAAGCCGGCAGACTTGAGCGTGGCGGCTATGCCCGCCTGGCTTACGTCTGCGCCGAGCAGCGCCAGCACGGTTACTACCGTGTCGTTGTCAAACAGGCTATAGATTGCTGACGCCAGAGTTGTCATCAGCGAGTCTGTGTACAGGCTTTCTGCTACAAGACTGTCAAGCTCTACGTCAAGCAGCGAGCCGAGCAGAGTCTCTACCAGGCTGGTAAGGGTTGAAATCAGAGTCGCTATCTCTTCATCGTCATAGCTGTACTGATTGGTGTAGGTGGTTGAAACTCCATCTGTGATTACAGACCAGTCCGCATGCTCTATGTTCTCTTTGCCGCCGATTGCCGCTACTACGTCTATGAGCATCTCTACTACGTCCGTGCCGTCCATTGCAAGCAGGTTGTCGTAATACGGTATCAGCAGGTTGTATGTGTCTGCGTCTAAATAGTATGCAAGTATCTTGTCAAGCGTTCTTTCGTTCGCCTTTACTACTTCCCATACATATGTCAGCAGTGTTTCTGTGGTGGTTGCCGTGGCTGTCTCTTCGTCG
>JAJQIJ010000024.1:111918-120723 GCA_021199275.1 Clostridiales bacterium
GCTCAGGTATTGTTACCGAGAAGCTTATCTCGTCGTTTATCGACAGGTTGCCGAGCAGAGTGTTGAGCATTGGCACGATTGCATTTTGAATGTCGCCCCAGCCGTATTGGTCAAGCAGAGTGAATACCGTTTCAAGAGTTGTGTTTGTTGAACCGTCGTCATTTGTTGTGCTGACAAACAACGGCAGCAGGTCAATAACAAAGTCAACCAAATTGTCTGTGTCAGTGCCCTTTGTAAGAATTGTAAGAATCGGGTCTAAATAATCAAGAATAGGATGAAGCAGACTTTCAATGCAGTATTGTACGCCGCCCTTGTCTATAAAGTTGAATACTGACGGGAGTATGTCAACCAAAGCGCCGACAGGGTCTGCCATAATTGTGTCTGCCAAATCAAGAATAGGATTGAGTATGTTAAGTAAAAGATTGTTTGAATCTTTTTCAGCCGCCGCGGCATAATCTTCAGCAGAAAGAGCCGTCGTGCAGCCAAGAGCCGTGAGCAGCGGCAGGATTGCATTTGCATAGCCGTCTGCACCGGTGAAGTCTATAGCGTCTGCTATGCTGATTGTGCCTGTGTTCAGCAGTACGCCAAGAACGCTGTTGAACGGCGAAAGAATTGTTACAAGCGCTTCGGTAAATGCATCACGTGCATCTGCCGCCGCGTCTATGCCCCAGTCGAGCGCCACGGTGTTGCCGTCAGCATCTTCTGTGAATATTGCTGAAAGCGAGCCGCTTGTTGAGTCGTCACCGTCGTTATTAAGGTCTATTTGTGCTTTAACAAGCGCTGCTATATCGCTATAACCCGCGTCATTAAGAACATCATATATGCTTTCAAGGTCAACGCTTACGCTAAGCAGCGAAAATACTGTTTGAACGACCGAATTGTCGAACAGGCCGAAAATCAGCGCTGCAAGCGTGGTTGCCAAGCTGTCAGTATAAAGGTTGGTTTCGACATAGCCGGATAAACCGCCGTAAGATGACAGCAGCAATTCAATTACTGTTGTTACAAGCGCCGAAACTGTGTTTACAACACCTGTTACATCTTCAACTGTGTAGGCGCCGCTTTCTTCGCCGGCAAGAGTGCTTTCTGCAAGGCCGGTGTAAAGGAAAGTCCAGTCAACGGCTGTGTTGTAATCTGAATCGTCATAATCTGCAAGAAGCCCAATCAGCAGCACGATAAATTCATCTGACGAAAGAAGGAATACGTTTTGCAGATAAAGCTTAATAGTGCTGAGCGTGTTTTCGTCTGTAATAAGAGTTTCAAGCAGAGTTGTTACAGCGTCTTCATTTATGAGCACCTGATTCCAGACATATCTGAGCAGCAGTATAAGCACATCGCACTGCAATGAGTCATAAGTTGCAGTCTTGGAATAGGTGGCCCCGGCGGCGCCGTGTTCGTCATTATCGTCGAAATAATAGCCGTTTGTGTCTGTGTAAATGCCGCTGACATCAGGCTCAACGGCAAAGCAGCCGGCAAGTTCAGCCCAGTTGATGTTATTAAGCGACAATGAAATGCTGACTGTGTAGCACTCTGCGGTGCGGGTGTGTTCTGCCCCCTCTTCAAGGCCGCAGTTCGGGTCTGTTGTGTTTTCAGCAATAGTTATGTCTGAAAGCAGTGAGTTTACAAACGGAATTATAGAATTTTGCAGATTGTCCCAGTCAAGGTCAACACCGAGCAGGTCAAGCACGAAGCTGATTATTGTATCGTCTTCAGACCCGGTAAGAACGTAAAGAATTGGGCTTATCAGGTTTGAAACAGGGTGAATAAGAGCTTCAACAGCAGTCTGCACGCCGCCCTGATTGATGAAGTTGGCAATAGTCGGAATTATTTCAAGTGCTTCACCGAGCGGGTCGTTAAGAATGCGTTCAACGAGCGCCAGCAGCGGAGTCAAAACAGAGCTGAGCAGCGCGTTTGAATCTTTTGCCACGGCTGCGGCATATTCGTCTGCCGTAAGCAGCCCGTCTTCAGCAGTACAGCCGAGAGCTTCAAGCAGCGGCAAAATTGCATTTGCATAGCCGTTTGCACCGGTAAGCGAAACGAGCTCTTCGCCGTCAACCGTAAGTGAAACGGTGCCCGCGTTCAGGAAAATAGCCAGCAGCGAATTAAGCGGGCTCAAAACTGTGGTGAGCGCGTCAATAAAGCTTTCTGAGTCTGTAACGCCGAATTCCCAGGCGGTTTCTGTGGCTACTTCGCCAAAGCAGGTTGCTGTGGTGCAAACAAGCTCATAGCAGCCGCCGTCAACAGTGTGCGTGTGGGTGGTGTCTATAAGCGCTGTTACCTTGGAATAGCCCGCGTCGTCAAGGGTGGACATCAGGCCGTCAAGCGAAACGTCTATGCCGAAAACGCCAAGTATTGCCACAACAGTGCTGTTTTCAAGCAGACCATAAAGAGCCGACGTAATTGTTGTAATTAATTCATCTGTATAAAGACTGCCCGAAACGAAAGCATTAAGACTGTCGTAGTCTGTAAGCAATTCGCCTATTACTATATTAAGTATAGCGGACAGGTTGTCAATAAAGCTCTGCACGGCTGTTGGGGTAACCTGTGTGCCGTCGCTGTAATATGGGTAGTCTACAAAGGTTTTAACCGCATCTTCAAGGAAAGACCAGTCTTGTGTGAAGTCTGAATCGTCAAGCCCCTTGATGAGCTCAACAAGCATTACAATGATGTCGTCGCCCGTTTGGTCAAACAGCCTGTCAATATAGGTGACAAGAGTGTTATAGGTGTCGTCGTCAAGGTAATAGTCAAGCAGGGTATATACTGCGTCTTCATTGGCAAGCACAGTGTCCCAAACCCAGCGCAAAACAAGCACAACTTCGTCCTCTTGTTCCGCTGCAATAAGCTTATTGCTTACATAGCCGCAGCCCGCCAGGTCGCCAAGTGTTATGTCTGCCAGGGAAATGGAAATTGTTACCCCGTCTGCCTCTGAAATTACAATATCGTCAAGGAAATATTTAACAATGGGTATAATGGCTTCCTGCAGATTTTCCCAAGTGTATTGGTGATATTCTTCTATGGTGCAGGTCAGGGTGCCCTCTGAGTCATAGCAGTCGTCTGTGTGTCCGTGAACATTTTCGTCGTCTGAAATGCTGTCAAGGAATGTCTGGAAGCCGATAAGGTCTGAAAGCAGGTCAAACACACTGCCGTCAAACAGAATTGATGTAATCGGGTCAGCAAAGTTGAGCAGCGGGTAAAGCAGAGCTTCAACAGCAGTCTGCACGCCGCCCTGGTAAAGGAAGTTTGCAACAGACGGCAGTATGTCAAGCGCGGTGTTAATCGGGTCTTCCATAATGCTTTCCGCCAAATCAAGCAGCGGGTTGATTATGTCAAGCAGCAGCGCGTCTTCGTCGTCTTCAACATCTAATATATAGCGCGACGTGGAACAGGTGTCGCAGCCCAGCGCATCAAGCAACGGCTTAATGGCGTTTGCATAGCCCAAAGCGCCGGTGAAGTCAACCGCACCGCCGACTGAAACAGTGCCTGCCGCAAGCAGATATTTAAGAACTGAATTAAACGGGCTTAAAATCGTGACAAGAGCCTGTGTGAATGCATCGCGGATTTCCGAAAGGTCTGCGCCGCTGTCAACCAGCTCGTCTACACCCCAGTTCCACGCAGTGTCGGTGGAAATGGCGCTGTAAGAGCCCGCAGTGGCGTTCGGGTCGTCTGCCGCCGCCTCTGTAAGGTCAATTTGCTCTTTTATAAGCGCGGCTATGTCGCTGTAGCCCCTGTCAACAAGGTCTGCGTAAATGGTTTCCATTGAACCGTCTACCTGCAAGGCCCCAAGCAGCAGTGTAACCGTGTCATTGTCAAACAAGCTGTAAATTGTGGACGCCAGCGTGGTAAGCAGGCTGTCTGTAAACAGGCTTGTTTCGACATAGCCGGCTAAACCGCCGTAATCTTCGAGCAGCAGCTGAAGCACGCCGCTGACTGCGCCGGACACAACGCTTATGAGCTGCTCAATGTCGCTCTGCGTAACTGTGCCGTCGTTGTCATAGGGGTATGTTACCGTGGTTTCTTGATAATTTGTGTAAAGGAAAGACCAGTCAACGCTGTATGTTGAAGCGTCAAGCGCGTTTACAAGGTCAACCAAAAGAATTACAAAGTCATCATCGCTTATTGCAAATAATTTTGCCGCATATGTTTCAATTGTGGCAACAGTGTCTGCGTCTGTAATAAGCGCCTCAAGCAGGGTGTATACTGCATCTTCATTGCCGTCTATAAACCGCCATATGAATTTCAGCAATTCGCAGGCAAGCTGCGGAATGTCTGTTACATGGCTGTTAAGGTTGCTGCTTGACAGCGTGCCGCAGCCGGCCCACTTTTTCCAGTCAATTTCTTCAATTTCAAGTGAAATTGTTATGTCAACTTCATTGCCTGCATCGTCTGTAGTGGTGCCGAGAGACAGGCCGGACAGCAGTTCGGGCAAAATTTCATTAACCAGCGGAATCAGCTGGTCTTCCAAATCTGCCCAGTTAAGATACCATGACTTGTCAGCGTCTGCGTCATATGTGCCGCCGAGCAGGTTTTCGTCTATAATTTCATTGAGCACGTCCATTACCCACTCAAGCAGGTATTGCCAATATTCCGAATCGTCTACCGTGCCGGCAGCATATTCGGCTGACGTGTAAATGGCTGTGATTTCATCAGGCGACACAAATTTCAGCAAGGCGCGCGCAATGTTTGTAAGCGGGCGCAGCACCTGCTCGATTATTTCCTGAATGCCGTCGTTGTCTATAAGCATGCTTATGTTGCCCAGCGCGTTCAGGCCGAAGTTAATCGGGTCGTCGCTCATTTCTTCAAAGAATTCAATAAGCGGGTGAATAAGGTAATATGCCGCGTTTGAATAGTCGTTTGTAACCTGTGCGTTATATGCAGACGGTGTAAGCGCGCCCGTGTTTGTAACGCCCAGTGCGTTATATATGGGGTATAAAGCGTTTGAATACCAGTTTGAGCCATAGAATTCAAATATGCCCATAACGTCAAGCGTAAGAGACTGGCCTGCGGTCAGGAAAGCAAGAACGCTGGCAAACGGCTCAAGCATGGCGTAAATAGCGTTTTCAAAGTCGTCTGCGGTTTCAATGTCCCAATCTTCAGCAGTGATTTCCAGGTCTGCATAGCCGGTAACATAGCCGCATGTAAGCGTGGTGGTTTCATTGCCGTCTGCGTCTGTGGTGGTTTCATAGCAGTCGTCTGTGTGGACATGACCTGAAGATGCGTCTATGGCGTTTACCTTAGCCGCAACATCATAAAACCCGTAAGACTGCAGGTTGCTTACCACCGCTGACTTTGACACGTCTACGCTTGTGGTTTCGTCATATATATTAGTTACATTTATAAAGCCCAGCAGGTTTGTGATTGTTTCATTGTCAAACAGGCTGTAAACCGTTGTGAACAAAGATGAAACAATGTCACCGTTGTAAAGAGCCTCTTCCAGCAGGCCCTCTATTGAAGCGCCGGCAAGATATTCAATAAGATTTGTAACAATGCTTGTAAGGGTTTCTATTACATATGTAATATCTTCGTCTGTAATGGTGGCGGTGTTGCCGTCGTCATCTGTGTAAGTCGGGTAAGTGTAATAGTTGCCGGTTTCGTCGTCATACCAGGTGGTGGTGTCCATTGTGCCGTCAACCCAGCTGGTGGAAGTTTCAGTGGTTTGTGAGTAATAATAGTCTGCCACTTCAAGGAAATCTATGTCTTTGCCCCAGTCATGGTCTGACGAATAATATGGAATAAATATAAGCAGCAGTGCGTTTACAATGGTTTCAGCTGACTGTGAGCAAAGCGCCTGCACAATAAGCTCTGCTGTGAACACGTCAGTCAGGCTGGTGGAATCTGAATCTGTGGAAGTGCTGCTGTCTGTGCCCAGCAGATAATTGAGCAAATCAATTATATTTTGTTCGTTGGCTATAAGGGTTTTCGCAACATAGTAAAGCAGTTCCAAAAATACCTTGTCAGTGTCAGCAACAATTGTGTAGCAAGACCCTGCGGTGGTGTATGAGCTGCGAAGCGTGGGCGTGCCTGTGTGAGACAGGTTTGACCATGTGATTGCCGGCAGGCTGACGCCATAGCTGGCAGTAACGTTGCCTTCGTCATCTGTTTCTTCAATTATGCTCAAAAGCGCGGTTGACAACAAATCGTTAATGCCGTCTGTTGTAATTACGTCGTAAATGGTAACTTCTTCTTCATTGATTGTAAGGTTGACAAGCCCCAATATTTCAATGTCGCCCGTAATAAGCTTAATGGTAGCAAGCGAATTGAGCCCGTCTGCCAAAATGTTGTTGTCTATCATATAGGCAAGATTTGGCAGAATTCCCAATATTTCAGTAAGCATGTCGCCGTCTAAAATATTGGCAACGCGGTCAATAAGCGGGTAAATTATTGAACGCAGCAGCGTGTTAATCTGGCTCCATGAATACAGCGAGTCAATTGTTGACGCCTTTGTGTAATATGTGGTTGTGCCCGAAGTCCAGTCAGACGCTGTTGACGAGTCAATGCCCAGCGCTTCCATAAACGGCAGGATATAGTCATTATAGCCGTCTGCCCCGGAAACAATCGTTACGCCCGCGAATGTTACAGAGTCACCTGAAAACAGCGCCATTAACAGCAGCCAATAGCCACTGAATATTGCGCGAAACGCGTCTATAAAGGTTTCAAGCGGGTTAGAGCTGTCTTCAATGCCCCAGTAAAGGTTTGCTATGCCATAGGCGTTGTTAAAATCAGTCCACGAAGTGGAGCCGGTGTAGCTGTTGTTAAGCGCGGCATAAGCTACGGGGTAATTTGACGAAATGTATGCTTTGATTTGAGAATTTTGGTTAATCATTTCGTCAACGTGGTAATAAAGGGTATAGCCTGACAGGTTTATTAACGTGTCATAGTCTGACACGGCGTTTTCTATTTCTATTGCCAGCACTTCAATAAGAGTGTTGAGCAGGCTGTCAGTCCATATGCTGCCGTTTTTGCCCAGCAGGCCCTCAACCGTGTCTGACAGCGAAGTGCCGAGCAGGGTTTCAATATAGCCTGACGAAATAAGTTCGTCAATTTTTGTAATAAGGCCCGCAACATAGTCAGCCCATTCGGCGTCGGTGTATTCCTGGTTTATGTCTTCGGTGTTCGGGTAGCTTATGTTTGTTTCAACCCAGCTGTTGGCCTCTGATTCCGTAATGCCTGCAAGGGCTGTAATGCCGTCTCCAAGCACGGCGTTCAGCAGTTGAGACAGCACGCCGGCTTCAGCCGTGGCGGACGACGTTGAAAGGGCTGAATTCAGTGTTGCGCTTTCAGCGTCTTTCGCGGCGGCTTCCATTTCACTTTCATAAGCCGCTATTTCCGTGTAAAGGTCGTTAAACGCGCCCGAAACGATTTCATCAGAAGTAACGATTTGGGTAACTTCGGCATACCACTGGCAGTCAGACGTGTCAGTAAAATATGCCATTGCAAGGTTGTAATATTCGGCATAGTCAGCGTCCCACTCGGCGCAAAGCACGTCGTCAATAGTGCGGCCTGAATATTTTTCATAAAGGCTGTGCGCAATGTCAATTATTTCATTTGCAGTTTGAATTGCCATAAGGTAATTCATGGTGTCGCTTACCTGCGCGTAAATCTGCAATGCGGCTGTGATTGCCTCTGATTCCTTATATTCGTCTGAAATAAGGGCATAAATTTCCTCTGCCGCAGCGCAGTCTGCCGCATATTGCGCCGCAACGTCTGAATTGTAAGCGGTGTTGGCCCATTTTTCATATAATGCGACTACCGTGTTACAATAATATTCAACAAGGTAAATATCAAGTTCTTTTTCAAGGGCATAGGCTTCTGCAAGCATGTCGCCCAGCAGGGTGTCAAGCACGCTGTCGCTGTAAGCTTCCACGCCGGAAAGAGATGCGCGCACGTCTGTAATAAGAGCAGAAGCCGCGTCTATGTCAAGCGTGCTGACATCAAGCGCCAGATTTTCAGCGCTGAACACAGACATAAAGGCATTAAATATAGTATAGGTGTCTGCATCGGTAAGCGTTTCGCTTGTTTTGTCAAAAGACGTAAGTATATAGCCGTTTGAATATGTGTGCGCGTAAGTAAAGGTTACAACGGCATATTCAATGGTTTCGGGTATCTGCGAAACAGATGTATAAGCCGCCAGGTAGTCAGGCGTTACGGTAAACGTAACGTCGCTCTGAGCGTCGCTCGGGCGCCCGCCGCTGAGATATGTTACTATGTTTGCGGCGTTTGCAGCCGAATATGCGTCGCTGCCCATAGCCTCTTCAACATCGGCTTTAATCTGCTTTGTTATTTGTTTTATATTGGCATAGGTTTCACTGTCTGAAACATTAAGAAATGCCGCTGCTTTATAAAATGCATTTGCTGCCTTTAACACGTCTTGCGACGCGTTGTCTGTAACACTGTAGCCGTCAACAACCGAAAGAGTGCCGCCGGCTATAAGGGAGGCGAGTGTGTCTATATATTCATAATATTGTTTTTTGAGCTCCTGCGTGATTGTAACGCCATATTGTTCATTAAGAGCCTCTTGCAGTTCGCGCAGGGCCTTAATGTCGCTGTCTGTCGGGTCTGTGTTGGCGTAAGCTTCCTCTGCCGCGTCAATCAGAGCCTGCAGCTCGTCTGCGCTGAGCGCCGTGCCGGTTTCGCCGTCTTCAGTTTGGGCGGGCTCAGTGGTGCCTTCAGCGGGCTCAGTGGTGCCTTCAGCGGGCTCGGTGGTGCTTTCGGCGGGGTCAGTGGTGCGTTCGGCGGGCGCAGTGTTGCTTTCCTCAGGGTCGGTTGGGGCTTCAACAGGATCAGACTAGCCGTCACCCATGGCCGTTTCAA
>JAJQIJ010000024.1:120733-128415 GCA_021199275.1 Clostridiales bacterium
CGGCTTCTTCGTCTCCCGCGGCGGCTTGGTCTTCGGGCCTGTCGTCTTTGAGTGCCGGGTGGTCGGCTGCGCCGTGCGCTGTGTCGGCTGGGTCAGTGGTGCTTTCGGCGGGCTCAGTGGTGCTTTCAGCAGGTTCGGTGGTGTCTTCAACGGGCTCAGCAGTGCCCTCTGCGCTGCCGGTTTCAGCTTCCTGAAGCGCCGCTACAGCTTCCATATATGCCAGCTTTGAAGCGTAAGCAAACGCTTCGTCATAAAGCGCCTGCACGCTTTGCAGCACCGCGTATTCACTGGCAACGGCTGCCTTTTGGCTGTCAGTGTAAACTTCATAAGCCGCAGCTGCGCCGGCTGTCAGCTCTTCAACAGCCGCCAGTTCGTCAAGCGAAAAGCTGTCATATGCCCTGCCCTGAACAAGGGCTGCCGCTTCGGCAACAGCGCTTTTGAACGCGCTTACTGAATATGCCAGCGCGCCGTCAAGATAGGCCTGTGCGTCTTCAACGGCGGTTTCATAAAATTCAGCCTGCTTTTCTGCGCTTATTTGCTGCACGGCGTCTATGGCAGCCTGGCCGGAGCCGCAGAGCGCCAGCAGTTCGTCAGCGGAAAGTTCGCTGTAATCAACTGCCAAAGCTTCAGCGCTGAAATATTGGGCATAAGCTTTAAGCGCGGCGGGGAATTCTGTGTCTTCCGCCGGGGTTTCAGCCTGTGCGTTTTCTTCGTCTGCCGTTTCGTCAACTGCTTCGTCAGCTGTTTCTTCAACGTCAACGTCTGCGTCAACGTCTTCAGCTTCGTCAGCGTCTTCGGCTTCCTCTTCAGCTTCCTCTTCGGCTAAGCTGTCTGAAACAGAAGCTAAGGAATAGCTGCTGATTAACAGCACCGAAAAGCCCTCATGCACATAGGTGAAGGTTTCACTTGACGGCAAAACGTCCGGCAGTTCGTCAACCGAAGTGTATTCGGCAACGCGCGCGTTCGGCGTGATTTCAACGGTGAAAGTATATTCATCTTCGTTGTCAACACTTTCCGAGTCGCCAAGGCCGGTAAAGTATTTTGTAATCACGCTTTGCATGTCATCTGTAAACGCGTCTTCCATTTCAGCTGCAAGCGTTTCACAGATTTCTGCTGCCAATGACGCAATGTCGCTTTCTGTGTAATCAAGCTGCGTCAGCACTGCGTAAAATGCCTGTGCCGCAGTCTGAATTGCAGCTTCGTCATTGTCTGCAACAGTGACTGACTGCGCTTCTGCGTCATAAACATATTCGGCAGAAGTGACATAGCTGTCTTCCATGGCTTCAATAAGAGCGTCATAGCTTTCATCAAGCGCAGTGGTTTCTTCGGTTGCCGCAGAATCGTCTTCGTCAAGGTCTGCCGCAAGCGCGGTAAGCCCGGCGTTGATAGACGTCAGCAACATAAGAAATGCCAGAAAGAAGCTTAGCGTCTTTCTAAACTTTTTTCTCATACCCAAATTCCTCCCTTTTAGGCAAGCATAATGCGACTCAAATCAACATTTTGTGCTATTTTACAAAAATTTGCTGCATTTTTGTCAGTTTTTCACAAAAAAATGCCATTTTTGGACACAATTATAGCTTTGTGGTATATAATAAAGTATATATATTAACTTTGGGTTAATCTTTCGTGAACTGTATGTCAAGATATTTAATTTCTATTTAACATTGAGTTAACATTTGCCCCTTATCATAAGCATTGGGCACAAATTTTTTTTGGGAGGGCTGAACATGTTCAACATTCTGGTTGCCGAAGACAACAGCGACTTACTTGAAATCACCTGTTACTTTCTGCGCAGAAACGGCTTTAATGCAATAGGCGCCTCAAGCGGCGTTGAAGCAATGGACAAATTAGACAGTAATTATGTCGATTTGTGCATTGTAGACTTAATGATGCCTGAAATGGACGGGTATGAATTCGTACACGAACTGAAAACTTCAAATTTCAACACAAATATTCCAATAATTATAGTGACTGCAAAGTCAAATTTTGAAGACATGGAAAAAAGCTTTAACATAGGCGCAGACGACTATATGGTAAAGCCCATAAATTATGACGAGCTGGTTTTGCGCATTAATTCGCTGCTGCGGCGTGCAAAAATAGCAAATGAGCGCAAAATTACAGTGGGGTCCACCGTTTTAGACTATGACGCGTTGACAATTACGCAAAACGGTGTTGAAACTCTGTTGCCGCAAAAAGAATTTTACCTGCTGTACAAACTGCTGCATTTCCCTAATATTATTTTCACCCGCCAGCAGATTATGGACGAAATCTGGGGCTTTGACAGTGAGTCTGACGAAAAAACGATAAACGTGCATATAAACAGACTGCGTGAAAAGATAAAAGACAATAAAGATTTTCAAATTGTTACCGTGCGCGGGCTCGGTTATAAGGCTGTGAGAACTGATGAAAAAGGGCAAAAGGACGCAAAAGCTTAAAATTGATTTAGCTGAAGTTTCACGGGGGCAAAAAAGCCGCGAGCTGCTTACAATATTTTTGATTATTGTGCTTATTATGGTGTGTTCCGTGCTTTTCGCCGTGTTTCTTTACCGGCTGTCGGAAGAAAACATAATTTACCAGCTGGCAAATTTGTTGCACCTGTCTGCTGACAAAAGCGCGCTTGTGGTATTTTTGCTGTATTTTTTCCTTACGCTTGTAATAAGCCTGCTGATTTTTTCGGTAATATACTTTTTATTTATGGCGCCGTTTTACGAACTGCTTAATGCCATTTATGAAGTTGCGCATGACAATTATGACATTGAGCTGCATAAAAAAGGGCGTGTGGGGCTTATTGCCAGAACATTTCGCTATTTTGACATAATGTGCGAAAAATTAAAGTCTGTAACAGACATGCAAAACGACTTTATAGCCATGGTGTCGCACGAAATCAAAACGCCTATTTCGGTAATAAACGGCTATGCCGGGCTTTTGCAGGACGATGAAATTCCGCTTGAAAAAAAGCAACACTATATAAGCCAAATTGTTGAAAATTCGTCTCAGCTTTCATCAATGGTGCAGGACATGCTGCTGCTTTCCAAATTTGAAAACCAAAAAATTACTAAAGACAAAGCTATTTACAGCCTTGACAACCAGATTCGCGAAGTAATTTTGCTTATGGAAAAGCAGTGGACTGAAAAAGAAATAAGATTTAACCTGTTTCTTGAAGACATAAATATCTGCGCAAACGAATCTATTGTAAGCCATGTGTGGCGCAACATAATTTCAAATGCAATAAAATTTTCGCAACCGGGCGGCGCCATAACCGTTTCCTGCCGTATAATAGACGACGCTACCGTTGAAGTTGAAGTTGTAGATTCCGGCTGCGGCATGAGCAAGGAAGTACAAAAGCATATTTTTGAAAAATTTTACCAGGCAGACGCGTCGCACGGCAGCCACGGAAACGGGCTTGGGCTGGCGCTGACAAAGCGTATTGTTGACATGTACGGCGGCACGATTACCGTTTCAAGCGAACCCGGAGAGGGCACTGTTTTTACCGTGATTATGAAAAATTGCGCGCCGGAAAGGCCGCGTTTGGTTTAAACAAATTGTATATTTTTCTTTTTTCCGCCGCAGCAATCAAGTCTTTTTGCCCGGCTCAAAAGTCTTTGGCGCATAAAGCGCAAAGCGCGCGCCGGAAATTTAACATAAATAAAAAAGCGCAGGCTGCTCTGCGCTTTTTTTATTTGCCTCTCTATTTAATTTTTATTTATATTCGTCAGAAAAATGCAGCCGGGCTCTATGGCGTTGAAAGCTGTTTATAAGAAAAAATAATTTTTTAACGGCCGCCCCGGGCGCTGCCTGAACGCGGCAGTGGCGGGGCATGCCCACTGTTATGAGGCAAGCACATTTTTGCCCAAATTATACCGTTTGTATTTTTTCGCATAAAACAAAAGAGGCTGCGCTTGCAGCCCCTTTTTTACTTTTTTTATCTTTCAGGCCTTTACTTCAGCTGCGTTTTCAGCTGAATTGCCAACACCTTTGGCGCCGTTTTTGTCAAACATGCAGGCGGTTTCAATCATAATTTCAATGCCTGCCTTTATTGCGTCAGGGCGCAGGTTTTCAACATTGTCAAGCCTGGTGTGGTAATAGCGCGGCGGCGCGGGGTCCATAGCCGCAAAACCCGTGGCGGGAATTCCCTTTTGGGTAAACGCCGCTGCGTCACAGCCGCCAATGTAAATTGATTCATATTTAACGTCAAAACCGCAGTTTGCGCAAGCGTCGTGCACAAGCTCTTTAACGCCGGCATGGTGCTGCACAGTGCCCGAAAGGTCTCTGTCATAAACAGCCATAGTTTCAAGGTCGCGGAAAGTGTCAACCGCCACAACGGCCGTGGGAATTTCCTTAAGCTGCTGTTCGTGCGCTTTAACATATGCTTTTGCGCCCCTGAGCCCCGCTTCCTCTGAGCCGGAACAAATTACAACAACTTCGGTGTTTTCAAATTCAATGCCGGCTTCGGCAAGGCCCTTAACCGTGCCCATGGCAACATAGCAGCCCGAAAGATTGTCTGAAGCGCCGGGCACAGCTTTGGTGTGGCTTTGGAAAAACAAAAATGAAAATTCAAACGGAATGAAAATTATGTTTATGATAAAGAAAGCCAAAAACATTTTGGGGGCGGTTTCAATATCTTTCGCCGCGCCGGGGTAAGCCGAAGTGGCAAGACTGACTATTATGCCCACAATCGCCACAACGGTTTGCACCACAAGGCCCACAACCGCCGGAATTTCAACAAAAAGCTTTGCCTGCAAGCCGCCCATTAAATAATTCAAAGTCCATTCAAACTGTGAATCGGAATGGCCTATTATGATAAGGCGCTTTTTAACTTCGCCCTTGGGCTTTCTGGTGGCAACCATGTTGTGCGAGGTTTGCTTTGGAAAAAGGAAATCGTCAAACTGTTTATACATAAGGAACTCAAAAAGAAGAGGAACAAACGCAAGCACGCAAAGCACAAGCGCCCAAACCGTGCTGAAAAACCAGTTTACAAAAACAGCCGCTATGCCGCATGCAACTGTAAACGGAATAAAGCCCATAAAGCCCTGGCGGTGAACCGGGAAATCTTCAATTTCGGTTTTCTGGCAATAGTTTTTCATGTCTTTTTCAAACCATTGCTGTGCGCGCAGTTCTTCGGGTGAGCCGGGCTTGCGCGGCCCTATTTTGTTTACCACCTTTGTTATTCCTTTGACTGCATAGTCTGTCTGGCGCTCAACGTCAATTTTGCCGCTGTATTCAAGTGCAACTTTCACACTTTTTCCCCCTTTGAAATAATATTACCGTTCAATAAGGGCTTGCCCGTTATTCAACGTGGCAAGCGACAGCAACGCTGTCGTTAATCAGCGGGGGATTTGCTCACCGCTGATTAAAAATCGGACCCCGCCGCCTGTAAAGGCAGGGGACATTTCTTGCCTGAATTACATTTTAACATATTTTAACTTGTTTTACAACATGTATTTGGTTTTTTTCACGTCAGATTGTGAATAAAAATGCCCGACAGCAGCTTCGGCTCAAACCATGTGGACTTCGGCGGCATAATTTCGCCCGCGTCTGCTATGTCCATAAGTTCGGCAATCGTGGTGGGGTGCATTGCAAAAGCAACAGCCATGTCTTTGTTGACCCGCCTTTCAAGCTCTGCCAGCCCCCTGATTCCGCCCACAAAGTCTATTCTGTCGTTATTTTTAGGGTCGTCTATTCCCAACACGGGGCCCAGCAGATTGTCTTGCAGCACTGAAACGTCAAGGCGCTTTACGGGGTCGCCCTCGTCAACCGTGCCGCGTCTGGCCTTTAGCATATACCACTGCCCGCGAAGATACATGCCGAACATATGCCTTTCAATGGGGTGGCACGGCATGTTTTCAGGTGTGACAATAAATTTTTCTGAAATTTTTTCAATAAACTGCCGTTCGTCAAGCCCGTTAAGGTCTGCCACAACCCGGTTATAGTCCATAATTTCAAGGTCGTCGTCAGGAAAAGCCACGGCAAGGAAATAATTAAATTCCTCTTGCCCGGTAAAGCTGCCCGCAGCTTCGCGCCGGCGCTGAGCCACATGCACCGCAGAAGCGCAGCGGTGGTGCCCGTCTGCAATATAAAGCGAACTGACGCCTGAAAACAATGACGAAAGCCTGTTTATAACTTCATCATTGTCTATTACCCACACGGTCTGCTGCACGCCGTCATATGTAAAATCATAAACCGGCTCGTTTTCATTCATCCACACCGAAACGGTAAAATTAATTGCGCTGTCTTTTCTGTAAGTCAAAAAAATCGGACCGGTGTTGGCGTTGGTCACATCAACATGGCGCAGCCTGTCCTCTTCTTTCTTTTTCAGCGTTTTTTCGTGTTTTTTTATGGTGTTGTCAATATAGTCGTCAACCGAAGCGCAGCCCACCAGCCCGATTTGGCAGCGGGAACGCATGATTTGGCGGTAAATATAAAAGCAGGGCTTTTCGTCTTGCTGCAAAGCGCCGGTGTTTTCAAGAAAAAGCAGGTTTTCGCGCGCTTTTTCATAAACACTGTCTGAATAAGCGTCAGTGCCCTGCGGCAAATCTATTTCCGCCTTGTCAACATGCAGAAAAGACATTTCGTTGCCGCGCGCAAGCTCAGCCGCTTCCTTTGCAGTAAGCACGTCATAGGGCAGGCTTGGTATAAGAGCCTGGTTTTGAACTGATGGGCGAAACGCCCGAAACGGTCTGAAAATTGCCATAATTTCCTCTTTTCATAAAGTCTTTTTTAATGAAAAGACTGTGTAAAACGGTTTTCTATTTTGTGTTTTTTTCATATAAAATTTTAAGCCCGTCTAAAAGCAGGTTTTCGTCAACCTTAATGTCAAGGCAAGAAGCTTTTGCAATAACCTTGCCCAAACCGCCCGTCACAATTACAGTGGCTTTTTCGCCCAGCTCTTTTTCAAACCTTGCAACCAGGCCTTCCATCATTGCGGCGGTGCCCACAACGGCGCCGCAGCGCATGGCGTCAAGCGTGTTTTTCGCAATTATTTTTGCCGGTGGCATAATGTCAATGTCCGGCAGCTGCGCGGCGCTGCTTGACAGCGCGCCCAGCGCAGTTTTTACACCGCATACAATAGCCCCGCCTATATGCCCCGCTGTTTTGTCTATAACAGACGCCGTGGTGGCAGTGCCGAAATCAAACACAATGGCGGGCAGCGGGTATTTCTGCGCCGCCGCAACATCGCCCACAATGATATCTGCGCCGATTTCCGCCGGGTTGTCCATTTTTATGTTTATGCCGGTTTTTATGCCGGGCCCCACAATAATCGCGTCAACGCCGCACACAAGCTGCACGCTTTTTTTCAGCACGCGCACCAGCGCCGGCACAACGCTTGAAATAATAGCGCCGTCTATGCAGCTTGCATTGTTTATTTCCAAAAACTTTTGCAGCTTCATTGAATAGTCTATTTCCGTGTCCAGCTGCACAGTGTGCAGCCGCCCGCTGCACAAAAGCTTATTTTTGTCAAACACGCCAAGCACTATGTTGGAATTACCCACGTCTATTGCCAGCAGCAAATTGCAGCCCCCCTTGGCCTAATATTTATACTTTTTCGGTTAAACCCGCTTTTCGGATATTTAGTCGAGGGCGCAGCCCGAACACCAATATCTGCAAATGGGCGTGGCGCCCGCTTTTTGGATATTTAGTCGAGGGCGCAGCCCGAACACCAATATCTGCAAATGGGCGTGGCG
>JAJQIJ010000014.1 GCA_021199275.1 Clostridiales bacterium
TCCGGCAGGGACATTCCGGCTTACGGCACAACGCATGCGGATTTTGCCAATTGCGCAGTTGTGTGCGCCAGGGGGCTGACAGAGTCTGAAGTCACCGGCGACTATGAACTTAACACCGGAAAGGTTATTGTTGAGGAATTTAAACGCCGCGGCATAAAATACAGCGATTGCCCGGCTGTGCTGGTGCACCGCCACGGGCCGTTTACATGGGGCAGCACACCGCTCAAAGCAGTCGAAAATTCGCTTATTCTTGAAGAAGTTGCAAAAATGGCCATGCAAACAGAGGCGATTGCGGCATTCGGCAAAAATGCGGATATAGGTATTGAAAGCTATTTGCTGAGCAAGCATTATGAACGCAAGCACGGCAAAAATGCTTATTACGGGCAAAAATAATTTGCCCTGCTGGTAAAAGGGGAGAAAGTTACATAATGAAAAAGCAGTTAAAATATATAGTGCTGTTCATTTTCGTCACGGCACTGACTCTGTGTTTTGGCGGCGCTTTCAGCGCATGGGCTTCGTCAGCCGCCGAAAGCACCGCTGTTTCTGACTCGGCTGCTGAAGAAATCGTTCAGAAATACAGTATTGTGCTTTCGGACACGTCTTTTGTTTACAACGGCGCCGTTCAGCGCCCTACCGTTAAGGTTGTCAACAATATAAACGGCAAAACAGTTAGCAAGAAAAAATACACCGTGACTTATGAAAACAAAAAGTCAAAGGACGTTGGCAAATACAGTGTTACGGTAAGCTTTACGGCTGAAGCTTATACTAAATACGGCGATTTGACTGCAAAATACAAAATCACTGCGCTTAGCCTTAAAAACAACGCAACGATTACTCTGAAATATACAAAAGTGGCATACAACGGCAATAAAAGGACCCCGGCTGTTACAGTTACGCTAAACGGTAAAACGCTTACAAAGGGCACAGATTACACGGTTACCTATGCAAACAACAAAAACCCCGGCAGGGCCACTGTTAAAATAACAGGCATTAATAATTATAAGGGCTCTGTTAAAAAAGGCTATGTAATAACGCCCAAAGCCGTTTCAGGCATTAAGTGCACTGAACGTACTTCTGATTCCGTTACTCTTTCATGGAAACAGGCAAAAGGGGCAGACGGTTATAAAATTTACCAATATAACTCTGTTAAAAAAGAATATAAACTTATAAAAACCATTAAAGACGGCAGCACCACAAGCTATAAAGTCACTTCGCTTAACAACTCTTCAACATATAGATTTGTAATTAAGCCTTATGTTACTATAAGCGGCACCAATTATAAGGGGCCAAAGGGCACGTCTTTTCAAACCTATACTTCCGTTGCAAAATACAGCGGCACAATTACCGTAAGTCGCTCAGCCAATTCCACAAGCATGGCGGTTAAATACACCGCCGCAAAATACGGCACGGGTTATGAAATTAAATATTCATATGATTCGGAATTTGAAAAGGGCGTTAAATATATTTACAATAAAGGGCTCAGCAATTTAAGCGAAACCATTTCGTCTCTTTCAGGCACTAAGTCCTATTATGTAAAGGTAAGAATTTATGTTGAAACGGCAGACGGTAAAAAGCATTACGGAAAGTGGAGCAGCGCCGTTTGCGATTACAGCTATAAAACAAAAGCAACGGTAAGTGTTTCCAAAAGCGCAAATTCAACCAAGATGACTGTTAAATACACCAAGTCGCCTTACGGCAGCGGTTATGAAATAGCATATTCCACAGACCAAAACTTTAAAAGCAACGTAAAAAAGGTTTACGTAAAGGGCCTTTCCACCACAAGCGCAACCATTACATCTTTGAGCGCTTCAAAGGGCTATTATGTAAGGGTGCGCCCTTACACAACAGTTGATTCGCGCCGGGTTTACGGCACATATTCGTCAATTACTTCAACCGGCTACAAATATGTTTATGCCACATATACCACGGCATATGTAAACAACGCAAACCGCACCACTAACCTGAAAATTGCCTCTGCCGCTATTAACGGCACTGTAATTGCGCCGGGTGAAACATTTGATTTCAACGAAATAGTCGGCCCCAGAACAGAAGCAAAGGGCTATAAAAAAGCCCCTGTATTTTCCGGCTCTTCTGTGGTGTCCGGCGTGGGCGGCGGAATTTGCCAGGTGGCGTCAACAATTTTCAACACAGCGCTGCTTTCAAATTTCACTATTAACGAACGCCACCAGCATTCGCAGCAGGTGTCTTATGTTCCGCTTGGGCGCGACGCGGCTATTTACTATTCGTCGCAAAACCTCAGGTGGACTAACAGCTCAAATTATAACGTTAAAATTCAAATGACGGTTGACGGCGGTTATATAACCTGCACATTGTTAACTGAAAGTAAGGTTTCACCGCCAAGCGTTTCACTAAAAGTAACTCAAAGCGGCAATACATATACTTTGCGGCGCTATGTAAACGGCAGCTGTAATTACACCACTAAAAGCACATATTAAAACTAACGACAAAGCCGCCGCATTTTTCACTGCGGCGGCTTATGCTTGCTTAAATTAGCTTTACTGTTTTGAAATAGTAAAAATTCAAAAGCCCTTTAGCAGGGCTTTTTGTTTTTTTAGAAATATTTACTTTTTAATTCAATGAGCTCATTTTCAGTTATGCTGCCTTGCAGCGCGCCTATGTGTTTTACTGCGCTGGCGCCTGTAATATTGCCAAATGAAATACAGCTTTTAAAGCTAAAGTCGTAAAACAGGCCATAGGTAAACCCGGCCAAAAATGCGTCTCCGGCGCCGGTTGCATCAACACAGTTGATGTCCGGCAGCGCGTCAATTTTAATCAATTTGCCGTCTTTAAAGCCAATAGCGCCGTCTTTGTCGCATTTTACAACGCCGGCTTTCACCCTTTTTGCCAGCTGCTGCGCCGCTTCCCTTGGCGTTGGGGCGCCGGTTAGCTTCATGGCTTCCTTTCTGTTTGGCAGGTAATAGTCAGCAAGAGAAAGTATTTTTTCATATTTAGTAAAGCTCATTTCACTGTCCCAGCCGAAATCAAGCAGCATTAACGTGCCTTCGCTTTTCAGCCTTTCATAAACGTCGCAAAAACCGCCGGGCGACATTATGCAAATTTTTGCGCCCTGAAAAGCGTTATACATCATTTCCTTTTTTTCGTCGTCAGCCATTATTTCATTGCCGCCGTAAGTTATAAAGCTCCTGTCGTCTTTCAGCACTAAAACGCTTGTAATGTTTACCGGGTTGTTTTCACATTTTATGCTTAAAATTTCAGTGCCGTATTTTTGCAGCTGACTTTTGGCAAAGCATGAAAACATGTCGCTGCCAAGCTGTGTTATAAGCTTTGTGTTAATTCCAAGCCTTGACAGCCATGCCATGCTTGCCGGCACCCCGCCGCCAAGCGCCGTTGTAAGGCTTGTTGTATATATTTCTTCGCCAGCCTTGGGCAAGCCCTTTAAATTCTGATATAAAAGGTCAATGTTTATTCTGCCTGCTCCGGCTATGAAATCCATTATTTCCACCCCTTAATATATTCGCTGTTCATTTCTATGTATTTCACTGCCAGCTCGCGCGCAATGCTGTAACTGTTAACAAGCGGGTGCAATGTAAGCGCGTCAATGCATTTGCTAATGCTTTTTGTGCGTATTGCTTCGCTTGCAAGGCGTTCATAATTTTTAACACGGCGAATCAGTTCAAAATTCTGTTCGTCAATTTCTGAAAACCGGTGCGGTGTTACTGCGCCGGGCTCAACATCGCATGTTATTTCAACAATGTCATTGTCGCGCAGTCCGGGCACGGCGCCGTTGTTCGGCACGCACAAAATCATTTGCTGCTTTTTTGCGCTTTGTTCAATTTCAATAAACCTTAATGCCACCCCGGCATAGCCGCCCGGGTCTTTTTCATAAAGGTCAAAATGCCATTTTTCACTGCGCTGGGCGGCGCTTTCCGCAGCCATATAGCTGCTTTCGCGCATTGCATAATAGCGCACAAATGTTTCAAGCGCCCCATCAAAATCTTTTTCGATGTCAATATCTTTAAGCGCAGCAGTCATTTTTTTGTTTATTTCAAGTATTTGCTCGCCCCTGGTTTTAGGCGCGTTTAATATGTTTTTAAGCGCCTTTTCGCTGTAATAAAAATAATATAAATATTCGTTTAATATTGCTTTTCTTGCCAGCAGCAGCTCTTTGTCAAACAAACGCATGTCGGTTTTTTCATAAGCTTCTTTCATATTTATGAGCTTTGGCAGCATCTCTTTGCCGTCTATTTTAATTGATGTGAAATATGACAGGTGGTTTAGCCCGTATATTTCGCCCACAGCTGAATTTTCGCCGGCGCCGCACAGCTTTTCAAATGAACGCAGCATGCTGCTTGGTGCGTCGCAAATGCCGAATGTAAAGTCATAGCCCATGTCGTAAAGTGTTTGGCTTACAATGCCTGCCGGGTTGGTAAAATTAAACACCTTGCAGCCTTTTCGGGCATATTTTTTCACCATTTCGCAGTAACCGGCCAGCGCGCCCACGCTGCGCATGGCAAATGAAAGCCCGGCAGCCCCTGTTGTTTCCTGCCCCAAAACACCAAGGCGCAAAGCTTCTCTTTCGTCTTTAACACGCATTTCATCGCCGCCGGCGCGTATTGTTGTTATAATGTAATCAGCGCCTTCTATGGCCGCTTTAGCGTCAGGCGTAAGCGTAACGTTCAGCTTAGGGCATATTTTTGCCGCGGCGCATTTTGCCAGGCGCCCGTAAATATGCAGCTTTTCAACGTCATTGTCCATCAGCACCAGCTCGGCTATGTTTAGCTTTTCTGCCCTTTCGGCAACCGATTTAGCAAGGAATATGCTCCTTACACCGCCGCCGCCTATTATAGTAAGCTTCATAAAACTGCCTCGTTTTTACCATTTTTAGATATAGTATATTAATAACAGCCTATTTTCAACACCTTTTTTTCTTTGTAACAAATTTGTAATTGACTTAAAGCCGATATTAATATATAATGTATAAAAATATGAAAGGTGCGCTTATGTCTTTGCTGATTAAAAACGCCCTTATCCTTAAGGGCAGCAGTTTTGAAAAAACGGATATTTTCATAGACGGCAGTGCTGTTGCCGGCGTTGGTTCCTTTCATTGCGTCAGTGCTGACAGCGTTTTTGATTTTAAAAATAAATTTTTAGTTGTTCCGGGTTTTGTTGATGTTCATGTTCATCTCAGGCAACCCGGTTTTTCTTATAAAGAAACGATTAAAAGCGGCACAATGGCTGCGGCAAGCGCCGGATATACAGCTGTTTGTTCCATGCCGAATGTGCAGCCTGTGCCTGACTGTAAAGCCAATTTGAAAGTTCAAACAGATATTATTAAAAAAGACGCCGTTATAGACGTCTTTCCTTATGCCTCCATAACTTTGGGCAGGCGGGGCGCCGGCGAATGCGTTGATTTTGCTGCGCTGAAAGACAGCGTGATAGCCTTTTCAGACGACGGAAACGGCGTTCAGCCGGGTGAAGTAATGCAACAGGCAATGAAAGAATGCGCGTCGCTGGGCGCAATTATTGCCGCCCATTGCGAGGTGGACGAGCTGCTGCACGGCGGCTATATTCATGACGGTGAATATTGCAAAGCACACGGTCACAGGGGCATATCGTCTGAAAGCGAATGGCGCGAAGTTGAACGTGATTGCCGCCTTGCCGAACAAACCGGTTGCAGGTTTCATGTCTGCCATATTTCAACAAAGGAAAGTGTTGAAATTATTCGCAGGGCTAAAAAACGCGGTGTAAATGTGACATGCGAAACCGCGCCGCATTATTTAACACTGACTGACGCTGATTTAAAAGAAAACGGCGCCTTCAAAATGAACCCGCCGCTCAGAAGCGAAGCAGACAGACAAGCGCTGATAGAGGGCGTTATTGACGAAACTATTGACATAATTGCAACAGACCATGCGCCGCATTCGCTTGCTGAAAAATCAAAGGGGTTAAAGGGCAGCGCCATGGGCATTTCAGGCATTGAAACAGCGTTTGGCGTTTTGTATTCTGCCCTTGTTAAAACCGGCGTAATAACACTGCGGCGGTTAATTGACATGATGAGCACGGCGCCGCGCAAAATATTCGGCATTGCCGGCGGCGCTGTTGAAACAGGCGCCATTGCTGACTTTGCGGTGCTTGATTTACAGCGCGAATGGACTGTGCATTCAAAAGATTTTATTTCAATGGGCCAGTCAACCCCATTTGAAAACAAACGCCTGTGCGGCAAAAATGTTATGACTATTAAGAGGGGGCAGGTTATTTATGATGAAAGAGTTTGACAGAAAAATAGTGCTTGAAAACGGCAGCGAATTTTACGGCTGGGGCTTCGGCGCCCGAAAAGAAGCTTTTAATGAACTGGTTTTCAACACTTCCATGGTGGGCTATCAGGAAATTGTTTCAGACCCGTCTTATACAGACCAAATGGTGTGCATGACATACCCGCTTATAGGAAATTACGGCATGACAGACGAAGATTATGAAACAAAAACCCCGACAATGGGCGGAATTATAGTCAGGGAATATAACGATGTGCCGTCTAATTTCAGATATACAAAAACGCTTGACGAAGTGCTTTCGGAATATGACATACCGGGCATCAGCGGTGTTGACACAAGAAAAATCACACGCATAATCAGGGCAGAGGGCAGCCAGCGTGTGCTTATAACCGCCCCCGAAACGCCGAAAGAAGCTGCGCTTGAAAGGCTTTTGCAATATAAAATTCCCACCGACATGGTGTCACGGGTCAGCTGCAAAAAGCGCTGGTATTCAAGAACTCCTTGCCATAAATATGACGTCGTTGCGGTTGACTGCGGAATTAAGCTTAATATAGTAAGGAAATTAAATGAAAAGGGCTGTAATGTAACGGTTGTGCCTTATAATGTCACCGCAGATGAAATTATGCGTTTAAAGCCGGACGGGCTCTTTTTGTCAAACGGCCCGGGGGACCCGCAGAATGTAACCGGAGTAATAAACGTGGTGAAAAGCCTGCAAGGCCGTCTGCCGATTTTCGGAATTTGCCTGGGGCACCAAATTATTTCGCTGGCTCTCGGCGCAAACACATTTAAAATGAAATTCGGGCACAGGGGCGGAAACCACCCGGTAATGAACATGCAAACAGGAAAAATTGAAATAACTTCGCAAAATCATTCGTTTGCGGTTGACGCTGATTCGCTTAAATCAACGCCGCTGCGCTTGACTCATAAAAACTTGCTTGACAACACTGCCGAAGGTGTGGAATGCCCTGAAAAGCAGCTTTTTTCAGTGCAATACCACCCGGAAAGCGCGCCCGGCCCGCAAGACAGCGATTATTTGTTTGACAAATTTATTTCACTTATGGACAGGGGGTGCCAAAATGCCTAAAAGAACAGATATACACAAAATAATGGTTATCGGCTCCGGCCCCATTGTAATAGGCCAGGCGGCCGAATTTGACTATTCGGGCACACAGGCCTGTCTTTCGCTTCGGGAAGAGGGCTATGAGGTTGTGCTTATAAATTCAAACCCCGCAACCATAATGACCGACACGCACATAGCAGACAAGGTTTACATGGAACCGCTTACTCTTGAATATGTTGCCAGAATAATTCGCCACGAACGCCCTGACGCAATATTGCCGTCTCTCGGTGGGCAAACAGGGCTTAATTTGGCAGTGTCTCTTGCTAAAAAAGGCGTCTTACAGGAATGCGATGTTGAAATTTTAGGCACGCGCTTTGAAGCTATTGAACGGGCGGAAGACAGGGAACTTTTCAAAGAGCTTTGCCAAAAGCTGGGCGAGCCTGTTTTGCCGTCTGAAATCTGCACAACGCTTGACGAGGGACTTGCCATTGCTGAAAAAATTGGCTATCCGGTAGTGCTGCGCCCGGCGTTCACGCTCGGCGGCACAGGCGGCGGCTTTGCAGACGATGCAGAGGAATGCAGCCTAATGCTTAAAAATGCGCTGGCGCTGTCACCCGTGCACCAGGTGCTTATTGAAAAAAGCATTAAAGGCTTTAAGGAAATTGAATATGAAGTTATGCGCGACTCTAACGACACCGCCGTTACAATATGCAACATGGAAAATATTGACCCCGTAGGCGTGCACACCGGCGACTCTATTGTAGTTTGCCCGTCGCAGACTCTTACAAATAAAGAATACCATATGCTGCGTGATTCAGCACTCAGAATTATCAGGGAACTTAAAATAGAGGGCGGCTGCAACGTGCAGTTTGCGCTTGACCCGCATTCGTTTCAATATTATCTTATTGAAGTAAATCCGCGTGTTTCACGTTCGTCTGCGCTTGCGTCAAAAGCTTCGGGTTACCCGATAGCCCGTGTGTCTGCCAAAATAGCGGTTGGTATGCACCTTGATGAAATAATGCTTGCCAACACACCTGCGTCTTTTGAACCGACTCTTGACTATGTTGTGTCTAAAATAGCGCGCTTTCCGTTTGACAAATTTGCAGACGCCAACAATTCGCTCAGCACACAGATGAAAGCCACGGGCGAAGTTATGGCAGTCGGCAGAACTATTGAAGAAAGTCTTTTAAAAGCCGTGCGTTCGCTGGAAACCGGCGTTTGCCATATTTACCACCATAAATTTGACAGCTTTAGCATTGACGAACTGCTGACTTACATTAAAACCCCGACTGACGACAGGCTGTATGCCATTGCCGAACTTATAAGGCGCAGAGTTGACTTGATTCACATTTACAATGCAACTAAAATTGATTTGTTCTTTATAGAAAAAATTAAAAATATAGTTGACTTTGAAAGCGCCGTTAAAGAAAACCCCAAGAACGTTTCTGTGCTTTACGCAGCAAAGAAAATGGGCTTTTCAGACAAATATATCGGCGTTCTTTGGGGCATGAGCGAGGGTGAAGTTTTCCATTTCAGAAAGGAAAACGGCATTTTCCCTGTCTATAAAATGATAGACACCTGTGCCAGCGAATTTGATTCTTATGTGCCTTATTTCTATTCAACTTATGAAGAGGAAAATGAAAGCATAGTTTCAAACAGAAAGAAAATAATTGTTTTGGGCTCAGGCCCCATAAGAATAGGGCAGGGGGTTGAATTTGATTATTCAACAGTTCACGCAATATGGTCAATTCGTTCTGCCGGCTATGAAGCCATAATCATTAACAACAACCCCGAAACGGTTTCCACAGACTATACCACGTCTGACAAGCTTTATTTTGAACCGCTTACTGTTGAAGACGTTATGAATATTATTGAACTTGAAAAGCCCCTTGGCATTGTTGTGTCTCTCGGCGGGCAGACTGCAATTAATCTTGCAGAGCCGCTTGACGCTTTGGGGGTAAACATAATAGGCACAGATGTAGACGCCATTGACAAAGCCGAAAACCGCGATTCATTTGAAAAGGTTATGAAGGCGCTTGGAATACCCCAGCCGCGCGGGCAGGCTGTTACCGATATTGAAGAAGGCGTGCGTGTTGCCGGTGAAATAGGTTACCCGGTTTTGGTGCGCCCGTCGTTTGTGCTGGGCGGGCGGGCTATGCAGATTGTAGCCGGCGAGGAGAGCCTGCGCCACTATCTGCACAACGCCGTTGAAATCAACACCGAACAGCCCGTGCTTGTTGACAAATATATAATGGGCAAGGAACTTGAGGTTGACGCTGTTTCAGACGGCGAAAACGTTTTTATTCCCGGCATTATGGAGCATGTTGAAAGAACAGGCGTGCACAGCGGCGACTCAATTTCGGTTTACCCGACTTTCAGCGTAAGCCAAGCCGTAAAAGACAAAATAATCAGTTACACAGAAAAGCTTGGGCTTCAAATCGGAATTGTGGGGCTTTACAATATTCAGTTTATAGCAGATTCAAACGACGATGTTTATGTAATTGAAGTAAACCCGCGTTCATCAAGAACTGTGCCTTTCATTTCAAAAGCAACATCAGTTCCGCTGGCAGATATTGCCACAAAGGTCATACTTGGCGTCAGCCTGAAAGAACAGGGTATTAACGAAATATATAAAGCTGAAAAGAAGCGCTGGTATGTCAAAGCGCCCGCGTTTTCTTTTTCAAAGCTCAAGGGCATGGACACTTATTTGTCGCCTGAAATGAAATCAACCGGTGAAGCCATAGGCTATGACAAGTCGCTTACAAGGGCGCTTTATAAAGCCATTCAGGCAAGCGGAATGAACGTTGCAAATTACGGCACGGTGCTTGTCACCATTGCAGACATGGACAAGCCCGCCGCGCTGCCTTTAATCAGGCGCTTTTATGACCTTGGCTTTAATATAGAGGCAACCGAAGGCACTGCCAATTTCCTTAAAAAGCACGGCATTCGCACGCGTGTGCGCCAAAAGCTTACCCGCGACGGCAGCGATGAAATTCTGGTTGCACTCAGGCAGGGGCATATATCTTATGTAATTAACACAATAGACATTAGCCACGGTGACAGCCATTCAGACGGGGCGGAAATACGCCGCGGCGCAGTTGAAAACAATGTAACAATGTTTACGTCGCTTGACACTGTAAAGGTGTTGCTTGACGTGCTTGAAGAAATAACCTTAGGCGTTTCCACAATTGACGAGGAGTAAAGATGAAATCAGATTATATTATTTTATCTAATAAGCCGCTTGCCTCGCGGGTTTATGAAATGAAGCTTTCCGGCGACACCACAGCATTTAAAGCCGCCGGCCAGTTTATTAACATAAAGCTTGACGGTAAATTTCTGCGCCGCCCGATTTCTGTGGCCGATTATGCAGATGGCTGCCTTACAATAATTTATAAAGTAGTAGGCGCCGGCACCGAACAGATGTCACAGCTTAAAGCGGGCGACATGCTTGACTGCCTTGCCGGGCTCGGTAACGGCTTTACGGTAATGCCATGCCAAAGTCCGGTTGTAATAGGCGGCGGTGTGGGCGTGCCCCCGCTCTATAACCTGACTAAAAAGTTGATAAAGCAGGGGCAAAATGCCACGGTTATAATGGGCTTTAACAAAAAAAATGAAATTTTTTATGAGCAGGAATTCAAAGCGCTGGGCGCAAAAGTTATTGTTGCCACGGCAGACGGGTCATATGGTGAAAAGGGCTTTGTAACAGATGTTATGAACATAAATTATGACTATATATATGCCTGCGGCCCTGTGCCAATGCTTAAAGCAGTAAACAGCATTGCAAAAACACCCGGCCAGTTCAGTTTGGAGGAACGAATGGGTTGCGGTTTCGGCGCCTGCATGGGCTGCAGCTGTAAAACAAAAAATGGGGCAAAGCGCGTCTGCTGCGACGGGCCCGTTTTTGAAAGGGGCGAACTTCTTTGGTAGATTTGTCTGTAAAGCTCGGCAGTGTATGCCTTGACAACCCGGTTGTGCCGGCAAGCGGCACATTCGGCTATGGGCAGGAATTCAGCAATTTTTATGACATCAATATTCTGGGCTCGTTTTCTTTTAAAGGCACCACTGAAGAGGCGCGCTTCGGCAATGAAACGCCGAGAATTGCCGAAACCCGCGCCGGAATGTTAAATTCAGTGGGGCTGCAAAACCCGGGCGTTCAGCATGTCATGCAGCATGAGCTGCCGCAGCTTAAAAAAATTTACAAAAAGGGTGTCATAGCAAATGTCAGCGGTTTTAGCGTTAAAGAATATGTAAACGTTGCCGCCGCTCTTGACGCGGCAGACAATGTTTCTGTTATAGAAGTCAACATAAGCTGCCCAAATGTTCACGGCGGCGGCATGAGCTTCGGCACTTCTGCCAAAAGCGCCTATGAAGTTACACGCGCGGTAAAAGACGCTGTAAAAAAGCCGGTTTTTATAAAGCTGTCGCCAAACGTAACAGATATCACTGAAATTGCCACGGCATGCGAAGCCGCCGGGGCAGACGGGCTGACGCTTATAAACACTTTGCTTGGCATGCGCATTGACATTAAAACGCGCCGCACCGTGCTTGCCAATAAAACAGGCGGCTTCAGCGGCGGGGCCATTTTCCCGGTAGCTCTCAGAATGGTTTACCAAACTGCAAAAAAGTGTAAAATTCCGATTATGGGCTGCGGCGGGGTTGAAAGCGCAGACGACGTTATTGAAATGATGATGGCAGGGGCAACTGCCGTGCAGGTCGGCGCGGCAAATCTGGTAAATCCTTATGCGGCTAAGGAAATAATTGAGGCCTTGCCTGAAAAATGCCGCGAACTTTCAATCAGCAAAATAAGCGACATTATAGGCGCCGCCGAATGACAAGGCGCTATTAATGACATGCAAAGCTTATTGAATTGAAAATATGAAAGGTTTTGGTGATTTAATGGGTAAAGACGTAATTATAGCCTGCGATTTCAGCAGTGCCGGTGAAACATTGGCATTTCTTGACAAATTCGGCGCAGAAAAGCCGTTTGTCAAAATAGGCATGGAACTTTTTTATGCCGCAGGCGCGCCTGTTATAAAAGAAATTAAAAAGCGCGGGCACAAGGTGTTTCTTGACTTGAAGTTGCATGACATTCCAAACACGGTAAAGTCTGCAATGGCAGTTTTGGCCGCTTATGATATAGACATGGTTAATGTGCATGCCGCCGGCACCGCAGACATGATGCGTGCGGCCAAGGCAGGGCTTGAATCTGGGGGCAAAAAGGCGCCGCTTTTGATTGCCGTTACACAGCTGACTTCCACAAGCGAGGAAAGAATGAATAAAGAGCTGCTTATCAGCGGCAGTATTAATGACGTTATAATAAAATATGCCCAAAACACAAAAGCTGCCGGGCTTGACGGCGTTGTGTGTTCACCGCTTGAAGCCAAAATGGTAAAAGAAGCCTGCGGCGGCGACTTTATTACCGTAACCCCCGGCGTGCGTTTTGCGGGCGGCGACACAAACGACCAAGCACGTTTTACAACCCCGGAAATGGCAAAAGAAATAGGCTCTGACTACATAGTAGTCGGCCGCCCTGTAACTAAAGCGGCAGACCCGGTTGCGGCATATCTTAAATGCTGCGGCGAATTTATTGATTAGGAGTGACATTATGAAAAGTGAAGTAAGCAAAAGCAGAATTGCTAAGGATTTATTGTCTATTAAAGCGGTTTTCTTAAGCCCGGACAAGCCTTTCACATGGGCTTCCGGCATAAAAAGCCCCATATATTGCGACAATCGTTTAACTCTTTCATACCCGCAAATAAGAGACGATGTTGAACACGGGCTTGCCGAAACAGTGCGCGCAAAATTTCCGCAGGCACAGGTGTTAATGGGCACGTCAACCGCCGGAATTGCGCATGCCGCAATCACTGCGGACATTTTGGGGCTGCCAATGGGCTATGTGCGTTCGTCTAACAAAAGCCACGGGCGTGAAAATCAGATTGAAGGCAGGCTTGAAGCCGGGCAAAAGGTAGTGGTTATTGAAGATTTGATTTCAACAGGCGGCTCTGTTTTGCAGGTTGTTGACGTTTTGCGCCAAGCCGGCGCCGAAGTTTTGGGCGTTGCTTCAATTTTCACATATTCAATGGAAAAGGGAAAACAGCGGCTTAAAGAAAACAATGTTACCAATTACAGCCTGTGTGATTTTGAAACGCTTATTTCCACCGCGGCTGATGAAAATTACATTAAAAAAAGCGACCTTGAAAAGCTCAGGGCTTTTATTTCAAACCCGGCTGACGAGTCGTGGCAAAATCTCTGATTTTAAAAAGGGGGAATACCTTTGCGCCATTATCTTGACACAGCTGATTTAAGCGCCTCGGAAACGCAGCAGCTGATTGAGCTTGGAATGGATATTGTTAAAAACAAAGACAAATATGCCGATATTTGCGCTCGCAAAAAGCTTGCCACACTGTTTTTTGAGCCAAGCACGCGCACAAGGCTGTCTTTTGAAGCTGCCATGCTTGAACTTGGCGGCAGTGTGATTGGCTTTTCGGAAGCTAATTCCTCTTCCACGTCAAAAGGGGAATCTGTCAGCGACACGGTAAAAGTGGTTTCCGGCTATGCTGACATAATTGCCATGCGACACCCTATAGAGGGCGCGCCGCGAGTTGCTTCCTATAAAAGCAATGTGCCTGTAATAAACGCCGGCGACGGCGGGCACAGCCACCCCACGCAGACGTTGACTGACCTTTTTACCATTTACCGCGAAAAAGGCTCTCTTGACAACCTTACAATAGGCCTGTGCGGCGACCTTAAATTCGGCAGAACAACGCACAGCTTAATTAAAGCAATGTGCCGCTACAGCAATGTTCGCTTTGCCCTTATTTCACCGAAAGAGCTTGCTGTGCCCGACTATATAAAAACAGATTATCTTGACGCCGGCACAACGCAATATGCTGAATTTGACAGGCCTGACGCAATAATGCCCGAACTTGATATTTTGTATATGACAAGAATTCAGCGCGAACGTTTCTTTTCTGAAGATGAATATTTAAAGCATAAAGACGCTTTTGTTTTAAATTTGGAAAAGCTCAGGGGTGCAAAAAAAGACCTTACCATTATGCACCCGTTGCCGCGTGTAAATGAAATTGCCACAGAGGTTGACAGCGACCCGCGCGCAAAATATTTCGAACAGACTTTAAACGGAAAATATATAAGAATGGCGCTTATTATTACATTGCTTCGCCTTGCCGGCACAATTGAATAGGGGTGATTTTGATGAAAATTGACGAAATTGAAAATGGCTATGTGCTTGACCATATTTCCCCGGGAAATGCAATGCTTGTTTACAAAGCGTTAGAACTTGACGCGCTTAAATGTCAGGTTGCAATTATTCAAAACGCAAAATCAAACAAATCGGGGCTTAAAGATATTATAAAAATTAACAGCCTTATTGACTTGAATCTTGATGTGCTTGGGTTTATTGATTCAAATATAACGGTTGACGTCATTAAAGACGGCGTTGTAACAGAAAAAAAGAAACTCACCCTGCCGCAGCGAATAGTAAACATTGCAAAATGCCCAAACCCGCGCTGCATAAGCAATGTTGACGAAAATGTTTCTTATGAGTTTTGCCTGCACCGCGGCACATACCGCTGTGTTTATTGCGAAACAAAGGCGGCAGACATAACTTAAGAGCAGAGCTCGCTTTAAATTGCCGCCTTTTGCATGCAAATGCGGGGCGTTTCCGTTAAGCAACCAGTAAATAAAAAAGCTGTTTCAAAATGAAACAGCTTTTTTATTTGGCTTTTATTTGCCTGACTTTTTATTGTTTATGTTTTGGCGGATTCTCCTGACGTCTGTCAGGGCTTTATAAAGTGAATCGTCAATAGTAAGCAGCGTGTCGTCTGCATAATTGTTAACTGCTGTAAGCATTTCGCGGCTTTTGCTTTGCGCTGACGTTACCATGTCGTTAGCCTGAGTGGTGGCGTTGCCCAAAATTTCTGACGCCTGGTTTTGCGCTTCGCGAACATAGCTGTTGGCTTCTTCCTTTGCTTTTGCAAGAATTTCAGCGGCTTCCGCCTGGGCTGTTTGTGTAATTTGGTCTCTTGCAACAAGCTCGCGGGCCTGCGCCTGCGCTTCGGCAACAATGTCTGCGGCTTCTTTTTTAGCTTCTTCAAGAATGTTGTTTCTTGAATCAACAATTGTTTTTGCCTGTTTGGTTTCCTGCGGTGTGTTCAGGCGAATATCTTCAATAATAGTCTTGATTTTTCCCACGTCTACAAGACTCTTTTTTGTCATCGGCATTGAAGTTGCGTCGTCAAGCACATCCTCTAAATCTTCAAGCAGAATATCTGTGTTAGTCATAATTTTTTTCTCCTTTACATCTTTTAATTACGTCATTTAATATCTCCGGTGAAACAAATTGTTCAATGTTTCCGCCGAGCTGACATACTTCCTTTACCATACTTGACGATAAAAACATGTTTTTCCCGCTGGCCGCCAAAAAAACTGTTTCTATGCCGGGCATAAGGCTTTTGTTTGTAAGCGCCTGCTGAAATTCATAGTCAAAGTCAGACACGGCGCGAAGGCCCTTTACAATTACGTCAGCGTTATTTTCAAACGCATAATTCACCAAAAGCCCGCCGTATGTATCAACAGTAATGTTTTCGCCTTTAATGCAGCGCTTTATCATGTTTACTCTTTCTTCTGTTTTAAACATAGCCTCTTTTTTGCTGTTTGTCATTACAAGAATAATTACCCTGTCAAAAAGAGTCGCCGCACGTTCTATAATGTCAATATGGCCAAGCGTAACCGGGTCAAAGCTGCCGGGGCAGATTGCTGTTTTCATAATTTAGCTCTTTCGGTATACTGTGATTTTTGTTTTTGAATAGCGGCGGCTGCGGTATTGCTGCAATGATGAAAGCATTTCTGGCAATTCCTCGCCGGCGGCTGTTTCACAAATTATAATTCCGCCGCTGTTTAGTGAATTTTCAACAAGCGGCAGGCATTTTTCAACAAGCGCGCTGTGGTAAGGCGGGTCTAAAAAAGCTATGTCAAAGCTGTGCTGTTTTGAAACAAACGAAACTGCGTCTCCTATAATAAGCCGGCTTGCGCTTTCAAAGCCGCAGCGTTTTATATTAGCCGCCGCAATTTTTGCGGCTTCGGCATTTTTTTCAACAAAAGTGCAATGGCGAGCCCCGCGGGAAAGAGCCTCAATTCCAAGTTGGGCGGAACCCGCAAATAAATCCAGTATGTCTTTGCCCTCTATTTCAAATTGAATCATACTGAATATGGCTTCTTTAACGCTTTGCGCAGTCGGGCGCGTAATGCTTTCGCCCGGCAGCGTGTCAAGCCGCCTGCCGCGGGCAGAGCCTGTTATAATTCGCATAATTAACTGTCCTTTCGGCAGTATCTAAAATTAGATACATAGACATTATACATTTGAAATTTCCCCACGTCAAGTATTTTTAGCTATTGTGGTAAAAATCATAAATGTCATTTGCGTTTTGCAGGCTTATGCCGGGGCATTGCTGCAATTGCTGCACGGCAGCGCCTTTTATGGCAGTTATTGTTTTAAAATGCTTTAAAAGCGCTTTCGCTTTTTTTTCGCCTATTCCGCTGATTTGCATCAGGCTTGACGAAAAAGAGCTTTTCTTGTGCTTTGCGTGGTGGTATGCCACCGAAAACCTGTGCACTTCTTCCTGAATTGATGACACAAGAGTAAAAGCCTGCCTGTTTGAGTTTATTTGAATTTCACCGCCGGTTGCGGCAATAGCCCTTGTTCTGTGCTTGGAATCTTTTACCATGCCAAACACAGGAATGTCAAGCGAAAATGATTTCAGCACCGGTATAACTGCGTTTACCTGCGCCGCTGCGCCGTCAAGCAAAATAAGGTCCGGCAGAGTTTTGAAAGTTGAATTTTCGCCGTCGTTTAAATAATGTTCAAAGCGCCGCCTGAGCACCTCGTTCATTGAGCCGACGTCGTTTTGCCCCTCAAACCCTTTTATTGAAAAGCGTTTATATGCGCTTTTAAGCGGGCGGCCGTTTTGAAACACCACCATTCCCGCCACATTATCTGCGCCCGCAGTGTGCGAAATGTCATAGCTTTCAATATATTCCGGCGCATTTTTGAGCCCAAGCAGGTCTGCCAGCTCTTTTAAAGCCGCTAATTCCTTTCCCAGCCTGCCCTGATTTTGCGCTAAATGTTCGTTTGCGTTTTTTATGCACATGTTAAGAATTTTAAGCTGCTCGCCCCGCTGCGGGTAAAAAAATTCAACTTTTTTGCCCCGCATGCTTTCAAGAAATTGCTTTAACAGCTCTTCATCTTGTATATCGCCGTCTGTAACAATTCTTGACGGCACCCTGCCGCGCAGGCTGTAATAGCGCTCTAAAAGTTCAAAACGTGCGCCGGGCATGTCGAAAACCGGGTCAATCAGCCAAAATTCGCTGTCTGTCAGGCGGTTGTTTTCAAACCTTAAAACTTCAAAACAGGCTTTGCTGTTTGAATTTACAATTGAAAAAACATCTTCGTCAGGGTAATTTACACTGACAACCTTTTGTGTTTCTTCAAGGTTTTTTATGGCTTTTATTGTGTCGCGGGTCTTGGCGGCGTCTTCAAATAAAAGTTCGCGCGAATATTCGTTCATCTTTTCAGTCAGTTCGGCAACTGCCGTTTTGCTGCCGCCTTTTAAAAACGAACGCGCGGCGGTTATATTATTAGCATATTCCTCTTTGCTTATTCTGCCGGCGCAGGGCGCGCTGCACAGCCCCATAAAGCCGTTAAGGCACATTCGCGACTTGCCCCAGTCGCGCGGAAATTTTTTTGAACACCGCGGCAGCTTAAATATTTTAAGCGTTTCATCAAGCGCCTGCTTTACGGAAAAATTTGACACATAGGGGCCAATGTATTCCGCCCCGTCGTTTTCAATTCTTTTAGCTTCGCTGATTTTGGGAAATTCACCGGCGCTTATTTTAATATACCTATAGCCTTTGTCGTCTTTCAGCAGAATATTGTATTTCGGCATATGCTGTTTTATTAGAGAACATTCAAGCACCAGCGCTTCAAATTCCGTGTCAACAAGAATATAGTCAAAATCGTCAACATTCTGCACCATTTTGATTACCTTGGCAGAATGACTTTTGTTTGAAATAAAATATGACGACACACGGTTTTTAAGCTTTTTTGCCTTGCCTATATAAATGATTTTTTTATCTTTGTTTTTCATTATATATACGCCGGGCTGCTGCGGCAGCGCCATTGCTTTTTTTCTTAGTTCTGCTAAAGTCACCGAAACACCCCCTCTTAAAAAATCAGCTTTAAAACAGCGCAAGGTTTATCTTGGCATTTTTACCTATTACTTAAATAAAAAATGGCACAGTTACACCTGCACCATTAAGTATATCATTTATTTATGACAACATCAATCGGCAAAGCCGCTTTTTACCAGGGCAACAAGCTCGTCAACCGCAGTTTCCTCGTCTGTGCCGTCTGCAATAATTCGTATATCCGTGTTACCCATTATGCCAAGAGAAAGCACGCCTAAAAGCGATTTGGCATTAACTCTTCTTTCTTCCTTTTCAACCCAAATGGAAGATTTGAATTCGTTAGCCTTTTGAATAAAGAAAGTTGCAGGGCGCGCATGAAGCCCCACTTGATTTTCAACCCTTACATCTTTAACAAACATACATATAACCTCTCTTAACCAGCAGCATATCTGCAAATTGGATTTTTACTTTTTATTATTATATCACTAATCTTAATTTTGTCTATAAATTGTGTAAAACTTCGTTTGTTCTGTTAAATTGACACAAAATATTCTTTTAACTTTTATGCAAAATTGACAAAGCATTTTTGGTGAAAAGAGACAATAAATGGAATTATTTGAATAGGCCTTGCCGCCCCTTATTGAAAGGGACATTGCCCCTAAGTTATAAACCAAGCAGCCGGCGTTCCTCTTGCGTCAATTCGGCGCCTGCAAGCAAATCGCTGCGCCGCTCTTTTGTTCTTTTCAGCGATTGCAGGCGTCTCCAGCGTTTTATATTTTCATGGTGGCCGCTCAGCAGCACGTCAGGCACTTTTTTGCCGCGCCATTCATAGGGGTGCGTATATTGCGGGTATTCAAGCAGCGAATTAAAGTGGCTTTCGTCTGTAAAACACTCGTCGTCGCTCAACACGCCCGGCAGCATTCTTACCACCGCATCGGCAATAACAAGAGCGCCCGGCTCGCCGCCGGTCAGCACGTAGTCGCCAATTGAAATTTCTTCCGGCTTAAGCTCTTCAATAACCCGTTCGTCAACCCCCTCATAATGGCCGCAGAGCAGCGCAATAGAGTCCATTTTTGCCAACTCGCACACACGCTGCTGGGTCAGGGTTTTACCCTGAGGCGTAAGGTAAATTAAATGCGGCGCTGCGCCGAGCTGTGCCGAAAGTGCGCAATAGCAGTCATATATTGGCTGCGCCTGCATTATCATTCCCCAGCCGCCGCCGTAAGGCGAATCGTCAACCCGCCTGTGCTTGTCCAGGGTGTAATTTCTTATGTCAGTGCATACAATTTCAACTTTTCCCGCAGCGCGCGCCCGCCCGACAATGCTTTCTGAAAGGTATGCGTTGCACATTTCGGGAAACAGGGTAAGTATGTCAATTCTCATCAAATAATCCTTTCATGTTTTGTATTGCTATATAAGACTGCTTTGCGTCTATTTCTTTAACAATTTCATTAATAAGCGGAACCAGCCGCAGCCCCTTGTCAGACTTTATTTCTAAAATATCAGACGCGCCGTAATTTTCAACCCCGCTTACCGTTCCGTATTCTTTTTTAGTTTCAATGTCAATTACCCGGCAGCCTATCAAGTCTGCTATAAAGTGCCGCCCTTTTTCAAGCGGCGCGTCAGACCTTTTGCACAAAAGAGCTTTGCCGCGCAGGGCTTCGGCGGCATTAATGTCGCTTATTTCATCAAATTTAATTATTGCGCCGTTTTTTTGCCGGCGCACGCTTTTAACGGTTAGCTTTTCTTTGCCTTCGTCGTCAAGATAAAGCGCATTGAAAGCCGCTAAAAATTCAACGCCGTCGCACCACAGCTCTATTTTAACCTCGCCGCGCAGGCCGTGGGCAGAGGTGATTTTCCCAACTTCAAGAAATTCTTTCATCTTTTCATTCCTTTTAAACAAAACTGTGTTCTATGGTTATAACAGGCTTTATATTTTCATCTTGGGCAGCAAAAATTTCGCCAAGCTCATCTAAAATCTGCCTGTTGTCTTTTTTATAATTGTGCGGAATTACCAAATCAAAAATATAGCTTTTATGCCCGCCCTTTTCAGCCATTCTGAAATCGTGCAGCGAAAAATTCAAATCATAATTTTTTATAATTTTTTCAGCTTGCGCTTTTGCCGAAAGCAGCTTTTCGTTGTCAACTTCAACAGGGTCCATATGAATGCAAATCATCAGCTTTTGTTCGCGGCTGATTTTCTTTTCCACCGCGTCAATTATGTTATGCACGCTTACTATGTCTGCCCCGGCGGAAACTTCTGCATGGGCAGACGCGAAATACTTGTTTGCACCATAGCTGTGTATTATTATGTCGTGCACGCCGTAAATGCCGTCTGCCTCTAAAATGGTTTTTTCAATGCTGCTGACAAGCTCTTTGTCAGGCGCTTTGCCAAGCAAATTGCTGATTATTTCACCAAGCAGCTTGCAGCCCTCTGCAAATATAATTATTGATATAACTATGCCTATAATACCGTCTGCCCGGCTGAAAGATGTAAAAGACGAAATCAGAAACGCAGCAACGGCGCCAAGTGTTGTAATGCAGTCAGACAGGCTGTCTGTTTTTACAGCCTTCATATTAATGTTTCCGGTAAATTTATAAAGTCTGTCGTTAAAAAATGCAAGCCAAAGTTTAACAACCACAGCGCCGGCCATAATTATGAGCGAGAGCGTGCTGAATTTAACATCTGTCGGCGTAATGATTTTTTCAACGCTGCTTTTGGCAAGCTCAAACCCCATAATCAAAATAAAAAACGACACAATCATTGCGCTTATATATTCCATTCTGCCGTGGCCAAACGGGTGTTCGTCGTCAACCGGCTTTTTGGACATTTTTGTGCCGAATATAGTTATAAGCCCGCCCGCTGCGTCTGAAAGGTTGTTAAAAGCGTCTGAAATAATTGAAACAGCGCCGCTTATTGCGCCTGCGGCAATTTTGAAAATAAAAAGCAAAATATTTGCGCAAACAGACGCGCCGCCGGAAACGAGTGCGCCCGCTTCGCTGCGAGCTTGTTTGTCAGCGCTCTTTTTTTTGATTTTTTCAATAAAAAATCTTGTCACAATTATTCCTCCGGGGTTAAACGGAACAGGGCGGCATGGCGCACAGCCGTTTATTTGGTATATCATAACATAAAAACCGTGTTTTAACAATATAACTTAAAAAAATGTTTTCTGCCTCTGCTGACGGCGGTGTGCGATTTTTAATTAGCAGTCAGCCCAATATTGCGCAGAAAGCTGACTTTATTTTCTGCTTTTACCCCGAAAGTATTTATGCTTGCTGTTTTTTACGGCGAATGTTATAATTAAAATAAAAAAAGAAAAGAGCGGGGCAATGGAAAATTTGTTAATAATTAACGCTTCACCGCGTGAAAACGGCGTGTGCAGCGAACTTATAAAGCAGATAAAGCCGTATTTTATTGACTGCAAAACAATTCAATATGACGCTTATACGCTTGCCGCTGCGCCATGCAACGACTGCAAGTATTGCGAATACCACAACGGCTGTGCAAATTCAGACCTTGACGTGTTTTTTGAAGATTTTGAAGACGCTGATTACATAATTTTCGTGTCTCCTGTTTATAACAATTTCTTTCCTGCGCCCATGAAAGCCATTATAGACAGGTTTCAAAGATATTACAGCCTGCGTTTTAAGCTGGGCGCTAAAGAGCCCGTGAAAAAGCCCAAAAGGGTGGGCGCGGTTATCGTTTCCGGCTCTAACGCGCGTGTGGCTGCTGACTATATGACTAACACGCTCAAACAGGCGTTTGCAGTTTTAAACGGGCGTGTGCTTGCAAGATATTACATTCCGAACACAGATATCGGCAGATATACCTTTAACAATGTAGAGCTGCAAAAATTCATAAATCAAATGAAATCCGTTTAATTTATATTATTGATTATAGATAAGAGTTATGATATAATCGACTTTATTAAAACAAGGCGGGGCAGCTATGGTTATTTTGGGAATAGACCCGGGCTATGCAATAGTGGGCTGGGGGGCCGTTCAATATAATTCCAACAATTTTAAAGTTATTGATTACGGTGCTGTTACAACGCCGGCGCACACTGAATTTACCGGCCGGCTTGAACAGATTTATTTACAGCTTGATTCAATTATAAAGCAAATTAAGCCGGGCGCAATCAGCATGGAAAAGCTGTTTTATAACACCAACGCCAAAACTGTTATTGACGTTGCGCAGGCAAGGGGGGTAATAGCCCTAACAGCGCGGCTTAATAAAATTCAAATTTTTGAATATACGCCGTTGCAAATAAAACAGTCTGTTACAGGCTATGGCAGGGCAGACAAAAGGCAGGTTCAGGAACTTACTAAAATTATTCTTAATTTGAAGTCCATTCCCAAGCCGGACGACACGGCAGACGCGCTTGCAGTGGCAATCTGCCACGCCCATTCAAGCGGCAGTCTATTGGGCAGATTTAACGGGGTGAAATAAATTGATTTACAGTTTAAAAGGAAAACTCATATATAATGATTCAAATTTTTTGGTAATAGAATGCGGCGGAGTCGGCTTTAAATGCTATACTTCGCTTGTAAGCGCAAAAAAAGTCGGGCAAACCGGCAGCGAGGTCAGCGTGTTTACTTATCTGAGCGTGCGTGAAGACGCGCTTGATTTGTTTGCGTTTGCAAGCGTTGACGAACTTGAATTTTTCAAGCTTTTGATAAATGTTTCCGGTGTTGGGCCGAAAGCTGCCGTTGCCGTTTTGTCTTTGCTTGAGCCGCAGCAGCTTGTGCTTGCAATAGCCGCCGGAGACGTTAAGGCAATTACCCGCGCAAACGGCATTGGCAAAAAAACCGCTGAAAGAATAGTGCTTGAACTAAAAGACAAGGTTGCGTCTCTTGCAGCCGGCGAAGAAATAGGCACTGTCATGGAAGTGGCGGCGGCAGGCGATTCATCTGCCGCCGGTGAAGCCGTTGAAGCGTTGACTTCGCTTGGCTTTACGCAAAGCGATTCCGCAAAAGCGGTTGCAGCGCTTGACAAAAGCCTTTCGTCAGACGAACTTATTCGCCTTGCGCTGCGCAGCCTTTCAAAAAATCTTTAAAACTATTTCATATTTCGGGAGATAATTATGAGTGAAATGGATTTTGAAAACAGAATTGTTTCAAATGAATTCAGCCAGACAGACGGCGACATTGAAAATAGCCTGCGCCCAAAAACACTAAGTGAATATGTGGGGCAGGAAAAGGTCAAGGAAAATCTGTCTGTTTATATAGACGCAGCGCGTACACGCGGCGAAGCGCTTGACCATGTGCTTCTTTACGGCCCGCCCGGGCTCGGCAAAACAACGCTTGCCGGCATAATTGCAAACGAAATGAATGTTAACATAAGAATAACCAGCGGCCCTGCAATTGAAAAACAGGGAGACCTTGCCGCGCTGCTTACAAACCTGCAAGAAGGCGATGTGCTGTTTATTGATGAAATACACAGGCTCAACCGCACTGTGGAAGAAATTCTTTATCCTGCAATGGAAGACAGGGCGCTTGACATTATAATAGGCAAGGGGCCGTCTGCGCGTTCAATAAGGCTTGACTTGCCTAATTTCACGCTTGTGGGCGCCACCACGCGCGCAGGCCAGCTTTCCGCCCCGTTAAGAGACAGGTTTGGCATTATATTGCGCTTGGAACTCTATTCGCCAGATGAACTTATGACTATTGTTAATCGCAGCGCGCAGATTTTGAATATTGATGTTGCTGAAAACGGCGCGCGGCAAATCGCCATGCGTTCGCGCGGTACGCCCAGAATCGCAAACCGCCTGTTAAAACGCAGCCGTGACTTCGCCGAAGTCAGGTATAACGGCGTTATAACAGACGAATCTGCGTCAGACGCGCTGTCAAAAATGGAAATAGACGAGCTTGGGCTTGATTCAATAGACAGGCGGCTGCTGCTTACAATGATTAGAAATTTCGGCGGCGGCCCGGTCGGGCTGGAAACCATTGCGGCTGCCGTTGGCGAAGAGGCCGTAACTATTGAAGACGTTTATGAGCCCTATTTAATGCAAATAGGCTTTTTAAGCCGAACTCCGCGCGGCAGGTGCGCAACGCCGCTTGCATATAAACACCTGGGGCTTGAATCGCCTGACACGCAGCAGTCCTTACTTTAATTTTCTTTTGTTCAAAACTGCTTAAATTAATTGTTTTTAAACTTTGTGAAAAATGTGAAGCTTCAGCCTTTCGCTTGGCGCGCATTTTTAAAATTATGTTAGAGGGTGTTATTAATGGCCAGAATGTTTGGCACAGACGGTGTAAGGGGCATTGCAAACAAAGATTTGACTAACGAGCTTGCCATGAAAATAGGCATGGCGGCGGCCAAGGTGCTTGCTGAGGCAAACATTGAACACCCGCTTGTTATGATTGGCAAAGATACGCGCCTTTCAGGCGACATGCTTGAAGCCGCGCTCACAGCCGGGCTTTGCAGCGTGGGTGCTAATGTGCTTTCCGTGGGCGTTATTCCAACGCCTGCCGTTGCATACCTTGTGGGCAAATATAATTGTGACGCGGGAATTGTCATTTCAGCGTCGCACAACCCATGTGAATATAACGGCATTAAAATATTTCAAAAAAGCGGCTACAAGCTGCCTGACAAAACAGAAGACGAAATTGAAAAGCTTGTTTTTGAAAGCAATTCAATAAAAATGAACACGGGCGGCGATGTCGGCACGGTGACTTATTGCAAAACTGCCGTTTCAGATTATGTTGAACATATTGTGGCTCAGACTAAAGTGCGTTTTGACGGGCTTAACATTGCCATTGACGCCGCAAACGGGGCGGCTTCTGTTTCGGCTAAGGAAATATTCACGCGCCTTGGCGCTAAATGCCACATGCTGTCTGACACGCCGAACGGTGTAAACATTAACAAAAATTGCGGTTCCACGCATATGCAGGAACTTATGCGCTTTGTAAAGGCAAACAAGCTTGACTTGGGACTTGCTTTTGACGGGGACGCAGACAGGCTGCTTGCCGTTGACGAAAACGGGCAGCTGGTAGACGGTGACAAAATCATGGCGATATGCGCCATGCAGATGAAACAAGACGGCGTGCTGGCCAAGGACACGGCGGTTGTAACGGTTATGAGCAATATGGGCTTTTTCAAGTTTTGCGACGAATATTCAATTAAATGCGCCAAAACCGCTGTGGGAGACAGATATGTGCTTGAAAAAATGCTAAATGGCGGCTATAATATCGGCGGCGAACAAAGCGGGCACATAATATTTCTTGACTGCGCCACAACCGGTGACGGCGAGCTTTCAGGTGTAAAGCTAATGGAAGCCATGGTTAAAAGCGGGGCAAAGCTGAGCTCTTTGCAATCAATCATGACTCAATACCCGCAGGTGCTTATTAACGTTAGCGTCAGCCAAGAGGGCAAGCTCAAATACAGCAACGACGAATATATTATTTCTGCCGTTCAGGAAGCTGAAATGGAACTTCAGGGAGAGGGCAGGGTGCTTGTGCGCGTGTCCGGCACAGAGCCGCTTATACGCGTAATGCTGGAAGGTCAGGATATTGACAAAATAACAAGACTTGGCAACTATATCGCAAATGTTGTGAAAGAAAGACTAAGCTGATGAGATTTAGTGAAAATTGGCGCGATTTTGAAGTGCTTGACTGTTCCGGCGGTAAAAAGCTTGAAAGATGGGGCGGCATAACTTTAATTCGCCCTGACCCGCAGGTTATTTGGGCCACCCCGAAAGATAAGCGCCTTTGGGGGCGGGCAGACGCCGAATATTTTCGTTCTAACAAAGGCGGCGGCAGCTGGGATTTTTATAACAGTCTGCCCGAAACATGGCATATTAATTACGGCGACATGACGTTTAATGTTAAAACCATGGGCTTTAAGCACACTGGGCTTTTCCCCGAACAGGCGGTAAATTGGGATTTTTTGCGCCGGCTGATTAAAAACAGCGGCAGAAAAAACATAAAGGTGCTTAATCTGTTTGCATATACCGGCGCGGCAACGGTTGCCTGCCTTAAAGAGGGGGCAGAGGTTGTGCATGTAGACGCGTCTAAGGGAATGGTGCAGTGGGCAAAGGAAAACGCAGCCCTGTCAGGCGTTGGCACCGGCAGGGTCAGATACATAGTTGACGACTGCTTTAAATTTGTTTTGCGTGAAATCAGGCGGCAGAATAAATATGACATTATTATACTTGACCCGCCGTCATACGGCAGGGGGCCCGGCGGCGAAGTGTGGCGCCTTGAAGAGCAGCTTTACGGCTTTATAAAATCGCTCAGTGCACTTTTAAGCCACAATGCCATGGGGCTTGTGCTCAACTCATATACAACAGGGCTTTCGGGCGCTGTAATGAAATATATACTTGATGATATTGTAACAAAAGAAAAGGGCGGCGGTGTTGCGGCAGACGAAATAGGGCTTCGCGTTTCATCAACAGGCGGCATTTTACCCTGCGGCGCCACTGCAATATGGACTTCAAATGGCAATTATTGAATTACAAAATGTAGACTTTTCATATAAGGCATATGACGCTGACTCTGAAAGCGTTGCCGTGTTAAAAGACTTTTCGCTTAAAATAGAGCGCGGCAGCTTTACGGCGGTGCTCGGGCGAAACGGTTCCGGCAAATCAACCGTTGCAAAGCTTACAAACGGCATTATTTTTCCTGACAAGGGCAAGGTGCTGATTGACGGGGCGGAAACGAAAGACGACGACAGCGTTTTTGACATTCGGCGAAAAATCGGCATGGTTTTTCAAAACCCGGATAATCAAATTGTGGCTTCCGTTGTTGAAGAAGACGTTGCTTTCGGCGTGGAAAACCTTGGCTATTCGCCGCAGGAATGCCGCCGCCGGGTTGACCGCGCGCTTAAAACGGTGGGCATGTACGAATACAGGGCAAAGGCGCCGCACAAGCTGTCAGGCGGGCAAAAGCAAAGGGTTGCCGTGGCGGGCATTATTGCCATGAAGCCCGAATGCATTGTGCTTGACGAACCCACGGCAATGTTAGACCCCGCAGGGCGCAGGGAAGTCATAAACACCGTTAAAAAGCTTAACCGTGATGAAAACATAACCATTGTTCTTATAACGCATTATATGGCCGAAGCCGCGCAGGCAGACAGAGTCATAGTTATTGACAACGGTAAAATTGAACTTGACGGCACGCCGCGGCAGGTTTTTTCGTCTGTAGATAAAATAAAGGAAATAGGGCTTGACGTTCCGCAGTCAACCGAATTGCTGCACCGCTGCAATATAAAAACAGATGAAACCGTGCTTTGCAGTGACGAATGTGTTGATGTGATTTTAGAAAAGCTCAAATCAGCGGAGGGTGCATAATGTCAATATTAAGGTGCGATAAAATTGAATATCTTTACAGCACCGGCACGCCGTTTGAAACAGCGGCGCTCAAAGGCGTTGACTTTATTGCGGACGAAGGCGAGCTTATCGGCATAATAGGGCACACCGGCAGCGGCAAGTCAACCCTTATTCAGCATTTCAATGGGCTTTTAAAGCCGCACAGCGGCGCTGTTTTTGTTGATGAAAATGACATCTGGGCAAAGGAAAACAGCAAAAAAATAAGAAATGTTCGCTTTACAGTCGGGCTGTGCTTTCAATACCCCGAATACCAGATTTTTGAAGACGATGTTTTCAGCGAAATCGCTTTCGGCCCGAAGCAAGAGGGACTTGACAGTGATGAAATCAAAAAACGCGTTTATGAAAGCATGGACTATGTCGGGATTTCGCGTGATTTTGTTAAAAAATCGCCGCTTGATTTGTCAGGCGGGCAGAAAAGGCGCGTTGCCATTGCTTCAATTATTGCAATGAAGCCGCGCGTTCTGGTGTTAGACGAGCCATGTGCCGGGTTAGACCCCGCCGGGCGGCGAGTCATTTTAAATATGATAAAGGAATACCAGCACAAAAGCGGCAGTACCGTTATTTTCGTTTCACACTCAATGGAAGATGTGGCGGAGCTGTGCACACGGGTTTATGTCATGAAAGACAGCAGCGTCTATATGTCCGGCACAGTGAAAGAGGTTTATTCAAACGCACGCGAGCTTTTTGACATAGGGCTTGACGTGCCGGAAGTAACGCAGATTTTTTTGAAGCTCAAAGAAAAGGGCGTTGATTGCAGAACAGACATTTATAATTTGCACGAAGCTCAGGCAGAGCTCAGCCGCCTGCTGGGCGCTGAATAAATTTGTGAAAGGTTTATTCAAATGATAAGCGATATTACAATAGGCCAATATTTCCCGGGCGATTCCGTTATTCATAAAATGGACGCAAGAGTCAAAACAATACTTGTTATGGCAGTTATTGTTTCGTTTTTTCTGTGCAAAAATTTCCTGTCGCTTCTGCTGTCTGCAATAGCTGTTACAGCCATTGTTGCAATAAGCAAAACCCCGTTTAAAACAATTCTTAAAAGCTTAAAGCCGCTTTCAATAATTATTGCATTTACAGCTGTTTTAAATTTGTTTTACGGAGACGGCGAAGCCCTTGTAACCCTTGGGCGGCTTACCATAACTGCTGACGGCATATTCACGGCAATTTTTATAGCCGTAAGAATTGTTTTGCTGGTAATTATAGGCTCTCTTTTGACTTACACAACCACGCCGACAGATTTGACAGACGCCATTGAGCGATTAATGAAGCCGCTTAAAATTTTCAGAAAAGACATTCCGCACACCATAGCCATGACTATGACAATTGCAATTCGTTTTATACCGACTTTGGTTGAGGAAATAGAAAAAATAATGATGGCGCAGAAATCACGCGGCGCAGACCTGGATTCGGGCAGCATTTTTCACCGCGCAAAGGCGCTGGTGCCAGTTATTATACCGCTTTTTATTTCATCTTTCCGCCGTGCAAATGACTTGGCTTATGCCATGGAATGCCGCTGCTACCGCGGCGGGGTGGGCAGAACGAAAATGAAAGTTGTAAAGGTGCAAAAACGCGATTATATTGCCATGCTGCTGGTTGCGGCATATTTTGCGCTGATTTTTCTGCTGAATTCACTTATGGCGGGTGTAATATGAGAAACCTGTTGCTTACAATCTGTTACGACGGCAGCCGTTATCATGGCTGGCAGGTGCAGCACAACGCATACACCGTGCAGGCCGAATTTCAAAGGGCGTTGGGAAAAATTTTAAGCGATGTCACCGAGATAAAGGGCTGCAGCAGAACAGACAGCGGCGTGCACGCCAATATGTACTGCATTTCTTTTAAAACAAACAGTAAAATTAAATGCGAAAATCTTGTTTTAGCACTTAACACAAAGCTTGCACGCGACGTTGCTGCGCTTTCATGCAAAGAGGTTGACGAAAGCTTTCATGCAAGATATAATGTTAAATATAAGGAATATATTTATAAAGTATATAATTCACCGGTTCGCAGCCCGTTTTTAAATGATTACGCATATCATTACAAATATAAAATAGATGAAAAGCTGCTTGACTGCGCAGCCAAGGCTTTTATTGGGAAATATGACTACAGCGCGTTTTGCAGCGCGCATTCTAACAGCGAAAAAACCGTTAAAGATGTAAAAAGCTTTGAAGTCACAAGAGCGGGCGACATGGTTTTATTTACCGTTTCGGCCGACGGGTTTTTATATAACATGGTAAGAATAATGGTTGGCACGCTGCTTTTTGTAAACGAGGGAAAAATAAACCCCGCCGAAATAAAATCTATTATTGAAAGCAAAGACCGCAAAATGGCGGGCAAAACGGCACCGCCGCAGGGGCTCTATCTTAACAAAGTATATTATTGATTAAAGGGTAATAACATGTCCACTAATGAAAGGGAAAACAGGCGTTCTGAAAAAAAAGCCAAAAAGCAGGCTGCTGCAAAAAAAATAATCTGGGCTGTGCTTATTGTTGTCATGGTTGCTCTTTTCGTAATGAAAGTTTTTGAACTTGATTTTTCGGACATCAAAACGAAACTGTATCAAAGCACGGGAATCGGCACGTCAGACAGCGACTTTTCTTACACCCTTACTGATTCTTCAAACGTTCAGATTTTCAATTTCGGCGGTAAAATAGCTGTGCTGAGCAGCAGCATGGTTACCGTTATTGACACCGCAAGCGCAGATGTGCTTTATGAATTTTCACACGGCTATTCTGCGCCTGTAATGAAAACAAGCGGCTCTGCCGCGCTTACTTTTGACCAGGGTGCATATAAATTCAGGCTTGACAGCACCACGGAAAATATATATGAACAAACTGCTGAAAATTCAATTTTATGCGCAGATGTTGCCGACAACGGCACGGCGGTTATTGCAACCACGTCTGATTCAGCCAAGAGTGAAATCACGGTTTATTCAAAATCTCTTACAGAAAAAATGTCTTACAGCGTAAGCGAGGGCTATGTGGCAGCCGTTGCAATAAGCAACAACGGCAAATATTTAGCGTTCACCGCCGTTACTTCCCAAAACGCTGTTTTCACTGCAACGGTTTACACCATGGCGGTTAATGACAGCGAACCCAAAGCTTCGTTTACATATTCCGGCACGTCTGTTATTGACTTGCATTTTATAAAATCTGACTTATATGTTGTGGGCGCAGATTTTGTCAGCATTATAGATTCGCTGCAAAGTGAAACTGTTGTTTATGAACAGGGCACATTGTCAATAAATGCATATTGCTATAATTCAAACGACGAACTTATAATAGCTTACGGTGAATACGCCGCTTCGTCTGAAAGCAATATAGCTTATATAAAGAAAAACGGCAAAATCAAATGTGAATTCAACACCGCTCTCAGTGTCAGCTGCGTCAGCGCGTCTGCTTCTTATATCAGCGTGCTGGCGGGTGAACGCACAGCCACATATTCCGCGTCAAACGGCGAAATAATTTCCACTGAAACATCAAGCGAATCATATTCGTCAATTTTAATGATTTCATCGCGCCTTTACGGCGTTTATCACTCAAATATTAAACTGCTTTCCGAATGACGCGCTAAAGCGAAAGGACTTTCTATGAATTATATTGATATTATTTTTATTGCGTTAATCTTTTTGTTTACGTTTATAGGCTATAAACGCGGCCTTATATATTCCGTTTTGTCATTTGCGCGCGCGTTTGTCGGCGTGCCGTTGTCTGTTTTCGTAAGCAATTCCTATTCAGGCGTTATTTATGATGAATATGTCAGAGAATATGCCGTGAATTCCATTTCAAACCAGCTTGACTCTTCGCTTAATTTAGAGTCAACTGTCAAAAGCATAAGCGAATTTATTGACTCTCTGCCGCAGTTTTTAACTAAATCGGCCGATTTGGCTTTTTTAAATGACATAACCGTGCAAAATGCCGCTGAACAGACTGTTGACAATATAATTGAACCGCTGGCGCTGGCGTTAATCAAATTTTCACTTTTTGTTATAACTTTGGTAATATTTTATGCGCTAACCGGTATTATAATTAAGCTTGTCAGGAATCTGACTTCTAAGCGCAAAAAGGGCATTGTCAGCGGTGCAAATCATTTTTTAGGCGCTGTGTTCGGGCTCTTTAAATCCTTTGTCAGCGTGTGCCTTTTGTCTGCCGTTATTTCGCTTATTTTGTCTTTTACAAGCGCAGATTCCGGCAGCTTTTTCAAAGAACTGTCTGAAAGCTCAATAGCTGAATTTGTAAATCAATTCAATTTATATAATTTTTAAATCTGTTATGGGGAAGTGGCAATAATAATGAGTAAATTAAAAGATAATCTTAAAGATTTGTTTTCCGGCTGTGTTACTGTGCCTAATTTTCTGTCGCTTATCAGAATATTGTTAATTCCGGTTTTTGCCGTGCTTTTTTTAAAGGACCATTTTGTGGCGGCGGTAATAGTAATTATTGTTGCCGAACTTACAGATTTGATTGACGGCGCAGTTGCGCGCAAATTCAACCAGGTGTCGGCGCTCGGCAAGCTTCTTGACCCGATTGCAGACAAGCTTTCGCAAATGGCAATTGTTATTGTGCTTATTGTAAAATATTGGGAAAATGCAATAAAATACCTGTTTATGTTTTTTATTGCCAAGGAAATATTAATGCTTATAGGCGGCGCAATTTTAATTTCAAAGGGCAAAAGGCCGGTTGCTGCGGAAATGTGGGGCAAGGTTGCCACCACCGTTTTTTGCATAGTTATGATTTTAGTGCTGGCGCTTGGTGAAAACGGCGCCTTGTGCGACTATATCGGCTTTACCTTGCCAAGCGCTGCAACATGGGTTTTAGTCAGCATTTCGGCTGTGTGCACGCTTTGTTCGCTGCTGGGTTATATTCCGGGCTTTGTCAGGGCGCTTAAAGAAAATGAAATTAAGGAGAAACCTTTAGATGAATAGAAAATTATGTTCCAGGTGTAAAAAACGCCCGGCTGTTATATTTATACAAAGAATGGAAAAAGACAAAAACGTTCCGTTTGGGCTTTGCATTAACTGCGCCAAAGAGCTCAATGTGGGCTCTATAAATAAAATGATTGAGCAGCTCGGAATCAGCGACGAAGAGCTTGAACAGGCGTCTGAACAAATGAGCCAGTTCATGGAAAATATGGACGATTTTGATTTCGGCTCTCTCGGCGAAATGTTCAACAATGAAAATATGGACGGGGCGCAAACCCTGCCGTTTTCAAAGCTTATGGACAGCGCTTTAGACGGCACAGGGCAGGCTGACGGTGACAAAAAGCAAAGCACTTCCAAGAAAAAGCGCGCAAAAGGCCAGCAGCAAAACGAACGCAGAAAATTTTTAAACAATTATTGCAACAATTTAACAGACCGCGCCAAGTCCGGAAAGCTTGACAACATAATCGGGCGCGAAAGCGAAATTGAAAGAACTGTGCAAATTTTGTGCCGCAGGACTAAAAACAACCCCTGCCTTATAGGCGAGCCCGGCGTTGGTAAAACAGCCATTGCAGAGGGGCTTGCAATTAAAATAGCAAAGGGCGAAGTGCCCGCGCGTCTTGCCGACAAGGAAATATATCTGCTTGACTTAACCGCCCTTGTTGCCGGCACGCAGTTTCGCGGCCAGTTTGAGGGCAGAATAAAAGGCCTTGTTGACGAAGTGCGCAGTGAAGGCAACATTATTTTGTTTATTGACGAAGTGCATAATTTGGTTGGCACGGGCGACAGCGAGGGCACAATGAACGCCGCCAACATATTAAAGCCCGCGCTTTCCCGCGGCGAAATTCAGGTTATAGGCGCGACTACTTTTAACGAATACAGAAAACATATTGAAAAAGACGCTGCTCTTGAAAGGCGCTTTCAGCCTGTTAAAATAGAAGAGCCTTCAATTGACGACACATGCAGAATGCTAATGGGTATAAAGCATTATTATGAAAATTACCACAAAGTGTCTGTGTCCGACACGCTCATCAGGCGGGCGGTTACAATGTCTGAACGCTATGTTACAGACAGATATTTGCCCGATAAGGCTATTGATTTGCTTGACGAGGCCTGCACCTGTGCAAACCTTAGAAACCCGGCTATATCAGAATATCAGCTGCTGCTCGAAAAGAAAGAAAAAATCAATTCAGCCATTGAAACGCTTTCCAACCCGCAGGACGACAAGGAAATAATTGATTACGAAAAAATTTCAAACCTTAAAACACAGCTGCTGCAGCTTGAGGAAAAAGAGAGCGAACTTTCCGAAAAGGCAAGCCGCAACCAGGTTTATGAACAGGACTTGGCAAAGGTTGTTTCTATGTGGACAGGAATTCCCGCGTCTAAAATAGAAGCGGGTGACATTATAAAGCTTGGGTCGCTTGAAGCAGAGCTTAAAAAATATATCATAGGCCAAGACGAAGCCATTGAAAAGGTTGCAGACGCCGTGCGCCGCGGCAGAATTCAAATCAGCCCGGTAAAAAGGCCGCAGTCGTTTATATTTGTGGGGCCAACCGGCGTCGGTAAAACAGAGCTGGTTAAGCGCCTGGCAGCTTATCTTTTCGATTCGCCGGAATCTCTTATTCGCCTTGACATGAGCGAATATATGGAAAAATTCAGCGTGTCGCGCATAATCGGCTCGCCCCCCGGCTATGTCGGTTATGACGACGCGGGGCAGCTCACCGAAAAGGTAAGGCGCAAGCCCTACAGCGTTATCTTATTTGACGAAATCGAAAAAGCACATAAAGATGTTTTGAACATTTTGCTTCAAATTCTTGACGAGGGCAGAATTACAGACGCACAGGGCAGAACAGTCAATTTTGAAAACACAATAATTATTATGACGTCCAATGCAGGGTCCACAGACACCGCAACGGTGGGCTTTGGCAAAACCGCCAATGAAATAAGCAAAGACGTTACAATGAAAGCGCTTGAAAAATTTTTGCGCCCCGAATTCCTCGGCAGAGTTGACGAAATTATTACTTTCAATGTGCTTTCATTTTCAAGCTATGAAAAAATAGCTTTAATAATGCTTGACGAACTCAAACAGGGCCTTGCCGACAAAGGCATTGAATTTGTTTATGACGATTGCGTAGCCGTGTTTGTTGCAAAGAAATCATACGGCTCGAAAAAGAACGCGCGTTCCATCAGAGACAATGTAAGGCACTATGTTGAAGATAAGCTTGCCAGAGAAATTGTAAACAAGCAAGGCGCTGCAATTAATAAGTTTACGCTGAGCGCAGGCGAAGATATAGAAATAAAAATTAATTAAATTTTAAAAAACTCTTGACACTTCGCCGCCTATTTATTATAATATTCACCGTTACGGTAACAGGTTTGGTTGTGCTGCTTGTTGCGCCCCGCTTCGTTACTCGGTGCGCGGGTGTAGTTCAATGGTAGAACATCAGCCTTCCAAGCTGAATACGAGGGTTCGATTCCCTTCACCCGCTCCAATATGCGTTTGTAGCTCAGCTGGATAGAGCAACCGCCTTCTAAGCGGTAGGTCGGAGGTTCGAGTCCCCCCAAGCGCGCCATACAAGCTTGGGAGCGATGAACTTTCGTCATCACTCTCAAGGTTGTTTCTCTTAAACAGGCAACATGGTGGAATTAGTTCAGTTGGTTAGAGCGCCAGTTTGTGGCACTGGAGGTCGTGGGTTCGAATCCCACATTCCACCCCAATATTACTGTTATGGGGTGTCGCCAAGCGGTAAGGCAAGGGACTTTGACTCCCTCATGCGTAGGTTCAAATCCTGCCACCCCAGCCAATATAACCCTTGCAAAAGGGTATGTGCGGTTCATTAGCTCAGATGGCAGAGCACTTGACTTTTAATCAAGGTGTCCGGGGTTCGACTCCCCGATGAGCCACCACAAAAACCCGGTTTTCGTTTAACGCGAATGCCGGGTTTTTATTTTTTGCGCATTTAATAAGGGGCAGGCCCTTATTGAACATTGTTAATGCCGAAAAAATAAAAAACAGATAAAACGTATTGTTGACATAAACGCCCTGATGTTATAAAATTATTTTAGCCATATGCGGCACCAAATTAAATGTTGCTGAATGGGATTTTAATGAACGAAAGCAGTTTGACTCACGGAATCAAGTTAAAAGACAAAATAGGCTATGCCATGGGCGAATGGGCGGGTTCTTTACTTTTTCGCTTATCGGCGCATTTCAAAATAAATTTTACACTGACGTGCTGAACATAAGCCCGCTAAAATTGCCGTGCTTATTCTTGTCGCCAGGCTGTGGGACGCTGTGAACGACCTGCTAAGGGGCGCTTTCATTGATTCAAGAAAGCCAACGCGCCATGGCAGGTTCAGGCCATATGTCTTTTGGTTTTCAATACCGCTTGCCGCGGCGTCGGTGCTTATGTTTATTGTAATACCAGATTTAAGTGAAGCAAAATATTTGCTTTTTGCCTATATTACATACATATTTTACGGCATGATGTACACTGCGGTAACTATTCCTTACGGCTCTCTTGCTTCGGTTATTTCAGACGATGAAAAAGAGCGTTCGTCGCTTTCAATGTGGCGCTCTATAGGCGCGGGCGTGGGCGGCTTGCCGGGCACGGTTTTGCTGCCAATGCTGGTTTACACCACAACTATAAGCGCAGACGGAACTGAAATTCAGACTCTTGACGGCACAAAGCTTTCAATATGCGTTTTTGTTTTGGCAGTGCTTTCCGTTGCCGTTTATTATGTGCATTTCAAGCTCAGCCATGAACGCATTGCCCCGCCGGCAAAGCAAAAAAGCGAATATAATGTTTTTAAAACAACAGCCGCACTTGTCAAAAACAGGCCTTTTGTTATGCTTTGCTTTGTTTCAATGCTTTTGCTTGCTTTTCAGTTTTATTACCAGTCAACATATACATATTTATTTGCAGACTATTACCACAAAGCGTCGCTTTATTCTTTGGTAACAGTGTGCACATATCTGCCCATGGCAATTTTAATTCCTTTTATGAATAAACTAATTACCAGGTTTGGCAAAAAAGAATTATGCGCTTTTGGGCTGGCTTTTGCCGCCGCAGTTAATTTTGCGCTTTATTTTATTAACACAGATAACCCATATGTTTTCCTTGTGTTTATTTTCTTTTCGGGCCTTGGGCAGACTTTTCTTGTGCTTGAAATTTGGGCGCTTGTTATGGACGTTATTGATTACCACGAAATCAGAACTCACCGCCGCGAAGAGGGCACGGCATATGCTTTCATTTCATTTTCCAGAAAGCTTGGGCAGGCGCTTGCCGGCGTTGGGCTTAATGCCCTTTTGGCATTAATTAATTACAGCAGCGACGCGGCTGCAAACGGTGAAGCTTTGCCGCAGTCAGTGCTTGACAGCCTTTACAATATATCCACCGTTGTTCCGGCAGTGGCGCTTGCCGTAATGGCGCTGATTTTGGCTTTCGGCTATAACCTGACCAAAAAGAAATTGCAAACTTTTCATGCCCGGCTTGCCGAAATCAGGCAAGGCGCCGAAAATTTGTAGCCCGGTGTAAAATGCGCAAAACATAAGCTTGTTTTGTTTTTTGCTATTTATAACGGCCGGTAAGGCCTTTTGGAAGGAGATATTATGAATTACATTGAACTTGAAACCCCTTGCGGCGCAATACGCGGCATTGACCATGCAAGCTATGCCGAATTCCGCGGAATTGAATATGCAAAGGCAGGGCGCTTTGAATACCCTGTGCAGACAAGTGCATGGGCGGGTGTTTATGACGCCACTTCGTTCGGCGACTGCTCATATCAGCACCGTGCTTTTGAAGACGACAGCAAGGTTAATGCATTTTACCACAAGGAATTCAGGCAGGGGCTTTCATTTACATACAGTGAAAACTGCCTTTATCTTAATATTTTTACGCCGAAAGGGGCGAAAAACTGTCCGGTAATCATCTATATTCACGGCGGCAGTTTTACGGGCGGCAGCGCTAACGAAGGGCATATAAGCGGTGCTAATTTTGCTGAAAACGGCATAATTACCGTGGCGCTTAATTACCGGCTTGGCCCGTTTGGCTTTTGCGCTCACCCCGATTTAACAAAAGACGGTGTGTGCGGTAATTACGGGCTTTTTGACCAGACTGCCGCAATAAAATGGGTAAAAGACAATATTTCGGCTTTCGGCGGCGATGCCGGCAAAATTATTCTTATGGGGCAGAGCGCGGGCGCCATGAGCGTTGACATTCATCTGTCAAACCCGCTGCTTAAAGGCTGCATTTCAGGCGCTATTATGCTAAGTGGCGCGGGGCTTCAGCGTTTTTTGCTAAAGCCGCTTGAGAGTGAAAAAACCGTTAAATTTTGGGCGGCAGTCATAAAAAATGCCGGCGTAAGCACTGCCGGCGCGCTTGCCGGTGTAGACGCCAAAAAGTTTTATTATGCCTGGCTTAAAGCTTGCAGGGAAACAACATTCAGCATGCCTTACACTTTTCCGGTTTATGACGGGGCCATTTTGAAAAAAGGCGAATTTTCACCAAAAACCATTGCAGATATGCCTTATATAATAGGGCAAACTGCCACAGATATGATACCCTCCGTGCTGGAAAGCGTGCATAAAAAATGGGGCAGATATTGCGAAAAAAATAACAAAAGTAAGTGCTATTTTTATAATTTCACACGCCTCCTGCCCGGCGATAACTGCGGAGCATGGCATTCGTCTGATTTGCTTTATGCATTTTCCACGCTTGATTTCAACTGGCGCCCGTTTGAAAAGGTTGACTATGAAATTTCACACAGCCTGTCACAGGCAATATGTGCGTTTGCAAAAAGCCTTAACCCAAACTGTACCGCTGTGCCGCAGTGGGCTGCCGGTGTAAAAAAGCCCATGCATTTTTGTGAAAACACCCGTGCGGCGCGCTGGGACACGGCTGCAAATATTCGCAGCACATTTACTAATAAAGGAATGGGATAATGAAATTCAACCATTTGTTTAAACTGAATAAAAATGCCGGCAGCTTTTTGGAATATGTTAAGGCACTTCAAATGCGCGCATTGATTTTGGTATTTGAAGCGGTGTGGGGGTGGCAATTTATAAAAATAAGCAG
>JAJQIJ010000012.1 GCA_021199275.1 Clostridiales bacterium
AAATAAGATATTATAAGGGGTGAATTGCTTATGCCTGCTGAAAACAAACTGGGCGTTAAGAATTATTTCGGCTATCTTGTGTGCGATGTTGCAAACGGCTTGGCCTTTTGCGTTATGAGTTCCTACCTTTCCGTTTACTGTTCTGACATATTGGGTATTTCAGGCGGCGTAATCAGCGCCATTATGATTATTGCCAGAATTTGGGACGGAATTAACGACCCGATTATGGGCTTTTTGGTGCAGTCTAAAAAGCCCGGCAAATATGGCAAATACAGGCCGTTCATTTTGTGGGGCGGTTACCCATTGGCTATTTCTGCCGTGCTTGTTTTTGCCCGCTTTACAGACAATTTAACTTTTAACACCATTTGGGTGGCTGTGCTTTACATGGTTTACGGCATGTTATATACTGTGGTGCTTGTGCCTTACGGCTCTCTTGCCAGTGTTATGACTACCAAAGACAGTGAAAGAAGCGTGCTTTCCATGTGCCGCTCAGTCGGCGGCGGAATAGGCAATCTGCCAACAATATTATTTCCGATTTTCGTAATGACTGCCGGTGAAAATTCCAGCCAGATGGACTCCGGCAGGCTCATAATAGGCATGGTAATTATAGCCGCCGCAATGGCTGTTTTATATACAATTTCATTTAGCTTTACAAGAGAAAGAATTGTGGTAAACGACAAGGCGCAGAAAATTAATTTTTTCAGCACTCTTTCCTCTCTTATTAAAAACAAAGCTTTTGTCACCATGAGCATAATAGGCGCGCTGGTTATAGCTGCGCAAATGTACACATCAACCGTAAACCTTTACCTGTTTAAAGATTATTTTGAAAACAGCGCCATGAACACAGTTTACACCGTAATTTCTTACACACCCATGGTGCTAATGATTCCCTTTGCAAACACACTTATAAAAAAATTCGGCAAAAAAGAAATTTGTGTTGCCGGGCTTGCGGTGTCGGCAGTTTCAAGCCTTGCAGTGTATTTGCTGCATTTTTCAAAAGCAGACATTTATCTGTTTATTGCCATGGCATTTCTTATTAACTGTGGCGTTGCGTTTATAACGCTTGAAATCTGGTCTATGGCAGCAGATATTATTGACCACCAAGAGTGGGTTTCCGGCAGGCGGGAAGAGGCAGCAAATTATGCAATATTCACATTTATGCGCAAAATAGGGCAGGCCATAGCGGCCCTTGCGCCGTGGTTTGTAAGCCTTGCAGGTTATGACAGCGACAAGGTCGGCAGCGGTATTTCACAGGGTGAAACAGTTTTAAACGGCATGTACAATATTGCAACCCTTGTGCCGTTTATTATGTATGTTATCATGCTTGTGCTTATGGCTATTTACCCGCTTAACAAAAAAACAACAGACAAAATGCACGCAGAACTTGACGCACGGCGCAGCGAATACAAGGTTGAAGTGGTGTAACACCGCTTTTTCTTACCATTATTTGTTAAATATGAAAGGTTTTGTGTAATATGAGCAAGCCCAATTTAATATATGTTTTTGCAGACCAGCTGCGTTTTTCATCAGTCGGCTTTAACGGCGACTGCCTTGCAAAAACGCCGTGTCTTGACGCACTTGCGCTTGAAAGCGCCAACATGGTAAACGCCTGTTCAAACCACCCGGTTTGCGCGCCTTACCGCGCGTCGCTTTTCACGGGCAAATATACCACCGGCACGGGCATGGTAATAAATGAAATAAGAATAAACCCAAACCATGAAACATTTGCAAATGTGCTCAATAATGCGGGCTATGAAACGTCATATATAGGCAAGTGGCATATGTATGCCAGCCGGCTTGGCCACCATTATGATGTTGAAAATTCATATATTCCGAAAGGAAAAGACAGGCTTGGCTTTAACGGCTATTTTGCCGCTTATAATTTCCACCACGAATATTATTCGCCAAGGGCATATTACCACCTTGATTCCCCTGAAAAGATTTATTATGACAAATATGAGCCCGACGCGCAGACTGATATGGCTATTGAAAGAATTAAAGCGCACAGCGAAAGCGCCCGCCCCTTTGCGCTGTTTCTTTCTTACGGCACGCCGCATGACCCGTGGAATGCAGACAATGTGCCGGCAGAATATTATGAAATGTTTAAAAACACAAATTTCCCACTGCCGCCTAATTACAAAAAGCACAATGACCCGCATGCTGACTTATGGGCTAAATTTTTGCCCGGCAGGCGCTCTGCTTTAGAGGAAAACAAGCGTGTTTATTACGCAATGTGCGCAAATCTTGATTATAATGTCGGCAGATTATGCCGCGCCGTCAGTGAAATGGGGCTTGACAATAACACAATTTTTGTTTTTACAAGCGACCATGGCGAAATGTTCGGCGCGCAGGGCAGGCATGCAAAAAATATTTTTTATGACGAAGCTGCGCGTGTTCCGTTTCTTATTAAGTGGCCGGGGCATATTCCGTGCGGCAAAAATAAAACCTGTTTCGGCACGGTTGACATAATGCAGACTTTGCTTTCAATGATGGGGCTTGCCGCTCCGCAAGCAGCCCAAGGCAGAGATGTAAGCGCCCATATATTAAACGGCACATTCGCAAACAACCCATGCCTGCTTATGGGCACCGGGCCGACTGCAATATATGGCAACGGCAGGGAATGGCGCGCCGTGCGCACAGAAAGATATACGTTTGCAACCTATAAATCAGACAAAAGCAAATATCTTTTTGACAATGTGGAAGACCCTTACCAAACACGCAATCTGGCTGAAGACCCAAGATATAGCGCACTGCTTGCACAGCTTGAAAATGAAATGCTGCGCATGATGAAAAATATAGGCGATGACTTTGAAAAAAACAGCTTTTATAAAAAGCATTGGGTAAAAAACAGAAAAATTCTACCCGAACTCAAGCGCCGCTCTGATTTGTAATTTTCCACTATTAAAAATAATTTTACAAAATACAGGTGCGCCGAATGTTGACAGTGCGCCTGTAATTTATTATAATTTAGGCAAGCAATGTTCCCGCATCGTAAGGCTTCATGGTCAAATTCACACCTAAGCGGGCAAAACTCTTTATTAACATTAAGCAATATGTCAGTTCGCAAAATCCTGACATGGGGGTGTCCCCCAAAAAACAAAACTAAGGAGACAATTTAATATGAAAAACAAGCAGGTATTGTTTATTACCCAAACCGCTGTTATTGCAGCAATGTATGCAGCTCTCACTTATTTGCAGAATTTTCTGCTGCCTGGCACCACATCTGCCGCAGTGCAGTTTCGTGTGTCCGAATGCCTTAATGTGCTGGCGCTTTTTTCGCCGGCCGCCATACCGGGGCTGACTATCGGCTGCGTTATTTCAAATCTATATAACATAGGCACTGGCCTGCCGCTTGACATGATTTTCGGCTCGCTTGCCACTCTTGGCGCAACGCTGGCAATATATTTTCTCAGAAACGTAAAAATTAAAAGCTACCCGCTTGCAGCAATGCTTATGCCAGCGCTGTTTAACGGGGTAATAGTCGGCTGGGAAATTGAATTCTTCTTTATAGAGGGCGACTTTGCTTTTGCTTCATTTTTAATACAGGGCGCTTTGGTGGCCTTGGGCGAAGTGCTTGTAATGCTGACTCTCGGCACGGCGCTTTATTATATATTTGTCAGGCGCACTCTTGATAAGCGACTGTTCAACACCAAATAGCATAAAGGGCTTGGCTTAAAGAGTCAGGCCCTTTATTTATTGCTTGCTTTTTACTAATTTAAACCATGCCCTCTTTATGAAAGGAACTTTAATGAAGAAAGCGTTGAATTACATTAAAAACATAATAAAACAAATGAACATAATAAACATTTTTGTAATAATAATTGCCGGCGTTATAAACGCAGTGGGCGTTACCATGTTTTTATACCCTGTAAATTTATATGACAGCGGCATTTCGGGGATGTCAATGATATTGTCACAGCTTACGCCTGAATATTTAAGCCTGTCGCTGTTTTTGGTTGTAATTAACTTTCCGGTTTTCATTTTCGGCTTTAAAAAGCAGGGAATTGTTTTTACAATTTATTCAATTTTGGCGGTTTGTTCATATTCTCTTTTTTCATATCTTATTATAAACGTGCTGCCTGTTGATGTTGACTTTGCTTCGCCTCTTGCACAGCAAGACCTTTTTTTGTGCGCAATCTTCGGCGGCATAATTTCCGGCGTCGGCAGCGGGCTTACAATTCGATTCGGCGGCGCTATTGACGGCATTGAGGTGCTTGCCGTAATTTTTGCAAAACGGCTTAATATTTCAGTCGGCACCTTTGTTATGATTTTTAATGTGCTGCTTTACATTTCTGCCGGATTTATACTCAACAGCTGGATTTTGCCGCTGTATTCCATAGTTACATATATGTCTGCGCTCAAAACTGTTGACTTTATTGTAGAGGGGCTTGACAAAAGCAAGTCTGCTTTCATAATCAGTGAAAAAGCGGGCGAAATATGTGAAGCGCTTTCTGATGAATTCGGCAACGGCATAACAGTGCTTGACGCGCGCGGCTATTATTCTGAAAGTAATAAAAGCGCCGTCTATTTTGTGGTAAACCGCTTTCAAATTGCAAAAATGAAAAACATAATAAAAAGAATAGACAAAAACGCATTTGTTTCCATTTCTGAAATTTCGGAAGTAATGCACCGTGCAGACAAAAACTAATTTTGCCGCCTGCATGTAAAATAAAAAACCGCTGTGTAAAAACACAGCGGTTTTTGCGCGGCACAGGGTTTAACACACCATGCCCTGCTCAACCCAGTTCATAACGGCAGGGAATTCAGCTTTATATAAATCAAGTTTGTCTGTATTTGCGTCAACAAATGCGCGAAATTCATCTGTATCTTCAAAATCAAATGTGAAATCCTGTTCAAAATCATATGTAGCCGTGAACATAAGGTCAAACAAATCATCTGCCGAAAATTCGTCTAACATTTTTTCTGCTGCCAATTCTGTCCAATAATCAAGCATTGTTTTAACGTCTGCTTCAAAATCTTCTGCACTGCAAAGCGCGTCCGGGACATTTGTCATATATTCCTTAATATCGTCTTCATAAATTCCAAGCTTTGACAGGTAATCAATAACGTCTTCGAGCCCTGTTTCGTTTACGCTGTCATAAAGCCTGTATACAAATTCGCCCACAATGTTTTGCAGCGCCACCGCCTTGAACACACAGTCTATTTCATAGCCGGCTTCATCTGTAATTACAAAGCCGCTTTCTGTAAACTGTTTCCACATAAGTTCATAAAAAACGCGGTATTGCTGCTGTTCGTCAAAAATAGCCTCAAAAATAAAATTTTCTATATTCATTGAAATTCCTTTCTGATTTGACATTTTTATCAATTTAACTACATTTTACACTATTGCCCCGTCATTTTCAATATTGCATTAATAAATAATATGGGATATAATGATTATAAGCGGTTAAAAATTGCATTTAAACAGGGCAGGGCATTTCTGAATATATGCTGCCCGCTACCGCTTGGGGTGATTTAATGAATTACGGCTTTTTCAGAACTGCGGCGGCATCTTTGCAAATAAGGGTTGCCAACCCGTCTTACAATAAATGTGAAATAATAAAGGCTGTTGACATTGCCGCGTCACAGGGTGCCAAACTGCTTGTAACCCCGGAACTTTCTGTTACGGGCTATACCTGTGCAGACCTTTTTTTTACTAATTCTCTTTACACGGCAGCCATGGCGGCGCTTGGTGAAATCACGGCGCACACAAAGGGGCTTGACATAGTTGTAATAGTCGGCGCGCCTCTTAGATATCACAACAGTCTATATAATTGCGCCGTGGTTATTTCGGGCGGCAAAATTTTGGGCGCAGTGCCGAAAACACATATTGCAAATTATAATGAATTTTATGAAAAAAGGTGGTTTGCACCCGGCACCGACTTTAAAGAGTGCAAGGACATCAACATCTGTTCGTTTGACGTTAAAATAGGCAGCCAGCTTTTTGATTTGGGCGGCGGTGCCGTTTTGGGCATTGAACTTTGCGAAGATTTGTGGGTGCCGTGCCCGCCCAGCGGCACGCTTGCAATGCAGGGGGCAAATATAATTGCAAATTTGTCTGCAAGCGATGAATATGTTTCCAAAGCCGAATACAGGCGCGAACTAATTAGAAACCAGTCTGCGCGCTGCATAGCGTCCTATATTTATGCCGGCGCTTGTGTGTCTGAAAGCACAACGGACTTGTTGTTCGGAGGCGCTTTGTTTGCCGCTGAAAACGGCGCTGTTTTGGCCGAGGGCGAAAGATTCACCCGCGGTGGCAGCGCCATTTATGCTGATGTTGACATTGAAAAGCTCTGCCATTTGCGCCTCAACAACACATCTTTTGAAAACATTTCATGCCCATATATGGTTAACGCCCCGGTAAACAACGCTGAAAATGACCTGAAATACAGGTATATTGACAAAAAACCGTTTGTTCCGGCTGACGATGAAAGGCGTGCTGAAAGGTGCCGCGAAATTCTTTCAATTCAGGCGCAGGCGCTTGCAACGCGCCTTGCCCATGTTGGCTCAGACGGAGTCGTAATAGGCATATCGGGCGGGCTTGATTCAACCCTTGCACTTATTGTGTCTTGCCGCGCAATGGAAATTTTAGGCAAAAAATCAAAAGACATTTTGTGCATAACCATGCCCGGTTTCGGCACTACAGGCAGAACTTACAATAATGCGCTGAAACTTGCCCGGCAGCTTAAAACAACAGTGCGGGAAATCAGCATTAAAGACGCATGCCTTTTGCATTTTAAAGATATTGGCCACAGTGAAGAGGAGCGTGACATAACTTATGAAAATGTTCAGGCGCGCGAACGCACACAGGTGCTTTTTGACATGGCAAATAAACACAAAAAGCTGCTTGTTGGCACAGGCGATTTAAGCGAACTTGCAATGGGTTGGTGCACTTATAATGCAGACCATATGAGCATGTACGGCGTAAATGCGTCTGTGCCGAAAACTCTTGTGCGCTATCTTGTTGAATATGCAGCAGACAGTTTTGACAAAGAAACTGCCGCCGTTTTATATGACATTCTTGCAACTCCTGTTTCGCCTGAGCTGCTGCCGCCTGATGAAAACGGAAATATTTCTCAAAAAACAGAGGAAAGCATAGGGTCATATGAACTTCACGACTTTTTCCTTTATAATTTTGTGCGCTTCGGCTTTTCTGCCGAAAAGCTGTCTTGTCTTGCAAAAAAAGCATTTGCAGGGTGCTATGGTGCAGATGAAATTGACAAAACGCTTCAAATATTTTTTAAACGCTTTTTTGCCAATCAATTCAAACGCAGCTGTGTGCCGGATTCGCCTAAAGTCGGCAGCGTGTCGCTTTCACCGCGCGGTGACTGGCGCATGCCGAGCGACGCTTCGGTTGCAGACTATTTAAACTGGTAAAATCATCTTTAAATAATGTATAATTTTGTGTTGAAATTGCTAAAAAGGCGTGTTATAATATCTTTCGGTTAAAAGCCCTGCCCTAAGGCGGCGCGCAGCGCTGCAAAGGCTTTTGCTTCCGCTTTTTACGGCAGCGCCGGGCATTTTAAATGTTATATAAATTTTTAGGAGGAAATAAAATGGCAAGAAAAAAGAAAACTATGGACGGCAATAATGCCGCGGCACATGTTTCATATGCGTTTACCGAAGTTGCCGCTATATATCCTATTACGCCGTCGTCAGTCATGGCTGAAGTTACAGATGTTCTTTCGTCGCACGACACAAAGAACATTTTCGGCCAGAACGTAAGGGTTCAGGAAATGGAAAGCGAAGGCGGCGCCGCCGGCGCAGTTCACGGCTCGCTTTCAGCCGGCGCGCTGACTACCACATATACAGCTTCACAGGGCCTTTTACTTATGATTCCTAACATGTACAAAATTGCAGGCGAACTTTTGTCTTCTGTAATTCATGTGTCGGCACGCTGCGTTTCAACACATGCGCTTAACATATTTGGCGACCATTCAGACGTTTATGCCTGCCGCCAGACAGGTTATGCCATGCTTTGCTCAAACAACCCGCAGGAAGTTATGGACCTGGGCGCGGTTGCACATCTTGCGACGCTCAAATCATCTGTTCCGTTTTTGCATTTCTTTGACGGATTTCGCACTTCGCACGAAATTCAAAAAATAGAAGTGTGGGACTATGACGAACTCAAAGACATGGTTGACATGGACGATGTGCGCCGTTTCCGCCAGACAGCGCTTAACCCCGAACACCCGACTTTGCGCGGCTCTGCCGAAAATTCAGACTTGTTTTTCCAGCACAGAGAGGCCTGCAATAAATATTATAATGACGCTGTTGAAGCCACAGTTAAATATATGGACGAGGTAAACAGCCGAATAGGCACTGATTACAAGCCGTTTAATTATTACGGCGCGCCTGACGCCGAAAGCATTATCATTGCAATGGGCTCTGTGTGCGACACAATTGCCGAAACGGTTGATTACCTCAATGCAAACGGGCAAAAGACAGGACTTGTAAAAGTTCATCTTTACAGGCCGTTTTCACCGAAATATCTTATTGATGTTATTCCTAAAACAGTTAAAACAATTTCTGTTATTGACAGAACAAAAGAGCCCGGCTCAATAGGTGAGCCTCTTTTCCTTGACGTTGTTGCCGCTTTCAAAGGCACTGCTTTTGAGACTGTGCCCGTGTTCAACGGCAGATACGGTCTTGGCTCAAAAGACACTGTTCCGGCGCATATTATTGCTATTTTCAACAACATGAAGTCATCGTCGCCCAAAAAGACTTTCACCATAGGCATTACAGATGACGTCACCAATCTGTCTCTTGCCGCCGCAGAAAATGTTGACACAACACCCGCCGGCACCACGTCGTGCAAGTTTTGGGGCCTTGGGTCTGACGGCACAGTCGGCGCCAATAAAGACTCTATTAAAATTATAGGCGACAACACAGACAAATTTGTACAGGGCTACTTTTTCTATGACTCTAAAAAGTCGGGCGGTATTACGGTATCGCACCTGCGTTTCGGCGACAGCCCCATTACATCAACATATCTTATTAATAAAGCAAACTTTGTTGCCTGCCACTGCCCGTCTTACGTAACGAAATATGACATGGTGCAAGACCTTGTTCCGGGCGGCACGTTTTTGCTTAACTGCATTTGGACGCCTGAAGAGCTTGACAAAGAGCTTCCGGCTTCAATGAAAAGATATATTGCAAACAACAACATTAACTTTTATATCATAAACGGCATTAAAATTGCAGAGGAAGTCGGCCTGCGCGGCAGGGCTTCAACAATTTTGCAGTCTGCTTTCTTTACCATTTCCGGCATTTTGCCTGTTGATAAGGCAATTGAACTTATGAAAGACAAAGCCACCGCTAAATTTTCCAAAAAAGGCGACGCGGTTGTGCAGTCAAACCATAACGGCATTGACAGAGGCTCTAAAGAACTTATTAAAATTGATGTTCCCGAAAGCTGGAAAACCGCAGAAGATGAAGATGCCGAACTTGTAATTAACACCGACAGGGAAGACATGAAGCAGTTTGTTCGCAACATTCTTGACCCGGTAAGCCACCAAAAAGGCGACGACGTGCCTGTTTCCACATTTGTTGACATGGCAAACGGCGTTTACCCGCAGGGCTCTGCGGCTTTTGAAAAGAGAGGTATTGCCGTTGACGTGCCTGAATGGAACCCCACAAGCTGTGTTCAGTGCAACAGATGCGCCATGGTTTGCCCGCACGCTGTAATCCGCCCGGTTGCGCTTACAGACGAAGAACTTGCTGCAGCGCCTGACAATACCAAATCGGCGCCGCTTAAAATGCCTAAAGATTCAAATCTCAGCTTTTCGCTTATTGTTTCAACTCTTGACTGCACGGGCTGTGCTTCCTGCGCAAACGTGTGCCCCACAAAATCTCTTACCATGAAACCGATTGCATCTCAGCTTGAAGGGCAAAAGGTGTTTGATGCACTTTGCGACATAGACCCGAAGCCGCTTGTAGCTTCAGACAAGAGCATAATTTCTGCGCAATATCTTAAGCCTTATCTTGAATTTTCAGGTGCATGTGCCGGCTGCGGCGAAACACCTTATGCAAAGCTTGTAACACAGCTTTTCGGCGACAAAATGTATGTTGCCAACGCAACGGGCTGTTCGTCAATCTGGGGCGGCTCGGCGCCGTCAACACCCTATACCGTTGACAAACACGGCAAGGGCCCGGCATGGTCTAATTCACTGTTTGAAGACAATGCTGAATTTGGGCTTGGCATGTTCCTTGCTAACGAACAAATTCGTGCAAGGCTTGCCGCAGACGCCAAGGCTCTTGAAAACACAGCTGTTGCCGGCGAAGTAAAGGCTTATCTTGACACATTTGCAGACACCAAAGAAAACACACCTGCTGCAAATGCGCTTATCGCCGCAATTGAAAGCACGGAATTTACAGGCAGCGAAAAAGCCGCAGCTGAAGATTTTCTTAAAGATAAAGACTATGCCGCAAAGAAGAGCCAGTGGATTTTCGGAGGAGACGGCTGGGCTTATGACATCGGCTTCGGCGGGCTTGACCATGTGCTTGCACAGAATCAAGACGTAAATGTGCTTGTTTTCGATACGGAAGTTTATTCCAACACCGGCGGTCAGTCATCAAAGGCCACTCCTACCGGCGCGGTTGCACAGTTTGCAGCTTCAGGCAAGGTTACAAAGAAAAAAGACCTTGCAAAGATTTTAATGTCTTACGGCTATGTATATGTTGCCCAGGTTGCAATGGGCGCAGATTACAACCAGTGCCTTAAAGCCATTAAGGAAGCTGAAGCATATCACGGCCCGTCAATAATTATTGCATATGCCCCGTGTATCAACCACGGAATAAAGATGCCGTTTAACCAGGCAGAGCAGAAAAAGGCTGTTCAGGCAGGCTATTGGAACCTGTTTAGGTATAACCCGGCTCTTGTGGCGCAGGGGCAAAACCCGTTTTCGCTTGATTCCAAAGCGCCCACAGGCGATTATATCGAATTCATCAATGGTGAAACAAGGTATTCATCTCTTAAGCGCAGCTTCCCGGGCAGGGCAGAAAAGCTGTTTGCAATGGCTGCTGAAAACGCCGTTGCCAAATACAATGATTTGCTCAGGACTGTTGAATATTATGCGCCAAAGAAAGACTGACGCACCTTTTACTTAAACCATTTGTTTTGGCACTAACTAAAGCACCCCGGCAATAAAGCCGGGGTGCTTTTTGTTTTATTTAATTATGGCAGAGTATTAAACGCGGCAAACGGCAGCCGCTTGAATTACTCTATTTTTTCTATACTTGGGTAATATCTGAACATTACCTTGCCTATAATTTTATCTTCGGACACATATGTGTTGTCCCAATAACGTGAATCGTGTGAATCGTTTCTGTTGTCACCCATGCAAAAATACAGGTTTTGTGCAACAACATATTCGCCGGTTTCTTTATCTTGCTCGCAATACATTGTCAAAAAGTCCAGACTGCCTACCTGCGCGCCGTTTTCTGCATAACAGTATCCGCCGCTTACGCTGATTACTTCGCCTTTATAAGGAATGTAATAGGGCCCGAAGTCGCCTGTGGCTGTTTCAACTGTTACAAAGCTGCTGTCTGCACGGTAAAGCTGGCCGTCAGAATCTGAATAATACACAACGCCGTTTACTATTGTAATTGTTTCGCCGGGCATGCCTATTATTCTTTTAACAAAAGCCTGCGTTTCATCGTCAGGGTAATCAAAAATAATAATGTCATATCTTTCCGGGTCTTCGCTTACATATGCTATTCTGCTTGCAATAACTCTGTCACCGGCTTCGATTGTGTTGCGCATTGAGCCCGACGGCACCACTGCATTTGCAAAAACAAAGGTTTTAAGCAAAAGCGCAAGTATTACAGCCACCACTATAGGAATCATAAATTCAACAAAGCTTTTTAACTTGCTCGACTGCTTTTTTTCTTTTTTACGCTTTTTAACACTGACTTCACTTGTGTCTGCCGTTTCGGGCAAAGCCTCGTCATAAACATTGCTTTCGCTTTCCGGCGCCAATTGCCCGTCTTGCAAAAATTCAGCATTGTTTTCCTGTGCCGCAGCAGGGGGTGCGGCTTTTAAATCAATGTCGCCGGCATTGATTTTTTCGGCTGCCTTTTTATTTTCTTTGCTTTTTTGCGCCTTTTTTTCAGCTTTTTTTTCAGCCTTCGTTTTTTTGCCGCTTTTGCTGCCGGCATCTTCGGCCGGGCTGTCTGCTTCGCTGTCAATCATATCAATCTTTCTTGTTGCGCTTAATTCATCTGATATGCTTATATTGAAAAAGTTTGCGCCGCAGTTAGGACATTTAAGCCAGTCTCCGTCGCTTATAAGCGTTTCGCAGCCGCATTTTTTACAAACCATAGTATTACCTCTTTTGTTTGTTTTAATTAAACAGTCTGGGCAAGGCAAAACTTACCCGAATTATTGAATCTTTTATTTTGTGCGTTTTACTTTCAGCAGCTCTGCAATGGCAATGATTTTGTTATATGGCGTTGCTTTGTCAGTAACGCTGAAATTGGTTGCGCTGCTTTTAAGGTCTGTTGAAAGCAATGCTTTTGAACGTTTGTCATAAGCGCTGCAATCAAGAAAATTATCAATATAAAGCTTAACCATTTTATTTTTTTCACGCACAAGCATAATTTTGTGGTGTGAAGAGCTGATTATGCTTTCTGATTTAAGCTTGAGCGCGCCGACATATGCGTTTATATAGCCGTTTTCAATAGAAATGAAAACATCGTTGTTTTGGCAAATAACGCCGTTGTTTCCGCTGCTTTCAAAGCTAATTGTAAAATCGTTAGCTTCGCCGTCTTCTTTTGCCGGCGCTTTTTTTGCAAACTGAAATATTTTTATTTCAAACGGGTTTAATGTAAGGTTGATTTTGTCGTTATATTTATATGTGTCGTTTGATTCGCCGCCGGTTTTGTTATATATGTTAAAACGCTTGGCGCCGCTTAGCGTTTCAGGGCAGCCCATAAGCTTGTTAAGAGTCAGCGTAAGAGCCGCAGATTCGTTTGACGGGTTTCTCAGCGCCACAATTCCGTTGCCGGCCTTGTCCCACGAAGCATAGCAATATATATTGTTTTTAGCGGGGTCGCCGCCAAGAAACATTGCGTTTTTAAGAATGCTGAAATTTTTGCGCTGCCATTCAATAACATTTGCAAGACGCTGCCACTTTTCTTCATTCATCATGCTCTCGGAAAGATAAAATTCTGCCAGCGAAGAGCCGCGGCATGCGTTCCAGTAAAGCATAAGCTCAAATTCGTCGTCAGACAGGGTAAAGCCGGCTTCACGCGCATAAATGGGCTCATGGTTAAATATGGCGTCTGCGGGGAACTGGTAGCCCCTGCGAGACATGAAATGGTAATATGTGCTGTCTCTGTAAGTCAGCATTGAATCCAATCTTGACTGCGCTGTGCTTGCATAATTATCTGCAAAGCCAATGTCAAGACAGTCCTGAATCCAAACTGTATTAACATATTGCAGCCACCATGGGGAAGGGTTAACATAGCACGTCATATTAATAAACAGCTTTTTACCCTGCTTTTCGCGCAGCGCACGCATGGCTTTGAAAATTTTTATGTAACCCTGCCACATTTCGGTTATATAATACATGTCGTTTTCGCCGCCCACAATATGGTCATGCTGGGCGTTGCGGCAGGCTTTCCAGCAAAAGCCGTCAAACTTCCAATAGCCAATGTCATTTTCCTGCGTGGTTTTTAAAATGAATTTTTCAAGGTTTTCAATATATTTTTTTGAGCCAATGCAAATATCTTCCGCTTCGGCATTATAATAGCCCATTTTGGCTTTTTCAATGTTTTTGGCAAATTTTTTGTAAAAGTCATAACCGCCGCGCGGTGAAAGCCACAGCCCAAGCGAGCTGCCCAGGCTTTTAGCGCATTGAGACGCGTTTAAAAACCCGTTTGGAAACTTTTTTTGGTTATATGCCCAAAAGCCGCCCTTATAGTTGTTCCAACCGTCGTCAATAACATAATTGTCTATGGGCTGCACGCCGTGCGAAGTCAGCATGTTTTCAACCGTGTAAAAAGATTTCTGCGCGTTATCTGTGTCAACGTTCATTTTTCTGTCAAGCCATGTGTTGTAATTGACGTTAAAGTCGCGCTTTATTGAAATTGAATTAATATATTCAAAAAAAGCTTCCTTTAAATCAACAAGCAGGTGGCTTTTGGCAGCCCCAATTACAGTTGCGGGGCAGACAAGAGTTTCTGTTGCGCTTTTGCCCAAATAATAAATTATTTGCCCGCGGCTGTGAAAAATTTTGTTTCTGGTGGCGGGGAATTCACAGCCGAAAAACAGGCTGTCAATATAAAACGGCTGGCCAAGGCTTCTTGAAACATTGTCATCTTCAAATTCAGGCACGCTGTAATATGAGCTCGAATTGATAATTCCTATATTTTCAAGAATAATGCAGTCAATTGTCTTTTCTTTTGACTGCTTTAATGTCAGCTGCTTTTCTATGTATTTTTTGTTTGCAGACACTCTGTAGCTGAGCGTTACGGCAGTGTCGCATGCCTCTTCAAACTTAAAAAACAACCGCCCGCCCTTTTCTGCGTGCTTTTCAACTTTAAGCGATTTAGACGAAATGGAGTCGCCGTCTGTAAAGCAAATTTCAAATTCAGAGCCGCTACCGTCAGGCACAAGCGACATGCCGGAGAGCTTGTTTAAAATTTGAGATGTGTAAAAAAGCCCGTCAGACAAAATAAAATCTCTTTTTAATGCGTCACTTTCCATTGTGTACATCTTAAAGTTCTCCCTTAATCTTTTTTAATGCTTTGGCAAGCTGGTCAGGGCAGGAAGTGGGGCGCATGTTGCATTGTATGCCCTCCAGCTTTTCAATAACGGCGTCAATGTTCTGCCCCTTTACTAAAGCGGCAATGCCTTTTAAATTTCCGTTGCAGCCGCCTAAAAATTTAACGTCGCCCAGTGTGTTGTCGTCATTTATATCTATCATAATCTGCCTTGAGCAGGTGCCGCTGGTGTTATATGTATATGTCATGGTTATACTTCCTGTCTTTAATTTTTCTGTGGCGTGCAATTCACCGCTAAAAACGCTGGGTGGGGGCGCCGCCCCTTATTATATAAAAAGATATTTCTTTAGAATATATTATACATATAACTTTGATTTATTGCAATAAATATTTATCAAGTAATATTTGATTAACAAAAAAACCAATATAATTTAAATATTCGCCTTGAAATTGGAAAAATGATATGTTATCATAAATTTGAATTTCAAACTTGAAAGAATGTGAGGTAATTACAATGAAAAAAATTAAATTAGGTATCATAGGCGCGGGCCGAATAGGTTGGGTGCATGCAAAGTCTATTACATACCATATTCCCGCCGCCGAAATTATAGCTGTTTCAGACATTTATGTTGAAAGCGCAAAAAAGCTTGCCGAAGAGCTGTCTATTCCGAATTATTACAGTGATTACCATGAAATTTTAAATAATAAAGAAATAGAAGCGGTGCTTATCTGTTCGTCAACAGACACTCATGCAGACATAGCATGTGAAGCCGCTGCCGCAGGAAAGCATGTTTTCTGTGAAAAGCCGGTTGATTTAACAGTTGCTAAAATTAAAAAAGTTATTGCTGCTGTTGATAAAGCCGGCGTAAAGCTGCAAATCGGCTTTAACAGGCGTTATGACCATAATTTTGCCGAAATTAAAAGGCTTGCAGACATTGGCAAAATAGGTAAGATACAGACTGTAAAAATCACCAGCCGTGACCCGGAGCCGCCCACTATAGAATATGTAAAAGTGTCAGGCGGCATTTTCCTTGACATGACTGTGCATGATTTTGACATGGCGCGCTTTATCGGCGGCGAGGTTGAAGAGGTTTATGCAAACGCCACCGTTATGGTTGACGATGAAATCGGCCGTGCCGGCGATGTTGACACCGCGCTTGTTGCGCTTAAATTCAAAAGCGGCGCAATCGGCGTTATTGACAACTGCCGTAAGGCTGCATACGGCTATGACCAGCGGCTTGAGGTTTTCGGCTCTAACGGCCAGGCGAGCGCCGCTAACGACACGCCAACCAATGTTTCATTTATTGACGCCAACTCAAATCAAAGCGACAAGCCGCTGTATTTTTTCCTTGAAAGATATATGCAGTCTTTTACAGACGAAATGGCGCAGTTTATTGACTGCGTTGTTAATGATAAGCCCACCCAAACCACTGTTTATGACGGGCTTGAAGCTCTCAGGCTGGGTTTGGCGGCGAAAAAGTCTGTTGCAGAGCACAGGCCTGTAAAGCTGTCTGAAATTGAATGCTGAGCAGGCGTTCATTTTTGGCAAAAAATGTTAATTGTTAATTAAAAAATACGGCGAAAGGCTATGATAAAATGAAAAGAATAAAACTTACAATGTCGCAGGCGCTGGTTAAATTTCTTGACAACCAATATATTGAATGCGACGGGGTTGAAAGCAAATTTGTTTCAGGCATTTTCGGCATTTTCGGCCACGGCTGCGTTGTAGGGGTGGGCCAGGCGCTTGAGCAGGGCGGCCATAACCTGAAATTTTACCAGGGTAAAAATGAACAAAACATGGCGCTTGCCGCTGTTGCATATGCAAAACAGATGGACAGAAAGGCAATAATTCCCTGTGTGTCGTCAATCGGCCCGGGCGCAACAAATATGGTAACTGCCTGCGGCTGTGCAACTGCCAACAGAATACCTCTCTTGGTGCTGCCGGGCGACACTTTTGCCTGCCGACAGCCTGACCCTGTGTTACAGCAAGCCGAATTTTTTGACAACTTCGGCAGAACTGTTACTGACAGCTTTAAAGGTGTGTGCCATTATTTTGACAGAATTGTAAGGCCTGAACAGCTGATGACCGCCTGCCTTAACGCAATGCGCGTGCTTACAGACCCGGCTGACACCGGTGCGGTTTGCCTTGCAATGCCGCAGGACGTTGAGGGTGAAGCATACGATTACCCTGAACATTTTCTGCAAAAGCGCGTTTGGCACCTTGACAGGCGCCCCGCAACAGCAGCCCAGCTTGAACGCGCTGCAAAGCTTATAAAAGAATCAAAACGCCCGATTATTGTGTGCGGCGGCGGCGTGCGTTACAGCGGCGCTGAAAATGAACTTTTGGATTTTGCCAAGCAGTGCAATATTCCTATTACAGAAACGCAGGCAGGCAAGGGACTTATTGACTGGAAAGATGAACTCAATCTTGGCGGAATAGGCGTTACCGGCGGGTTGGCTGCAAATGTTATTGCAAAAGACGCTGACCTTATAATCGGCGTTGGCACAAGATTTTCAGATTTCACAACTTCGTCAAAATGGCTTTTCAATGAGCAAAGAAAGGTGCTGGCAATAAATGTCTGCCCGTTTGACGCTTATAAAATGGACGCCCAAGCTATTGTTGCTGACGCTAAGGAAACGCTTTTGGCATTAAAAGATGTGTGCGCAACTTACAAAACGGCTTACAGCGGCGAAATCAAAGCCGCTAAAGAAGAGTGGGACAAAATAGTAGACGAATATTATTCCACAGAACTGCCGGGCGGGCTTAACCAGACATTAGCGCTGGGCATAATTAATGAAGCCATGGCAGACTGCGACATTGCGCTTGGCTCCGCCGGCTCGCTGCCGGGCGACATGCAGCGACTTTTCAGGTCCAAAAACAGCCGCACATACCACATGGAATACGGCTATTCAAACATGGGCTATGAAATCAACGGCGCCCTGGGCGCCAAGCTTGCATGCCCTGAAAGCGAAGTTTACGCCTTTTGCGGTGACGGTTCATTTTTAATGGGACATTCAGAGCTTTACACCGCCGTGCAAGAGGGGCTGAAAATAAATGTCTGCCTGTTTGACAACATGGGCTGGGGCTGCATTGAAAATTTGCAAAACAGCCAGGGCACAGACACATTCGGCACTGTTTTCCGTGCCAGAAACCCTGTAACCGGCATGCTTGACGGCGATGAAATTGACGTTGATTTTGCAAAAATTGCCGAAGCTTACGGCGCCAAGGGTTACACCGTCAGAACGTCAGGCGAACTGAAAGACGCGCTTGAAGACGCAAAGAAACAAAGCGTTTCCTGCCTGTTTGACATAAAGGTTTTGCCCAAAACCATGACCCCGGGCTTTGAGTCCTGGTGGCGCGTCGGCGTTGCAGAGGTTTCTGAAAGCGAAACCGTTGCGGCGGCTTGGCAGGATATGCAAAAGCACATAAGCGAAACATTTGACTATTAATTAAAAAAGTCTGAAAGGATAAAACATATGTTAAACCCAAACAAAGTAAAGCTTGCAATTGCGCCCATTGGCTGGACTAATGACGACATGCCTGACCTTGGCGCCGAAAACACATTTGAACAGTGCATAAGTGAAATGGCTCTTGCCGGCTTTAAAGGCTCTGAAATCGGAAATAAATACCCGAAAGACCCCGCAGTGCTTAAAAAGTATCTTGACATCAGGGGGCTTCAAATCTGCAACGCATGGTTTTCTTCATATTTAACTTCAAAGCCATATGATGAAACAATAAGCGCTTTCAAGGCCCACTGCGACAAACTGCATTATCTTGGCGCAAAGGTAATCGGCGCGTCAGAGCAGGGAAATTCAATTCAAGGCGATACTTCAAAGGCAATACTTGACGAAAAGCCATATTACACAGACGAAGAATGGGCTGTGGTTGCAAAGGGATTCAATGAAATGGGCGAATATGCCAAATCAAAGGGCATGTTTTTCACTGTGCACCACCATATGGGCACCGGTGTGCAGACTGCCGCTGAAATTGACAAGCTCATGGAAATGACTGACCCGGAGCTTGTATATCTGCTTTTTGACAGCGGGCACCTTACTTTTGCCGGAATTGACCCGGTGTCAGTGCTCAGCAAATATATCACCAGAATAAAACATGTTCACCTTAAAGACGTGCGCCTTTATATTTATAATAACCTTGTTGTGCCGCAGCATATGTCTTTTCTTGACGCGGTGCGTGCCGGCGTGTTTACTGTTCCGGGTGACGGCGATGTTGATTTTACACCGATTTTTGATATCCTTGCCGAAAATAATTACGAGGGCTGGGTTGTTGTAGAGGCAGAGCAGGACCCTGCCAAGGCAAACCCGTTTGAATATGCGCTCAAGGCCAGAAAATATATAGCCGAAAAAACAGGACTTTAAAATATGCGAAACAGCCCTGCTTGCCCCATTTAATTACTTTCAAGCCATGACTGAAACAAGTTTTATTTAGCGTTAAGTCTATATTGCAAAAATCATTACATAATTTAAATTTTAAAGAGCGGCTGCATGCAGCCGCTCTTGTTTTTTACTTTGTTTATTTGGAATATGTGACAGGGGGTGCTTTAGCTTTCGGCAGTCTGTTCGGTTTTCCACAGCTTTAATCTGCCGGTGTCGTTAAACGCTTTAAGAGTCATAATGCAAAGCGGCACAAGGAACATGCCTATAATGCCAAAAAGCTTCAGCCCGAAATACAGCCCCGCCAATGTTAATATGGGGTTGACGCCCAGTGAATCGCCCACTATTTTAGGCTCAATATATTGCCTTATTGCCGTTATTACCCCATAAATAATTATGAGCCCAATGGCCTGAGATGTGTTGCCGTTTATAAGCGAAATCAGCGCCCACGGAATTAAAACCCCGCCGGAGCCGGCAACCGGCAATATGTCAAAAACAGCAGTGGCGGCAGCTATTAAATAAATATAATTGTTGTTCATTATATTCAGCATTTTTAAAATTGAAAAGCCAAGCGACAGCTCACAGAATGTAATCAGCATAATTATGCCGTAAGCTTTAAGCATTTTGAAAATTGTTTTTGAAAACACCTGTTTGATTTCAACCAGCAGGTTCTTTTTATCTTGAGGCAGCTGCAGCTTGATAAAGGCGACAACCTTGTTATAATCTTTGGCAAATAAAATTGAAGCTATAATGCCGATAACAATACCCAAAATTGCGCTGGGCACATTTTTAACCACGCTGTAAACGCCGGAAATTCCGCTTGAAATTGTGCTTGTAAGCGTTGAAGAGTCAACACCCAGGTCAGAAAGCGAAAAGCTGTTTGCCAGCGAATCAAGGTTTTCGCTGATTGATGCTGACACACTTTCATATAAGCTTTCTGGCAAAAAACTCAGCAGGCTTAGCAGCTGCGCCTTTAAATTTTCAATAAATTGCGGAAAGTCAGCCAGACTGGTCATTAAATATTTGGCAAAATTTGAAATCTGTTCAACCAGCTGTGAAATTATAAGCGCAAGCGGCACAATTATAATTAATAGCGCCAGCAGCACCAGCAGTATTGCCCACAGGGTGTGGCATTTTTTCTTTGTCTTCCTGTCTAAAAAGCGTATTGGCTTTTGCAATATAACGGCAAACAAAAATGCCAGCACAAACGGCGCGGTTACCCAAAACAGATATTTAAAATAGATATAAAAAATTGCAATAATTACAAGAGCGTAAGCTATATTAATCAAAAACGAGCGTCTTTTTTCAACCATTATTTTATAATTCCTCTCAGGCTCAGTAATAACTTGGGGTGAATGCCCGCAATGCAGGCTGCTGCCGGTTTAAATCAGCAGTGCCGCAAGCTCTGCCGGCAGCGGCAGCTTTGGCGGCGTTTGGTGTGCTAATAGCGGGTAATTCATTAATTAAGCGCTAAAATTATTTTAATACATAATATTTCATTATTCAAGTGCGCTGACATAAATTTATATAAATTTAAAATTTTTCTTGCATAATAGAAAGAATAGTGTTATTATTTATAAAGTGTTTTTCATATTGACACAATTGTCTGCGGGCGGTGAACAGTTTGAGCGGTTCAGAATATGTTTTGGTAAATAAAGATGTCTTGCCAGGCGTTTATAGGCAGGTCCTGCTTGCCAAAGAACTTATAGCTTCCGGTGAAGCCGCAAGCGTCACCCAGGCGGCTAAAATGGCGGGAATTTCAAGGTCTGCATATTATAAATACAAAGATTTCGTTTTCGGCTACAGCTCTGCCGGCGAAGAGGGCATTGTTACCATTAAGCTTAAGCTTAAAGACAATAAGGGCGTGCTTTCGGCTGTGATTAATGAAATTTACAGGGCAGGCGCAAATGTTTTGTCAATAAATCAAAATGTGCCTAACAATTCTGTTGCAGATGTTTCGCTTACTTTATATACGGCAGACATGAATATTTCAGACAGCGAGCTCAGAGACAGGCTGCAAAAGCTTGACGGAGTCAGATGTCCTGCCGGGCAGTAATGCGTCGGCTGTTAATAAGAGAAACGTTCTCTTACACAAATTATTATACAGAGAGGAATATATATGAAAGTTGCTGTTTTAGGTTACGGAACTGTGGGTTCCGGTGTGGTAGAGGTGCTTGAAAGCCACTGCGAAGTTATAAAAAAACGCACCGGCGGTGATGTGCTGGAAGTTTCACGCATACTTGATTTGCGCGATTTTCCGGGCGACAGTCATGCCGCAATTTTCACAAAAAATTTTAACGACATTTTGAAAGACGACGAAATTAAAGTCGTGGCTGAAACCATGGGCGGGGTAAACCCCGCTTACGAATTCACCGAAAAGCTGCTTGCAGCGGGTAAATCTGTTGTTACGTCTAATAAAGAGCTTGTTGCTCAAAAGGGGCTTCAGCTGCTTAACACTGCTAAAGAACACAACACTAATTATTTGTTTGAAGCAAGCGTCGGCGGGGGAATACCGATAATCCGCCCCATGGCGCAATGCCTTGCAGGCAATAATATTGAGGGCATTGCCGGCATTTTAAACGGCACAACCAATTTTATTCTTACTAAAATGATTGAAGAAAACATGAGCTTTTCAGACGCGCTTGCACTTGCCCAGAAAAACGGCTATGCTGAAAAAGACCCCACGGCAGACATAGAGGGCCATGACGCCTGCAGAAAAGTGTGCATTTTGGCTTCGCTTGCTTTCGGCAAGCATGTATACCCGTCTCAGGTGCAAACGCAGGGAATAAAAGACATAACACTTCAAGATGTGGCATATGCGGCGTCTGCAAACGGGGTTATAAAGCTGCTTGGGCAGATTAAATATATAGATGAAAACAGCATTGCGGCTTTCGTCAGCCCCGCGGTTGTTTTTGCCGGCAGCCAGCTTGCTTCAGTGCGCGATGTTTTCAATGCAATTCTTGTTCGCGGCGACGCTGTGGGCGACGTTTGCTTTTACGGCCGCGGCGCCGGTAAGCTGCCGACTGCCTCCGCGGTTGTTGCCGACATGGTTGACTGCGCAAAACATATAGACAGGCGCAAAATTTTCGGCTGGGGCGCGGGCGATTCAGATTATGTTGTTGACTATAAACAGGTGCTGCCCATGCAGTTTTATGTAAGGGCCAAAATGAGCCAAAGTGAAGTGCTGGCGCTGTTTTCTGACGTGAAATTCCTGTCAAGAAAAGGCCAGCCGTCTGACGAAACCGCGTTTATTACCGACAAAATGACTGAAAATGAACTTATGCAAAAGCTTTCAGGCAAGGTAGTTTACAGCACCATCAAGGTTGCGGAATATTAATTAATATCAGATTTATTGGAGGAAATATGGCTTTAATAGTACAAAAATTCGGCGGCTCATCTGTTGCAGACGCAAAGCGAATTCAAAACGTTGCTTCTATAATTGCCGAAACATACCGTGCCGGAAACGATGTGGTGGTTGTTGTTTCGGCGCAGGGCGACACTACAGACGATTTAATTGCAAAAGCATATGAAATTAATAAAAGACCCGCCGCAAGAGAAATGGACCAGCTGCTTACAGCCGGCGAACAAATTTCAATTTCACTGCTTGCAATGGCGGTTGAGGGGTTTGGCTTGCCCGTTATTTCATTGCTGGGTTGGCAGGCGGGCTTTCACACCAATTCGGTTTACGGTGCGGCGCGCATAAAAAACATAAAAACAAACAGACTTCGCGCGGAAATATCAAAGCATAATATAGTTATAGTTGCAGGTTTTCAGGGCATTAACAGATATGATGACCTGACAACGCTCGGGCGCGGCGGCTCAGACACTTCGGCTGTTGCCATTGCAGCGCAGCTGCATGCTGACAAATGCCAAATTTTCACTGACGTTGAAGGCGTTTACACAGCAGACCCGCGCAAGGTTAAAAATGCGCTGAAGCTCAGCGAAATTACTTATGACGAAATGCTGGAACTTGCCACGCTCGGCGCTCAGGTTCTTAACAATCGCTCTGTAGAAATGGCGAAAAAATATTCGGTTAAGCTTGAAGTGCTTTCATCGCTTACAAAATCAAGCGGCACAATAGTAAAGGAGAAAATTAATATGGAAAAAATGCTTATCAGAGGAGTTACTAAAGACACAGACGTTGCGCTTATTTCAGTTGTCGGGCTTGACGACAACCCGGGCGTTGCCTTTAAAATTTTTTCAGTGCTTGCACAAAAAAATATAAATGTCGACATTATTCTGCAATCTGTAGGGAGAGACGGCACCAAGGACTTAACCTTTACCGTTTCAAAAGACAACGGAGTCGTTGCTATTGAAACACTTGGCAATCTCAGCGTGCTTGAAAACACAAAAATCACATGCACCACCGGCGTGGCAAAGGTGTCTATAGTCGGCGCCGGCATGGAATCTCACCCCGGCACTGCCTCAACAATGTTTGAAGCTCTGTATGCACAAAATATAAACATCAAGATGATTTCAACGTCTGAAATTAAAATTTCGGTAATCATAGACGCCGAAGAGGCAGACAGAGCCGTTGCCGCCGTGCACAACGCCTTTCTGCCAAATGACTGACGCTTGACTTTGCATATATTATATTATATAATATTAGGAACAAAAATTAAGATTTAGGCATTTTTTGCAAAAAGGGGATATTATCAATGGCAGCAAAAATATTTAAAATGACTTCGGCAGGCAAGGCCGAACTTGAATCTGAGCTTGAAGCGCTTAAAACGCAGGGCAGAATTGACATAGCTGAAAAATTAAAGGTGGCGCGTTCCTATGGTGACCTTTCAGAAAACAGCGAATATGACGAAGCCAAGTCAGAACAGGCAAAAATCGAAGCCCGTATAAATGAAATTGAATACCAGCTTGACCACTCTGAAATCATTGATGTGCAAGACAGTTCAACAATTTCAATGGGCTCAAAGGTTATATTAAAAAGAGTTTCAGATGATTTTGAGGCCACCTATGAAATAGTCGGTTTTTCACAGAGCGACCCTGCAAACGGTAAAATTTCAGATGAAAGCCCGTTAGGCAAAGCGTTAATAGGCGCAAAAGTCGGCAAAACCGTTGTTGTTGAAGCTCCTATAGGAAATATAAAATATAAAATTTTGGGTGTTGAATAAACAGAGGTAAAATATGGCAATGAAGTTTGAAATCACGGCTGACGGCGGCGTTTATTCGTTTTGCCTGACAGACGGTGAAACGGTATTAGGCGCGTCGCCATCATTTGAAAAGGAAGACGACTGTAAAAGAACAATAAAGGCGGTTAAAAAGAATTGCAGGGTGAAAACGCAAAACACTCTTTTGCCTGACGCAGAAAAAACACTGCCTAAATATCTTATTGAGCCTGACGGAGATGGTGTTAAATACACGCTTTTTTTGCAATCAGGTAAAATTGCAATGTCTAACACTGCAAAAACGGCTGAAGACGTCATTTCATTAATTGAAGCTGTCGGCGCTGCGGCGCCCGGCGCACAAATTGAACTGAAAAAGGCTGTTCTGTCTGAAAACGAACAGATGAAAATAAGGGCTGCAAAGCTTTTACAGATGCAGAGCGCCGGCAATGACCCGTTTGCAATAACTCTTGCAAGCCAGACTCACACATCTTTGCAGATTAAAAACAATTTTGCCGAACTTGAAAACCAAACTGTCAGCATTTGCGGCAGAATTATGAGCCGCCGCGACATGGGCAAGGCGAATTTTGTTGATTTGCAAGACAGAAACGGCAGAATTCAGGCATATGTGCGCATGAACGATGTGGGCGAAGCCGAATTTGCCGAATTTAAAAAATGGGACATAGGCGACATTATTGAACTTTCGGGTTTTGTTTTTAAAACCAAAACCGGCGAAATTTCAGTTCATGCAAATAAGGTGACCCTGCTTGCCAAAGCTCTGCTGCCGCTGCCTGAAAAATTTCACGGGCTGCAAGACACAGACACAAGATACAGAAAGCGTTATCTTGATTTGATAATGAATCCCGGCGTTATGGACACGTTTCGCAAGCGTTCGCTGATTATTTCATCAATACGCAGTCTGCTTGATTCTCTTGATTTCATTGAAGTTGAAACCCCCATGCTTAACAATATTCCGGGCGGCGCGGCTGCCAGGCCGTTTATAACCCACCACAACACGCTTGGGCTTGACATGTATCTGCGCATTGCAACTGAACTGCATTTAAAGCGCCTTATAGTCGGTGGGTTTGAGCGCGTTTATGAAATAGGCCGCTGCTTCAGAAATGAGGGCATGGACGTTAAGCATAACCCCGAATTCACATCTATAGAGCTTTACCAGGCTTATACAGATTACCACGGCATGATGGACATTGCCGAAAAAATAATCAGAAACGCTGCACGCGCAGTCTGCGGTGATTCGCTTCAAATTACATTTAACGGTGAAACGGTTGACCTGGAAAAGCCCTTTGCCAGAATGACTATGCTTGAAGCCGTTAAAAAATACAGCGGCGTTGATTTTGCCGCATTCATGTCTGACGACGAAAAAGCGGTGGCTGCTTGCAGGGAAAAGGGCGTTGAATATGAAAAATCAAAGGCAACCTGGGGCAATATTTTAAACCTGTTTTTTGAAGAATTTGTTGAAAAAGAACTGAAAATGCCAACGTTTATAACAGATTACCCGGTTGAAGTCAGCCCGCTTACCAAGAAAAAGCCCGGCTGCCCGGCTCTTACCGAAAGGTTTGAAATTTTCATTTTAGGCACAGAATACGGCAACGCATATTCAGAACTTAACGACCCGATTGACCAGGCAGAGCGTTTCAGGGCGCAAATGAAGCTGCGTGAAAGCGGTGACGACGAAGCCAATATGATTGACAATGACTTTTTAACAGCGCTTCAATACGGCATGCCGCCCACAGGCGGGCTTGGAATCGGCATAGACAGGCTTGTAATGCTGCTTACAGATTCTTACAGCATTCGCGATGTTTTGCTTTTCCCCACAATGCGCCCGATTGACCGGTGACTTAAATTAAAATTAAGCTGACGTGTACATTTGAAATATAATAACGGAAAAGTTTTTATTAAAATTCAGGGTTTTACCCATAAAAAAGGTGATGTTATATATGAGGTCTGATTTAATTAAAGAGGGTCCGTCAAGAGCTTCACACCGCGCGTTGCTGCGCGCTCTCGGTATTGACGAACTTGAAATGAAAAGGCCGTTTATTGCGGTTGTAAATTCAAAAAGCGACTATATACCCGGGCACATGCATCTTGACAAAATTGCAGAGCAGGTAAAGGCCGGAATCAGAAATGCCGGCGGCGTGCCGTTTGAATTTAACACAATCGGCGTGTGCGACGGTATTGCAATGAACCACAAGGGCATGAAATACAGCCTTTGTTCGCGCGAACTTATTGCAGATTCCATAGAAGTTATGCTTACAGCACACCCGCTTGACGCAATTGTTTTCATTCCTAATTGCGATAAAATTGTGCCGGGCATGCTGCTTGCCGCGTGCAGGCTTAACCTGCCGTCTATTTTCGTGTCCGGCGGGCCAATGCTGCCCGGCAAAAGCACTGAAACAGCTTCCGGCATTGGCTTGTCTGAAATGTTTGAATATGTTGGGAAATATAATATAGGCAACATGAGCGCTGAAAATCTTGAAAGCTGCGCTTACACGTCTTGCCCAACATGCGGCTCATGCAGCGGAATGTACACTGCCAATTCAATGAACTGCCTTACTGAAACCATTGGCATGTCGCTGCCGGGCTCCGGCACAATTCCCGCCGTTATGAGCGAAAGGCTGCGCCTTGCAAAAAGAACCGGCGAGCGCATTATGCAGCTTCTTAAAGACGATATTAAGCCCAGCGATATTATAACCGAAAAGGCAATTGAAAACGCCATGCGCACAGACATGGCAATAGGCTGTTCAACCAACACTATTTTACACCTGACTGCCATTGCGCATGCAGCTGGGCATGACATAAATCTTAAAAAACTTGACGAATACGGCAAAAAAACCCCGCAAATTTGCAAGCTCAACCCGGCTTCGTCAATATTTATTACTGACTTAAACGGCGTTGGCGGCATGTCAGGCGTAATGAAAGAGCTTGCCCGCGGCGGCATGATTAACACAGACGCTTTAACTGTAAGCGGCACGGTGGCTGACAGAATAGCAAACGCCCCCGCAGCAGACGGTCAAATAATTCGCACTATTGAAGACCCGTATTCGCAAGACGGCGGTATTGCCGTGCTTTGGGGTAATATAGCCAAAGAGGGCTCTGTTGTCAAAAAAGGCGCCGTACTGCCAGAAATGATGCAGCATAAGGGCAAAGCCAAGTGCTATAACAGTGAAGAGGAAGCCATTGCCGCTATAAATTCAGGCAAAATTGTTGCCGGCGATGTGGTTGTAATTCGTTATGAGGGCCCGAAAGGCGGCCCCGGCATGCGCGAAATGCTTTCGCCCACGTCTGCTATTATCGGCATGGGGCTCGGCAATTCGGTTGCCCTGCTGACAGACGGCAGGTTCAGCGGCGCTACAAGGGGCGCGTCAATTGGCCATGTCAGCCCCGAAGCCGCAGTCGGCGGTGATATCGCCCTTATTGAAGACGGTGATGAAATCGAAATAGACATTACAAACAGAATTTTGCGCGTAAATGTTTCAGACGAAGTGCTGGAAACCAGAAGAAAATCATGGCACGCGCCTGTGCAGGAACTTTCAGGCTACATTAAGCGCTATGTTGAACATGTTTCAAGCGGCTCAAAAGGCGCGGTTATTGACTAAACTTATTTCTGCCTTACCGTTTTAACCGGCCGGAACACTTTTTCCGGCTTGCCACGTTTTTATGCGGGCAGCCCTTATTTAATTTAATTGAACAGACTGTGCTAGTGCACCATGCACGTTGCCAATTTTGTCAAAGTAATACAGGAAGAGTGTAAAATATGAAAGACGATGTTGCTATATCCGTTTGCGATGTTTCAATGGCTTTCAATCTTAATAAAGAAAAGATTGACAATTTAAAAGAATATTTCATAAAGCTGGTTACGCGCAAGCTGGAATATAAAAAATTTTATGCGCTTGACAACATAAATTTTGAAGTAAAAAAAGGCGAACATCTTGCCATTTTGGGCTTTAACGGCGCCGGCAAAAGCACACTGCTTAAAACCATTGTGGGCGTTTATAAGCCCACTGTCGGCACGGTTGAAAAACAGGGCGTAATTGCGCCGCTGCTTGAACTCGGCGCCGGGTTTGACAATAATTACACCGGCGCGGAAAACATTTTCCTTTACGGCGCTATTTTGGGTTACCCAAGAAGTTATATTCAAAGCAAGTTTGATGAAATAGTTGAATTTTCCGAACTTGGGCATTTTATTGATGTGCCGCTAAAAAACTATTCGTCTGGCATGAAAGCAAGGCTTGGCTTTTCAATTGCAACCGCCGTTGAGCCGGATGTGCTTATTCTTGACGAAGTTTTGTCGGTGGGCGACGCCAAGTTCAGAACAAAGAGCCTGAAAAAGGTGCGTTCCATGTTTGACAAGGGCGTTACGGTTTTATTTGTTTCACATAACATAGCGCAAGTTAAGGCCATTTGCGACAAAGCAATTTTGCTTGACCACGGAAAAATAATAGCAAAAGGTGACGTTGATGAAGTTTCTTTAATTTATGAAGAAATGACTGCCGGCACAAAGCAAAGCAAAGCCGCAGCCGCAATGGAAGAAAAGGAAATTTTGCAAAAAGCTGCAAATAAAAACGCGGCTGACAACAGCAAAAGTTGATTTCACCGTAATAAACTATATATCAACATATCAACAAAAACCGCATGCACAGTGAAAGCTGCATGCGGTTTTTCTGTTTGCATTAAAGCGTTGCCTTTATGCATATAATTTTACCGTTTTCTATGTCAAGCATTGCATATTGTCCGTTTTTAACTGCGCCGGGGCAAAGAAAATGAATGCCGTTTATATATTCATGCCACTGCATATGGGTGTGGCCGAACAATGCTGCGTCACACCCGGTTTCGGCGGCAAATTTCATTATTTTTTCATAGCCGGCTTTTACTGAAAACGTGTGCCCGTGGCACAGCAAAATTTTTTTGCCGGCTGTTTCCAAAAAATCAATATCAGGCGCCTCATAAAAGAAGTCACAGTTGCCGGCAACGCGCATAAATTTCATGTTGAGCTTTTTTTCGCAAAACAGCAAATCGTCGCCGCTGCGGCAGTCGCCCAGATTTATAAATTTGTTTGCGTCTTTAATGTGCTTTTGCACAATTGTAAACAGTTTGTCAGCACAGCCGTGGCTGTCTGACGTAATAATAATTCTAATCATATATCGGCACCGTAATTCATAGTATTTAACAGCTTAAAATATTATATTTCATCAGGGGGAAATTTTCAATGCCTGAAAACAAGAAAAAGACCGGCACAGACATTTTTAAAAATGCCGCTGCGGCCGGTATAGATATAAAGAAAATGAAACAGGCCGCAGAAAGCGGCAAAATTGAAGATTTTATTGACAAGTCGCTTCCGGCCGGCGCGTCTGACAAGCTCAAAAGCGTTTTGTCTGACAAAGCGTCAATTGAAAAACTTATGTCAACACCACAGGCGCAAGAACTGCTTAAAAAATTTATGAAGGAATAGAAATGGATAATATTAACGACATAATTTCAAACCTGACAGCAGATGATATTGATATGCTAAAAGGCGTTGCCCAGTCAATTTTGGCAAACGGCAGCGGCGAAGCTGCAACAGGGAACACCCGCAGTGAAAACGCCGCGCCGCCGCAAAGCACGCCGCCCCGGGGCAGCCAAAGCCAAAGCCCTGCGCGGCAGCTTCAGCTTTCAAACGCACTTAGCTCAATTGGCAAAGATGAAATAGACATGATGCTGAAAGCCAAATCAATTTTTGAAAAAATGAACAGCACGTCAAATAAAAACACAGATTTGATTTTAGCGCTTAAACCGCATCTTTCGCCGCAAACACAGGGCAGGGCAGACGCTGCCATAAAAATTCTTAAACTTTTTGACATATTACCATTTTTGAAAGAGCTGTTTTAAATGCCGCCATTTTCAAGCCAAGATATTGATGAAGCTAAAAGACGCGTGCGTGAAATGCAACACCGGGCTGACTCTTATGTTTCTGCCGAAAGCGAACAGCAAAAAGAGCCCGCCGAAAAGAGCGCGGCAGGCAACAGCGTTAATGCAAAAGCCGCCCCGGCGCAAAAAGACGTGCCGCCGGGTGAAAAAGAAAATGCGCAGCAACCGGGTAATCTTTCAGAAGGCGGCGCCATAATTCTTATATTGTTAATTTTGCTGTGGGGAGAGGGCGCAGACAACAAGCTGCTGCTGGCTCTGCTTTATTTATTGCTTTAAAAACGGTGCGTCTTTAAAAAATTATTAATTTATTGTATTTTTATGGAAATATTAACTGTAATGTGCTAAAATAGCTTAGGGTGAAATGCCCCATGCCCCTACAGGCAGCGGGGTTTGTTTTTAATCAGTGGTAAGCACAATTTACCGCTTGGGGCAAATGCCGCGAAGCGCGGGCGTTCTGCGCCGCTTGCTGAACGGCAGGACAAGCTCTGTTTTGGAAAGGTTTTTTAAATGGAAGAATATAATATTACAAATGTTGCCGCCGGTGTAGACATTATTAAAATTCCCTGTAATGATTTTAAAACAAATATAATTTCGGCGTCTCTCGCCGTGCCGCTTGAATATTCCGCGGCAGCAGAAAATGCGCTGGTTATAATGTTGCTTTCGCGGCGCTGCCGGCAGTTTGACACCATTGAAAAATTAAACCGCCGCTTGGCATATCTTTACGGCGCCGTGCTGCGCGCTTCATCAACAAAGCTGGGTGAAAACCAGATTTTAAAGCTTGAAATCACTGCGCTTGACAACAGGTTTTCTATAGACAATGAAAACATTTCAAATGAATGCATAGAGCTTTTGCTGTCTCTTATTTTTGAGCCATGCCTGAGCGGCGGCATTTTTAGCGCTGCTGATGTTGAGCGTGAAAAGCGCCTGCTTATTGAAAAAATTGAAAGCCGCGAAAATGAAAAACGCCTTTATGCTCTTGACAGGGCGGTTGAAATTATGTTTCAGGGCGAGCCATATGCCGTAAACCCGCTTGGCACGCGCGCCCAAATTAAGGAAATAACCCCGCAGGCAGCTTTTGAAGCATATCGCAAAATTTTGCAAAACGCCAGGGTGCTTTTTACCGCAGTCGGTAATATTGACGTTGAAAGGGCAGCATTAATGCTAAAAGATAGGTTCGCCGCTGTGGCTCGCAATTACCTGACGGTGCAAAACAGTGTAATTAAAAGCGGCGTGCAAAAAGCCCGCTATGAAGATGAAAGAATTAACATTAAACAGGGCAAGCTGATTTTAGGCTTTCGCGCAGGCATTGCCGCTGAAAGCCCCATGGCGTCTGCCATGGCTGTGTTTACAGACATTTTCGGCGGCGGCCCTTATTCCAAGCTGTTTTTAAACGTGCGTGAAAAAATGAGCCTTTGTTATTATTGCTCTGCGCTTTATGACAGGCGAAAAGGTTTCATTGCAGTTCAGTGCGGGTGTGAAGAGGAAAATACACAAAAGGCGGTAAATGAAATATTAAACCAGCTTGAAATAATAAAGTCAGGCGACTTTGATGTGGAATTTCAATCGTCTAAAATAAGTCTTATAAATTCATATGCCTCAGTTTCTGACACACCGGAGGGGCTTGCCGCATGGTATTCACAGCAAATAGCAGACGAAAAAATCAAAACACCCGCACAAAAGCGCGCGGAAATTGAAAGAGTCAGCAAAAATGAAATTATTAAATGTGCAAATTATGTAAAGCTTGACACTGTGTTCAGGCTGCTGTCAACAGGGGGTGCTCAATCATGAAAACTGTGACTTCCTCTATTTTGGGCGAAAAATATTATGAAATAAACCACAATTCAGGGCTTAAAATATTTGTAATGCCCAAAGAAAATTATAAATCAACCTATGCGGTTTTCGGCACAAAATACGGCTCTATTGACAATTGCTTTAAGGAAAATGAAAGCGCTGATTTTGCGCCTGTGCCTGAAGGAATTGCCCATTTTTTAGAGCATAAGTTGTTTGAAAATGAAGAAATAGACGCTTTTGAAAGATATGCAAAAACTGGCGCTTCTGCAAACGCATATACCTCATTTGACAAAACCTGTTATCTGTTTCAGTGCAGCGACAAATTTGCAGACAATTTGAAAATTTTGCTTGACTTTGTTACGCACCCTTATTTTACTGAAAAAACCGTGCAAAAGGAACAGGGTATAATCGGCCAGGAAATCACCATGTATTACGATGTGCCGTCATGGATGAGCACGTTTTACCTGCTAAGATGTCTTTACAAAAACCACCCTGTAAAAATTGATATTGCGGGCACATGTGCCAGCATTGCTAAAATTACGGACAAGCTGCTTTATAAATGCTATAACACATTTTATAATTTAAACAATATGGCGCTGGCGGTTGTAGGTAATGTAAATGTTGACGAAGTTGTTGCAATATGCGATGAAATGCTTGAAAAGTCGCCCGATTTCACCGCAGTGCGCGCTTTTGACAAGGAGCCTGATGAAATTGTAAAGCCATATGACGAATATTGCCTTGACGTCGGCATACCCGTGTTTTCGTTTGGCTATAAAGAAAAATGCGAAAATCCGGTGCAGTCATTAGAAAAGCTTTGTGAAGTTGAGGTGTTGCTTGAAATTATAGCCGGCAAAACATCGCCGCTTTACACAAATCTGCTCAGCGACGGGCTTATAAACAACAGCTTTTCAAAAGAATATTTTGTTGGCCACGGCTATGAAGCCGTGTTGTTTGACGGTGAAAGCAATTCGCCAGAAACCGTTGCCGCCGAAATAAAAAAAGAAATTGCGCGGCTAAAAAAAGACGGCATTGACTCAGCCGTGTTTGAATGCGCGCGCCGCAGTATTTACGGCGGTGAAATTATGGCTTACAACGACATAGACGAACTGGCAAATATGTTTGTGGGCGACTATTTTCAAGGCTTCAAGCCGTTTGATGTTATTGAAACTTACCGTAATTTGAAAAAAGAAGATGTTGAAAAGCACCTTGATTCAATGCTAAGGGAAGATTACAGCGCGCTTGCCGTTGTTAAAAAAGCTAAATAATTTCAAAATCTTTTTGAAAGGAATATATTTTATGAGCGATTACACAGTGGTTTATTTTGACGGGCTCGGCGTCAGCTTTAACATACCGTCTGTTGCGTTCACTATAGGCTCTTATGAAGTTAAATGGTATGGCATTATAATTGCATTTGGATTTATGTTGGCAGTGCTTTATGGCGGCAGAATGGCATATAAATGGAAAATGAGCCTTGACGGCATGACTGACGTGCTGCTTTGGGGCCTTGTTTTCGGCATTATAGGCGCAAGGGCATATTATGTTATTTTTGAGTGGGACTATTATTCCGTGCACCCGTCAGAAATATTGGCTATATGGAACGGCGGCATAGCAATATACGGTGGCATTATCGGCGCGTTTATCGGGGCTGCAATCGGGTGCAAAATCGGAAAAATAGATTTCAGAAACCTGCTTGACTTGGGTGCTTTGGGCCTGCTTATAGGGCAGGGAATAGGCCGCTGGGGCAATTTCTTTAACCAAGAGGCGTTCGGCACCAACACAGACACAGCGCTTTTCCGCATGTGGAGCACTAAAATAAGAGACGCGCTGGAAGCTAACCAAGCAGAGCTTTTATCTAAAGGGGTAGAGGTAGACCCCGCAAAGGCTGTGCACCCGACTTTTCTTTATGAAAGCATATGGTGCATATTGCTATTTTTCGCCTTGCATTACGTTGTAAAAAAACACAGAAAGTTCAAAGGCGAAATATTTTTGCTTTACGGCATTTTCTATGGGCTTGAAAGGGCCGTTGTTGAAGGCATGCGAACAGACAGCCTTTACATAGGTTCCAGTAATATTCGCTCAAGTCAGCTTTTGTCATTAATAATTGTTGTTTTGTTTACAATAAGGCTTATTTCAATGTTTATTCAATTAAAGCGCGGCACTCTGGGCAGGCAATACCAATTAAACCCGCCGCCTCTCAGGGAAGCTTTTGCCCCGGTCCAGGGCGACTACAAATATTCAGCCGGCGCAGTCAGCGCGGCGGCTACTGACTTTTTTTGCGTTAAATCAATTAAATAGGGGGAATTGATATGAATATAATTGACGGTAAAGCAGTTTCTGCGGCAGTTCGCAGCAGAATTGCAAATGAAACGGCAAAGCTGAAAAATATGGGGGTAACGCCCGGCCTTGCCGTTATAATTGTCGGTAATGACAGCGCGTCTCAGGTGTATGTTAGAAATAAAGAAAAAGCCTGCGCAGATGTAGGCTTTTATAGCGAAAAATTCGCCCTGCCTGAAAACACCACACAGGCTCAGCTTAATGCGCTGGTTGAAAGCTTGAACGAACGAAAAGACATAAACGGCATTTTGTGCCAGCTGCCCCTGCCGCCGCACCTTGACGACAAGGCGGTAATCAACCTGATTCGCCCTGACAAAGACGTTGACTGTTTTCACCCTGTAAATGTAGGCGCCGTAATGATTGGCGACTATAATTATCTTCCGTGCACCCCCGCCGGCGTAATGGAACTTATTCATTCAACAGGCGTTTCGGTGGAATCAAAAAAGGCTGTTGTTATTGGCAGGTCTAACATAGTCGGCAAGCCGATGGCCATGCTGCTTTTACATGAAAACGCAACTGTTGAAATTGCGCATTCAAAAACAAAAAACCTTGCCGAAATTACCAAAACGGCAGATATAATTGTTGCGGCAGTCGGGCGCGCCAAGTTTTTGAAAGCTGATATGGTTAAAGACGGCGCTGTTGTCATTGATGTCGGCATGAACAGAGACGAAAACGGCAAGCTTTGCGGCGATATTGACTTTAGCGGCGTTGCGCCGAAATGTTCATATATAACCCCGGTTCCGGGCGGGGTGGGGCCCATGACAATAGCAATGCTTATGCAAAACACACTGAGTGCGGCAAAAGTGCAAAACAACTTAACCAAATAATGTGAAAATATTCCAAAAACAGGGCGGTAAAGTTCAATGCCGGAATCCTGATATGACACCAACTTCTTAAATTGGGTCTTTAGCCCGAACATCAACATTTTGAATAAAAAGCCGTAACGAATGCATAACCAAAAACATTCGTTACGGCTTTTTAACTAAAGACGCCTGAAAATTTCAGCGCTTAAAATTGTGTTAAAATTCAACTTTTATGGGTTTGCCGCCGTTTTCGCGTGATTCGTCTGCAAGATAAACAGACAGGTGGCCGGCTACTGAATCAAAAATTGACGTGCATGCAAGGCTTGGGTTTTCGCCGCGCAAAAATGACACAAAATCTTCTGCCAGTCTTTCATCGCCGCCGCCGTGGCCGCCGTATGCGCCAACCATATCGCCGCTTACCTTTAAGTCAACCTCTTCAACATCGCATTCTTCGTTGTGCGCGTTCGGAGACGGGTTGATTTTCAGCACGGTGAATTTTGACTCTTCAAAATTGCCGAAAATTTCACCCTTTGTGCCCACTATATGTATTTGCCTGCGCGGCTCTGCCGAACCGCCCACCATGTTGTGCGTTCCTGTTGCGCCGGAAGCGAAGTTTATAAGCACAGACTGGTGGTCAACAACATTATTGTCGCATTTATAAATACAGCGCGCATATGGGCTGTCTGATTTCATAAGATTAATTTTGTCTTCAATAGTCGGGTTTTCTATGTGCTCAAGCGCGTCCCACACATAAAACGACCATCTGTCAGGGTGGTCAATATAAAGGCGCTTTGTAGAAAAGTCGCATGTGTCAACAAGAGGGCAGTCTTTCATGCAAATTGTGCCGGCATTTTTCGGCGCGTTTTCAGGCTTAAACTGAAATTTGCTGCCGAAAGAGCTAATTGAAGTCGGCCGGGTTTTAGACATCATCCACATAATTATGTCAAGGTCATGGCAGCATTTTGCCAGCAGCATTGATGTGTGGCATTTGTCTGAATTGGCCCATTTGCCGCGTATATATGAAGTCGACAGGTGGTGGTAACTTACATGTTCTGTGGTTTGAATATTAATTATGTCGCCTATTTCGCCGCTTGCCACTCTTTCTTTAATGCTGTAATAAAACGGCGTGTAACGCAGCACATGGCAAATCATAACCTTGCTGTTATTTTTTTTAGCGCATTCAACAAGGCGGCGCATTTCGCTTTCATTAACGGCAAACGGCTTTTCAAGCAGCATGTCATAACCTGCGTTCAATAGAGGAACAGACGTTTCAACATGCGCTTCGTCCATAGTGCCGTTTATAACCGCGTCTGCCAGCTTGCCGCGAACTGCAAGCTCGTCTGCCGATTCAAAGCACATGTCTTCGCCAAAGCCGAAATATTCCATGGCTTTTTTTCGCCTTACAGGGTTTGGGTCTGCCACACCCACTATTTTAAGCAGCTCAGGGTTTGTTTTCGCCAGCTCACTGTAAACGAATGCGCGGTGCCCCGCGCCGACAATAATTGCAGTAATAGGTTGTGCCATAGTTTAACCTCCGTAACCAAGTGCTTTAAATAATTAAAAATGTGCCGAAGAAAAGGCAAAAATCAAGCCCTAAACAGCCTAAAGTTTTTTCAGGCAAATTGAGCCCGCACAGTCTTCCGGGGCACATCTCGCAAAATATTATATACAAGTTCAGTGTAAATTTCAATAGCTAATTTACTAATATTAACTAAAAATCAGCCCTGCTTTTCAGCGCGCTTATTAGTTGTTGAAAAAGTTTTTTCAGTGTGTTATAATTTAGGCAAGAAATGTTTCGCTTTTAATCAGCGGGGCGTGCGTTTCACGCTGCTGTTACAGCACACAAAAGTTTATTAAAACGTTTGCTGAAAGGTTATGTGATATTATGCTTGACGAAAATAACAACAGGCTTGACAGCCCGCTGGTGGTGCACAAAGCAACAGACGCTTCATATGCCGACACCGCCGGAACTGTTGACATTGAAAGCACGCATATTGACGATGAAGACAAGCCCACGCTCGAGCGCCACCGTTATAAGAAAGTAAAAAAGAAAAGCCGCGCGCCATATATTCTGATTGCCGTCATTTTAATTGCCGCCCTTTTTGTCGGGCTATATTACGGCGGGGTGTTTACTTCAAACGAAGAAAAAACCACTGAAGCTGTAAGCAAAAGCAGCTACACCACCACAGAGGAAAATAAATTTGAGGGAATTATAACCGTAAAAGGCACATATGTGTTTTTTGAGGGCGAAGAGGTAGACGGAATCAAGGGCCTTGAAAGGTGCATAAAATACCTTGATGCCGGCACTCATTTCACTGTGCAAGACGAAAAGGCCGACTCTTCATTTTTAAATAACGACATAGTGTCGCTTTTGCAGCAATATGACATTGATTATGACATTGAATATATAGTGTCAAGCGGGCTTACAAGCCAATATGAATAAAAAATAAGTTATGCAAGAAATGTCCCCCGCCGCTATAAGCGGCGGGGGACATTTTGAATGAGCGGTGACTACAATTTCCCGCTGGGGGCGCAGCGGCTGTCGCCCCAAGTTGAATAACGGGCAAGCCCTTATTGAAACGCAGTCTTAACAGGGCTGCATTTTTTGTGCGGTTTAAAAATTATTGTAAGCGAAACAAGCTTGCCGCCATAGCGTTCCAATGCTGCTATAATTTAACAGCGCAGGTTTGTAAAAAATCAAACGGGTAAATTCTTATATGCCTCTACAGCAAGCGAGTCACAGCGTTCGTTATATTTGTTATTGTTATGCCCCTTGACCCAAGAAAATTCAACCTTATGAATTTCCAAAAGCTCTAAAAGGCGCTGCCACAAATCAACATTGAGAGCCGGCTTTTTGTCCGCCTTTTTCCATGAATTTTTTTGCCACGAATAAACCCAGCCCTTATTTACGGCGTCGCAAACATATTTTGAATCTGTTTTCAGCAGCACGCTGCACGGCTCTTTCAGAGCTTCCAAGGCTTTTATAACGGCAGTAAGCTCCATTCTGTTATTTGTGGTGCTTTCGTCAGCGCCGCTCATTTCTTTTTCTACAGAGTTATAAATAAGCACCGCGCCCCAGCCGCCTTTTCCGGGGTTGCCGCTGCAAGCGCCGTCTGTGTAAATTTTAACGTTTTTCATTTTTTACCCTTTACTGATTTTAACTATGCAAGTTTATTTGAACGCCCTATTTTGCAATTGCCCGCGTGTCGGAGCGGAGCTTTAAAAAGTAATTTGTTTTTTATTAAGCATAATGTATATTTTAACATTACCGCGGTCAATAATCAATATGTAAGGCGTCGGAAATTAAATATAACTTAGGGGGTATGTTCCCCCGGCTCTGGCGGCGGCAGGTACTATTAATGCCGCTGTTAAAATAATGTGCTTGACATTGAGTCTGAAATTATTTATTATATATATACTGAATTAAGTACGGAAAAAATACGGGCGCCGCCGGGAATTACATTCCCGGTGCAGCCCTTGAATAAAAGGAGTTTTTTAATGGCAAAACAGAATAATACCGGCGAAAGGGGCGCGGGCGGAAAACGGAATTCCACCGTGCGCAAATACACCTATCGCAAGGTAAGCAGTAACCCCCGCCCGCAGGCAGACAGCAGGGTAAAGGCTGTGAAAATTGCATTTTTGGGCGGCATGAACGAAATAGGTAAAAACCTTACCCTGTTTGAATACGGCAACGATATGTTTATACTTGACTGCGGTCTTGCATTTCCGGACCCGCAGCTGCTCGGTGTAGACA
>JAJQIJ010000021.1:0-125750 GCA_021199275.1 Clostridiales bacterium
CAGAAACGGTACGCCTGATTTTTAATCTGTTCCTTGAGGGCATGACGCCGCATTCCATAGCAGTGGAGCTTACGAACAGGGGCATCAAAACACCCAGCGGCAAGGATGTCTGGAACCAGCAGACTGTGCGTAGGATGCTCTCGAACGAGAAGTACAAGGGTGATGCCCTTCTACAAAAGGAATTCACGGTGGATTTTTTACAGAAAAAGATGAAGAAAAATGAGGGCGAGGTGCCACAGTATTATGTGGAGGGAAACCACGAGGCTATTATCAGTCCCCAGGTATTCGATTTGGTGCAGGCGGAACTTGCCAGACGGACGAAAGGCGGTTCACGGTACAGCGGGGTGAGCATTTTCTCGAACAAGATAAAATGCGGGGATTGCGGCAGTTGGTACGGCTCCAAGGTCTGGCACTCCACGGACAGGTACCGCAAAGTCGTCTATCGCTGCAACCACAAATATGATAACGGCACAAAATGTGAGACTCCTCACGTGACCGAGGACGAGATTAAAGCTGCATTCGTATCGGCGTACAACAAGCTGGTAACCGAGAAAAAAGAAATCATCACCAATGCGGAAATTGTCCGCAGGACACTCTGTGTTACAGACTCCCTTCTGGCAGAGAAAAAGCAACTGGAGGATGAGATGTCGATTGTTGTCGAAATGACGCAGAGTATTGTAGAGGAGAACGCCCGTGTCGCGCAGGACCAGGATGAATACCAGAAACGCTACAATGCGCTGGTGGAAAGGTACGACAAATCAAAGGCTCGGTACGATGAGGTGACCACCACTATTTCCGCAAAGGAAGCACAGGGCGAGCGGCTGAAAAATTTCATCCAGACGCTGAAAGAACAGGACGGCGCAATCCGTGAATTTGACAGCGCACTCTGGGGCAGTATGGTTGAGTACATCACGGTCGGCAAGAAGAAGGAACTCACGGTCACATTCCGCAACGGAACGGAGATACAGGCATAACAAAATACAAAAAAGGCAAACGGCATCCGGCTTCGGTCGGATGTTTTTTGCTGTATGGGTAGAAAAGTTCATAAAGATGTGGTACAATAAATTGCAGTAGAAGTACAACTTTTGTAATGGCAAAGAGGGACTAAAATGCTGAAAAATAACGTGGAAGTCGATGTGAAGGTCAAATGCATAGAGGAGAACGTCACCCAGGCGAAACTGGCCGAGGATATCGGAACCTCCGCGCCTTACATCAGTAGGCTGATTCGGAACAATGACAGGATTGTCAATAAGACATTCCTCCAGTTGATGGAGCAGCTGGGATACGATGTGGAACTCACTTATATCAAACGGAAGTGATGCACTATGGCTAACAAATACAGTCCCGGCGATACGGCTTTCCTTGTGGAGAGCAACCGTTTCATACGGGAAGTGAAAATATTGAAGTTCGGCGGTGGGCTTTATACTGTCCGATTCGCTGACAGCGGCGGTGGCATTAAGGTCAGAGAGAATCGACTATTCGCAACAAAGGAAGATGCGGAGGCAAGTTTGAAAAAGGAAACAAAAACGCAGCCGCATTGGTATTGAAAGGAAATCTTGAGAAAGGCTGAGTGCTGATGTTTGAGGATATTTTCAGAAGAAAGAAAGCCATCCCATCAAAACTTTTAGAATATGGTTTTGAACAGAAGGACGGCAAATATCAATATCGCACCAACATTATAAATGGGGAATTTTCATTGCTGATTGTCATAGATGCGGATGATAATGTCGATACTTTCCTGACCGAAAAGGAAACCGGTGATGAATATGTACTGTATAAAACCAATGCGGCAGGCACTTATGTTGGTGAAGTGCGGACAGCTATTACCGACATTTTGCAGGACATCTCTTTAAAATGTTATCAGCCGTCCGTGTTTAAGGCAGCGCAGACATTACGGATGATTGATTATGTTTCTGATACATATGGTGATGAGCTTGAGTTTCTTTGGACGAAGTTTCCTGACAATGCCGTCTGGCGGAGAAAGGACACCATGAAATGGTATGGAGCAATCTTAACCGTACAAAGAAGCAAGCTGGGGCTGGATTCGAATGAAACGGTTGAGATAATCGATTTGCGCATTGCTCCGGAGCAGATGACTGAACTGCTGAAAAGAGAAAATTACTATCCCGGCTGGCATATGAACAAGAAAAGCTGGTATACCGTGATATTGGATGAAAGTGTTAGTGATGAGGAACTGGTTGCACGGATACAGGACAGCTACGAGCTTGCTGTTAAATAGCGCAAAGGCAGTTATGGACACATGATGTCATAAAGCGGTGGACACTTCATATTAAAATCAAATTTATAGGAGGTTTTTGAAGATGAAAACATTGATAGCTTATTTCTCGCTTTCAGGCGTTACAAAGAAAGTAGCTGAACGGATTCAGGCAATAGCCGGTGGGGATTTGTTTGAAATTAAGGGTGAGAAAAATTACGGCGGTTATTTGAAAGCGGTAGCCATCGGCGGCAAGGAACTCGCAACAAAGGAAATGCCAAAGGTGACAACTCATGTGGAAAATTTCGATTCCTATGACCGCATTCTGCTCGGATTTCCCGTGTGGTATGGCACTTGCCCACGTTTGATTGGGACATTCGCAGGTGAGTACAATTTTGCAGGAAAAGATGTATATGTTTTTTGCACCAGCGGTTCTTCGGGACCTGAAAAGGCAGGTCAGACCGTGACGGAAATCTGTAAGGGTGCTGTGGTACATTCGGCAATCCGAATCACAGACCAAAGCAATGAACAGATAAAGGCATGGCTTGAAAAATAAGTTCAGGAAGAGTTGGGTAAAAAGGCGCACTATCAAATCTCCGCACATATACCCCGTAACGATGAACACGGCATCGTTATGAGGGGTGTGCATTTTTGCACACGGGTGCGGGTGCATCGTTAAGGAATATCAGATGGCTTCGTTATGTTGTATCAAATTAGACACGGCAATAGATGAAATTTATCATTTGGTATACGATTAATTGTCCGACATACAGATGAAACATATCTCCTTGAGCAAAGAAATTACATAAAACCTTATAGTGGCATGTGGGAAGCACCAGCTGGAGACTCGGCGCTGCGAAAAAAACCGGAGCGACAATGGCAAGCTTGTTTAACGGCACAGGCGGTTTCCCTTTAATTTGGAAATCAATTAACGGCGCTGACACTTGCTTGTGGCAGGCGAAATTGAAAAATCCCCAATGGCCGTCACTAAATTAAGGCTTGCATATGATAAATAGAGGACTGACAATTTTAGCTTCGTGTGGTGTAATATTAATTCAATAAGGGCTTGCCCGTTATTCAACGTGGCAAGCGACAGCAACGCTGTCATTAATCAGCGGGTGATTGTACTCACCGCTGATTAAAAATCGGACCCCGCCGCCTGTAGAGGCAGGGACATTTCTTGCCCAAGTTATATATAATTGTATAAAAACAAAATATTAATATTTTTTCAAAAAGCACTTGACAAGCCAAGTGAACAATGTTATCATGCGGTCGTTGAGTTATTTGTCTATCTTTCTCTTGTAACTTGACGTGGGCAGTCCCCGAAGCAATTCGGGGATTGTTTTTTAGTTACAAAACCATTTGAATGTATATTGTCGAATAATGTCGAATTTAAAAATCTTTTTTTAAAAAATGCTTGACAACATGGTTTTTGGGGCTGCGGCAAAGGCGTAATGGGCGCCCCTGCTATAGCGGGAATTTACCCTGCTTTTTGCGCTTAGCATTTAAAATAAGTCGTTTCTTTTAAACAGTCACCTATTGAGCGCGGGAAAATATGTGCCCAGGCGGCGCAAAAGCCCCCTGTAATAGTCACGCTGCATTGCGGGGGAATAAACTATATGTTCATATTTTTGCTTTAGCTCAATTATGCTGCGCTCTCTTTCGTCCGGGTTTGAAATTCTGATTTCATCGTAAATTTCCGGGTCTTCGGCAAGGCTGACTTTGAGAATGCCGCTCTCTCCCGGCGGACAATTTACGCTTATAAGCGAATTTTCGCAATGCGCCTGGAGCCCGTCATTGTCTGACGATATGTAAAGCTTTACATCTTTACATTCAGGGTATGTATAAACGCCGAACTCTTCCCTGCCGCTTTTATTAATGATGTAATCATAGCAAAAATCGCCGTTATTACTGCAAATTTTAACAAGCTGCGCCTTGGAACTGCTGTGAGTTTCATATGCTTCAACCTTTAAAAGTGAACACACCCCGGTAAAGCTTTGTACCTTTACAGCAATGGCCTTTGCCGAAACGGCAGGAAATTCAAAAATAGTGGCGGCGCCGTTTGGCTTAAGCTCGCCCGTGTTGAAAGAAAACGAGCCGAGCGACACCACGGCGTTTATAATATGCCCCATATCGCTTGGGTTTTCATAAAGCGCTACAGAAGATATTTTTCTTTCAACAGGCATTTCAAACAAAATTGCCCTTTCCCTGTCTCCCTTATCAGGCACCCAAATGCCGTAAAGCGGCAATTCGTTTTGCATTTTTATGTCTGAGCTGTCTACGAGCTTAAAATTATTAAGGCGCGCGGCATTGCCGCTGGTGGCTGTTATTTTTGCGTCATAAAGCACGCTGTCTGTCCTGCGGCGCCAAAAAACCTTGTCTGCATTTAAAATGGAATTTGCATGGTCAGTTGCAGTTTGGCTTGAATATTCGGCCATGGCAATGTAGCTTTTTGAATTTTGCATAACCCTTGAAAGGCTTTCCTTTGCAACCGGCAGACGCACGCGGTCTTTCCAGTCGTATACATTTGTTTCACCCATATAAGGAGCCGGAATTTTGAGCTTTGTTGACGCGGCGTTTTGGCTGTAATAGTCTAAAAGCCCGTCCCACGCTGTGGAATATGCAAAGCCCTTGAACACTTCCGGGCGGTAAAATGGGTTTTCTTTTAAAATAAGGTCAAGCGCCTCTTCAAAAATCAGGCTTATGGCACGGTGGTCTGCATGCACGTCATAGTCGCAGCAATATAAAACGTCTGGCTTATAGTTTTCAATCACGCTCTTTACGTCGCTTAAAAAGTTGTTTCGGGTAAAAAGATGACTGCGGTATGGCGCCTTTTTTGAATTTCCATATGTGCATTTTATACCGCGCGCAGACGTCAGTTCTTCATTTCCCGGGCAGTTATACATGTGCTTTCCTTCACTGTTTTCAAGGCTGTCGCTGTAACCCAAAAAAATGAAATTTTCATTTGGCACACCGTATTTTTTCGCCACATTCATAGCTTCCCTAATGCGCATTTTTCCAAGCCCGTGAAAGTCGCCGTTTGTTGAAAACACAACCCTTACCGTTGATTTATTGTTTATGTAATGTTCAATAATTCCGCCGAAAACATTAATTTCATCATCTTCATGCGGTGCAAAAAACATAACGCTTTTATTTTTAAACAGCGCAGGGCGGTCTGGTTCGGGAAAATCATAAGCTGTGTCTTTTTCGTTTGAATATTTTGAAATTATGCAAAGCGCCACGCAAAAAAGTGCCAGCAGCAAAGACAGCACAAAAAAGAACACGGTAAGCACAAGATTTACCGGAATAATGCCGGCAAAAATAACCCCCACGTCAAAAATTGCAAGCAGCATGTAAATTTGCAGCATGCGCGACTCTATATGAATATAAAAAGCAAAAAAAGTAAATATAAATAAAGCGCTGAAAAATTTAAGCGCCATTAATTTAAGCGGGCTAAAAAAACAGTAAATTACCGCGGCTATACCTATTAATATAAGAATTGCCATAACAGGCAATGCAAAGCTCTTTTTTTCAAACGGCTTTATTTTCTGCCAATTGACTTTTATCATTATATTCCTCCATTCGCAAAACATTTAATCGCGGGCACGCCCGAACAGCAGCATGGGGCAAGGCTTCGCCCGCTTTGGGAAATTACCACTAATTATTGAAAGCCTGCCGTGTTTAATTACGGCCTGCACCCTTATTGAAAATATTATCAAAAGGGCGCGGCTATGTCAATCATAAATTTTCAAAATAAAATTAAAAAAAGGCTTGACAATTTATAAATATGTGGTACAATTAATTTGTAATCGTTACAATATTAAAATGATTTTAAATAAGTGCAAACTATGACAAGAGAAAAAATAATTGAAATATTGCGTGAAAAGGACTTAAGAATAACACCACAGCGCATTGCCGTGCTTGAATATATATACGGTAAGAGCGACCACCCGGACGCGCTTGACGTTTGGGAACATGTGTCGCCCATTTACCCCAACTTTTCAAAAACAACGGTTTATAATGCGCTTAAATCACTTGTTGAATGCGGGCTTTTAATAACGGTTACGATTGACGGAGACAGCATTCACTATGACGCAGACGTAAAGCCGCACGGTCATTTTATTTGCAGCGAATGCTCAAAAATTTACGATTTTTGCGTTTCCGAAATAAATTATGACGGGCTTGACGGTTTCGTCATAGACAAAAAAGCAATTTACTACAGCGGAATTTGCAAGCGCTGCAGTGAAAATATTAAAAACAAAAATTAAAGGAGAACAAAATTATGTCAAAAAAATACTATTGCCCTGTTTGCGGCTATGAAAGCGACGAGCCTATTGAAATTTGCCCTATCTGCGGCGCAAAAATGGCTGAACGCAAGGAAACAGACGGTGAAAAAACCTGGGCCGCAGAACATAAAGTCGGAATTATTGACGGCGTAAGCGAAGAAATCATTCAGGGCCTGCGCGAAAACTTTACGGGCGAGTGCAGCGAAGTCGGCATGTATCTTGCAATGTCAAGGGTTGCATTCAGGGAAGGCTATGCCGAAATCGGACTTTATTGGGAAAAGGCCGCGTATGAAGAGGCTGAACACGCCGCAAAATTTGCAGAAATGCTGGGCGAGGTTGTAACAGATTCAACTAAGAAAAACCTTGAAATGCGCGTTGCGGCGGAACACGGCGCAACGGCCGGCAAAACCGAACTGGCAGTTATGGCAAAGCAGCAGGGCCTTGACGCCATTCATGACGCAGTGCATGAAATGGCAAGAGACGAAGCAAGGCACGGCAAAGCTTTTGAGGGCCTGCTTAAAAGATATTTCGGCGAATAATAAAATAAGGGGCGCTGCAAACGCCCCTTTTTGTTTAAATATGGGCATAATAACTTAGGGGAAAATGCACCGCCACCGTCAGACATTGCCTGCCGATTTTAACCGGCAGCGCACTCCCCCGGCTGTGAAAAGCCGTTTTTACTGCGTGCCGCCGCCCAATGAGCAAGGCTTAAATTGGCAATTGGCAAACCGCAGCTTAAATTAGCTTTGGCGCATTGCCGGCAGGGCGTTAAAATAAAGGAGAAATTCAAATGAATACAGCAGCTCTTTATAAATTATCATATGGCGTTTATGTTGTTACCACCTGGGCAGACGGCAAGGCAACCGGCTGCACCGCTAACGCCGCAATGCAGGTGACCGCCGACCCGGCAACCATAGCAGTTTCAATTAACCATGACAATTTTACGAACAAATGCATAAGCGATTCAGGTGTTTTTGCAATAAATATTTTGGGCGAAAACTGCGAAGCGCTTGTAATTGGAAATTTCGGCTTTAAAAGCGGCAGAGACTGCGACAAGTTTGAAAATGAAAAGCCGCTTATAAAAAACTTTCTGCCTGTAGTCGGCTCTGCGTCAGCTTACATTACCTGCAAGGTTATAAACAAAATGGAAAGTTCAACGCACACCGTATTTTTAGGCGAAGTTACAGGGGCTGACATATTAAATGATGATGCGCCCATGACTTATGCCTATTACCACAACGTAATAAAAGGTAAATCGCCGAAAAACGCCCCGACATACCGCGGCGACTGAAACACAACAAATTACTTTAACTTTATGCGCAAAAACCCGGCCCGACTTAAGTCGGGCCGGGTTTATTTTTTACTGTAAAATGTCATATCGGCAGCCCCGGCTTGTTGCAATTGCTAAGCCTGCTCTGTCCATGTCAATTTCACATTAATTTATTGATATGTCTGCCATAAGCCCATAATGGTCGCTTACATAGCCGCCGGACGTGCTGTCAAGCCTTGCATAACTGTAAACCGTTCTGTCTGACGAGGTGAAAATATAGTCAATCGGGCTGCCCGAGTCAACCGTGCCCCACGCATGGTATGTGGTTGACTGCGCAGCGCCTGCGGCAACACGCGTGTCTGTAAGCACAGACGTTATTTTGCTGTATGTTGAAGAGCTGCTGTAAAGATTAAAGTCGCCCGTCAGCACAACAGCGGCGTCCGGGTAAAGCTCTTGAAGCTCTTGCATTTTTTCCAAAATCAGGGTGGCGCCGTAAGACTGCGCGGCACCGCTTACATTGTCAAGGTGGGTGTTCATATGTATGTACATAAAGCCCGTTGTGTTGTTTTGCAGCAGCACCCATGTGCAAATTCTGTTACAGCCGGCCCCGGTGTAAATACTTTCAACCAGCGGCGTTTCAGACAGCCAGAACGTGCCCTTGTCAATAAGAGTATATTTGTCTTTAAGCCACAATACTGCATTCATTTCAGACTGGCTTTCAGTGTCGTCCCCGCCCCTTATAACACCATAGGAATCATAAAGCGGCATTAAATCGGCAAGCTTATTAAGCCAGCTTTGGTTCATTTCCTGCGTGCCTATTGAGTCAGGCAAAAGCGAATTCATATATGAAGCAAACAGCTTTACGCGGCTTGAAGACGCCGTGCCGTCAAGCACATTGCCCCACGGCGCCGCGCAGTTGAAAGTGACAACGCTTATATAGCCGTCGCTTGTTTCAACTTCGTCTGCGTCAGACCATGTTGAATATATATATTGTGTTTCGCCGTTAATGGTGACTTGCGCATATGTGCGAATTCTGACATAATAGGTTGCGCCGCCTATTAAAGATGCAATCGTTGCACTTGTGAGAGACGTGCCGGAAATTGTTTTTGTTGTGCTGTTTGAAAAGTCGCTGCTAAGCGAATATTGAAGTTCATACCCGTCTGCCGTGGCCACATTGCCCCATGAAAGGCTGATTTCGCCCGCAATGTCACGCGTGGCTTCAATGCCGACTATTGTGGCAGGCTTTGGCATTACTGAAATTTCCTTGTCAACCGTGCCGGAATAAATGCCCCTGAATGTAATGCGCACATAATATTTACCCACTGCTTTCATGGCTGAAACAGAGCTGCCGGTTTCACGGTTGATATATGTAATGGTGTAATATGCCGAATCTATGACTTCGCCGGCGCTGTCTTTCACCGTGGCGGTTGGTTTTTTTGACGTTGCGTCATATGTATAGCTGGTGCTTGAAAGGGTAATGCTGTCTATTTTCGCCAGGGCTGCCGTTTTTACATGCCCGCAGACTGTGCAGGTGTATGTAATAACCCCGTCTGCCGAAGGTGTGGCGGGTGTGGTTACAGTGCCGCTGTCATAGCTGTGGGAACAATTTGTGGTAACGCTTACGGCAGACGACCATGCCGAATAAAGCTTTGTTGCGTCGCCGTTTACAGTGACTGTTTTGTAAGTGCGCACACGCACATAGTATTTCTGCCCCGCGTTTAAAAACGAAAGCTGCTTTGATGTTGCAGAGCTGCCCGAAACGCTTACCGTTTGGGCCGAAGTGAACGCCGAATCAGTGGAATATTGCAGCTGGTAGCCTGTAATCTGTGCGCTTACCTTTCCCCATTTAACTGTAATTTCACCGTTGTTTGCAGTTGCTGCCAATGATGTAATTGACGTGGCGGCGGGCTTTATGGTGACAACCTTTTTAACAGTGCCGCTGTATCTTGTTTTGAATTTCACGCTGACATAATATTTGCCGACTGCCGTCATTGACGAAACGGTTTTTCCCGTGGCGCAGCTTATATATGAAACAGTGTAATATTTTGAACTTATTTTAGAGCCGCCGGAATTTGTAACTGTTACAGACGGGGACTTTGCATTTGCGTCATATGTAAATGAACTTGCAGACAGACTGACGGACGCAATTTTTGCAATGCTTACGGTTTTAACCTTGCCGCATATTTCACAGGTGTACTGCATTGAGCCGTTTTTTGCAGTGGTGGCTTTAGCCGTAACCTTTGCGCCGGTGTAGCTGTGTGAACATTTTTGGGTTGTAACGCTTTTTGCGGCTGACCAGCTTGAATATATTTTTTGGGTCTTGCCGTTTACCGTTACCTTTTTATATGTCCTTACGCGCACATAATATTTAGTTTTTTCTTTAAGAGACGTTATCTTTTTTGACGTGGTTGTGTTTTTTGTAACAGTTTTGGTGGTTTTGGCTGAAAACGAACTGTCAGTTGAATATTGAATTTGGTAACCCGTTGTCTGGCTTGCCACTTTCCCCCATTTTACAGTAAAGCCAACCGGGGCTGCCGCCAGACTTTTAATGCTTGTGCTTTTGGGCTTTATTGTTACGATTTTCTTGAATGTGCCGCTGTATTTGCCTTTCATTTTAACTTTCACATAATATTTGCCGACTGATTTCATGGAACTTACTGTTTTGCCTGTGGAACAGCTTATATATGAAACCGTGTAATATTTTGAACTGATTTTGTTGCCGTTTGAATCTTTAACCGTTACGGCTGGCTTTTTTGCTTTTGAATCATAAGTATAGGTTGTTTTGCTCACGCTTACACTATATGAGCTGCTGCCTGCCACGGCGCACAAATCAAGCCCCGCAGTTATGCTGCACAGCATTAAAACTGATAAAAACAAGCTTAAAAATTTTTTCATTGCGGCCGCCTCCTTAAGATTGCAGACAAAATTTCTGTAATTCAGTTTTAACGGCAATGCGAAAATGCCCCGCCCATGTTAAACCAATGCCTATAGTGTATATCAGAACAATAAATTAAACATAAACCGCCCGAAAGCCGCAAAGCGCCCCCAATTTGCCCTTAAAAAGCACCGCTTTGCATGCAAACAAAAAGCAGCAGGCTTTTGCCTGCTGCCCTGTAATCAGTTTACCAATATGTCTGCCATAAGCCCATAATGGTCGCTTATATAGCCGTTTGATATGTCGTCAAGCCTGTAATAGCCGCCGGCTTCCTGCCCGGCAGACATGAAAATGTAATCAATCGGCTCGCCGCTGTCCGCTTCGCCCCAAGCATGGTAAGTTGTTTGCTTTTCTGCGCCTGCGCTTACCCGCGCGTCAGTCAGCAGCGCTGACATTGTGGAATATGCCTGCCCGTCGTCTGTTTCGTTGAAGTCGCCTGTCAGCACAATTGCGACTTCTGGGTATTGGAGCATAAGTTCGCCTATTTGCTGAGCAATTACAAGCGCGCCGTAATTTGCGGCTTCTTCGCTTGCATTGTCAAGGTGGGTATTCATATGTATATATCTGAAACCCGTTTCGCTGTTTTCAAGCAGCACCCACGTGCAAATTCTGTAACAGCCGGCGCCGGTGTAAATGCTTTCAACGAGCGGCGTTTCAGACAGCCAGAACGTGCCCTTGTCAACAAGCGTATATTTATCTTTAAGCCAAAGTATTGCATTCATTTCCGACTTGTTTTCGCTGTCGTCCCCGCCCCTTATAACGCCATAGGAATCATAAAGCGGCATTAAATCTGCAAGCTTGTCAAGCCAGCTTTGGTTCATTTCCTGCGTGCCTATTGAGTCAGGCAAAAGCGAATTCATATATGCCGCAAACAGCTTTACGCGCTTTGAAGAGGCAGTGCCGTCAAGCAAATTGCCCCACGGTGCCGCGCAGTTAAAGGTTGCCACCCTTATATATGAAGCGCCGGCGGCGGCAAAAGTCTGATATTGCGCGGCGGTGCAGCCGGAAAAAGTGCCGCATATAAACATAGCGCACAAAAACGCGGACAAAAGTTTTATAATTTTTTTCATATTTTCGTTACTGTGATTTTTTAGATTTTTTCTTTTTTACAACGTGAACTATTACCGCCGCTGCCGCCCCCACAACAGCCACAGCGCCTATTACAGACGGAATGGTTATTCTGAGCCACAGTGGAATATATGTGCCGTCTTCCGGCGTGCTGTCAGGCAGCTGCCACAGGTCAGCCCCGTCATTGTCGCCGTATGCTATTCTTATTACATTTACGCTGTATTCCCCTGCTTTCAGCGTTATGGTTGTTGAATCTGACGAAGTTGTGTATTTAAGCTCTTCGTCAACCGGCGCAACATAGCAGGTTTTGCCGACTTCATTGCACGCACCCGCAAAATATTCCGAAAGGCATTGGTTTGAAACATAATTTATATTTTCAAAGCCGTCTATATTGATGTCAACTGTCTGCTTTGCGCCGCTTGAATTAACTATTTTTACATAAATCACCTGTTCGTCAGCGTCCACTGTAACTGACTGGGCGAGCTCTTTAACGTCAACATCGTCGCTGAAAGAGGTGTCTATATACTGCGTGCCTGTATTGTTGGTATAAAGCATTTGTGTGTAATAGGCCGGGGTCAGCACCGTTTCCTGCGAATCAAACCAAATTTCATTTATAGTCCAGTTTTGGGAATTAACCTTGGCAAATGTGGGCGCATAGCAGCTCATGGCGACTATGTCGCTGTTTCTTTCAAGGGCAGTCATATAAGTCGCCTCTTCAACGGCTTCAATCATGTTGCTTTTGGTCTGCATTGTGCCCCAACCGTCTGCCGTGGCGGCCCATTCACCCAAAAAGACCTTTGCGCCGCTGCGGTCATAGCTGTCATATCTGTCGTTTATTTCGTAAAGATAGCTGCTGGCTGTGTAATAATGTTCGTCAACATAGCAGTCGCTGTAGCTTTCATTTGCAGTTTCCCATGCGTAATCAAACGCGTCTCCGGAACCTGAAGTGCCGGCGGTTGTTATAATTGTAATGTCAGGGTAAACCGCTTTGACTTCAGCATAAAGCGCTTCAAAATTGCGCCAGTAAATTTCGCCCCAGTTTTCATTGCCGAGTTCCAAATATTTTAAATTATAAGGCTCTTCATGCCCGTATTCGGCACGCAGCGCACCCCAGTATGTGGTTTCGCTGTCTCCGTTTGCGAATTCAATTAAATCTAAAATGTCGTTTACATATTCGTCCCACTCTTCGGTGCCGGGGGTAAGGGCAATTGTTTCAACATATGCCCACCAGTCGTCTTCGCTTTCATAGCCAAGAGCGTCAACCGCCTCTGCTCTGGCGGCAAGCCCCTCTTCGTCGTCTTCCCAATAGCCGCGCACGTCAATAAGGTATTGTTTGAACTCTTCGTCAGTCATTGAAAGCTTTTCATATGCGTCAACATTATAGTCATAATTATTTCTGCCCTGGCAGGTAAGCCCCACGTTAAGACACGGCACAGGCTCTGCCCCAATGTCTGCACACAGGTTGAAATATTCGCCGTAACCCATGAAATTGCTGTTTATGTAATAGTCGCCGGCAGAGTCGTTGCGCCACACGTTGTAAGTCTGAACACGTTGCTCAACAGGGCCTATAGTGTCTTTCCAGTTATATAAATTTTCAAGCGAATCACCCTCGCAAAAGCAGCCGCCGGGGAAACGAATGAAAGACGGGTTAAGGTCTATAATTGCCTGCGCCAAATCAGAGCGCAGTGTGGTAAACTGCCATTCGTCAGTGCCATAGCCATATGAATCTTGCGAAACAAGCTGCGCAAAGTCCATAAGCAAAGTGCCGCTGCCGCTGAATTCAATTGCAAGCGCGCCGTCTTCCGAAGCGGCAGATTCAAGCACCGCGGAAAACTGCACCCATTCGCCGCTAAGCCCCGAAAGGTCAACTTCAACACGGCTGTCTTCGTTTGAAGCCGAATCAAGGTAAACCGTAACGGTGCCGTTAAAGTCAACATTTTTGAAATAGCACGAAAAATCGTATTTAACCCCTTCGCTAAAGCCCATGTCCGGCGTAGACTGGAGCTCTGAATTAGGGTTCCACGTTTGGTAGTCCCAGTCTTCCACACAGCCGATATTTGTAACTGTGCCCGTGCCGGACACAGTTAAAATTTCATAATGCGTGTTGTTTTCATTCATTGGGCTTTCGCTTGAAAGTTCATGTTCAATGTTTTCAAAAAGCCAATAAGCTTCGTTGAGCTCGGCATTGTCTTCGCCGGCGTCGTTATATTCAAAGCTGTTGTTGTAAACAAGGTTTGACACCAGCCCGCCGTCGCACGCCTTTGAAATATCTTCAATAAACGTGCCGTAAAGCGTGGAACTGACTTCGTGCGAAATATTGTCTGCCGAAACGCTCAGCGTGTTGGAAGTAGCGGCGCTTGCCGGAAACACACAGCATAATGCAACAATTACAAATGTCAGCAGCACTGTTAAAACTTTTTTCATGTAAATGCACCCCGTTCTGAATTAAAAGCGCCTGTTGGGTAACACCGCTTGTGTTTTCATTTTAACATATATGAAATACTGTGTCAAAATACATTAGTGTTACAAATCGGTAAAAATTCAATAAATGGCAACGCCCCGTAATTCGGTGTTTGCATTGGTGAATTTTAACGCCGCTTAATTTGGTTATTCAAATATTGAATTTATTAGGTTGTCATAAATTTTTGTAGGGTCGTTTAAAAACTTTTCTTTAATAATCTGAGCCTGTTCCTTGGTGGCGGCGCTTAGCTTTAAAACCATAAAATCGCTGTTTTTATCAGTTATATGCATGGTTACATAATAAATGCCGCCGCTTTCGGTAATGTCAACCCTGTTTTCTTTTTTATAAATATCTATTTCAGCAAGCTTTTTGCAAATTTTTATGCTGGCCTCGCGCACGGTATACGGCAGGTCGTTTTCAATAATTTCAGTCAGGCGCCTGCATTCGTCAGTTGCAATTAAAAAGCCGCTTTCATCTTCAACAATAATGCCCTCTTTGGTAAGGCGCGAAATTGCCTGGGTGGTTTCAAAATAATTGGCTATTTCACCCTGCGACACGGCGTCGCAAATATTTTTTGAAGTCAGCCTTACGGCAGAATTTGCCACGACATAGCAAACAAGCAGGTTTATTGCGCTGACAGAGCGCAGCCCACCGTCTTTAATTCCATATGTGTAAGCGTCAAATTCAGAATAGCTTTCAAATTTTTCACTCATAAATACCACCGTCCTGTAAAAACTATATTAACACAAAGTAAGAACACTTGCAAACATTTTTGTTATATATTATAATACTTAAAAAGCCCCGCCGAATATTTATGTTCTGCGCCGCACATTTTACTGCTTGCAGCTTAGGGGCGCCCAAAGAAAGGAAATATGTGAAAAGCATGAAAAAGTTAGACAAGGTTACAAAAAAAACAATTATAGGCGATGTGCTTGACGTGCACCCTGACGCGGCGCCGCTCTTTCTTGAAATAGGCATGCACTGCCTTGGCTGCCCGGCTTCCAGGTCTGAAAGCATTGCGGCCGCCTGCGCCGTGCACGCCACAAATGCAGACAAACTGGTGGATAAAATAAACGCGTTTATAGATGAAAAAAACGCTTAAATTAAAGCCGCGGCTTGCCGCCGCCGCCGAATTTGTAAGGCCGGGCGCAATTTTGGCAGACATTGGTTGCGACCATGGGCTGCTTATTGCCCACCTGCTGCTTTCAGGCAAAATAGAGCGCGCCGTTGCAAGCGACGTTAAAGAGCAGCCGCTTGCGGCATGCAAAAGGCTTGCGCTGGAATGCGCTCTTAGCGACAAAATAGATTTTGTGCTTGCAAACGGGCTGCAAAGCGCCAGCTTTGACAGCTGCACAGACATTGCCGTTTGCGGCATGGGCGGCGAGCTCATTGCAGAAATTTTGGCAGGCTTTAAAAATATAAAAAGCCGTGGAATACATTATATTTTCAACCCAATGACTCACCCTGAAGCTCTGCGCCGGTTTTTATGTGAAAATTCATTTGAAATCGGGCGCGACATAATTGTTAAAGAGGGCAGGCATTATTACAATGTGCTTGAAGCCGAATACACCGGCAAAAAGCAGCCGTTTGACGAAGCATATTTATATCTCGGCAACATAAATGATTTCACGCATAAAGAATATTTCATGCACCTGATTCGCTATCTTGAAAAAAAAGACGCCCCAGGCGGGCGCTGCAGCGCGGTTATAAATGCCATAAAGGAGAAGTTATGAGCACCACAGCAAAAGACATTTATGAATACATAGATTCAATAGCGCCGTTTGACGCGCAGGAAGATTGGGACAACGCGGGCTTTTTAATAGGCGATATTGGCCGTGAAATCAAACGTGCCGTGCTGTCTCTTGACGTGAGCGGGCATGCGCTGAGCTTTGCAAAGGAACACGGCGCGCAGCTTATAATTTCGCACCACCCGGTAATTTTCGGCTCAATTTCACGCGTTATGAAAAACAGCGTTGTTTATAAGTGCATTGAAAATAATATAGACGTTTTGTCTGCCCACACAAATTTTGATTTGGCAGAAAACGGAATAAACGCAGCCCTTGCGCAGCGCTTAGGGCTTAAAAACACAAGGCATATTGCCGGCACATATATGACAGTCGGCGAACTTGAAAGCCCACGCGGCATAGATTCTTTCGCTGCGTTTGTAAAAGACGCGCTTGGCGTCAGCGGCATAAGGTACACCAAAACCGGCAAAACGATTAAAACAGTTGCCGTTATCGGCGGCGCCGCGGGTGAATTTTACGAACTGGCTGAAAAGCAGGGCGCAGACTGCTATATAACAGGCGAAGTGCAGCACCACATAATGCTGGCATGCGCCGAAAATGACTTTGCAATAATTGAAGCCGGGCATTTTGAAACAGAATCTGAATCTTTTAAAATGCTGCTGGGCGCCCTGTCTGAAAAGTTTAAGGGCGTTGAATTTTTATGGGCGGGTGACGAAAACCCGGTTCACACCATTTAATTTTACGCTGTAAGGTGCTGTAAAATGTCACTTGACGGAATATTTCTTTATCATTTAAAAAATGAAATAGCAGATTTTGCGCTGGGGGCAAGGGTGGAAAAAATACACCAGCCGTCTGCGCAGGAACTTGTGCTTACTCTTCGCTCGCCGCAGGGGGCAAGGCGGCTGCTTTTGTCTTGCCGTGCAGACAGCGCGCGGGCGCAGTTTACAGACTTTCGCTTTGAAAACCCAAAGGAAGCGCCAATGCTGTGCATGCTGCTGCGAAAAAAGCTTTGCACGGCAAAAATATGCGAAGTGACTCAGGATTCGCTTGAAAGAATAATTAAAATAGATTTTCTTGCGCGCAACAGCCTTGGCGACAATGTAACTTTAAGACTTGTGTGCGAATTTATGGGGCGCTACAGCAATATAATATTACTGAATGAAAACGGCGTTATAATTGACGCTTTAAAGCGCGTGGGCAAAGAAAAGTCGCAGGTGCGCACAATTTTGCCCGGTGAAAAATACACCCCGCCGCCGGGGCAAAACAAGCTTAACATTTTATGTGAAAAAGCAGATGTTATTGAAGCAAAAATAAAAGAAACAGGAAAAACGCCCGCAAAGGCTTTTCAGGAAGTTGTAATGGGCGTGTCGCCCATTGTTGCGCGCGAATATGAAAACGGCGTTTCCGCCGAAAAAATCAAGCATTATGCCGAAAACCCGCAAAAGGTTGCGGTTATAACAGATAAACCCATTGACTTTACATTTCTGCCTGTAACGCAATACGGCGGCGCGGCAAAGCTTAAATATTTCGGCAGCTTTTCAGAGCTACTTGATTTTTATTATTTTGAAAAGCTCAAAAAGCAAAAAATAGACCAGCGAGCCGGCGATTTGCTCAAGCGGCTCGGCACGCTGAGCGAACACACAGTCAGAAAAATCATTAACCGCGAAAATGAACTAAAGCAATGCGAAGGAAAGGAAAAATATAAGCTTTACGGCGATTTGCTTTCAACAAATATGTACCGCCTGAAAAGCGGCGCGGGCTTTTATGACATTGAAAATTATTATGACGGCATGAAACCGGTGCGTATTCCGGTGTCCCCCGCGCTTTCAGTGTCGCAAAACATTCAAAAATATTACAAAGAATACCGAAAAAAGCAGGTTGCCGAAAAAAAGCTTTCAACGCTTATAAAAGAAGCCAAGGCAGAGCTTGAATATCTTGAAAGCGCAGAAGTTATGCTTGAAAAGGCCGAAGCAAACGAGGAAATCAGCTTAATTAAGGCAGAACTTGCAGATGCGGGTTATATAAAGCTTGCAAAAAAGGAAAGGGCGAAAGCCCCGAAAGCCGCGCCTGTGCAATACATAAGTTCAGACGGGTTTAAAATATTGGTGGGCAAAAGCAATGTTATGAATGACAGGCTGAGCCTTAAAATTGCAAAGGGCGGCGACTTGTGGCTGCACGCCAAGGACTGCCCGGGCTCGCACGTTATTATAATAAATTCCGGCAGCGAATTTACACAGCAGGCAATATATGAAGCAGCGCTGCTTGCGGCAGCCAACAGCAAGGCGGGCGCTTCGTCTAACGTGGCTGTTGATTTCACCGAAGCAAGGCATGTAAAAAAGCCGGCAGGCGCAAAGCCCGGCGCGGTGATATATACAGATTACAAAACCCTGTTTGTAACGCCTGACAGCGAAGAAATTGAAAGGATTAAAAAAATTGTTTAACACAGCCGTTATTGCCGGCGCCGGCAATTCAACGCGCATGGGCCTGAACAAAAGCAAATTACTTATTGAAATAGGCGGCATGAGCGTTATTGAAAGAAGCGTGCGCGCATTTTTAAACATAGACATAATAAACGACGTTATAGTGACCTGCCGTGGCGAAGACATGGCGGAATTTAAAAAAATTTTCCGTTCAAAAAACGTAAGGCTGGTGCCGGGCGGCGCAACGCGCACAGAAAGCGTTTATAACGCGGCGTCGGCTGCTGCCGAAAGCGATTATATATTTATACACGACGGGGCAAGGCCTCTTGTTGAAAAAGAAACCATTTACACTGTTTATGAAGCGGCGCTGAAATACGGCGCGGCAACCGCCGGCACGCCGCTTAAGGACACCGTAAAATTTATTGACGAAGAGGGCAAAATAGTAAACACACCGCCGCGTGAAAAGCTTGCGGCAGTGCAAACACCGCAGGTTTTTAAATTTGACACGTTCAAGCCGGCAATTGAAAAAGCCGCGCGAGAAAATCAAACTTTCACAGATGACTGCGCTTTATTTGAAAGCTGCGGCGGGCAGTGCTATATTGCCGCCGGCAGCTATGAAAACATAAAAATAACAACCAAAAGCGATATTTTGCTTGCAAAAGCAATATTGGAAAGCAGGGGTGTTTTATGAGAATAGGCCATGGCTATGACGTGCACAGGCTTGTCAGCGGCAGAAAATGTATAATAGGCGGCGTGGAAATTCCATATGACAAGGGGCTTTTAGGCCATTCTGACGCAGACGTGCTGCTGCACGCCGTTGCAGACGCTTTGCTGGGTGCCGCCGCTTGCGGCGACATAGGCACGCATTTTCCGGACACAGACGAAAAATTCAAAGGCGCAGACAGCCTTGAGCTGCTTGCAAAAGCCGCTCAAATAATAAGCGACATGGGCTATAAAGTTGTTAACATAGACGCCACTGTTATTGCCGAACAGCCGAAAATGAAACCCTATATTAACAAAATGCGTGAAAACATTGCCGCAGCCTGTTCCTGCGCGGCAGAGCAGGTAAGCGTAAAAGCAACCACACAAGAGGGGCTTGGCTTTACCGGCAGGGGCGACGGCATTGCAGCGCACGCAGTGTGCTTAATTGACTGTAAGGAATAAAACTAATGCTGCACGACAAGCTGAAAAAATTAGACTGTTACCCTTTTCATATGCCGGGGCACAAACGCAACAAGGCTTTCGGCATAACGGGCAGTGAAATTGATATAACTGAAATTCCGGGTTTTGACAACCTGCACGCGCCCTGCGGCGCAATAAAAGAAATTGAAAACGCGCTTATGGGCTTTTATGGCAGCAAACGCTCTTTTCTTTCAGTAGGCGGGTCAAGTCTTGGCATAATTGCGGCGGTTTTTGCGCTGTGTCGCCCGGGTGATGAAATACTTGTTGCAGAAAACTGCCACAAAAGCGTGTTTTACGCATGCGAGCTCAGGGGGCTCAAAGCGCATTACATAAGGGCAGAATATATTGACGAGCTTGGAATTTTCGGCGCCGTTAATCAGGCGTCGCTTGATTTTGCCGTTTCAAAACACCCCGGCGCAGCCGCGGCAGTCATAACTTCACCCACTTATGAAGGAATTGTAAGCAAAGTCAGCTGCCAAATTCCGCTTATAACGGACGCGGCGCACGGCGCACATTTTCCGTTTGGAAATTTCCCTGAATACCCGAAAAGCGAAATTGTCATTTCAAGCCTGCACAAAACCCTGCCCTGCCTTACCCAAACGGCCGTTATAAATGTTTATGACGGCGCTCTTGCCGCAAAAACGGCAAAATATATAGACATGCTTGAAACCACTTCGCCCAGCTATGTGCTTATGAATTCGGCGTCTGTGTGCTGCGAATATTTAAAAGACGCGGCAGATGACTTTCACATGCTTGACCTGGCGCTTGACAGACTTTACAAAACTAAGCTTGAAAAGCTTGAATTTAAGATTTTTGACGACAAAAGCAGAATAGTGATTTCCTGCCGAAAGGCAAACATAACCGGCGCCGCTCTTGCAGACATTTTAAGGCGCGAATACAAAATAGAATGTGAATACCACAGTGTTAATTACATAAATCTAATTGCAACCGTGGCAGACGCCGGCGCCCCTTTCGCGCGCCTTGCAGACGCTTTGCTGAAAATTGACAAGTCACTTGAAAAACGCCCGCCGCGCCGCTTGCCCAAGCTGCCGCAGCGCAGCGCCCCCGCCGGTGAAGCTGACATTGAAAAATGCACTAAAACGCCGCTTTGCGCAGCCGCAGGTAAAATTTCGGCAGAGCTCATTTCGGCATACCCGCCCGGGGCGCCTATTATTACGGCTGGCCAGGTTTTCACAGATGAAATCATTGAATACATAATGCAGCTGAAAAAATTCGGCGTTAATATTTCATCTGCTTCGGGTTTTGACAACGCCACGGTATTGACAAAAGACGAATAATAATATAAAATATATTTAATAACTTTTGCAGAAAGGAAATTGTTATGAAAAGAATTACAACCATTACATCGCGCAACCTTTGCGAATCAGCAAAAAAAGGCGGCTGCGGCGAATGCCAGACTTCATGCCAGTCTGCCAGCAAAACATCATGCGCTGTGGCAAACCAAAAATGTGAGCAGCTCAAAAAATAAGCTTAAAACTGCTTGAACTTTTACGGCGGTATTTTATTTACCGCCGTTTTTGTATTTAAGCCGGCAATTTTACAATATTTCGCAGATTTCAAAACGCATTCACGCCTGTATATGCAGCGGGCGGTATTTTTTAAGGTTAACGGGAAGTTATTTTATGATTCACGCTTATAAAATGAATGGTTATAATATAATAATAGACCAAAACAGCGGCAGTGTGCATTCTGTTGACGAAGTCGCTTTTGACATTATTGTGCACCTTGACGCAAAGAAAGACGAAAATGAAATAAAAAGGCTTATTTTGCAAAAATACGGCAGCGCGGGCGTTACAGAGCAAGATGTTTGCGACTGCCTTGCGGAAATAGACGAACTTATAAAAGACGGCAGGCTTTTTTCAAAAGACATATTTAAAGAACAGGCGTCTGAATTTAAAGGCAGACAGGGCGTTTTAAAGGCGCTGTGCCTGCATGTTGCCCACGGGTGCAATTTGGCATGCAAATATTGCTTTGCCGGCAAGGGCGAATATGCGGGGCCAAAGGGGCTTATGTCTTTTGAAACCGGCAAGCGGGCGCTTGACTTTCTTGTTGAAAACAGCCCCGGGCGCAGAAATCTGGAAGTGGACTTTTTCGGCGGCGAGCCGCTGCTCAACTGGGAAGTTTGTAAAAAGCTGGTTGAATACGGGCGCAGCATTGAAAAAGCCGCCGGCAAAAATTTCAGGTTTACGCTGACTACAAACGGGCTTTTGATAAACGATGACGTAATTGATTTTTGCAACAGGGAAATGGGCAATGTGGTGCTGTCTCTTGACGGCAGAAAATCTGTGCAAGACAGGCTGCGCACTTCGCCGTCCGGCGCGGGGTCATATGATTTAATAGTTGACAAGTTTAAGCGCTTTGCAGAAAAACGCGGTGAAAAGGAATATTATATTCGCGGCACCTATACGCATTACAACACTGACTTTTCTAAAGACGTTTTACATATGGCAGAGCTTGGGTTTAAGGAACTTTCAATCGAGCCGGTTGTGTGCTCTGACAGGGAAGATTACGCCCTGAAAGACAGCGATTTGCCAATTTTAAAAAAGCAATATGAGCTGCTTGCCACGGAAATGCTAAAGCGGGCGCGGGCAAAAAACGGCTTTAATTTTTACCATTATATGATTGACTTAGAGGGCGGCCCATGCATTGTCAAGCGTGTGTCCGGCTGCGGGGTGGGCAGTGAATATCTTGCGGTTACACCCGGCGGCGAGCTTTACCCCTGCCACCAATTTGTGGGCGACGAAAAATTCAAGCTCGGCGACATATATAAAGGCATTACAAGACCTGACGTTATAAGCCGCTTTAAAAACTGCAATGTTTATTCACACAGTGAATGCGACGAATGCTTTGCAAAATTTTACTGTTCCGGCGGCTGTGCGGCAAACGCTTACCACTATTCCGGCAGCGTTTGCGGCATTTACCCATTTGGGTGCGAGCTGCACAGAAAAAGAATTGAATGCGCTATTATGCTGAGCGTTGCCAAGGTTCAAGAGGGGCTTGATTAATAATTAACGGCGCATTCCGCAAAAAATTACCGCTTGGGGCCAAACGGCTCCGGCAAACAAAAATTTTAACAATTTGTTAATAGGCTATTGGAATTTTCAAATTTATAGTATATAATAAATATGTTAATCATTGTTCAAATTTCACATTGTATGTGGTGGTTATGGATTTCAAAAGTATTTACAAATCAAAGCTCATGCCGGCAGAACAGGCTGTAAAGCTGATTTCTGACTATGACAAAATCATAGTCAGCCTTGGCTGCGGCGAGCCTTACGGCATTGAAAAAGCGCTTGCAAAAAATTATAAAAATTACACAGGGGTTGAACTTTACAACATGCTGTCTCTTGTGCCTTCGCCTTGGTTGGCTGAAGACATGAAAGAGCACATTAAAATCAACACCTTTTTCGCGTCTGCCGCCACAAGGGGGTTAATAGACTCCGGCGCTGCCGATTACACACCCTGCCATTTTTATGAAATCCCGGCAGTAATAAAAAATTACGTAAAGCCGCGCGTTGCAATTGTTACAGTCAGCCCGCCGGACGAACACGGTTACTGTTCGCTTGGCACTTCGGTTGATTATTCATATGAGGCATGCCAATGCGCCGAAATCATTATAGCTCAGGTAAACAAACACATGCCCCGAACTTTAGGCTATTCATCTTTCCACGTCAGCCGTTTCGCCGCTTTCGTTGAAATTGACGAAGAGCTGCCGCAGGTAGGCGGCGCTCAAATTTCCGAAGTGGAAACGCAAATAGGAAAAAATTGCGCTTCGCTCATAAAAGACGGCGACTGTTTGCAGCTTGGCATAGGAAACATTCCAAACGCCATCTGCCATGAGCTGCACGGCTTGAAAAATCTGGGGCTTCACTCTGAGCTCGTTGGAGACGGGGTTGTTGAGCTGCTTGAGGCAGGCGTTATAAACAATTCGCTAAAGCAAATCAACCCAGGCAAAACTGTGCTTGCGGCGGCGCTTGGAACAAATATTTTAAATTCATATATCAACAACAACCCCTCTGTTGAATTCCACCCGGTGTCATATGTAAACCACCCTGCCGTAGTTGCGCAAAACGACAATGTTGTGTCTGTAAATTCCTGCTTACAGGTTGACTTTTTGGGGCAGGTTGTTTCTGACACAGTTGGTTTAAGGCAATACAGCGGCGTCGGCGGGCAGGTTGATTTTGTGCGCGGCGCCACAATGAGCCGCGGCGGCAGGTCAATTATTGCAATGCCGTCGCTTGCAAAGCACGGCACTTTAAGCAGAATTGTGCCGCTTATTACACAGGGCAGCGCAGTTACCACCCCGCGAAACGACGTGCATTTTGTTGTAACCGAATACGGCGTGGCCCGGCTTAAAGGCAATTCGGTTAAAGGCCGTGCCCGCGAGCTTATAAAAATAGCGCACCCAAAGTTCAAAGCCGAGCTTTGCACCGCGTTTGAAAAGCGTTTTGGCGAAAAAGCGTTTTGACTTAATGTTTTTTTAATATTATAAGCGTATTATATGTAAAATATTTACAGCCCGGCTGTAATATTTAAAATGTGCTTTGATATTGGCAAAGGCCCATAAATAAATTGATTGGAGAAAATTATGGCAATAATTAATAAAGAGCATTTCACTATAGCAAGGAAAATAGTTTCTAACATGACAGCGCAAAGCTGGGAAGAAATTCCCCACGCAACCATGACATATGAAGCTGATGTTACCGAATTTCTTAAAATCTGCAAGCAGTTAAACGAGGGCTGCACCGACAAGTCAAAAAAAATAACCATAAACACTGTTATGATGAAGGTTATATGCGAAGGAATAAAAGCTGCGCCCAGAATGAACTGCACGCTTGACTTCAAAAGAAAGCTGGTAAGGGGCACGCTGTGTTTTCATGACAAAATAGACGTGTCAATGCCAATGGTGCTGAAAACCGGCGAAATGATGACTGTAAACATGCACGACATGGGCGATATTTCACTTAGTGAAATGACTGAAAAAATTAACGACACAGTCAGGCGCGCCAACAACACAGACATGAATGAAGTTATGTTTGAAGTGTCGCTTGACAACACATTGACAGGGCTTAAAAAGGGCAAAATTGCGCAGACTATTCAAAGGCTTTACGGCGCAAAAATGCCGGGCAAGCACCATGTTTCCACACTTTCAGGCAAGGCTAAAAAAGAATATTATGCCATTCCCGAAACAGACAGGCTGACTAAACATGATATAGAACAGGGCACCACCACAATTTCAAATTTAGGTTCAATTTACCGCGAACAAAAAGGCGAATGCCTGCTGCTTGAAATAATTCCGCCGCAGACCACCGCGTTTGCAATTAACGCAACCCAGCGGCGCGCCACCGTTGTCAATGATGAAAACGGCAATGAAAAAATAGAAATCCGTTCAATTTTGCCCATTACCGTTGCAATTGACCACCGCTCGCTTGACTATAACCACATAGTGCCGTTTTACAGAAAGCTTGATGAAATTTTTGCGAACCCCGAAATCATTCTCAGCTGGAAATAAAAAACAAAACACCCCGTCTTAACAGGCGGGGCGTTTTGTTTTATGCGAAAAGCGCAGGCGTTTCAATAATGGCACAAAAGTCGTTAAATATGGCAAGCGGCAGCTGAAAATAAATGAAAGGAAATTTTCAAGCGTCATTTTCAATTACGGCAACCTTTAGCATATTAGTTGTGCCGCTTTGCCCCAGGGGGATTCCCGCGGTTATTACAACCACATCGTCTTTTTTCAGCACCCCTGTTTGCATAGCAACCTGGGCAGCATGCCGAAACAGTTCGTCTGTGTTGGTTTTTTCACTGCACATAACCGGAATTACGCCCCACGACAGATTGTTTTGGCGGCACACTTTTTTGCTTGTGGTGGCTGAAATTATAGGGCATTCGGGTCTGTATTTTGAAACCTGCCTGGCAGTTGTGCCGCTTTTGGTAACGGTTATTATGGCAGCTGCGTTCAAGTCATGCGCCGTTGTCACAGTGGCGTGTGAAATGGCAGACGTTATGTCGCCGTGCGAATGCTTTGGCACAGACTTAGAAAAGCGCTCTTTATAGTCAATGTCATTTTCCGTTGTTTTTGCTATTAAGTCCATTGCCTGCACGGCTTCCACGGGGTGGCTGCCCATGGCAGTTTCACCCGAAAGCATTATTGCCGAAGTGCCGTCATACACGGCGTTGGCAACGTCTGTTATTTCCGCCCTTGTCGGGCGCGGGTTAGTAATCATTGATTCCAGCATTTGCGTGGCTGTTACCACTATTTTGCCAGCAGCATATACCTTGTTAATAATCATTTTCTGTATTGACGGAATTTTTTCAAATTCAATTTCAACGCCCATATCGCCCCTTGCAACCATTATGCCGTCTGCCTCTTTGATTATGCCGTCAAGGTGCTCAATTCCCTCATAATTTTCAATTTTGGCTATAATTCTGACATCATTCCAGCCCAGGGCATGGCAGAAGTCGCGCAAATAAGCAATGTCAGCCGCAGTGCGGCAAAATGACGCCGCTATAAAATCAAAACCCAGCTTTGCGCCGAATTTCAAATCATTCATATCGTCCTCAGACAAATAGGGCATTGCAAGAGACACACCCGGCACATTAACACCCTTATGCCGTGAAATAACGCCGCCGTCAATCACGGTGCATTTGATTTCGCAGTCATTCACACTGTCAACGCGCATGGCCACAAGCCCGTCGTTTATAAGAATGTCCATTCCCGGCCTGACGTCGTTTGTAAGCCCTTTATATGAAACGGAACACATGCTTTCATTGCCCACAACGGCTTTTGTTGTAAATGTAAAGCTATCCCCCTTTTTCACGGTAACGCCGGCGGCATTTTCAAATTCACCGGTGCGAATTTCGGGGCCCTTTGTGTCAAGCATTGTGGCAATGGGCAGCCCCAGTTTTTCGCGCACGGCGCGCACATTGGCAAACCAATCTTCAAACGCGGCGTAATCGCTGTGTGAAAAGTTGAAACGCGCAACATTCATGCCGGCAAGAGCAAGCCTTTCAAGCATGTCGGCACTGCCGGAAGCCGGCCCAAGAGTGCAGATTATTTTTGTTTTTCTGATGTAATTGTCCATATCATATTCCTTTTAGATTTAATAGTTCGCAGCCTTTACACGGCACATATTTCATTTGCCCTTTAACGATATGCTTTGCACAAAGTTCGCCTGTTTTTAGGTGGTTTAAAAACCTGTGCAGACACCTGCCCGGCGGCGCCCAATTAATATGAAAGCTTCAATAAGGGCTTGAAAGTTATTCAACGTGGGGGCGGCAGCGGCCGCCCAGCGTGGGATTGTACTCACCGTTCCTTCAAAATCGGACCCCGGAGCCTTACAAGGCGGGGGGTATTTTCCCCCCTAAGTTATTAATTGCCGCCATATCTTTTCAAATATTATAACAATATTGCCGCCAAATGCAAGTGAAACACAAAAAAATTTCAGCTTTTTTTGTGAATTAAACTAATGTTCAAAATTCACCGCAAAAGAATAAGCAGGCGTTGAGCCTGCTTTTCTTGTTTTATTTAAGCAATCGGGAGGCGAACAGAACAGCCTAAAGCTATAATTTTAGCACCTTGCGCCATTTTTTGCCTTAATATACGCCAGTATATCTGCGTCAAAGAAATGACGCCATGCACAAAAAATTATTGCTTTAGGTGCGCTACAGTTTATCTTTGGAAATTTTTTTCAAAGACAAGGCACAAAAACGCAGGAATACTTTCGTATTCCGAGTATTTTTAACACAGTATTTGGGGAAAATTGCCAAGATAAACCTTGTCCTGTTCGGCACCCGATTGCTTAAGTATTTTATTTGGCAAGAGCGCCGACTGTCATCATATAGTCGCCTATCATGGCGCCGAACTCAGGCGCGCCTTCCATAATAAGCTGTTTGTCCTTTGTCATTTGCAGCATGTCGCCCGTGCCAAGCAAAATCATAAGAGCATGGGCGGCGGTGTCAAATTTCATGCAAAAAAACGGCTTGGAACGCTTATATTCGCCCCTGCCCGCGCGTGTTTTGCCCGCCTTTACGCGCATATAAGCAGTGCATTCCGGGTGGCCTTCAATAGCCCACTGGTAAACCCTGTCCGGGCTTTTGAGCGCCCATGAATGTATTTCGGGGTGTTCCATTTTATTGAGCTGGCTGATTCCGCTTGAAAGCAAGTAAAAATAAAGCTTGCAAAGCAACAGGCAAAGCTCTTCGTCATCTTCCGGCGGCTCGGTAATATTCAGCAGGCTGCTCATTTTAAGCAGCACAGCCATAAATTTTAAAAATTTAGGCAACGAGCTGATTTTGAATTTAGGCAAAGACGACATCTTGCCTTTCATAAATTCATTCATTTTTTCAATAGTTGAAAATTGCAGCTCTGCGTCAATTTTTTTCTGCCCGAAATATTCGCCCAGCTTGCACGACCAGCTGCCGTTTTCAACAATGAAATGAACAGCCTCTTTGTCTTGCGCATTGAGCATGGCAGACACCTGGTAAACGGCGTTAACCCCATGAAACTTTTTTGCCATTTCCGGCACGTCGGTAGCAATGGTTTTTAAAAGCGGCAACGCCCCTGCCATAAATATTTTGTTGGTATATCTGCTTTCATCGCTTGACATTATATACACCCTTTCTTTGTGGAATTTGAAATTGCTTAAGGGAAAACATTTATTAAATGCAGGGCATTAAAATTCGTCTTCCCAGTCGTCGTCCGCTTCAAAGTCCTTGTGCATAAGTTCAGATATGGCTTCGGCAATGCCGTTTGCGTCTATTTTTGCAAGAGACATCAAATCTTCATGCAAGCCTATTGTTGAAAATTCGTCTTGATGCCCAAGCTTTTTGAACGCGCATGCCTTGCCGCCCTGGGCAATTACATCTGCAACGGCAGAGCCCAGCCCGCCTATAACAGAATGGTCTTCGGCGGTAATAATTCGCCTGGTGTCCATAACCGCAGACATAACGGCGTCTTTGTCAATCGGCTTTATTGTGTGCATGTTTATTACGCGAACCTTTATGCCGGCGTCTGCCTCTGCCATTTGGGCTGCCTGCAACGCCTGGTAGACGCATGAACCACAGGCTATTACCGTAATGTCTGTGCCGTCTTTCATAAGCTTGGACTTTCCGGCTTCAAATGTGCAGTCTTCAAGATTTTTATAAATTATTTGGTCAAAACCACGGTTAATTCTGATGTACACCGGGCCATCAATGTCATATGCCGCTTTAACCGCATGGTAAGTTTCAGCCCCGTCGCACGGGCAAATAACAGTCATATGTGGCAGCGAACTTATGCACGCCATGTCAATAAGCGAATGGTGGGTTGAACCCGCCTGCCCGAAAGATGTGCCCGCATGCGTGGCAATTATTTTTACCGGCACATTTTGGTAGCATATGTCTGTGTGGATTTGGTCAAGCGAACGCGCCGCAGTAAAAATTGCAAATGTGGAAGCAAACGGGATAAAGCCGTTTTTTGCCAGCCCCGCCGCAATGCCGAACATGTTTTGTTCCGCAATGCCGACATTGAAAAAGCGTTCCGGTATCTTTTCGCCGAAAAGCCCGATTTTTGTAGACTTTGCAAGGTCAGCGGTAAGGGCAACAACGTCTTTGTGCTCTTCGCCCAGCTCGCAAAGCGCCCTGCCGTAATATTCGGCAGTTGAAAGCTGAGATGTTTCAGTCATAGTATAAGTCATTCCGCTTGCCATAGCTTAGCCCTCTCTTTCTGCACGTTCAACGCGCGAAGCATAATATTTGTCAAGACTTTCATAACACCTATTTGTCTTTTCATCGTCAAGCGCGCCGTAATGCCAGTGGTAATCGTCTTCCATAAAGTCAACCCCGGCGCCCTTAACAGTGTCCATAATAATTGCATAGGGCTTGGCGTTTTCTGCATGGCGCTTTTCAATGGCATCTTCAATAACGGCGCACAGCTCTTTAATGTTTTGCCCGTCAACACGCGCAACGTTAAAGCCGAAAGCTTCAAATTTTTTGTCAAGCGGCTCAACCTTCATTTCGTCGTCAACCCTGCCGTCTATCATGCATTTGTTATTGTCAACCAGCACAACAATGTTAGACAGCTTAAACTGCGCGGCAGTCATGGCGGCTTCCCAGTTTGAGCCTTCGTTGAGTTCCCCGTCACCGGTAAGCACATAATTCATATAGTCAAGCCCCTTGAGCCTGCCCGCAAGGGCAAAACCACACGCAAGCGACAGCCCGTGCCCGAGCGAGCCGGTGGAACAGTCTATGCCCTTGATTTTATTACTGTCAAGGTGCATGCCGAACTGTGAGCCCGTCAGGTTAAAATTATGCAGCCCGTCAACGCTCATAAACCCGTAATCGCATATTACCGGGGCGTAGCCCACCGCAGCGTGCCCCTTTGAAAGTACAAAACGGTCTCTGTCTTCCATGTCGGGGTTGTTTACGTCAAGCTTCATATAGCGGTGGTAAAGCACAGTCATGGCGTCCATTGCGCTTAATGCGCCGCCTATATGCCCGGAACCGCCCCACACGGTTGTCTGAACAGTAAGTCGCCTGAGTTCGTCGGCCTTTTTTTCAAGCCGCAGCCATTCGTCTTTGTCAAACGGTTTGTAATTTGCAGGCATAATAATTCCTCCTTAATTTATTTAATAGGCGAAAGGTCAAGTTCCGGGTGATTTGCCTGAACTACGCCAAACGCATCTTCTGCTATTTCTATTGCCAGACGCACGTCGTCGTCTGTTACAGCCGCGTTTATAAAGTGGTTGTGGTGAGACGCCAGGAAAAGCCCCCTTGAAACGCATTCGGCAACCCATTCCTGGTGCAGCATAAGGCTGTCGTCGTTTGCGATTCTCAGGTAAAACAGCGCCGGTTCGCCTGAAACAACAAGGTTAAAGCCATGCTCAGCGCCGGCTTTTACTAAACCCGCTGTCAGCTTTTCACCCGTTTTACGGCAAAATTCCGGCAGGTTTATTTTTTTCATTTTCGGAATACAGGCAAGACATGCGGCAAACGGCTCTGCGCTCATCCAATAAGAGCCGGTGTAGGTTACAGACGAAGCCGTGGCTTTCATGTGTTCCCCGCCGCAGGTTGCAGACATATTATAGCCGTTTGCAAGCGCCTTGCAAAAGCAAATCAGGTCTGCTTTAATGCCGTAATAGTGGTCAGACCCGGCAATGTCAAGCCGAAAGCCCGTTCTTACATCGTCAAAAATAAGCACCATGCCGTGTTCGTCGCAAAATTTGCGCACGCTTTGCCAATATTCACGGTTTGCCACTTCGTTGTCTTTAAAATTGCCGTGGTCATAAGGCTGGGCAATAAGCCCCGCAACATCGCCGCCGCATTCGTCATAAGCCTGCTGCAGCGCGTCAAGGTTAAACCACGGAATTACCACGTTGTTTTGCACTTCTTCCGGTAAAATGCCCGGGTAGTCAATTTTCTGCGCCCACTGAAAGTCGCCGTGGTAATAGCCCTCAAGAAAGAACATTTTCTTTTTGCCTGTGTGCGCACGGGCGCACATAACCGCAAATGTGGTTGCGTCAGAGCCGTTTTTCATAAAAAACGCCCAATCTGCCGAAGCCACGGTGTCCTTAAGCAGCTCTGCGCATTCAACCATTTTATAAGACGGCGACGTTGTGCAGTTGCCTATCTTCAGCTGTTCCATGGCGGCGGCGTCAACATCGTCGTCGCAATAGCCCAGCACATTGGGGCCGTATGCGCACATAAAGTCAAGATATTTGTTGCCGTCAACGTCCCAAAAATATGTGCCCTTTGCGCGCGAGCTCATAAGGGGCCATTTGGTAATAGGCAAAAACAGCCCCTCGCTTGGGCCGAGGTGCCCATATACGCCTGACGGAATTGCGGCAAGCGCGCGGTCAAACCACTCTTTGCTTTTTTCATGTTTGTATTCAGGAAATTTACTCATAATTTTACACCCCCGTCAGCCCAGATAAGCCGCTACTCTGTCAAGAATTCTGTTTAAATTGTCTACCATTGAAATCATGCCGGACATATAAATATTTCCGCTGCACAGCTCTGCTATTGTTGACACCGTGCCGTTGAAAAGCCCATGCGCAAGGTCAATGCTTGCAAATTCCATAACGGCGCGCGGGTTTTGCGGCTTTTCCTTAACGGTTTTAAATTTATGGTCTTTAACAATTATAGCGGCATAGGCTGCGTCTTTAATGCCCATTGAAACAACCCCGTCTACAGTATATGAAGCGGTGAATTTTGACACGCTGTCATGGTTTGCAAGGGCAGATATAGCGCCGGCTATTGTGTAAAAGGTCAAAACAGTTGACTCTTCAAAAAACGCCCTGTCTTTTAAAGCGTCTTCGCTGGGCATAAGCAACTCTGTCAGCCTGTTTGTAAGCTTTGTAAAGGGGCCCAACAGGAAAGACAGCACCTGCACAATTCCCTTAGACGGCATGCCTGGCTTTGAATCGTCAATAAGCGCATTGAACTTTTCAGGGCTTGCAAAATTCATTTTACAGGTGCAGCCCGCCGCGCCTTCAGTCATTTTGCAGCCGCTTTTTGAAAAATGCAGCGTGCAGCACGGGCCGCCCGCAACATCAAAGCAAAGAGCCACATCTTTTTTCAGCGATTTCAAAATGTCTTTCGCTTGGTCGTCAATATCGCACAGGTTTTCAAGAGTTGCCAGCACGCCGTACATATTGACATATGCCATTGCTTTTGCCTCTTTCAAAACAATTCCTCCTTTATTAGCGCCGCGCCCGCATGCCAAAATTCGGGTGCAGCCGCTTTAGGCCAAAATAACAATATTTTAAAAGACTCCCCCCGCCCCGTAAGTCTGCATGCTTCACCTTTTTCTTAGGCAGGCCCATAATCACCGGCTAAGCGTGAAAAATACTTGCCAAATGTAAATACTTTAGCAAGGCGCGCGATTAAACTGCCTTTAACGCAAAAAGCGGGGACATTCTTTCCCAATATATAATTAGTATAACATAATAAACATTTCAGCGCAACCAAAAAGATAATATAAGATTTGAAAAAAATGCCAAGTTAAAAGCGCCCGGCACATTATGCACCCGGCGCTTTTGAATGTGTAAAAAAGTTTAAAAGTTTATGCGGAAACGGTAAGCTCATAAACGCTGCGTTCGCCGCTTTGCCACAGCTTCATATATACAGCGCGGCATTTTTTGAATTTTTCAAATGTTTTCACAGCTTCGCATTCATTGCAATAAACCTTCCAGCAGCCGGTGCATTTGCACCCTGCGCCGCCCATTTCAATAAAGCCCCTGACATCTGCCAGCGGGTAACCCAAAAAAATGCCTATTTCGTGCGGAAAAACATCATAACCACCAAGCCTTGCCTTTAGCTTTTTCAGCGCATATTGAACTTCTGCGCTTTCATAGCCGAAGGTGCGCAAAAATTCGGAAACGCCTGGCTTTTGCAAATCTTTTGCAAGGCTGTCCGGGCGGCAGACGTAAACAAGAGCGACGCCGTGCCTTTCGGCCCTAAGCAAAAAAAGCTTAAGCCCCTTCGGCTTGAAAATTTCATTCCACAATGAAATGGAATTTTCAAGCGTTTCCAGCTTTTCAAAACGGCAGGAAAAGGCGTTTGCGGTTTTAATTGACGCCAAAGTCGGCGAACAGTTTTCGATTAAATACCTTTCAATCATAGTTATGCAAGAGCCCTGCCCAGCATTTCGCATTCAGCCAAAGCGCCGTCGTCAGGCGATTCGTTGCACACAACGCCGTCAGACACAAGGCTGAGCCCGCTGCTGCGGCAGTCGTCTTCCCAAGTGCGCATCCATTCGCCGTCTCCCCAGCCGTATGACCCGAAAATCCCTATTTTTTTACCCGACGCTGCCGCTTTGACGCTGTTGAACATGGGCTCAAATTCAGACTCTTCCAGCTGTTCGGCGCCCATTGCCGGGCAGCCGAATGCTATGCAGTCATATTCAGCGGCAACGGCGCTGTTAAACTGCGCCGCTGTGAAAATATCAGCCTGTGCGCCGCCTGCAGCGGCGCCTGCCGCAACCGCGTTTGCCATGGCCTGTGTGTTTCCTGTTGAAGTCCAGTAAACTATTGCTGTTTTTGACATAATCTTTCCTTTCTGCGGTAAGCTTTGGTTAGTTTAAGCTAACCGCAATGCAAAAATATCAGTTAGCCTTAGCTAACTGATTATATATTAACATATCTGCGCATTAATGTCAATAGTCTATTTCAATTTCGTTTACACCGACTGCCGAATCATATTCGCGTATTCCCTGCCCCGGCACAAATATTTGCGTGGCTGCGCTCATATCAAAGTCCGCCGGCGTTTCCCATTTCAGGTGAAAACGCCTGTTTTTTGAAAAGGTTTTTATTTCTGTAATATTTCCTGCCACCGCCACGGGGTATGGGCGGTTGAACACGCCGGTAAGCTTTTCATTATTAAAATCCAAATGCCAATAAATGCTGCTCCAATGGTATTTTTCAAATTCACCCATTATGAAATCAATGTGCTTTATCCACTCTTCCCCTGTAGAGCCGCCACCATATTCGCCGAAAATGACGGGCGTGTTCATTTTAAGCTGGTTTTGCCTGATTGTACTTAAAATTGCACCCACGCGGCCATTGCTGCTGTATTTATCATAAAGCGGCGAATCCACAAAAATGTCATAAGCATGCGGCGAATAAACATAAGACGGCTTTGTTTCAATGTCAAATTCAATGCCCAGATTTGAAAAATAATTATGTTCAAAAAAATTAAATGTGCCGTCAATTCCGGCTTTGGCGCTGATTTTATCAAAAAACGGCTTGTAATATTCGCTGTTAAAGCCTGCTGTGTACTTTGCCAGCGGCGCCACAGCCGCATGAAAATTGTCGCCGCAGTCCATTGTGTCGCGCAGCTTTTTCAGCCTTTTTATGCTGCCAACCCTGGCGGCAATGCGAAGGGCGGCGCGCGCAAACGCAGCCTTGTCGCTGTGATTTTTAAAATATTTTTCCAGCTGCAGCGGGGAGCCGAATGCAATTTCCATTACATTTGAAATAAGCTGTAAAAACAGCTGCCTGCCGTTTTTGTCAATATAGGGCTCATTAAAATAGTCAAGGCCTATTATATTTTCACAGTCTTTAAAAGAATTTGCATAATATTTCCAGGCCCTGATAAATTTGTCCTGCACGGCGTTTTCATTGTGCCAAAAGTCAGAAAACGCACCCTGCACACCGTCCATATAAAAATAGCCCTCAGCCCAGACTGCAAACGGCTTTTTACTTTCACGCTGTTTGCTGACTGCCCATTGCGGGGCACCGTCTCCGTGGAAATATTCGGAATATAAGTCCTGGTGCATGTCAAGCATAACATATATGGAATTTTCTTCGCACTTTTTAACAAAGCTCTTTATCAGGGCTATGTTTTCATTGCTGAAACAGCCCTCTTGCGGCTCAATGGCGGCCCATGTAACCCCAAGGCGTATTATGTTTACACCGCATTTAATCATGTCGTCAAACTGGCTTAAAAAGCAATTTATATCGTCTGCCAAGCTTCCGGCGGCTTTGCTGCAACAGTTGCAGCCCCGAAACATTCGCTCGCGAGCGTTTTCGTCTCTTATTACCAAATTGTCACAATAAAACCTGCCCACAGTGCACACCCCCAAAAAATGCCGGCTGATATTCATTAGTTCTATTGTATCACAGCTGCAAAACAAACACAAGCAATGCTATATATCTGATGTGGCGCGGCATCTGCCACCGGCCATTGGGTGAAAAATATGCGGCTTTGTTTTTGTTTTAGTGAATTAACACATGCTAAAAAGGCAATAATATTCAATGTGCCCCCGCCCTTGCCGGCGTACATATTTGCAGGGGTGAAATTGTATGCAATATAATAAAGTTGAAATTTGCGGAATAAACACAAATGAATTAAAGGTATTAAGCGAAAAAGAAAAAAGCGAGCTTTTAAAAAAAGCCCGCGGCGGCGACAAGGCTGCGCGTGAAAAATTGATTTGCGGCAACCTGCGCTTGGTGCTGTCTGTGGTGCAGCGCTTTCAAAACCGCGGTGAAAGCATGGACGACCTGTTTCAGGTGGGCGTTATAGGGCTTATAAAGGCTATAGACAATTTCAATTTAAATCTTGACGTAAAGTTTTCAACCTATGCCGTGCCAATGTGCATTGGCGAAATACGCCGCTTTCTGCGCGACGACAACCCTGTGCGCGTCAGCCGCAGCATGCGCGACACTGCATATAAGGCCATGCAGGTAAAAGAGCAGCTTATGGCAAAAAACCAAAGCGAACCGACTGTGGAAGAAATTGCCGCCGCGCTGGGCATTGATAAAAGCGATGTTGTGCTTGCGCTTGAAGCCATAGTAGACCCCGTTTCACTTTACGAGCCGGTTTACAACGACGGCGGGGACACAATTTATGTTATGGACCAGGTGGGCGATTCGTCAGGCGAGTCAGACTGGATAGATGAAATTATGATTAGAGATGAAATAAGAAACCTTGACAAAAGAGAAAAAAACATTTTATTTCTGCGCTTTATGCAGGGCAAAACACAGGTTGAAGTTGCAAATGAGGTGGGCATAAGCCAGGCCCAGGTCAGCAGACTTGAAAAGGCCGCTTTGAAAAAAATAAAAACGCACAGGCACTGAAGCGCTGATTTCAAGCGGCGCTTTTTGGCGCTTTTATTTTAACAAAGCGGCTATGCGCTTAAATTTGCACAGGCTTTTCAGCAGTCAATTTCTTTAATCATTTCTTTTATTACGGCGCAGGAATCTGAAAACGCCTGCTTTTCTTCGTCGCTCAGCTCCATTTTTAATATTTCGCGCACTCCGTTTCTGTTTACTATTGCGGGCACGCCTATATAAAGCCCCTTTTCGGCATATTCGCCTTTCAGGTAAGCCGACACCGTGAAAACAGAATTTTCATTGTTAAGAATTGCCCTTGCAAGGCGTGCCAGCACCATGCCTATGCCGTAATATGTGGCGTCTTTGGCCTTTATTATTTCATAGGCGGACTCTCTTACGTCAACGGCAATTTTTTTAAGCGAGTCCATCATGTCATCACTGTAATTGTCAAGCTTTGAAAGCGGAATTACAGACACCATGGCGTTGCTCCACGCCACAAATTCGCTGTCTCCATGTTCGCCCAACACATATGCATGCACATTTCTGGGGTTGAGCTTGAAATAGTCGCCCATCATATAGCGCAGCCGCGCGGAATCAAGCGTTGTGCCTGAACCGAGCACCCTGCTGCTGGGAAAACCCGAAAGTTCATATACAACCTTAGTCATAACGTCAACCGGGTTGCCCGCCACCAAAAATATGCCGCTGAAGCCGCTTGAAACAACAGGCTTTACAATTGATTTGTAAATAGAATAGTTTTTTATAAGTAAATCACGCCTTGTTTCGCCCTTGAGCTGCGGCGCGCCCGCGCATATTACAACAAGGTCCATGTCAGTGCAGTCTGAATAGTCGCCGGCATATATTTTCATGCTGCTGGGCGCAAAAGGCAGCCCGTGCGACAAATCTGCCGCTTCGCCCCTGGCGCGTTCTTTTTTTATGTCAATCAGGCAAAGCTCGTCGCATATATTTTGGTTTAAAAGCGCATATGCAAAGCTCATGCCAACCATTCCGACGCCCACTATTGCAACTTTTTTACTGTCATTATGCATAAAAAACCACCCAACGGTAGTGTGCCCTGCCGCAGGGTGGTTATTCGCAACTAAAATTTCAGATTTCAAGAACTTAAAAAGCAAAGGGTAACTGCCAAAAATTCGCTTTAACGGCGCATTTTGGCAGGTCAGGCTATTATTTAAAAAAGAGCGGAAGCTTTTCAAGAAAAATTATGTCTTTTCTGTCTGCCGCGGCGCCTTCTGCCAACGGGGCTGCGCTTGCAATAACATTTCCGCCGAACTCTTCAATAAGCTTTTTGGCCGCTGCCAAAGATTCGCCCGTTGAAATAACGTCGTCTACCAAAAGAATGCGCTTGTCTTTTAATAAATCGCCGTCTTCATGCCCAAGATAAAGCGCCTGTTCGTTTTGTGTGGTAATTGAACTGAGCACTACCTTTTCCGGGTGGTCCATATAAACCTTAACGCCCTTGCGCAAAATTATGTATTTTTTACCGCTTTGCTTGCTCATTTCATATGCAAGCGGAATGCTTTTCGCTTCAGGCGTTGCTATATAGTCAAATTCCGGGCATTTTTTAATAAGCTCCTCAGCGCACCTTACAGTAAGCTCAACATCGCCGAACAGAATGAACGCCGCTATATCAAGCGTGGGGCTTACAGGGAATTTTTGCAGCCGGCGCTCAAGCCCGGCTATATGCAAAGTATATGTGTCTTTATTCATTATAAAATCTTGTCCCCCATTTCAACGCCGCCAAGCAGGTGAAAGTGCAGGTGCTGCACAGTCTGCCCCGCCTGTTTTCCGCAGTTATTAACGATTCTGTAAGAATCTATGCCCTGCGACTTTGCGATTTTAGGAATCATTTCAAAAATATGCGCCACAATTGCACTGTTTTCGCCCGTTATGCAGTTTGCGCTTTCAATATGCCGGCGCGGCACAGCAAGCACATGCACCGGGGCGGCCGGGGCATTGTCTTTAAAAGCCACCATCAACTCGTCTTCCCACACTTTTTCAGACGGTATATTTCCATTAATTATTTCGCAGAAAACACACATATGAAGCTTTCCTTTCTTTATTTGCTTTCAAGCATTGATTTTATTATGCCGGCCGCAGCTTCAAGCGCCGAATCAAGCTTTGAAATGTCTTTCGCACCCGCCATTGCAAAATCAGGCCTGCCGCCGCCGGAGCCGCCTGCAAGGCGCGCTATTTCGCGCACAAGCTCGCCGGCCTTAATGCCGCCCTTAACGGCGTCTGCCCCGCATACGCAGGCTATGGTTGCCTTTGAATTATTGGCGCCGGCCAGCACGCCTATAACTTCGGCGCCCCTGGCTTTGAGCTCGTCGCCGGTTTTGCGCAGCGCGTCGGCACTTGTGTTGTCAAGCCTTGCCGTGTAAACCTTAAACGGGCCGATTTCCCTGAAATTATCAAGAGCGCCCGCGCTTTTCAGCTTTGCCAGCTCAGCTTCAAGGCTTTCGGTTTTCTTTGCTAAAGCTTTGTTTTCATTTATTAAGCCCGCTATTTTTTCTTCAACTGAATCGGCGGTGGTTTTCAGCATGGCGGCGCTTTCATTAATAACACTTTCGTTTGATGAAAGGTATTGAAGCACATTGCCGCCTGTCAGCGCCGTGATACGGCGGACCCCTGCTGCCACAGATGTTTCACTTATAATTTTGAACAGCCCCAGCTGCCCGCTGTTTGAAACATGGGTGCCGCCGCAGAGCTCTGTTGAAAAATCGCCGGCCTTGACAACCCTTACAATGTCGCCGTATTTTTCGCCAAAAAGCATCATGGCGCCCATTTTTTTCGCCTCTTCAATGGTTGTTTCAAAATTTTCAACTTTATTGGCGCCAAGTATAAAATCATTTACAAGCTTTTCAACCTGATTTATTTCACTGCCGCTAAGCGCATTGTAATGTGTAAAGTCAAACCTTACTTCCCTTTCATTGACAAGCTGCCCGGCCTGTTCAACATGCTCGCCCAGCACCTTGCGCAGAGCCGCCTGCAAAAGGTGAGCCCCTGTGTGGTTGCGCTTAATCATGTCACGGCGGCGTGCGTCAATTGACGCCGTCACCCGGTCTCCCTTGCAAATAATGCCGCTGTCAACCCTGCCTGAATGCAGAAACACACCGTCGTTTTTTACTGTGTCACACACGGTGAACACACCGCCCGGGCAGCTGATTGTGCCGCTGTCGCCGACCTGCCCGCCGGACAAAGCATAAAACGGGGTCTTGTCAAGCACTAAAATGCCGTCTTCGCCCGCGCCCAGAATGTCTTTGATTTCGCCGTCTGCAATAATGGCTTCAACATGTGACTGGCATTCATATTCACTGTAGCCCGTAAATTCAGTTTGCCCAACGTCAAGCTTGACGCTTTCGCTTTTCCATGCGTCCGCCCCAGCGTCCTGCCTTGCGTTCCTGGCGGTGCGCTTTTGGTTTTCAAGCAGTTCGCCAAACCTTTGTTCGTCAACAGTCATGCCATGCTCTTCAAGAATGTCTTTTGTCAAATCAAGCGGAAAGCCAAATGTGTCGTTAAGCCGAAACGCGTCGTCCCCGCTGAACACATTGCCCTGAGTTTTGGAAATATATTCGTTTAAAAGGTTAAGCCCGCTGTCAATTGTTTTGCCGAAAGCCTCTTCTTCTGCCAATATTACCTTTGAAATAAGTTCCCTTTTGGAATCAAGATAATCATAGGCCGAAACGTTTTCATCAATAACACAGCCGGCAACGCTGTAAAGAAACGCGCCGTCTATGCCAAGCAGCCTGCCGTGGCGGCATGCCCGCCTTATAAGCCGGCGAAGCACATAGCCCCTGCCGTTATTTGACGGAATGACCCCGTCCCCAATCATGAATACTGAGGAACGAATATGGTCTGTAATAACCCTTAGCGAAATATCTGTTTTTTCATTTTCATGGTATGACACGCCTGAAATTTCGGAAATTTTGTTCATAATATTTCTTATTGTGTCAACTTCAAACAGGTTGTCTACACCCTGCATTACGCATGCAAGGCGCTCAAGCCCCATGCCGGTGTCTATATTTTTTTGCTTTAGTTCGGAATAATTTCCGGCGCCGTCGTTATAAAATTCGCTGAAAACATTGTTCCAAATTTCCATATACCTGTCGCATTCGCAGCCGGGGGCGCAGCCCGGCTTGCCGCAGCCGTATTCCGCGCCGCGGTCAAAATAAATTTCACTGCACGGCCCGCACGGCCCCTGCCCGTGTTCCCAAAAGTTGTCTTCCTTGCCAAGCCTTACAATATGGCTTTCGTCTATTTTAACCTCATTTTTCCAAATGTCATATGCTTCGTCGTCATTTTCATAAATTGTGACCCAAAGCTTGTCCTCCGGCATTTGCAGCACAGTTGTGAAAAATTCCCAAGACCATGCAGCGGCTTCATGCTTGAAATAATCGCCGAAGCTGAAATTTCCCAGCATTTCAAAATATGTGCCGTGGCGGTCTGTCTTGCCGACGCTTTCTATGTCAGGCGTGCGAATGCATTTCTGGCAGGTGGCAACTCTTTTTGACGGCGGCTGGCTTTCACCGGTAAAATATTTTTTCATTGGCGCCATGCCGGAATTTATAAGCAAAAGGCTTTTGTCATTGTTGGGAATAAGCGAAAAGCTCGGCAGGCGCAAATGCCCCTTGCTTTCAAAAAAAGACAGAAATTTTTCCCTTAAATCATTTAATGATGTCCATTCCATTTTATCACCATAGCCTTTCGGGGCTTGAAATATTTCAAAAAAACAAAATTTCAAGGGCAACCTTAGATTGCCCTTAAAATTTTAAAGCTTTTCGGCAAGCTTTGCAAGCTCGGCAATTTCGTCTTTGGTAAAGGTAAGGCCCTTACTCATTTTAGAGTGGTCAGGCGACCAGTCTCTGACGTCAATTTTCGGCTCGCGCCCGTTCCAGGAAATCATGTTGACCTCTCTTGTCCAACCCCTGGACGTTTCGGAAATCACACCGATATGTTCGGTGATTTCGTATTTGATTTCAGGCATTTTGCTTTCCCCCTTTTCTTTAATATTTTGACTTTCGCTCATTTGAGCTTTTCAACAATTTCTTTTGTGTCACGCGCAATCATAAGCTCTTCGTTAGTTGCAAGCACGAACACCCTTACCTTGTCTGACGGCTGGGTAAGTTCAGCTTCTGCGCCCTTTACCGTGCGCTGGTTTACCGCCTGGTTGATTTCAACGCCCAGATAACCCAGATATGAACACACCTTTGCGCGCAGCCAAAAGCCGTTTTCACCTATTCCGCCGGTAAACACAATGGCGTCAACGCCGTTCATTGCAGCAACATATGAACCAATGTATTTTGCAATTTCATAAGCCTGCATTTCGTGGGCCAGAATGGCGCGTTCATTTCCCTCTTGCTGGGCTCTGTATATGTCTCTGTCATCAGACGAAACGCCCGAAATGGCAATAACGCCCGACTTTTTATTCAAAATTTCGTCAACCTCTTCGGGTGAAATATGCAGCTTTTGTTCAAGATATGTTACCACAGAGGGGTCAACCCCGCCGGAACGCGTGCCCATCATAAACCCGTCAAGCGGCGTAAAGCCCATTGACGTGTCAAAGCCCTTGCCGAATTTTACCGCGGCAATTGACGCGCCGTTGCCAAGATGGCAGGTTATTATTTTAAGCTTTGTTATATCTTTTTTCATAAAGTCGGCACATCTTTGGCTTACATATTTATGTGATGTGCCGTGAAAGCCATAGCGGCGAATACCGTATTTTTCATAATATTCATAAGGAACCGCATACATATATGCCATTGGCGGCATTGTGCTGTGAAACGCCGTGTCAAACACCGCAACCTGCGGCACATTCGGCCCGACTATGTTAAGGCATGCCTTATACCCCTCTATATTAGCGGGGTTGTGCAGCGGCGCCAGCGGAATAAGACCTTCAAGGTCCGCTATAACGCTGTCGTCAATAAGCACGCTTTTTGTGTATTTGTCGCCGCCCTGAACCACCCTGTGGCCGATTGCGTCAACTTCCGCAAAAGATGAAAGCACCTTGCCTTCGCTTTCGGAAATAAGCCATTTAACTGTGTCAAGCGCCGCAGTGTGGTCTTCAATTTCCTTGTCAAAAACAATGCCCTTGCCAGAGGCGTTATATATGATATTGTTTTCCCCGCCGCTTAATTTTTCACCGATTCTTTCAATGGTGCCCTTGCAAAGCATTCCTTCGCTTTCCATGTCAATAAGCTGAAATTTAAGCGAAGAGCTGCCGCAGTTTATAACCAAAATTTTCAATTAAATTCCCCCTTAAAGTTTAAAACCGCCCCCAAATACATAAACAGGGCGCAAATTTCAACAATGCCGCAAAATTACCGGCACACACTAAGCGCGCCAAAGCGCCGCCCTTGGTGAGCATATCAGCAATTCAATTTAAGTTGAAATCTGTATAAAAAGCATTTATAATATATTAATATAATAATATATTATTACTGTGTATGTCAAGCACAATTAAAATTTTTAGAGGAATTTTTATGAATATAGGAATAATTTGTGAGTTCAACCCGTTTCACAAAGGGCACAAATATCTTATTGACAGTGTTAAAGGCGCCGGCGATTCGGTTATATGCTGCATGTCGTCAAACTTTGTTCAGCGCGGCGATTTTGCGATTTACGACAAATTTACACGCGCAAAAACAGCGCTGCAAAACGGCGCAGACCTAATAATTGAACTGCCCACCCCATTTTGCACCCTGTCGGCAGAGGGGTTTGCAAAAAGCGCCGTGGGGCTCCTTGAAAATTTAAAGGTTATTGACAAAATTGCCTTCGGCGCGGAATGTGCCGACATTGGCATTTTGACTGACGCTTCAAAAAAATTGCAAAGCCCCGGCGTGCAACAGCAAATAGCGCTTGAAATGAAGTCCGGCATTTCATACCCGGCGGCGCGCAAAAAAGTGCTGGGCTCGCAGCTCTTTGACTGCCCAAACAACATACTTGCTTTGGAATATCTTAAATTCGCCACCCTGCCGTGCGTTGCGGTAAAGCGAATAGGGCTGGGGCATGACAGCGGCGACCCTGAATATTCGGCGTCTGCCATAAGGGCTACTCTAAGCGGCGAAAATGTGTCTTTAATGCAAAATTGCGAACGCGCGGTGCTGGCACGGCTCAGGGGCATGGCGCCGGCAGATTTTGCAGCCGTGGCAGATGTAAGCGAAGGGCTGGAAAACAGGATATACCGTGCTGCCAGGCAGGCCACGTCTCTTGAAGAGCTTTACGGCCTTATAAAAACAAAGCGTTACACCATGTCAAGGGTTAAAAGAATAGTGCTGCGTTCATTTCTCGGCATTGAGGGCGCAGAATGCGATGTGCCTTATATACATGTTTTGGGTTTTACACAAAGCGGCAAGGCGCTCTTGGGCAAAATTAAAGAAAAGTCGCCGCTGCCGATTATAACCGGCGTTGGCGACTGTGATGACAAACAAAAGCGTCTTTTTGAAAGGGAATGTTATTTTACAGACCTGCATGCGCTTGGCTACCCCACGCCGCTCCCATGCGGCAGGGAACAGCGTGCAAGGCTTCAATAGCCTTATGCGGCAGCGGCGCCGGGGCATGGCTTTGCGCTTTGGGCTTTTTTAAAACCGTAAGGCGCGTGGCCGCAAGGCAAAAAATGAAGCGCCGCCTTTTGCGGCGGCATTTTCTTTAAAAAGCTATTCAAAATTCAAGCTTTCAACAAGCTGTAAAAACTGCTTTTTAGTGTAATGGTAGTTAACATAGCTCAGCAGCGACGAGCTTGACAAAAATTCCGGCAGCTGCAACGCTTCAAGCAATTTTTTCCTGTTTGCCGCGGCGTTTTTTCGCCCTGAAATTTTAGCTTCATAAAAATCATAGTTTGTTATTTGACAGCCGCACCGGGTTTCGGCGGCGTTTATACCGGCGGCGCTGAAAAGCTCAAGCAGCTTTTTTTCGCTTATTCCTTCAACACCCAAAAGCCCTGACTTTGACGGGGCTTTTTTCCTTTTTTCCTTTCCGCATATTGCGGGAATATATATGTTTTTTATCTTTTGGGGGTCTATTCCCGCTGAAATATAATTTCTTATTTGGCAGCCCGCCGAGTCTGAATCGGTTAAAATTATTATGCCCCGTTCGTCTGCCATGCGCCTGATAAATGCAAGCCTTTCTTTGTCTTTATATATGCCAAAGCCGTTTGTTTCTATTATAAAAGCGTCAAGTATATTTGAAAGCTTTATTTTGTCATATTTACCTTCAACCACTACCGCTTCGTCAATTTTCAGCATTTTACGCCGCCCTTTCAAAACATATGTTTTACTTGCTTTTGGTTAAAATAATCAGCTTAACAATGGTTTCTTCCAGCACCGTCTTGCTGTCAAGCGCGGTGCTTTTCAGCGTGTTGTCTGCTGCCATTATTACGTCAATGGAATCTCTGAGCTGCTGCACTGAAAGCGAACGGCAGTTTGCAGCGGCGTTTCTAAGCACAAATTCACGCCCCTTATAATTAAACGTGGCTGCAACATGTGAAATGTCTTTGAGCGCAATCTGCGCCCTTTTAACCCTGTACATGTCAATGTAACAATTTGCAATTACAGACAAAATGCCTATCGGGCTTTCTTTTAGCACAAACAGTGTTTCAAGAATTGAAAACGCGCCTGAGCTGTCGCGCCTCAATATTGCCTTTGACAAGTCAAACACGCGCGCTTCAAGGCATTTTGACGCAACTTTATTTATAATGTCTTTCGTTATTTCACTTTCTGCGCCCGCGGCATAGCCTGACAGCTTGTCCGCTTCGTTCATAAGCGTTTTTATGTCGCTGCCGGACAGGCGAATCAAATAGCGCGCATTTTCATCTGAAATCACAGCGCCCCTTTTTTTGCAGCCGGACACCAGCATTTTCACCAGCTCCCCTTCGCTGCGGCGCGTCAGGTTGACGCTGCTGCCCGCTTTTGAAAAAGCATTTTCCAAGCTGCGCCACCTTGCGTTCTTTTTAACATCCGGCACTACTGTGTCAAACCAAAAAACCACTATTGCGCTTTCGGGCGCGTCCTTTAAAAATTCGCACAGCTTTTTGCAGTCTTCCGCCCTGTCTGCAAACGGGTAATCGCAAACAGATATAACCACATATTCGCCCATAAGCGGCACAATGTAAGCGTCTTTCAGTATTTCCTCAACCGGGGTTGCGCCGCCGGTGTAAGCATGGTAATTAAACGCGTCAAAAGGCGCGCTTACGGTTTTTTCTTTAAGGCGCTTGACATAATACTGTTTTAAATACGCTTCGTCGCCGTAAATAAAATATGCGTTTGAAAAAGAGCCTTTTTTAAATTGTTCTTTCAGTTGACTTTCGCCTATTGAAGCCATTCGTTAATCCTCATTTCGCTGTAGCCGTATTTATTAACCGAATAAATTGTGTCAAAGCCGGACGACGCAGAACTTAAATCAAATGAAAACGCCGTGTCGTAAATGCATATGTCCACCATGCTGCTTGACGGCGAATATTGCAAAGTCAGGTTTTCAAAGCTTTGTGTTTCAAAGTCGCTTAGCATAACCAAATTTTCGCACATAATGCCCACGCCCTTTTCCGCGCTGACATCAGCTGTTACATAGCTGATAACCAGCTCTTTTTGAGACAGCTTTTGCGAATAAGAGCTGGCGGGCGAATCAATAAGCAGGGAAATATACAGCCCGTTTGAGTGCACTATTTGCTGCACGGTGTAATATTGCGAATATTCCTGCACGCCTATTACAACCGCGCTTTCATTGTTATAAATAATAACCGCGTCTGAACTGTAGCCTGAAACCACGCGCATGTTAATGTAGCTTTGGTTTAACGCATTGGAAATGCAAACCACGCAAAACATCAGCACAGCCGAAAAAATCGCGGCTGATTTAAGCGCTTTTTTCCTGCCCATTAGAAACGCAGCGCCGAAAACAAGCAAAACCGCGCCTATGGCAAGCCCCGCGGCATAGCTTCTTATGTCTGCCACGGCAAACGACAGGCTGCTTGCCTTTTCGGTAACCAGCAGCATAAGCCTTATAAAAACAGAGTCAAGAAATGCTATTACTGAACACAAAAACGAAATTTTACTGAAAAGCAGCAAAAGAGTTGAAAGCACCAGCGCGCATTCGCCCACAGGTATCATTATAATGTTTACAAACGCGCCCACAGTGCTGACTGTGCCGAAGAAAATGTACATGCTGGGAAAAGTGGTTATAAAAATTGAAACGGACACCAGAAAAATTCTGAGCGGGTATTCAAACAATTTGGTTTTTAATTTAATGCGCCGCCTTAAATGCGGGTAAACAGCCAATATGCCCAGCACCGCGGTAACAGTAAGCTGGGCGCTGACATCTGTCACGGCAAACGGGTTAAGGCAAATTATAAACACTGCAATGCCCAGCGAGTTGAGCGTATCGCTGCGTTCGTTAAACAGCCTGGCAATAAGCATAACCGACACCATAATGCCTGCCCTGATAATAGACTTTGAAAAGCCCGAAAGCGCAATGTAAAACAGCGCAAACAAAATCGGAATTAAGCTTTGCGGCAGCTTAGGCATACCAATGCGTTTTAAAAGCCAGTAAAGCGTTCCTATAAGCACGGAAATATGCAGCCCTGAAACCGCAAGCAGGTGCACCACGCCGGCGGCGCGGAAATTGTCAAGGTGTTCTTCGCTGATTCCACTCTTGTCGCCCGTGATAAGCGCAACGGCAATTCCGCCGTATTCCTGCCCTAAAATATCGTTAAACAGCTCGTGAATATATTCCCTGGCATAAAGCACATATTTAAGCGGGCTTCGCACGCTGTCCCCGGTCAATTCATAAGAATATGTATATGCCGAAGTAAATATATTTTTGCCGAAATAGCCGTTAGATGAATATGCATTGTCTGAAATTTCATAAAATGAAAGGTTTGCTTTTATAACTTCATAATAGTCGGCTTCGATGCTGTTTTGCGAATAAAGCACCAGCTTTATGTTCTGCGGGGCGCCGGCAATGTCTATTGACTTGGTTTTTATTGTATATTTATATGTGGCGCCGCTTGAGCTTGTCTGTTCAAGGTCTGTAATGTAAAACTGTGTTTCGGCGCTGCTGTCGTGCAGCGTTTTCTGCGCTTCAAGCGTGCCGTAGCCGCAGCAAATATAAAGCAGCGCCGCCACCGCCGCGCATGCAAAGCATAGCGGGACTGCCACTGCTTTTCTGGTTTTTTTCACCAGCATAAATATTATAAACAAAACAAGCGAAAGCGCAAGGAAAACAAACGCCCATTTTACCGAAAAGAAATTCAGCACAACCAGCGTTATTGCAAAAGAAAAACCTATGTGCGCAAAAATACGCTTCACGCTTTAACCCCTTATTCCCCTGCCTTTACAGGCTCTATTACAAAGCTGTAGCTCTGCTTTACGCCCTTTTTCATAACATAAGGTTCCCTTACAAGAGCCTGCCCCGGCAGGTCCCCGCCGACGCCAAGCTGCATATGGTCTATATTCAGCACGGTTATTTTATTGTTATAAGGAATGTTGTGCACATGCGTTGCCTTTTCAAGGTCGTCTATAGTGTAATGCTGCGCGCTGAAATTAATAGGGTTGTCGTGCGGCGCGGTTATTTTAAACCCTGTGCCCTGCCTGTCTGTAATTAAAAGGCTGCGCACGTCAGTCCTGTTTGAACTTTCCTGCGGGCGCATATATCTGTGTTCAAGCGCCGTTACCGTTGATTTATATTTGCCTATTTTAGCACCCGTTTTTCTGTCGCAATAAGTTGGGTGCGCACCCCTGCCATACCATTCCACGCGTTCGTTTTTGCCGTCAATAGTCATGGTGGCGCCGAATTTCACCATGTTTGCCTTCGGCGTTGCGCTGTAGTACACATAAAGCCGTCTGTCGGGGTATATTTTATATGTTGAAACCGCGTTTTTAAGCTGCGGCACAGCCCATGCAACATGCACTTCAACCGCCCCGTCTTCAGCCTTTGTAACAACTGTTTTAACAGCCTTGGCCTTTTTAGTGCTCATTCTCCACCTGTAATAAGGGTGGAATTTCATAAGAAACGGCGTGAAATTCAAAACGTCGAAATCATTATCAGTCAGCGCGCGGAAATAGCAGGGCTCAAGCGCAGACAAAAGCTTTTCACGCCCGTCAATGCAATAGCTTGTAATTCTGCCTGAATCAACAGTAACGCTGAAAGCCTCCGCCGTTATTTTCACCTTGTTTTTCTTTGCTTCAAACGCAATTTCACCGCCCGAAACCGCCGGGCTCTGCTGCTGCGGCATTTCGTTTAAAATAAACTGGTCCCACGCGATTTCATAATTGGACTTGAGCCCAAGGGTTTTCTTTCTGGTGTGGAATGAAACAGTCAGCACAACCTCTTTATCTGTGGGCAGCGTGGTGCAGTCATAAGGAATGGTGATATATGTTTCAGACAAGGGCTCGCATTCAAACCTTTCAAGCTCGCCTGACGCCAGCTTGTCTCCGTTTGCTTCAATAAGCCATTTGCATACAAATGCCGAAACATCTGTAAACAGATATTTGTTTTTCACCCTGTATGTGCCCTTTTGCATGTCGAAAGCTTCGGTTTTTATTTGCTGGTATACCTTTTTAACTTCATGTATCTGCGGGTGCACTGTTCTGTCTGCCGCAATGATACCGTTGGCGCAGAAATAGGTGTTTGAGCCTGACAGGGCTGTGGTGTTCGGTATGTCAATTAACGGGCGCGGCTCGTCTTTGGCAAAATCGTCTCCGTAAAGCCACATATCCTTGCCGGCGTCGTCTACCCTGTGCAGCGTCTGGTCTACAAAGTCCCAAATAAAGCCACCGCACATATTGTCATATTTTTCAAAATCGTCCATATATTCCTGGAAATTGCCAAGTGAATTTTCCATTGAATGGGCGTATTCGCAAAGCAGCACCGGCTTGCCCTCATACATGTCGGGGGTTATGGGCTTGCTGTCGCCCGCAAGCTGGTTTGCCACCCTGTCATACAGGCTGATTTTGATTTCTTCCCTTTTGCCCAGCTTTTCCATTACGTCTGCAACGGGGTACATTCTTGAAATAACGTCGCTTTTCGTTAAATCAAAGTCGCCCTCATAATGAAAGCGCCTTGTGTCGTCAAGCTCAATCGCAGCCTCTTTCATTTTTGCGAAATTGTCTCCGTCGCCCGCCTCGTTACCAAGGCTCCACATAAATATACAGGGGTTGTTTCTGTCTCTGAGCACCATGCGCTGCATTCTGTCAACCACAGCGCCTGTCCACGCGGGGTTGCTGCCGGGCACGCCCTTGCGCCTTACGCCGTGGCTTTCAACGTCGCATTCGTCCATAACATAAAAGCCGTATTTATTGCACATTTCATAAAAATAAGGGTCGTCTGGGTAATGAGACGTGCGAATTGCATTTATGTTGTTTTGCTTCATTATTGTAAGGTCTTCTTCATATCTTTCGCGCGGCACGGCCCAGCCGCAGTCGGGGTCAAAATCATGGCGGTTTACACCCCTGACCATAAGCGGCATGCCGTTCATATAAATTTTTTCGCCCTTAATTTCAGTCTGCGCAAACCCCACCGAATATGTTTTTACCGCCGTAATGCAGCCGGCAGACGACAATTCCATTACAAGCGTATATAAATTCGGCGTTTCGGCAGACCATTTTTTGGGGTTTGAAATTTCCTGTTCTATAGTAAACTTCGCCTGCCCCAAAGTAAGTTCGCCGCAGCATTGGCCAAGCGCTATTTCACGCCCGGTGTCCGTAAGCAAATATGCCCTTATGTCTATATTCCGCTTTTCGTCAGAATAATTTTTGATGTAAATGTCAAGCGAAGCATGCGAATTTTTGTAAAAATTGTCAAACTTTGTTCTGAAAAAGAAATCACGCAGGCACACCCTGCTTTCGGCATAAAGGTAAACTTCGCGGTAAATTCCGCACAGCCACCACATGTCTTGGTCTTCAAGATATGTGCCGTCTGAATACCTGTAAACTTTAACGGCGACGGTGTTTTTGCCTTTAAAATTAACATATTTTGTAATGTCAAATTCATGCGGCGTCATAGACCCCTGGCTATAGCCGACATAAGCGCCGTTTACATAAAGCTCCATAGCGGACTTCACCGCGCCGAAATGGATGAAAATTTCGCGCGTGCCCCACGCGGGGTTAACTTGAAAATCGCGCCTGTAAAAGCCGATTTCCTGCATATTATGCCTTATTTTCGGTATTTTTCTTTTTGACCTTGAAATTGCTTTAGGAAATGTGCTTGCATAATAATAAGGCACAGAATAGCCTTCGGTCTGCCAAACAGACGGCACCTTAATTTCGTCCCAGCGCGAAACGTCAAAATCTGCGTTTTCAAAACCGGCAGGCTGGTTTTTAAGCCCCCTCTGCCAGAAAAATTTCCACATTCCGTTGAGACTCTGCTTATATTTGCTTTCTTCCCCCGCAAGGGCTTCCTGTGTGCTGTCAAAAGGCATTGCAATGGCATGCCCGTCCTCTTTATTGACTTTGAAAATCTGCGGCTGTTCCCAAAGATATTTTTCCATTCTCTGTTTCCTTTCAAGCTTAGAAATTTGCAGGGTAAAACAATTTGATATAAATATAATAAAATATTATTAATCAAATGTCAACCGAATATCAACCGCGGCAGTAATAAGTCAAAGCACGGCTCGCCTTAAAAATTTAATAACTTAGGCAAGAAATGTTCACTTGAGTTATTGATTATTACTTATGGACAAACTGATAAAATGTGATATAATATAAACAGATAAAATTCACTGTTGGAGTTATGTTATGATTGAAAGAGTAACCGCTGATAATATTGACGAATATGAAAGCTTTATAAAAACCCACCCAAAGGGGCTGTTTCAGCACTCGTCTAAATGGGCGCAAGTAAAAAGCGCATGGAAATGGGAAGCAATAATGTTAAAGGACTCCGCCGGAAAAATAACCGGCAGTGCCGGCGTGCTTATAAGATTTATTCCCGTGCTAAAATATTCGCTTTTTTATATCTGCCGCGGTTTTGTGGCGGCGGAAGACGATTTTGAAACATTTGACGCTTTGTTTGACGGGATATTGGAACTTGCGCGCGAATACAAAGCTTATTGCATTAAAATAGACCCTGAAATATGCATTGAAAACGGCGCATATAAAAAGCACCTTACAGACAGGGGCTTTGTTGAGCTCAACCCCGGGTGTAAAGATTTTGAAAACGTTCAGCCGCGTTTTGTCTATTGTTTTGACTATAATAACATGACTGAAGAGGAGCTTATGCTGACATTCAAGTCAGATTACAGGACCCGCATAAGAAAAGCGCCGAAAAAGGGCGTAGAAGTCAAAATCTGCGGCGCCGAAGCGCTTGACGATTTCACAAGCATAATGAAAGAAACCGGTGAAAGAGACGGGTTTTCAACACGCCCGCGCTCATATTTTGAAAAAATTCTTAATTGCATGGGCGAAGACGCAAGGCTTTACATGGCATATTATAACGGCAAGGCAATTGCCGGCACAATTGCAATACGCTGGGGGCAAAATGTTGTAAAATACCAATATGGCGCGTCGTCAAACGCACACAGAAACGTTTACCCGAACTATGCTTTGCAATGGGAAATGATTAAATGGGGGCTTGAAGGCGGCTGCAAAACATATGATTTCGGCGGCATAAGCGGCGACTGCCAAAACCCGGACAACCCGCATTACGGGCTGTGGCGCTTTAAACACGGCTTTGGCGGTTATATGAAAGAATTCATAGGCGAATTTGACTATGTTATAAACAAACCGGTTTACAAGCTTTACAATCTTGCACTGAAAATCATGAAATAAGTTGAAACGGGGTTGCATTATGAGCCGTTATATTATTGAAAAGGACAAGCTGCAAAACAATATAAATATTATTAAAGAAAAAGCCCGCGTGCCAATTATCGGTGTGGTGAAAGGCAATGGCTATGGCTTCGGGCTCAGGGAAATGGCGCTGTTTTTAAAAGAAAACGGCATTAAAATCTTTGCCGTGACAGAGCTTTACGACATTCCGGTTTTAAAGGAAATTCTTGACGGGGAAGATATTTTAGTGCTGCGTTCAACAAGCGAGCCTGACGAAGCGCGTTTTATAGCCGAAAACGGCTGTATCGCCACAATAGGCTCAAAAGATGCCTGCGCAGTTATGGACAAAGCGTCAGGGCAGCTTGGCAAAAAAACAAAATGCCACCTAAAAATTGACACCGGCCTTGGCAGATATGGCTTTTTGCCCAGTGAAATTGAAAGCGCAAAAGCCTGTTTCAGTTCAGAAAACTTGGAATTTTGCGGCGTTTACACGCATTTTTCGCACGCATTTTGCAGCCGTGAAAAAACAAGCGGCGAACTGGCTGTTTTTCTTGACGCGGTAAATCAGCTGAAAAAAAGCTCAATAGACCCCGGAATGCTGCATGCGGCCAATTCCCCTGCGCTGTTTAACTGCCCCGGGGTAAGTCTTGACGCGGTGCGCATAGGGTCTGCTTTTACCGGCAGGGTAATTTCAAGCAAGCCCACAGGGCTTTTACGCACAGGATTTTTGCAATCAAAGGTTATTGCAGTCAAAAAAATTCCCGCAGGCTACACCGTGGGCTACGGCGGCACATTTAAAGCAAAGCGCGACACCACGCTTGCCATTGTGCCCATGGGGCATTTTGACGGTTTCGGCATTACAAAAGCGCCGGAACGCGCCGCATTAAGGGGTGTGCTCTCAGGCGCAAAGCATTTTTTGCAAAAGGAGCGCCTTACATTAAATATTGACTCAAAGGAATACCCTGTGGCAGGCAACGTGGGGCTGTCTCACACTGCTGTTGATATAACCGGCGCTGACATAAAGCCCGGTGCGTCTGCCACGGCTGACATTTCGCCGCTTTATGTAAACCCCAATGTGCCGCGAGTATATATTTAAACAGCCACTCAAACGCCCGCCGCCTGTGGTAAACAAAAAAGTTTCAAGCAACCTATTCAGCCCTAAAAACCGTGCTGTTAAGAAAAAAGCTTGCAAAATTTCAAAAAGTTTGACTTTTGAGTAAATAATGTTGTTATATCACTGTTGAGTTGTTTTCTATCTTTCTCTTGTAACTTGACGCAACCAGTCCCCGAAGCAGTTCGGGGATTGTTTTTTAGTTACAAAACCATTTAAATGTATATTGTCGAATTATATCCCCCCCCTGTTCACCTTCATCGATTAAATTTTGAAGTCATGCTATTTCTTCTTTGATTTACTCATTCTCATAATCAGCAGCTAATTCAAATCTTACATCGGATATTTTTCCTGACGCCATATGCTCATAAAACCTTTTGAAAAGCATGCCAATATTATCTCTTTTAGATAAAAATAGGCATTATTGAAAAAACAATAATGCCTACCACTTAATATTGCACAATACTATAAACTTACTTATACATTTTAATTGCCGAGAATAACACCTGTTTCTTCATCCCAATATCCTTTAACACTATAGCTTTCAGTGGTATTTGTATTATTTTCAACTGCTAATTGAACATAAGTATTATTTGCTGATGAATATGCAGGTGAATACAACGGAGCCGCGCCGACTTTAATATCTTGCTTAGCTGAAACTGCACTGTGACTTGTATTTACCAGCCAAAATGTTGAAACTGTTCCTTTTGTTTCGCTGCTTGAATTAAAATCAACTTTCCAACTGTTTTTTGGATTAGTTGTTGAACGCTTTTCCTGCCCAGTATATGAATTTGCTTGAAGAGCTTTTACTCCTAAGCTAAATGAAATATTATCATCTGTTGCGGCATAGGAACAAGTAGCCGTTCCTACGCACAGTGTTAACATAACCATAAATACTAAAAAAATTGATTTTAGTTTTCTTCTTTTTGCCATTGATTTATTCAGCATCCTTTCTGATTTTTCCATCTTCAATAAGAATAATTTTGTCGCATAGTGCATCTAAATCTTCTTTGTTATGGCTTGCAATGATTATTATTTTGCCCTTCGACCTTAAATCGATTAGTATATTTCTGACTGCAATAACACTTTTTTCGTCAAGTGCATTGGTTGGTTCGTCAAGAAGAATAATTTGCGGATTTTCAAAAATAGCTTGTGCAATATTTAGCTTTTGTCGCATTCCAAGTGAGAATTCTTTGACTTTTTTCTTGTCGTCTGGGTCTAACCCAACTGAATTAAGAGTGGCCTTAATATCATCATCAGTGGCGATTTTTTTTATTTTTGACAACATTTTTAAATTCTGATAAGCTGTGTATTCCGGCAAAAGTGTCATATTTTCTATTATAACACCGACGCTTTCAGGAAATTCAATATCAGTTCCCAGTTTTTTATCATCTATCATTACACTACCGCTGTCTAATGAAATCAGTCCGCAAATAGCCCTGAGCAGCATGGTTTTTCCGCTGGCATTTTTGCCGTGAAGTCCATAAATCTTGCCACTTTCAAATGTGTAAGTTATATCAGATAAAATTTCACGATGCTTTAATGTTTTGTTTATGTTTTTTAATTCAATTTTGCTCATAATTTCCTCCTATAATATATCAGTCTTTTTTATTGTTTTTGTTGTTAATGTTAATATTACCAAGATAGACAACACGAGTAATAAAATAATTATCGGTATTCTTTGCGACAAGCCCATATCAATAATTCTTTGCAAATAATAATAATTGGGTAATATAAAACGATTTGCGATATTGTATATTATATTTCCCGTATCAAAATATTTTTGAAATATAATAGCGCCGCCGGTTGTGCTAACAATGAAATAGCTGTTAATAATCACTAATGCCATTTTTGCATTGAGTTTTATTTCTATAAAAACCTGAAATATGCAAATAATGCTGGTAAGTAATATATTGAACAATAAACTAAAAAGCAGATTTTCTACATTCAATTCGCCAAATAAAACTATTGTAGCAATTGCATATGCGGCCGTTGCAATAATTTTATACAAAATCAATTCCAGCAATATTCGAATTATAATTAAAACATATATCTTTTGCTTTGATTTATATCTTAAGGTTATAACAATGCCCACATTTTCAAAAAAATACTCAGCTCTGAAGGCTACTACCAGTGTTGCGATTATAAACTCTGCGGTAAAGAATAATTGAATAGCAAACGCATTATAATAAAAGCCATAGCCACTGCATTCTACTGCCTGATAATCCAAACCATATATAATGCCTATTTGGCATAATATTAATAAAACTTGGTATATTAAATATGTTATTCTTTGATTTTTCATTTCATTTTACCCATGATTATATCTTTCCTTTTTATAAATTTGATTGCAATAAAATAAATTATTATACAATAGATGATTGTAATAAACATAGCTACAAATGGTATCTTTAAATCATAGGTATTACATATATATGAATCACTAAGAATTACAGTGGCAGGATTACAAAAAATATTTGGCAGACTTATTGTGCAAATGCTTACGATTGTGGTCACTAAAATTGCTGTTTTTTTGAAATTAAAGAAAATATCAGTAAGCATAAATATTACGGAAACAAAACAATAATAACAAATCAATGCGAAAAATTGAAACAAAATAAACCTTGGATAGTTTCCTTTAATTACAAGATTTGGTTCAGAAAATATAAGGCTGCAAATAAACGATAGTAATATATAAATAGATGAAAATTTAATTGCGGCAGTTAAATTTTTGATAAGCAATACATTTGCAAATTTTCTTTTGCCCAATCTTAAAATTAACATGTCATACATATGGATATTTAACTTTGAATATGCACAATACAGAATAAAAATTATACTGTATAAACAGGCTCCGGCTATATATGAAATTGATGAATTTATTTCAGACAGCGTAGTTAAGTCACTGATTTTTTCACTAAAGGATATAAAATTGTTGTTTTCCAAAACCCAAATAATTGTTAATACCAGAAACAGGAAAAAATCTTTAAATTTCGTCATTTTTCTTCCTCTTAACAATGCACATTACAATAAATACTATTAATGTTATGCCTAAACATCTTACAATACCCCAAATCGTATCTGGCAGTGAAGTTTCCGTAAATGGTTGTATAGCATTGGGAAGAAATGGATATGTAGCAAACTGTAAAATCCATAAGGCAAATGTGATTAAATAAGTTTTTTTACTGTCGCCGGTAAGGATTGAAATACACTGACACATAACAGCACAAACACCTACAACCAAACAAAAAATTAGTATATAAACAAAATATGTTAAAAATGGGTGTTGAAATTGATAATAAAGAAAAGGGCTGCTTTCTTGCGTTATCTGTTTTTCAAGAGAGGCAAAGGTTTGCCCACCCCTAAAAACAATTAAACAGATTAGCCAATTAACAATTAAAATTATAAACATCGAAACACTCGGAACAATAAAAGAAGCCAAAAGTTTTGTAAAATAATATTTTTTCCTGCCAACAGATGCAATATAGATATTTTTACAATTCAGTTTCTTTTCTGTTGTTGCAGAGTCACAGCCAATAATAAGCAATATTATGGGTAAAAGCCACTCAACAATTATTTGCGGTATATGTCCTGTTGAGCTATTTCCAAGAAATGCAGCCTTACAAGGATTGGTAACCCATTCATATCCATTAAAATGGCCCGGATATAATACACTGTACCAATTACTTATTAAATCAGGGATGGTAAGAAAAAAGATAGCAATAAAAACAATAATATACTTTTTACTCTTTATCATTTTTTCTATTTCATATTTAAACATTAGCAACTACCTCCAAAAGTTTTAGATTTATTAGTTATTCAATGTGTGGGCAGCTGCCGCCCCAGCGGAATATTGTACTCGCCGTTCCTTCAAAATTGGCCCCCAACTGCCTGTAGCGGCGGTGGCATTTCCCCCTAAGTTATATCTGCTGATGAAAAAATATTTAATGATAATAAGTATATTAATATACTTAAAACAATAGTTTTTATTAAAACGATAATAAATAATAACAAATTAAATTTTCCTATAAGCCAATTATCAATAATACATATATCATTAATTGGGTCAAGCGGAGAATCCATAGCTCTTTTGATTCCAACGAAAATAAAGGAAATTAACAGCGAAATGATTATTGACAAAGTTTTTGAATTTTTCTTCGAAAATACAATACAAAAAAGTAATCCAATAAAAAGCAGATAACTAAAAACTAATATAAAATGAAAAAAAGAAAGCAAAGTGAAATTAACAGAGTTGAGAATTTCATAATTGAATAAAAGCAGATTCCCTATAATATTTGACAGCTTATAGATGAATGTGCAATAAAAGGCAACTAACAATGTTTGGGTAAAACATTTTTTTAAATATTTTTTACGGCCTATTTTAACAATTAATATTTCACTAAAATTCGGAAAATAATAATATAAATTTAATAAAAATACCGCCGTAACAATCGTTCCTACTAAAACATACCCACTATATCCCATAGAATCTGAATTAATGGTATTAAGCAATGTATAATCATATATCAAATCAGTTGAAAAGTATTTTGAATAATATATAATCCAAAAAACGCAAAACAATATTGGTGATAAAATAAAAAGAAAAAAATTGTTTTTTTGAAAGACTTTCATTATATAGACACGCTATCACATTAATGGTTATTGAATAAAAAATTTGTAATTATTTTACGACATATTTTTATATAGGGCCCTGAAGCCTTACAAGGCGTGAACAATGCCAACCAAGTTACAGAAATTTATGAATAAAACAAAAAGCTGCAATCCCCCGTCGCTTTGTTGTTATGCTGAACGGAGCACAACATTGGCTGAGTTGAACCAAAGTAACACGACTATCTAATAAATTAATAACACATTTCACTCAAAATGTCAATACTTTTGTTACAACTTTTCAAATTTAATTGTAAAACGTATTGGTTTAGAATTTCATGTCAAATTTTGATAGCTTATTTTTGCAAAAGAAAAACGGCAGGGTGGCCTGCCGTTTTCGCTGTCAAAGTCAAAAGAGAAAGGTTGAGCCTTGACATATTAAGATGTAATTTGTTCAGAAACTGTTTTTTTGCCGAACACGCTAATAATAGCATATTTTGCCCGCTTATCAAGCATTGTTTTCACAAGACAGTAATTCAATAAGGGCTTGAGAGTTATTCAACATGGGGCGGCGGCAATGCTGTCGCCCCCCCCAGCGGGAAATGGCACCCGCCGATTAAGCATTGAAATGCAAAGTCTTTACAGGCGGGGCATTTTGTTAAGCAATCGGGAGACGAACAGGACAAGGTTTATCTTGGCAATTTTTCCCAAATACTGCGTTAAAAATACTCGGAATACGAAAGTATTCCTGCGTTTTTGTGCCTTGTCTTTGAAAAAAATTTCCAAAGATAAACTGTAGCGCACCTAAAGCAATAATTTTTTGTGCATGGCGTCATTTCTTTGACGCAGATATACTGGCGTATATTAAGGCAAAAAATGGCGCAAGGTGCTAAAATTATTGCTTTAGGCTGTTCTGTTTGCCTCCCGATTGCTTTAAGTTATTGCAGGTATTTTTCTTGCATTTGGGCTTTGATTTCGTCTGTTATGCCGATTTCGTTTTTTAAAAAGCTGCCCACATCTGAATATTTTGAATTTATTGCCGAAAGGGCAGAGTCTAAATAAGCCCTTTCCGCGCGAAAAACGCGCTTTATTTTACGTGCATTTTTAAGGCTGGCGGAAATTATAAAAACCAGGGCGCTGTATTTTATGGCATTTTTTGACGACGCTTTGTTTGTAAAAAGATAATCGTCATAAATGTCGTCTTTGCTGACGTCAAGCATTGCAAGAAACAGCGCCGAAATCAGCCCGCAGCGGTCTTTGCCCTCTGTGCAGTGCCATAGCACGGCTTTTTTGCCGCTGTTAGCCGTAATTACCTCAAACACTTTTTTTATTTGCGCCACAGAATATGGGTCTGTTACAATGCTGCTGTAAAGCTCACACAGTTCGGGAATATTATTGAGCGCCGCCTTTTTGTCTGTTTCATTTTCATGGGAAATTCCGGCTGTGCTGCCGTCTATAACCGGAATATGGATATATTCCACGCCGGGCATTTTGACGTCAGGCTTTTCGGCAATTTCAATATCAGTTCTTAAATCAATAACAATGCCGACATTACACCGCGAAGTCAGCTTTTCAATGTCTTTTTCGCTGAGCTTATTCAGGGCATTGCCCCTTAAAAAACATCCGGGTTTAATATGCCAGCCGTTTTTTGTTGCAATGCCGCCGAAATCGCGAATGTTTTTTGCACCTTTCAGCTTAATGTTTTCCGTGGAATTACCCCCGTTTCAAAATGGAAGAGCCCCTGCCCCGCCTTGAATGGGCCCAAAGCGGCATTTACGCTCAGTCTATTCAAAATAATAGACGCGTGTTTCATATGGCCTTGTAACAAAGCTGTTCATTTCTGACTTGTTATTTTTATAATTGCATAAAATCGGCTCTTTGCCGTCAATATCAAACCCGGCAGGGGCTTTAAACTTAACTTCCTTTTCAGTAAATGAATTTATTACAAGCAGGCGCTTTCCGTTATAATTTCTTTCATAAACATAAAGCTTAGACGACGACCTGTAATGTTCCTTATAATCGCCGTAAATCGCCGTTTCATTTTCCTTTTTAAATTTTATTAAAGCCTTATAGTGGTTTAATATTGAATTGTCGTCTGCCATTTCCTTTTCAACATTAATTTCTTTATAGTTTTTGTTAACAGGAAACCACGGCTTTCCGTCTGAAAAGCCGGCGTTTCTGAGCGCAGTCCACTGCATGGGAGTTCTTGCATTGTCTCTGGTGGAATTAACCGCGTTTTCAAAGCATTTCTTTTCGCTCATGTGCAGGCGGTTTTTTGCAACCTTGTAATTGTTTTTCATGAACACGTCAACATATTCGCCCAGACTGTCAAGGCGCGTGTTCAGCATGCCTATTTCCTGCCCCTGGTAAATAAATGGCGTGCCCTGCTGTAAAAAGTACATATTGGCAAGCATTTTGCCGGATTCCGCCCTGTATTTTTCACTGCCGTAACGTGAAATAATGCGCGGGTGGTCATGGTTTTCAATGTAAAGCGTGTTCCACGCTCTGCCGTTTACTTTATTTTGCCAGTTGGTAAACGCCCGTTTCATCTTTTTCAGGTTGAATTTCGTCTGCAAAAAGTCCATTAAAAAACAGTCGGCTTCAATATGCTGAAAATGAAACATAAGGTCAAGCTCTTTGTCTTGGCCGCTTATATATTTGAGCGCGTTTTTTGGCGTCATCATGGGTGCTTCGCCGACTGTAAAGCAGTCATATTTGTCAGTTACCTTACGGTATTGTTTTAAATATTTATGTATATTTGGCCCGTCCATATAATGCTCTATTCCGCAGGCGGCCGGTATTGGAAACCCGTTTGGCAGACCCTTGCGCTTTGAAATGAAAGTAATGACGTCTTCCCTGAAACCGTCTACCCCCATGTCAAGCCAGAATTTCATAATGTCGCACACTTCGCGGCGCACTGCCGGGTTGTCATGGTTTAAATCAGGCTGCTTTTTGGCAAAAACATGCAAGTAATATTCGCCAAGCTTTTCGTTATATTCCCACGCGCCGCCTTCAAAACATGAAAGCCAGTTGTTTGGCGGGCGGTTTGCGCCCCTGCCCTTTCGCCAAATATAATAGTCGTGGTATTTTGAATCTTTGTTTTGCGACTGTAAAAACCACTGGTGTTCGTCAGACGTGTGGTTTATTACCAAGTCCATTATTACCCTTATGCCGCGCGCATGCGCTTCAGAAAGCACCTTTTTAAAAAGTTCAAGCGTGCCGTATTCGGGGCTTATGTTTTTATAATCTGCAATATCATAGCCAAAATCCGCATTTGGAGACGGGTAAAGCGGCGAAAACCAAATGCAGTTGACGCCAAGCTCTTTAAGGTAGTCAAGCTTTGACAGCACGCCCTCAAGGTCACCTATGCCGTCTCCGTTGCCGTCGCAAAAAGAGCGTGGCCAAATTTGATATACCACTGCGTTTTTGTACCAATCTGACATTATAACCAAACCCTTTCCAGACCATATGTGTGACACAGCCGCTTGTGCTGTGCAAAGTCTGTCAAATTAATTATAACAGAGGTGCTGTAATTTGGCAAGAAAAAACAGCCCGCGTTTTAAACGCAGGCTGTTTTAAGCGGGCAATCCCCTTTTTTAAAAGCTTGTTAAAAGGATAATTATTTAAGTTCAACCTTAGCGCCGGCTTCTTCAAGCTTAGCCTTGAGCGCTTCAGCGTCTGCTGTGGGAACAGCTTCTTTAACGGTTGACGGAGCTTTGTCAACGATTTCTTTAGCTTCTTTGAGCCCAAGACCTGTTGCTTCACGAACCGCCTTGATAACCTGAATTTTATTAGCGCCAACTTCTGCAAGCACAACGTCAAATTCAGTCTTTTCTTCTTCTGCTGCGGCAGCGCCTTCAGCCGGTGCGGCAACTGCAACTGCGGCAGCGGCGCTTACACCAAATTCCTCTTCAACCGCTGAAACAAGTTCAGACAGTTCAAGAACTGTAAGTGTTTTGAGTTCTTCAACAATTTTTGTTACGTTTTCCGATGCCATTTTAATTTCCTCCATAAAAATAATTAAATTGATTTCCGATTATTCGGCTGTTTCGGCTGAATCAGCAGCATTTTCGGGCTGCTCGCCGCCGTCGTTTTCTTTGTCTACTATTGCCTGAACCGCCCTTGCAAATGCAGCTATAGGCGCATTGAACACACTGCAAACCGTTGCCAAAAGTACCTCTCTGGACGGAAGCTTAGCAAGCCTTTGAAGCCTGTCAAAGTCAATTACTTCGCCGTCAATATAGCCTGATTTGAGCTTGAAATTATCATGCGAGTCGGCATATTTTTGTAAAATACGCGCTGAAGCTACATAGTCGTCTTTGCTGGTGGCAAGCGCCGTTGTGCCCTGGAGCACCTCGTCAAGCCCAGTCAGCCCGGCCTTTTCGGCAGCCATTTTAAGCAACGTGTTTTTGAGCACGGTGTATTCAACACCCGCTTCACGCAGTTCGCGGCGCAGCTGTGTGTCGTCTGCCACATTTATGCCCTTGTAGTCAACAACAACACCTGCAATGGAACTTTTAATTCTTTCTGAAATAGCGGCAACTTCTGCCTGCTTTTTTTCAAGAATCGCCGTGCTTGGCATTAACCATACCTCCTTTATTAAGCTTTTATTTTCCGTGTAAACGGAAACTGTTACTCAAGTTAAACAAAAAGTACATTCCAAAAAGGAATGTACCATTAATGAATATAGTAATTAACAGCAATGTTAATAATATAGTTCAATAAATGCTCATTCCTCGGTAGGCGCAAAGCTTACGCCGCTTGCCGTTGGCTGCGGCACCTACTGTCTTTGGTAACAGCTTTATTATTTTAACACAGTGTTTTTTCTGTGTCAATACCCAAATAAATTTTAATTAAACAGCTTCAGAGCCAACCTTTGCAGGGTTGATTCTTATGCCGGGGCCCATTGTTGAAGCCACCGAACAAGATTTTATATATTGCCCCTTTGCCGCGGCGGGCTTTGCTTTGATTACGGCATCAAGCAATGTGTTGAAATTTTCAAGCAGCTTTTGTGTGCCGAATGAAGCCTTGCCTATGGGGCAGTGAATTATGTTTGACTTGTCAAGGCGGTATTCAATTTTACCGGCCTTTGCTTCTGTAACTGCCTTTGCAACGTCAGGCGTTACCGTGCCGGCTTTAGGCGACGGCATAAGCCCGCGCGGGCCGAGCACCTTACCCAAACGGCCCACAAAGCCCATCATGTCAGGGCTGGCAACCGCCACGTCAAAGTCCATCCAGCCGCCCTGAATTTTGGAAACAAGGTCAGCGTCGCCAACAATGTCTGCGCCGGCTTCCTCTGCGGCTTTAGCAAGGTCGCCCTTTGCGAAAACAGCCACCCTTACGTTTTTGCCTGTGCCGTTCGGCAAAACTACCGCGCCCCTGACCTGTTGGTCTGCATGGCGTGAGTCAACACCCAGGCGAATATGAACTTCTATTGTTTCGTCAAATTTTGCCGTGGCTGTCTTTGCAGCCAGCTCCAGTGCTTCTTCACTGCTGTATAAATTTGTGCGCTCAACAAGTTTTGCGCTTTCAACATATTTTTTTCCGTGTTTCATAAAAATACCTCCTGTGGTTAAACGGACTTTTCCTCCCACATATTAACTCAATTTTCTACGGTTATACCCATGCTGCGGGCAGTGCCTGCTATCATGCTCATGGCAGCTTCAACAGACGCTGCGTTAAGGTCAGGCATCTTGGTTTCGGCAATCTGCCTTATCTGTTCGGTTGTAATTGTTGCAACCTTGTCCTTGTTAGGAACGCCTGACGCTTTTTCAATGCCACAGGCTTTCTTTATAAGAACTGCAGCGGGCGGAGTCTTTGTTACGAAAGTAAATGAACGGTCGTCATAAACGGTGATAACAACCGGAATGATAAGACCCGCGTCATTTTTAGTCCTGTCGTTAAATTCTTTTGTAAAGGACATAATGTTGAGCCCATGCTGGCCAAGCGCCGGGCCCACCGGCGGTGCCGGCGTTGCTTTCCCTGCGGGAATTTGCAGCTTAATATAAGCTATAGGTTTCTGTGCCATAGTTAATTTCCTCCTAAAAATGTGGTTCGGCGGGTTTCCCCTCCCACCTACCGCCGCAGCGGCAAATTTGCATAAATGCAAAATCAGCAAATTAATTTTTCAGCCTGAAAGCGCTTAATTAAAACAGCTTTAAAAGCATTTTATTCTTCGCTTACTTTTTCAAGCTGGTCAAGCTCAAATTCAACTGACGTTTCACGCCCAAACATTGAAATTGTAACCTGAACGTTGTTGTTTTCAATATCAACCATATCAACGGTGCCGGAAAACCCTTCAAGCGGGCCGTCGATAACTTCAACAGTGTCTCCCACGGCATAAGCCGCTTCAATAACGCATTTTTCCACGCCGAGCTCGCGAACTTCCTCTTCGGTAAGCGGAATAGGCTCGTTGGGGTTCGGCCCTAAAAAACCGGTGCAGCCCCTAAGGTTGCGGATAATGTACCATGTGTGGTTGTTCATAACCATTTTTACAAGCACATACCCGGGATAAAGCTTCCTTTCGGTTTCTTTTTTTGTGCCGTCTTCCTTTATTTCAACATATTTTTCCGTTGGAATGGCAACCTCAAGAATTAAGTCGCGAAGCTTTTTATCATTTTCAACAACTGTAAGAATATTGCTTGCAACCTTATTTTCATAACCCGAATAGGTGTGCGCAATATACCATTTTGCTTCTTCCATTAAATGTAAGCCTCCGTTAAAACGTCTTATTCGGTTGCTTCGGTTGTAGACTCTGTTGTGTCTGCCTCAGTGTCTGCCTCAGTGTCTGCCTCGGTTTCTGTCTCAGCGTCTGTATCTTCCTCAGTGTCCGCTTCGGCGTCTGCCTCAGCGTCTGTGTCTTCCTCGTCAGAGGCGGCGGTTGTTGTGGTAATGCTGTCAGCCGCATTTTTAAGCCCTTTTATGCCAAGTGAAAGCACAGAGTCAACCGCATAAATTGCAATGCCGGCAATCAGGCATACAAGCAAAACTATAAGCGCGTTTTTCAGTGTTTCCTTAGCGCCCGGCCAAATCACCTTTTTCCTTTCGGAATTTACACTTTTAAAGAAATCTGCAATGGACTTGAACGGATTTTTCTTTTTCTTTTTAGCTTTTTTTGCCTTGGCGGTCTTGTCTGTCTTGCTTTGCTTTTCGGCTATTGCCTTTTCGGCCTTTTTCTGCTTTTTTTCAAGCGATTTTTCAGCCTGGGCTTCTTTCTTTTTAGCCTTATTAGCCTTATCTTCTGATGCCATAAGTTCCTCCGTTATTTGGTTTCTCTGTGAAGAGTGTGTTTTTTACAAAACGGGCAATATTTGTTCATTTCAAGCCTGTCCGGTGTGTTTTTCTTGTTTTTCATTGTGTTGTAGTTGCGCTGCTTGCATTCCGTACAAGCCAAAGTCACCTTAACTCTCATTACGGCACCTCCGTCTTTCTTTCGATTTATTTAATCTCCCTCAGTTAAATGTGCCGGTGCATTTACAGCCCTGCTGAATGCGCGCACATAAAAAGGGCAAAAAAATTAACCCCTTGCCGAGGTGTACTTACTATAACATAATAAATATCAATCGTCAAGCATTTTTTTAAAAAAATTTGCAAATGCGCCGGTTTTATATTATTATAGCTATTGGCAGAAACTGTTAAGCTTGAACAGACAAAAAATCAAAAACTGCATGGGGTTAATTTATGGCAACAATTATTATAGGCGCCGGCGCAGCCGGGCTGGCGTGCGCAATAACTTTGGGGCGGCTTTTGCCGCAGGAAAAAATAACCGTGCTTGACAGGTGCGCCTGCCCGGGGAAAAAGCTTTATGCAACGGGCGGCGGCAGGTGTAATCTGACTAACACCGCAGCAGGCAATTTTGCACAGGTTAAAGAATTTTTCAAATCAATCGGCGTGCCGCTGCGTATTGACGGCGAAGGCCGCGCTTACCCCTATTGCGAAAGAGCTGACGCGGTTGTCTGCGCATTAAGCGCAGAGTGCGAAAGGCTGGGCATTGAAATCATATGCAGCTGTGAAGTGACAAAAATAGAAAAAGGCTTTAAAGTACACACCGAAAAAGGAATTTTCAAAGCAGAGCGTGTGGTGCTCGCCGCCGGCGGGGCAGCGCAGAAAAACCTGGGCTCAAACGGCAGCGGCTACAAACTTGCGGCGGCGCTTGGCCACAGCACAACGCAGATTTTGCCCGCATTAGTGCAGCTGACTTCGTCGTCAAGGCGCATAAAAGCCCTGGCTGGCGTAAGGGCAAAATGCCGGGTTGGAATTGAACTGGCAGGCAAAGAGGCGGGGTGTGAATGCGGCGAAGTGCTTTTTACAGATTACGGCCTGTCAGGAATAGTAATAATGAACCTGTCTGAAATAGTTTCAAAAAATTTTGCTGAAAAAGACTGCGAAAGGTGCGTTGCAATAATTGATTTTGCGCCTGACGCAGACTCCGGCGAACTGTTTGAATATGCAAAGCGCTTTGGCGGCTTTGCGCCTTTGTTCGGCAAAAAAATTTCAGACATGCTTGTTGACGAAGCACAGGGCGACTTAGAAAAAGCGGCGCTTTATGCAAAACGCCAAAAGGTTATAATAACAGGCACAAAGGGGCTTGACTTTGCGCAGATAACGTCAGGCGGCATTAGGCGTTGCGAAATTAACAATTTCAAGTCGCTCAAATGCAGCGGGCTTTATATCTGCGGCGAAATAATTGACTGCCAGTTTGCCTGCGGCGGCTTTAATCTTGATTTTGCATGGCACAGCGGCATAGAGGCTGCGAAACAAATTTATGCGGAGAAAAATGATGATAAGAATTAACGAAATTTCCCTGTCGCTTGACGAAGAGGAAAGCCTGCTTGTTGACAAGGCGGCAAAAATTTTAAAAATCAATAAAAAATATATATCTGCGCTTAAAATTGCAAAAAAAAGCGTGGACGCACGCAAAAAAGACGACGTGCATTTCAAATACAGCGTTGACGTTGACGTGCTGCTTGATGAAAAGCAGATACTGGCAAAATGCAAGTCGCCAAAAGCACAGCCCGGGGGCGAATACAGTTATGAAATGCCTGAAAACAAGCGCAAATCAAAATACCGCCCCATTGTTGTCGGCTTCGGCCCGGCGGGTATGTTTGCCGGGCTTATATTGGCTTTGGGCGGGCTGTGCCCCATTATTTTGGAACGCGGGCGCGATATTGACGCACGCACATCCGACGTAGACAATTTTTTTAAAAACAGGGTGTTTTGCGAAAATTCAAACATACAGTTCGGCGAGGGCGGTGCAGGCACTTTTTCAGACGGCAAGCTTAACACCGGCATAAAAAGCCCATATATAAAAAAAGTTTTGCAAGAGCTGCACGAAGCTGGGGCGCCTGACGAAATATTATATTCGGCAAAGCCGCATATAGGAACAGACAGGCTGGGCGTGGTTGTAAAAAACATTCGCCGTAAAATTGAAAGGCTCGGCGGCGAGGTAAGGCTCGGCGCAAAGCTTGAAGAGCTGATTGCTTACAACGGCTTTATTCAGGGCATAACATATTCGCAGCATGGAAAAAGCCATGACATTGAAACAGACTGCGTAATTCTTGCCATAGGGCACAGTGCAAGAGACACTGTGGAAATGCTTTACCGCACAGGGCTTGAAATAAAGCAAAAGGCATTTTCGGTGGGCGCAAGAATAGAACACCCGCAGGAACTTATAAACAAAGCGCAATACGGCCGTTTTGCGCACCACCCCAAGCTCGGCGCCGCAGACTATAAGCTTTCATGCCATTCTCTGCACGAAAGGGGCGCCTATACGTTTTGCATGTGCCCCGGCGGCACGGTTGTGCCGGCAGTGGGTGAAGCGCACAGCATGACTGTAAACGGCATGAGCACATTGGCGCGCGACGGCGAAAACGCAAACAGCGCCCTGCTTGTGGGCATTGAGCCCAAGGATTTTCCAAGCGAGCACCCGCTTGCCGGAATATATTACCAGCGTGAAATTGAGCGGCGCGCATTTGAAATTGCGGGGAAAAACTACCGCGCGCCGGCACAGCTGGCAGGCGATTTTTTAAAGGGAATAAAAAGCACGGGGCTCGGAAATGTAAACCCAAGCTGCCCAACGGGAGTCACGCTTACAAATTTAGAGCTCTGCCTGCCGGGCAGCGTGTGCGCAGTCATGAAAGAGGCAATTGTGCAAATGGGCAAAAAGCTTGAGGGCTTTGACCTTTATGACGCGGTGCTGACTGCACCCGAAACAAGAAGTTCCAGCTCAATCAGAATTATGCGTGACGATTTGCTGCAATGCAGAATACGCGGCGTTTACCCCTGCGGCGAAGGCGCGGGCTGGGCGGGCGGAATAGTGTCGTCTGCCGTTGACGGAATTAAATGCGCGCACGCCGTGTTTGACGACAGGCATTAACCGGCGGCAAAATTTTAAACAAAACCGGCCTGCCGGCAGATATGCACCATATTTTACATAAATTTTACATAAACATGCTGACAGATTTTAATATATTATATTTATACTGAATATAAAACACCGGCAGGGGGAAAATATGATTTTCTGCGTTGAAGACGACAGGGCTATAAGAGACCTGATGATATACACGCTGTGTTCCGCGGGATTTGAAGCGCAGGGCTTTTCAGACGGCGGCGAATTTTTTACAGCGCTCAAAAACAGTGTGCCGCAGCTTGTAATTCTTGACATAATGCTGCCCGGGCAGGGCGGCATTGAAATTTTAAAAAAGCTGCGCCAAAACGCCGAAACAGCAGATATTCCGGTAATAATAGCAAGCGCAAAGGGCACGGAATATGACAAGGTTATAGGCCTTGATTCAGGGGCAGACGATTACCTTGCAAAGCCGTTTGGCATGATGGAAATGATTTCACGCGTAAAAGCGCTGCTGCGCAGAACAGAGCGTGCCAATAGCGGCGGCGAAAAAATATGCGCCGGAAATATAGAGCTGAACACGGCGCAGCACACCGTGCGTGTTAATTCGCAGCCGGTTGAGCTTACCCTTAAAGAGTATGAACTGCTGAAAAAATTTATGAAAAACCCACGCCTGGTGTTTACAAGAGAGCAGCTGCTGCACTGCGTCTGGGGCTCTGACTTTATAGGCGAAAGCCGCACTGTTGACGTGCATATAGGCACGCTGCGCACAAAGCTTGGCAGCGCCGGTGAATATATTAAAACAGTACGCGGCGTTGGCTATAAGTTGGAGGTTTCTGATGACTAAACGGATTTTTCGTTCAATCAGCCTTGCTTCGTTTATTGTGTTTATTGCCTGCGCCGTGTTGTTTTTCGGCGTGCTTTACAACTATTTTTCCGAAATGCAGCTTGACGCGCTCAAATCTGAAACTCTGCTTGCCGCGCAGGGCGTGGAAAGCGGCGGGATTGACTATCTAAACGAGCTTGAGGCAGACAATTTCAGAGTTTCATGGATTGCATCTGACGGCACTGTAATTTATGACAGTGAAGCCAACGAGCTTGACATGGAAAACCACCTTGACAGAGACGAAGTGAAAGACGCGCTGCTTTACGGTTACGGCGAATGCGTGCGTTATTCCGACACGCTGCTTGAAATATATCAATATTCGGCCAAGCTGCTTTCAGACGGCAGCGTGCTGCGCCTGGCAGCGACTTATAATTCACCGTTTGTTTTGCTTTACGGAATGTTGCAGCCGATTTGCATAATAACTGCGGTAATTATAATTTTAGGGCTTGTTATGGCGCTTAGCTTTTCAAAAAAGGTTGTAAAGCCGCTTAATGATTTAGACCTTGAAAAGCCGCTGCAAAACAACGCTTGCAGCGAAATTATGCCCCTGCTTTCACGAATTGACGCACAGCAAAAGAAAATTGAGCAGCAAAAGCAAGAGCTTTATGAAACCAAGCGGCAGTTTGACAGCGCCGCTTCAAACATGCGTGAAGGCATGGTGCTGCTAAACGGGGGCGGCATGGTTTTAAGCATTAACCCGGCGGCACAGCGCTTTTTGGGCAAAGAATTGACTGCCGGGTGCAGCATTTCCGGCTGCGCAGAGCGGCTGCATTTTGACAGCATATTAAAAAAAGCCGGCAGCGGAGAGCCCGGCGAAAAAACCATTCCATATGAAAACGGCAAATACAAAATGACTCTTAACCCCATAATGTCTGAAAACGGGGCTGCGGGCGCAGTGCTGCTGCTTTTTGACATTACAAAAGAAGAAGAGGCGGAACAGCTCAGGCGTGAATTCACCGCCAATGTTTCGCACGAACTTAAAACCCCGCTGCACACAATTTCGGGCTGTGCCGAACTTATGGCAAACGAAATGGTAAAGGAAAAAGACATAAGCCGTTTTTCAAAAGAAATTTATAATGAAGCGCAGCGCATGATTTGCCTTATTGACGACATTATAAAGCTGTCTCACCTGGACGAGGGCAGCTTTGACGCCGAATTTGAACCGGTGCGTCTTGACAAGCTTGCAAGGCACACCGCCGAATCACTGCTGAAAAAGGCTGAAAGCGCCGATGTAAAAATAAAAGTCACGGCACAGAAATGCGTTATTAACGCTGTGCCGCACCTGGCTGAAAGCATTATTTATAACCTGTGCGACAATGCAATTAAATATAATAAGCCGGGCGGCAAGGTAAACATAACTGTTAAATACGACGGTTGCTTTGCAAAGCTAAGCGTTAAGGACACCGGCATAGGCATTCCGCCCGAATACCAAGAGCGCATTTTTGAAAGATTTTGGCGCGTTGACAAAAGCCATTCAAAGGAAATAGGCGGCACCGGGCTGGGGCTTTCAATAGTAAAACATGCCGCAAAGCTGCACAGCGCAGAAATTTCGCTTGACAGCGAGCCGGGGAGCGGCACCACAATTATTGTAAGCTTCCCCGCCGCAGGCGTTTTACAGCCGGGCGCAAACAACTAATAAATTTAAAATTAAAAAGCGGCGCCTGCTGCAACCGGGCGTCGCTTTAATTTTTTTCAATAACGGCCCCATTATTGAGCAGTTGGCAGTAATGTGTTTTTCAGTCTTTCTCTCGTTTTTTATAACCGCAGTCGCAGTAAGGTCCGCCGGAAGCTAATGTATATTCCCGAACGAAGTCAGATGCACCGCTTGCTTCGCTCATGGTGTAATCTAATCGGCACATGGCAGGAACGAAATCATATAACCCCAGTTCCCGCATTAATGTACAGATGCCGCAGGCGGTAAAACGGGCCTCATATCCGCTGCCGTCATCATAAGGATAAAATTCCATGTTCCACGAATAGGGGTTTCTGTCGGCAGCTCGAAGCTTCTCCGTGGCTTTCAGGGAAGCAATGTCATTGTCTGTAAATTTATTTTTGCCGCTTTGTCTGCAAAACCACTTCATTGGGGCAGTCATCATAGAATTGGCATAATATTCCGTCAGCCGCCCGACATCGGGGCGTTCGGGCATATTTAACACAAAAGCACAGAGCAGGGCGCAGTTGACAAGATTCATCTTAAACCTGTCCTTCTTTTCAAACTCGGGTACTGTTGCAATAATTTCTTTGTAACGCAACTTTGCTCTTTTACTCACCATTTTCGCCGTTTCACTGTCCAGCCCGAAATCCGTGCATAAGTTTTGCTCAAAAGATTTTCCGAACAAGGCCCACATTCCCATGGGCATTCCGATATATTTCATGCCCTATCTCCCCTCTATTTTTGATTCTTTTCTGAGACTGTCCCACACAGGTGCGGGGATTTGAGCCTTTTTGCGCAGCTTTTCAAATTCCGCGTCAAGATATTGCATTTCGGCAACGGCATGCATGGCGTGGTCGCTGACGCAAAGTCTGCCTATAGGCGTTTTATATATGAAAAAGAATATTGCCGCCATAATAGGGCGTTTGGGGCCCGAAAAGCAGTTTTCGTCGCCTTTAGGAAGAATGGGAAATCCAAGCTTCTGCAAAATTGTATATCCTTCCAAAGCCGCATCCATAATGGCTTTTCTCTGGCAGTGGTTTGCCCGCGACAAGCGCCCGCCATTGATGTAACAAACATAACACATTGGCAAAACGCACACCGCATGGCATTTCAGCCATGCGTCCATTCGGTTTTCCCAAGTCAGGCGGCAGCCGGCCCCCATAAAAGCCGTATTCAGTTTATCTTGGAACTCTTGTGATAACGGCGCGCCAAGTCCGCCGAGCGTCATTCCGGCCCCGGCATGAATACTGATAACCTTTTCGTCTTCCCGCCTGCCGGCAGTACCCTGAAAGCCGAAAGCGATTTCTTTTGGGGCGGGAGAGCCGGCCGCCGCCAGCCCTGCGGTTTTTAAAGCTGCCATATTATTTCCGACAAACACAATGTGCGGGCTTACATTTTCAGCGATTATCGGAGCCACTTCCGTAAGCTGCCCCGCCTGCATAACAACGAAAACCAGGCCATACTTATCGTCAGGCTCCAATATGTCAATCGTTTTCAAGCGGTCAACCGTTGTTTTTCTCTGCACATAATGGCGAATTACAAGCCCGTTTCTGTCAATGTTTTCTTTCCACTTTCCGCGAGCCAAAAGCGTAACATCGTTCTTTTTGCAAAGAATATGGGCAAGCTCACACCCGATGACCCCCGCACCATAAATTAGGATTTTCATGTGCTCCCCTCTCTGTAAGTGAATTCATTAACCTGTCAATATGCCACAGCCCAGCGCCAACACAGCGCAGGCAGGAATATACACAATAAAATGTATGATATGCGACTTCTTATTGTAGCCGAAGAAATGGCTTCTGTCTATGTTTTTTAATTCCGGATAATAACGAATAAAAAAATTCGAGTGGCAGAGAAGAAACCAGTCAAAAAAAATGATGTCGTAAATTTCCATGACATAGAGCATTGCAATAAACCGTGCAAAATATTTGAGCGGCCCAAAGTTATTTTGCGCGCCGTTGCAAATTGCCAAAGCACAAGCACCAATAAAAAGCAGCACGGCAAATATGACAATTATCCAGCCGATAACATGAGCACCCTTGAAACGCTCTTTTTTGTCTGGAATCACGGCCAAGTTTTCCTTAGGCGCAGAGGAGAAAAGCCGCTTGTCCTGAATAAAGCCGACTGCGCCGTAGAGCATAAGAAAGTAGCCGAGCATAATCATAAGCACGGAAATTAACGTTACTATCATATGTTTATCTCCTTTCAAGTTACACTAAAAGATTTTTCAGGCAAGACAGGGTCTGCACTTGCACACAGTAATTAAGTGTTCTTTATTCTCATGAAAAAGCAGTGACTTGCAGCTGTTAACCGGTGATAATTTTGCAGAAGTTTTCTGTTTCATTTAAGATGAACGTGCAGTGGGCATACCCGTCTTGTATCATGGGAGTGAACGGATAATCTGCGTTTTCAAAAAATTTCAGCCCCCGGATATAAGAATCCTTACTGCCGTACATAACAATCAGATTGTCTGATGAATAAACTGCGTTTGGCACCGTTTTGATACCTTTCATGGCGTCAGATATGATATTTTTGACTGTCTGTTTTGAATAGTGCGCCAGCACCTGTTTCATGGAGTCGCCCACCTGCGGATAGGTTTCATCTATCGATTTGAGCTTGTCCGGGTGCTTTCTGCATTGGTGTACCAGATATATAGTCAACCAATAGTTGAGAATTCTGATGGCTGCATTAAAACGAGCGAACGGCGCTCCGTCAAATACCGTTTTGCTGATTTGCAGCTTTCTGCTTATCAGAATTTCCCAAGCGACAACACAGCCTAATGACTCTGCGCACATACAATGAAACTCGGTTATTCCATTCGACAAAAGAAACGAGAGAATTTGCTGAGCCTCTTCTTTTGCGCTGTTGTATACGCTGTCATCTTCAATGTTGTGTCCATTCAGCGTCGGGACTATCAGGCAGTATTCTTTTAAATGCGGATATAACGGTTCAAAACATCTGCCGTCAGCCACGCTTGGGTGTATGAGCAGAATTTTGGGTAATGCCTTGTCTCCAAAGACATCTACTTTCATAAGCTCTGTCCTTTCAGACTGTACTCATAAACAAGGGATTTGTTTTCAGAGCTATCTTTAAAAGGTTTTGATGCAACCAGGCGGAAGCGGTGCTTATCGTAAAACTGATAGGACGCAAGGGTATTGGTGAACAGTCGGACAGTATCTGTTCCGGCTGCCTGCGCTTTGGCCATAAATTGATTAAGCAGCGCAGTGCCAAGTCCCTTTCGGTAATGACTCATGGAACATAATGCGACAAGTTCCAAATCGCATTTTCCAAACATATCCTTATCTTTTTCTAAAAGCTGGGCATAAAATCTGTCAAACTGCGCTTTGAACGCGTCTGACAATTTATACATCTTCAGATAAAACTTGAAAAACATTCGCCACCAAACGCCATAGTGTTTTTTTGCAGCATAGGTATTGGCGAGCTTTTTGTCAAATTCCGGGCTGTATTTGCCGCAAATTAAACCGACAACCTTTTTACTGTCATTTTCTGCTACAAGAGTAAAATTGCACTTTTCCAGCAAAACCTGTATATAATCTTGCAGAAAGAGCCTGTCATTTTCACTGATTGGGCAGCTAAAAAAGCTTTCATAAAGGCAAACGGTGCAGTCGGCAAGGTCTGTTTCTTTATAAGGGCGGACATTAAACATAATGATATCCTCTCTAAAAATAATATATTTTTTAACGCTCAAGAATTGATTTTCGACAGTTAACTGACATTCAACAAGGGCTTGCCGTTATTCAACGTGGCAAGCGACAGCCGCTGCGTTAATCAGGCCCCGCCGCCTATAGAGGCGGTGACATTTCTTACCTAAGTTATTGCCGCGGCGCGGCTTTTAAATGAAAACGAATATGATTGGCAAACTTCGGGTTAGCTATGCCTAACCATATTATATAACAAAGCAAATATATTTGCAAGCTATATTTGAAAAATTTAATTTAATAAGTTCTTGAAAGACATTAAATTTTGGGGCAAGAGCCGCAGCAGCCCCGGTTGGGGCTTGTGAACGCCGCTGATTAGAATTCAAAAAGAGCCGCCTGTAAAGCCATGGGCATTTTTACTAAATTATTTAGACTGTTTCGTTATGCTCGCCGCCAATTGAGTCTGCAAAAATTAAATATGCATAGTCTTCTCTGTCATTTGTGCCGCTGCCCTCATTGTCGCTGGCATAATAAGTGCACACGCGTCTGTCAGGCAGCAATATGCCCTCTGCAAAGTCGGGCCAGCAGTCTATTTTAGCCCCTATCAAGATATTCCCTTTAAGAAGAAGCGCGCGAATTTCCTTATAATCACTTAACTTTACAGAATATTTTCGCAAATCCTCTTTCGTGACAGAGCCATATGCCGTTGAATAGAATTTACTTGACTGTGTAACATAATAAAATTCCATCTGTTCTTCAATAGTTTTTCCGGACAAAATTTTAAGAACATTTTCACTGACTTCATATTCTGCGTCGCCGGGGTCATACTGTTCGCAGAAAAAATCTCTGCCGTTTTTATGGCGAAATCTTTTCACCCCATGTTCGTCTGTAACAAGCAGAGTTTCCCACTCGCCACGCTGTTCGCCGTAATCTTCCATTATGTCTGCTATAGTTCTGTTTTCAATGTAATCTTTAAATGAATTTTCGCTCATAACATAGCACTTTCTTTCATTAATTTAGCGGTGATAGAGTCCTGTTCGCAATAAGCGGCAGGTTTTCACCTTTACCTTCAGCGGCGGCGCGGTTTAATGGCAAGTTCTTCAAAAACAGAGCGTTCTGCCTGCGAAAGTTCGCAGTCAAAAGAGTCCTGCCGCGGTGATTGTTTCTTTTTGCCTTTTGCAAAAAGATTTTTAAAAAACGCCGCGATTTTTTCAAAAAGCGACTGCTTTTTTTTCACTTTATGTGCAGAGTCAGAGCCCAAAACACAGCCTTCCAGCACTGCCGCGCAAAGAGTTTCATAAAGATATGCCGCGCCCCTGTCGGCAAATGTAAAATCAATTGCCAAAGGCGTGTTAAACCATTTTTTTGAAAGCGCAAGCAGCGCAAGCGCCGTTGCTTTAATTCTTATATTTTCGCACAGGTTTATAAATTTGGGCATATTTATTTGCGGGTAATTTCTTATTATAACGTCAATATCCATCACCATTCTTACGCTTGAACCGCCTATTTTCAGGTGGTGAGCTATATGCGTTATAACATAAAGCAGGTGGTAAACCGGGCGTAATTTATATGTATAACCGCTTTGTTCGCTGATGTCGTCAAACGGTGTGGAAAAATAAATTTTACTTTGGATATTTATGCTTTCAAGCTCGTTTGTAAGTTCAAAAGCTTCGTTTTTCAAGTACAGGCTTGCCGTGTTGTTTGAAAGAAAGTCAACCTTAAAGCCCTTTTTTCGCAAAATGTCAATTGCATTGAAATAGTCAGACGAGCGCAGCACCACGTCAGTGTCGCTGCTGGTGCGCAGCTCAGGTTCCGGGTATAGATTGCAAAGCACCGCGCCCTTTACAATTAAATGCGGTATTTTGGCTGCCGACAGCGCGCTCACCATAGACGACAGTGCTTCAAGCTTTTGGTAATAGCTGCCGTTTGCGCTTTCATATGCCAAATTAAACAGCGCCAGGTTGTTGCCCGCAGGGCGGTATTCGCGCTGAATCAGCTTTATTTCTTTTGCAATAACAGGGGTTACGGCATGTTTTTCGGCAAGTGAAAATATTTCTTTCCATTCTATATTCTTTTCGGCCTTTGGCGCAAGGGTGTTAGCATAGCATGAAAGCAGATAAATGAAATATTCTTTTGCGTCCATACTCTCACCCCTTTTAAGCAACATGTTTTTCGGCATATAAAAAACAAATGCCGCAGGCAGCGCCGCCGGGCGGCGGGCGCATTACCCCTTATTGCTTATAATAACAGAATGAAAGCTGAATTTCAAGTTTGGCGCGCTTTATATTTAAAACTTTAGCCCCAAACCTCAATTACGGCAAGCGAAACGGCGGCAAAATGGTCTGCAATATGTTCAATGCCGCTTATTATTTCAGAAAATTTGAAAGCAAGCGCCGCAGAGCATTCACCGCTTTCAAGGCGCGCAACATGCAGCGACTTAAAGCGCCTGTGCAGGCTGTCAACGCTGTCTTCAAGCTCTGCTGCGCGCTTGGCAAGCTGCGCGTCGTTACGGCGAAAAGAGCCGGTGCTGACATCTGCAAGAGCTTTAAGCACACAGCCGATTTCGTCAATTTCACCCAAGGCGCTTTCAGACAGTGCTATATCCTTTATTTTCTTTTTGGCAGCCGCTATTTTCATGCTGTAATCTGCCGCTTTTGCAAAATCTTCCACAGCCTGAAAGAGCAAAAACACCTTTTTACTGTCGTCTTTGCTTATGCTTTCGCGACTTATTCTGATTATATAGCCTTTCAGAATTTCCTCATATTCGTCTATCTGCTTTTTTAACTTTTGCAGCCTTTTGTCGCCCTCGTCGCTGTAATTGTTTACCATTTCAAGCGCTAAAGCGGCGCTTTCATTTACGGAGTCTGCCATTTTAAAGCCAAGCTCGCGGCATTTTTCAATGGTGTAAGACGGGCTGATAAAAAGATTTTCATCAATATATTTATCTTGCATGCTGTCATTGCCGCTTTTTACGGTTTTAACGGCAAGCCTTTCAAGCTGCTTTGAAAACGGCAAAAGCAGCAGCGTTGCAAAAATATTAAACACCGAATGAATAATTGCAATTTCAAACGGCGACACGGCGTTTTGGGCGAAATCAAAGCTGAATATTGCATTTGCGCCGTAAAACAGCGCCATGGCAAGCGCCACGCCTATTAAATTAAAATAAAGGTGCACAAAAGCCGCCCTTTTTGCATTTTTTGACGTGCCCACAGACGAAATCAGCGTTGTGGCGCAGGTGCCTATGTTCTGCCCCAATATTATGGGAAACGCTGTTAAAAAGCTGACTGAGCCCGTAAGTGACAACGCCTGTAAAATGCCCACGGACGCACTTGAAGACTGTATAACCGCGGTAAGCAGAGCGCCGGCGATTATGCCCAGCACGGGGTTGCTGAATTTTATCAGCAAAGACGAAAATTCGGCGCTGTCTGCAAGAGTTGACATGGCAGAGCTCATGTTGCCCATGCCAAGCATTAAAACCGAAAAGCCCGCCAACACCGCGCCTGTGTTTTTCGGCTTTTCACTTTTGGCAAACAGCAGCAGAAAAACACCTATAACCGCAAGCACCGGCGCAAAGGTGGCAGGTTTAAACAGCTGCACAAAGAAATTGTCTGAACTTATTCCGGCAAGAGACAACACCCACGCCGTAAAGGTGGTGCCTATATTAGCCCCCATAATTATGCTGACAGCCCTTGAAAGGCGCATAATGCCCGAATTAACAAAGCCCACCACCATAACCGTGACAGCTGACGACGACTGGGTTACGGCAGTCACGCCCGCGCCGAGCAGCACGCCTTTATATTGCTTGTTTGTCATTTTTTCAAGCACGCTTTCAAGCCTGCCGCCGGAAATTTTTTCAAGGGAATCGCCCATAATATTCATTCCAAGCAAAAAAAGCGCCAGCCCTGACAATAAAAGTAAAATATTCATTTCGTTACACCTGTTTTCAGTATTGAGTTTTTCCTGTTTTTTAAAAAATATCTTATCTGTCATATAATAAAAACAGAAAATCAAATTGACTGCCGCATTTGTGTAAAAAAAATGTAAAGGCACAGGTGTTGAAAATAAAAAAACATAGTGCTAAAATAACTTCGGCACGAAATACTACCCGGCTCTATGGGCGGCGGGGCGATTTTTAAACAGCGTTCAGGGCATTTTTCCGCTTTGGCTTGTTGAACAAAACCCACGGGCAAAAACAACTGCTTTTTTTACGCTTTTTTTGAAACGTGCCAGCTGTTTTTAATAAATTCGGGCAAACCGGCAAACGCGCCGCAGCCCAAATAAAATTTTCACGGAAAAGAGAATGATTTTATATGGAAAATCAAACCAACGCGGCTGTGCAATATAAAAAAATGACCGAAACGCCGCTGCCGAAGCTTATCAGTTCGCTGGCAGTGCCCAGCGTAATAAGCATGCTTGTAACCACCGTTTACAATATAACCGACACTTATTTTGTGTCTAAAATAAATGTTTCAGCCAGCGGTGCTGCGGGCATAGTTTTCAGCCTAATGGCAATCATTCAGGCTTTCGGCTTTATGTTCGGCCACGGTTCGGGCAGCTGCATAAGCAGGCATCTCGGCAGCCGCGACATTGATTCGGCAAGGGTTTATGCGTCAACAGGGTTTTTTGCGTCTCTTGTTTTCGGTGCGGCTCTGCTTGCCGCCGGGCTGGTTTTTCTTTCCCCGCTTATGAAGCTTTTGGGCAGCACTGACACCATTTTGCCTTATGCGTCAGATTATTGCCGCTGGATTTTAATTGCAGCCCCGGCCATGACAACAAGCTGCACGCTTAATAATATTTTAAGATATGAAGGAATGGCGGCACTTTCCATGTATGGGCTGTGCGCCGGCAGCGTTATAAATATTGCGCTTGACCCAATACTTATTTTCAAGCTTGACATGGGCATTGCAGGCGCGGGCATTGCAACCGCAGTTTCACAATATATAAGCCTTGCTGTTTTACTGTCTGTATTTATAGCAAAAAAGACCCAAAGCAGAATTTCTTTCAAATACATATCTTTTAAGCCTCGCACAATAGGTGAAATTATGTACACAGGGCTGCCGTCTCTTGCGCGGCAGGGGCTAAACAGCATTTCCACAATGACTCTTAATGTGCAGGCCGGGCTGTATGGCGACGAATGCATTGCCGCCATGAGCATTGTGGCGCGGCTTGCAAACCTGCTGTTTTGCATTTGCGTGGGAATCGGGCAGGGCTTTCAGCCCGTTTCAGCATTTAATTACGGCGCAAAAAAATATTCGCGCGTAAAGTCAGGCATGACTTTTACATGGCTGCTTGCAACAGCCGTGACGGCGGTGCTGTCAGCTGTGTCTTTTGTGTTTTCTGACGAAATAATAGCCGTGTTCAGAGACGAGGCGCAAATTGTTGAAACCGGCTCTTTCGCGCTGAAAGCTCTTTGCTGCGCGCTGTTGCTGCTGCCCACGGTAATGCTTGCCAACATGACTTTTCAAAGCGTTGGCAAAAGCGCACGGGCGCTGTTTCTTGCCTGCGCGCAAAACGGGCTGTTTTATATTCCGCTGCTGCTCACCCTGCCGAAAGCGTGGGGCGTTTTGGGAATTGAGCTTTCGCAGCCGATTTCATATGTCATAGCAGCCTGTGTGTCCGTTCCGTTTCTTTTGAATTTCAGAAAAAAGTTAAAAGAGCAAAACAAAAAAGAAAATTAAACTTAAAAGCACGAAAAGTCAAATTATAATTTCTTTTTTTCGCTAATATTTTGCAGCTTTTTGAAAATAATAGCTTAAGCAGGGCTTAAAGAAAATTAGCGAAAAGAAAAGGCGATGTGAAATGGTTAACGACGACACAAAAAAGCTTTTAAAGGAATGTAATGCGGGAATAAAAATGGGCGTGCTGTCAATTGACGATGTTATAGACAAGGTTGAAAACGAAACTTTCAAAAGTCTTTTAAACAAATGCAAAGACCGCCACAATGCCCTTGGCAGTGAAACGCGCGCGCTGCTTAACAGCTGCGATAACGGCGGTAAAGAGCCGAATGTCATGGCGCGTTCAATGAGCTTTATGAAAACACAGCTCAAAACGTCACTGCAGCCGGGCGACGCCACCATTGCAAATTTGATAACAGACGGCTGCGACATGGGCGTAAAATCACTAAACCGTTATTTAAACGAATATAAAGCTGCCAGCGAACAGGCAAAAGACATTGCCAAACGGCTTGTCAATTTGGAAGAACAGCTTACAACAGACATTGCGCCGTATCTTTAATTTGTGCAAGCTTCCCGGCTTAAAATCAAGCTTTCACCAATAGCGCTTGCCGCTCTAAATTAAAAAGCCGCCGTGCGAATTGCACGGCGGCTTTGCTGTAGCCTGAAAGCAGTGTCAGCTCTGCTGAATTTCACCGTAAGCGCCGGCTGGCGGGCATGCGGCGTTTGCTTCGTCTGTATCAATATGCATTGCAAGCGCATATGAATCTGACACGCGCACAATGACATCGCCGAAAATAAGTTCGCGCCCGCTTGCGCTGGGAACTTTCACGCTGACTGTCTGCCCGTCTTTCAGGCCCATGCGCTGCGCGTCTGCCACAGTGGCGTGAATGTGGCGCTGGGCGGCAATGACACCCTCTTTGATTTCAACGCGCCCTTTCGGGCCTTCAATAACACAGGAGCCGGAGCCCTTTACGTTTCCGCTTTCTCTTATTGGCGCAGTTACCCCAATTGACCTTGCGTCTGTAAGCGACAGCTCAATTTGCGTGGCAGCCCTTACCGGGCCCAAAACTGAAACTGCGGGGAATTCGCCCTTTGCGCCTATAACGCGCACCCTTTCGTTTGCAGCAAACTGCCCCGGCTGAGACAGCTCTTTTTTAAATGTAAGCTCATATCCTTTTCCGAAAAGCGTTTCCAAGTCCTGCTGAGTCAGGTGCACATGGCGCGCAGACGTTTCAATTAAAACCTTATTATTTTCCATAACTATACCTCTTTTCAAATTAAATGCCGCCGGGTAAAGTGCGGCGTGAATTCAGCCGTTAATAATAGCAGAGTGCATTTTTAACATATTTTTGGGGTGGTAAGCTCATAAAAGCAGTTAAGCCAAGTGCCCAACGCTGCCGCCCCACGGGATATTGCAACCCCGCAGATTAAAAGCCAAAGGCGCTTACCGCCGGCGCAGGGCGAAGCCTTATGAAGCGGGGCATTTCCCACTAAGTTATTTTATACCCTTTTCGGTTGCTTTTCAATAGATAAATTGATATAATTTAATAAACGGCTTTGATTTTTTTGTTTATGGGGTGGTAAAATGACTATGGACGAACTTTATAAAGAATGCGCCGCGTGCACAAAATGCCCGCTTTGCGAGGGCAGGACAAACCTGGTGTTCGGCAGCGGAAACGCCAATGCCGGCATCATGCTTATAGGCGAGGGCCCTGGCGAAAATGAAGATTTGCAGGGGCTGCCGTTTGTGGGGCGCAGCGGGCAACTTCTGGACAAGTTTTTGCAGGCTGTTGAGCTTGAGCGCAGCCGCGACGTATATATAGCCAACATAGTAAAATGCCGCCCGCCAAAAAACAGAGACCCAAAGCCCGAAGAACAGGATTTGTGCATTAAATGGCTCAGGCGACAATATCAAATTATAGAGCCCAAAATAATAGTTTGCCTTGGCAGAATAGCCGCGCAGAAAATAATAAGCCCGGACTTTAAAGTGACGCGCCAGCACGGGCAATTTATTGAAAAGGGCGGCGTGCTTATGATGGGCACATTTCACCCGGCGGCAATTTTGAGAAACCCAAACAACAAAGAAGCTGCCCTTGCCGACTGGTTTGCGCTGCGTGAAAAAATGCATGAACTGGGCATTAATTAAAAGCAATGCTAAAGAGCAAAGGCGCCGTTTCAGCACAGCGCTCATAAGCGCCTTAATATAAAAAACAGCCGCCCATTTAATGAAAGGCGGCTGAATTTTCACTTAAAAAGCGGCAGAAAAACTGCCGCTTTTAATTCAATAAGGGCTTGCCCGTTATTCAACGTGGGGGTGGCAGAATGCTGTCGCACCACGGCGGGAAATTGTGCTCGCCGCCAATTAAAAATGTCCCCCGCCCTTACAGAGGCGGGGGACATTTCCCACTAAGTTATTTTTTGTTTTTTTCAAAATGCTCTGCAGCAGCTGTTACAAAGCCTCTGAAAAGCGGGTGCGGCCTGTTGGGGCGGCTTTTGAATTCCGGGTGAAACTGTTCGGCAACAAACCACGGGTGTTCCGGCAGTTCAATCATTTCTATAATATGGTTATCAGGCGAAGTGCCTGAAAAAATCATGCCTGCTCTTGAAAGCATGTCTCTGTAATCGTTGTTGACTTCATAGCGGTGGCGGTGGCGCTCATAAATCATTGCCGCGCCGTAAAGGTCATATGCCTTTGTGTCAGGCTTAAGCGCACAGGGGTATTGCCCAAGGCGCATTGTGCCGCCCATTTCTTCAACAGATTTCTGTTCCGGCAAAATGTCTATTACCGGGTAAGGTGTGGCGGGGTCTATTTCAGCGGAATTTGCGCCTGCAAGCCCCAGCACATTTCTTGCGAATTCAATTATGGCCACCTGCATGCCAAGGCAAATGCCAAGGTAAGGAACATTATGTGTTCTGGCATAATTGGCGGCTATAATTTTGCCCTCTATTCCCCTGCTGCCAAAGCCGCCGGGCACCAGTATTCCGTCCATTTTACCAAGAATTTGCTGCACGTCAACCCCATTGCCCTCAAGCGTTTCAGAGTCAATCCAGTTTATATGTACGTTTGAACGTGTTGCAATGCCGCCGTGCTTTAAAGCTTCGTTAACCGAAATATAGCTGTCGTGCAGCTCAACATATTTGCCCACCATTCCTATTTCAACAGTGCGCACCGGGTTTCGCAGTGCGTCAAGCATTTCTTCCCAGTCGGCAAGGTCGCACTCGCCGCATTGGAGCTGCAGCTTATCAATGACAACCTTGTCAAGCCCCTCTTTTTTAAGCATCATGGGCACGGAATATAAAATGTCGCAATTTCTGTTTTCAATTACACATTGCTCGTCTACATTGCAGAAAAGCGCTATTTTCCTTTTTATGTCATCTGTAATCGGGTAATCGTCTGTCCTGCACACAATAATGTCAGGGTGAATGCCTATTGACAGCAGCTCCTTAACGCTGTGCTGCGTGGGCTTTGACTTGAGTTCGGCAGACGCCGCAAGATATGGCACAAGAGTAACATGAATGAAAAGACAGTTCGCCCTGCCGTATTCAACGGAAAACTGGCGAATTGCTTCTAAAAACGGCTGGCTTTCAATGTCGCCCACGGTGCCGCCTATTTCAACTATGCACACATCACTGTCTGTGCCGGCATTTTTTAAAATGGCGCGTTTTATTTCATTGGTAACATGCGGAATAATTTGAATTGTCTGCCCGCCGTAAACGCCCTTGCGTTCATCAGAAATAACTTTCCAGTAAACCCGCCCCGACGTAAGGTTTGAATTTTGAGACAGCGAAACGTCAATAAACCTTTCGTAATGCCCCAAATCAAGGTCTGTTTCAGCGCCGTCGTCAGTAACAAAAACTTCGCCGTGCTGAACGGGGTTCATTGTGCCGGGGTCAACATTAAAATAGGGGTCAAGCTTCTGCGCCATTACGCGCAGCCCCCTTGATTTGAGCAGCCTGCCCAGTGAAGCCGCCGTTATTCCCTTGCCGAGCCCGCTGACAACGCCGCCCGTTACAAATATATATTTAGGGGATTCCAAATTTACTCCTCCTGACAAAATATAGTAAAAAAGCGGCCGTACCCCCGTACAAGCCGCTTGTACCAATTTATTATACAGTAAAACTTTCTTTAAATCAATAGCGAAACAACTTTTTTCTTTTAATTTTAATAAGAGCCCGCAACGCCCGTTCGGCTATTGATTTTAAGAAACGCATTAAAGATTTTTCGGCTTTTTAATATTATTGAGCTTTTTATTTATTGAAATAATCTGTTCTTTTGAAAACAAATTACCCGCCATTGAAAAAGCACGTTTAAGCGAAAAGCCCTTTGCCATGTCAATCATGGTTTTATTAATTGTAAAGCCCGCCAGCGACATGCCGCCGCCCTTTTTTTTGTCTTTTTTGCCGCTGCCTTTCGGTGAAAGTGCAGCTTTCACAGCGGGAATCATTGATATGAGCGCAAGCTTGCCCTTAAAGCTTTTCATAATGTCGCCCAAAGTGTCGTTAACTGAATAGTAGCCTGCCGGAGTCTCTATTTCAAACCAGTTTATAACATCGCCCTCAGACTGCATTACATATGCTTCATTAGGCGTATCAACCTTTCTTATTACAGCGCTGTCTTCATATTCGCCTGCCTTTGCAACTATTTTGCTTTCACCGACATTGGCAATTTCAAATGTGAAAAACGGAAATTCGCCGCGCTGCTGCAACGCAATGCTTTCGCCGTTTACAAACAGCTCTACTTGTGGCTGGTTTGTGTAAACTTTAACCGTGGCGGTGTCTTCAACCCTGTCAACATATCTTTTGGAACAGATGTGCACAAACGGCTCGTCTGACAGCCATGCTTTATAAGCGTAAAAGCTGTCTTTTTTATATTTCCTGTCAAAGGTCACCAAGCCCTTGTGGTTCATGCCGTTTTCGCCGCCTTCGCTGCGCGCGTCTGCCGCGAAGTCAAACATATTCCACACATGAGTCGCCCACAGCCACGGGCGCGCCGATATCTGTTTTATAAGCTCTTCGTGGTAATAGGCCTGATATTCTTCTGTGTAATCGCCCTGTTCAGGTGCAGATGTGTGCCAGTTTAACGCTTCACAGCCGTATTCGCTTATGCCGATTGCCCTGTTTGGGTATTTTTTATGAAACTTGTCAAACCATGGGCCGTACATGCTCACATTGCCGCCATACCAGCCGAAATAGTGGTTATATGACACAATGTCAGTCAAATGGGCATATTCTTCGTCAGGGGAACACATGGTTATAACCGCAAGGGTGGTTGGCCTGGTTTTATCTATTGAATGAACCAAATCATTAAGCACCTTGTGGTTTTCAAGCAGGCTTTCGTCTTTCGCCCCCGCCATTGTTATTTCGTTTGAAAGCCCCCATGTAACAATGCACGGGTGGTTGTAATTTTGATACACAAGCTCTTTCATCTGCGAAACGGTGTTGTCGGTGCCCTGCGGCATATGCCTTGAAATATAAGGAATTTCAGCCCAGACTATAAGGCCCCTTTCGTCGCACAAATCATAAAAAGCCTGGGCGTGCTGGTAATGCGCAAGCCTTATGGTGTTGGCGCCCATTTCGCATATCAGCTCTATGTCCTCTTTATGGTGTTCAACAGTCAGTGCGTTGCCTATTTCAGGCCTGTCCTGGTGGCGCGAAACGCCCCTTAGCGGATATTCGCGCCCGTTTAAAACAAAGCCCCTTTGTGGGTCCACCTCAAAGCTTCTTATGCCGAAGCGCACATTGACTTCGTCAAGCTCTTCGCCGCCGTCTTTAAGAACAGCCCTGAGCGTGTAAAGATATGGGTCTTTAACACCGTCCCACAGATGAACGTTTTCAAGCTTTATATTCACTTTCGGGTTTTTGCCCGCCGATTCCTGAACTGCTATAACCGTGCCATTGTCAATTATTTCAAATGTAACCACACCTTCGCAAAAAGCCTGCGCGCTAATGTCTGCGCCGGTTCCGTTTACAGTGGGCGTTACCATAACGCCGGGCGCACCGTAATAGTCAAGGTCAAAATGCTGCTTTGGCACGCCCACCAGCAACACATCTCTGTAAATACCGCCGTAAAATGTGAAATCTGCCTGCTGCGGGTATACAAATTCATTAGGCGAATTGTCTGCCGAAATAACGAGCAGGTTGTTTTCTTTTATTTCGCCAAGCTTTACTCTGAAAGTTGAATACCCGCCGTCATGGCGCGCAATGCTTTTTGAATTCCAAAACACCTCTGCCGAAGAGTTAACGCCGTCAAGCTGCAAATAAACAACATCACCCGCAGGCATATCTGTGCTTTTAAGTTCCTTGGCGAAAAAGCATTTGCCGCGGTAATAGTCGTTGCCGCCGTCTTGCCCGTCTTTGCCGTTCCATGTATATGGCAAATCAAGCGCCGCGCCGCTCTCAGGCAATGATTTCGGCGGTTCCTTGGCGTCTTTCAGAAAACGCCATTCTTTATTTATAAGCTTAATATTTCTCATGTCAGTGCACCTTTCTGCCGCAGCCGGCGGCTTTCACGGCTTTTGTTCAATTTTCCGCAGTTTTGTTGAATTCGCGCTCTTCCTTAAGGCCTATATTATATATAAATTTCATTGACAAAGTCATTATCGCAAGCCCTATTATTAAAAGCACTATATAAAGATTTTTAATGTTTTCAGACGCCTGGGCGGTTTGCACAGAGGCAGTTTCCACATAGCCCACAGCGCTCAGAGCAAGCGCAACAACCGCCGAGCCTATTCCCTGTGAAAGCTTGCGGAAAAATGAATACAGGGCGTAAAGCGAGCCCTCTTCGCGCACGCCTTTCTTGCGGTAGCTGTCTTCAATACAGTCAGCGACTATGGCCCAGACTATAATTTGGAACACGCAGCAGCCGGTGTTCACAAACATCAGCCCTATTACATAAATTATTATTCCCTTGGTGTCAGGCGTTATGGGCACAACCAACATTAAAACACCCGCTATTACGCTGACAAGGCCCGACAGGCTGAGCAGCTTTTTCTTGCCTATTTTTGCAGCAATATTTGACGCAAACGGCATAAACGCCACCAGCGGAATATAAGACGCAATCATGGCCAGCGTGGCTTTGCCCGCGTCGTTAAAATAAAACTGGAACACCAGATTATTTACCGACATGGAAGAATTATAAAATATAACAACGGCAACCGTTGCAATGGTTATGCCCACCATGGCGCGGTTTGTGAAAAACGACTTGATTGTGGAAAGATAGCTTACTTTTTCAACCTTGTCTTCCCTTACAACCCTTTCGGTTACCATTTTGCGCAATGCAAAGAAAGCAAAAAACGCCGCCACGGAAAATACAACCGAAACCACAAACAACCTGTTGGCAGACAGCACATTGTCTTCATAAACAAGCCTTGGCAGCAGCATAATAAGAATTGCCGGCAGCGCCGCGCCTATGCTTCTGAAAGTAGACAGCGTTGTGCGCTGCTTAGGGTCGTCTGTAATAACGGAATGCAGCGAGCCGTAAGGCACGTTTATCATTGTGTAAGCAACAGACCACAGGCAATATGAAATTAAGCACCAAAGTATTTTTCCTATGTCTGAAAAGCTGCCAACCGGCGTGAAAATCATTATCGAAAATGCCACGAAGCCGACTGAGCCTATGGAAATCCACGGCATAAACTTGCTTTTGCTGCCTATGCGTTTTCTGTCTACCATAGAGCCTATAAGCACATCGTTGACAGCGTCCCACACCTTTGACACCACAATTATCCACGCCCAGTTAGCCGCGCTCAGGCCTATGCACTGGGTGTAAAATAAATACATATATGACGACACAAGCTGAAATGAAAAATTACAGCCCATATCGCCGAATGCATAGCCTATTTTGTCGCGCATGCCAAAAGGCCTAATCTCTTTTTCAGCCATATGAAAAATACCTCTCTTTTTAGAAAAAATAAACAAAACTTTTTAACATAATTATACAATACTAATATAGTACTTTCAAGAGATAAAAAACTTTTTCACTTGCGGCTTGCCCGGCTGTTAATTTGGCAAAAGCGCCTTAAGGGGCATGGATAATTGTGGCGTCAAAGTCATAGGGCGGCGCTGTTTCGCGATTTCTGTATTCATGCTTTTCATAATAGCCTATGAGCTGCCCGCCCCCGTCGCGCAGCGCAACCATGTAAACGTCTTTATTTTCTTTTTTATTATAATAGGTATACATTATATTATTCTTTTTACTTTTTTCAAACCAAGAAACAACTTTTTTAATCATTTCCTGCGACTTTGCGTTGTGGCACGCCAATAAGCTGCTGCCCACAGAAATTTTACCGGGCCTTGCATATCTTGCCTCTGCCGCTGGGTTCATATAAATAATTTCATGGTTAAGGTTGCAAATTACAACCATGCTTTTGTCAGAGTCAACAATGCTTTTAAAATATAAATTTAAATCCATTTTTACCCCCATGTTTGCCGAAAGTAAAACTGCTTTTCAGTCAGCGCTTAGTGCCTGCACTGCCGCCGGGTTTTGCGCTGCGCTATTGTGCCAAATCAAGTTCCTTTATCTGCTCTTTGGTTTCGGCAACGGTGTTTTTAACTTCGTCAATATAAGATTCGCCGCCGCAAACAAAGCCCACTGTAAATTCGCTTTCGTCATAATCTGCGCTGTCTGTGCAAAAATAAGGCACAACATAGCCCCGTGTGGAAAATTCCCTGCTGTAAACCACTGCGCCGTCTATGGAATATGACATATAGCCCCAGTTGCAGTTTGCAACAGCCGTAAATGCAGTTTCAAACTTGAAATCGTCTGACATGGCCCTGATGCGGCTGGTGGCTTTCCACACCCTGGTGCTTGTTGACGAATATGAATATGTGTTTGAACACAAATTGGTTTTTTCGCCTGACGTTTGCAAAATATAAAACTGTTCTGTGTCGCTGCCCTGAAAAGACGTCAGCGTGTCTGTTTCATAAATCATTTTAACAGCATTGTCTTTTTCAGCATAAACCCGCAGCTTATAAGCAGGCTGGGTTACAGTTACCGCGTTGCCGTTTGCCGCGCTTGAAAGCACATGCTTGTCATAGCTGAAAACAACCAGCATTTCCGGCGTTTCATCGCCGTTAAAATCAATTAGGCGCACAACGCACACGCCGGACGCGCTGCAAATGTTTGCGGCTGTTTTGTAATCTGCTTTTCCGTACTGCGCTTCAAGGCCCTCAACAGTGTCTGCATAAAGCGCATAAATTTCTGATGTGCTAAGCTGTGTTTCTGCCGTGTTGGTTTCAGACACCGAAATTGCAAGCTGTTCAATGACAGCTTCGGCGGAATCTATTAAGCTTTGCGCCGCAGAGTCGGAAATATATGACAGGCGCACAGTTTCAAAATCGCTTTCATTGATTTTGTCGTCTAAAACATAAATGTCATCTTCGGCGTCATAACGGCATTCTTTTTTTTCTTTAAATTTCTTGCCGCTTTTCGTGTAAAGCTGCATTGTGACCCCGTCGTCAGACAGCACGCCTATATAATATCTGCCCCGGTTATTGTAAAGCGACACCCAAGAGCCGAGCCCGGAATTGCCCGCAGTGTTTGCCCCGGCTGAAAAGATGGCTGAAAATTCGCCTTTCACATAACCCCATATTTCAATAAAATATTCGCCGCCGTTTTCATAAACTGCCAAAAGTTCATATTTGGAATCATTGTCAAAATCAATCTGCCTGACATAGGAAAGCCCCGTCATGGAATAATATGAGCCGCCCGAAGAGTCAGTAACGGCTTCTGCCCTGCCGGCACCGTATTCAGAAATCAAATTGCTGCACACTTCGCCCGCGTCCTGCCGGAAAGCTTTTTCTTTTTTTATGTTTTGCGAAATTGCAGCGCCCGGTATTCCGACTGCAAGGGCAAGCAGCAAAACGCACACTGCCGCCGCCAAGGCAGGCACGGCCTTTTTCCTTTTTTGCAGCGCGCCGGCTATTATTGCAGCAAGTGATTCGCCGCTCAACACACGTTTTTTTATTTGACTTATTTTGCCGGCAAGCGCAGCCGTGATTTTTTTTGCTGCTTTTTCAGCGAAGCGGCGGCGGACGTTTATTTCTTTTTCCGGAACATCGTCAAAATAATTATATTTTTTCACACCGCGCCCCCTTTCAAAAAAACAGATAAAAGCAAAACAGCCCTGCGGCGCTAATCACTTGCGCAGGTACCTGATATCGCTGCCTTCCAGCGTTTGAAAGTCATATTCGCCCGCAAGGCGGCTTGTAACACGTTCGCCGTAAAGCCCTTCAAGCTGTGCAAATTCGCAGTTGGTGTTAATAACGGTGGGCTTTGACGTAAGCAAACGCGTGTTTATAATGTTATAAAGGCAGGCTGTTGTGTAAGAGCTTTGGAATTCCGTGCCAAGGTCGTCTATAATAAGCAAATCGCAATATAAGACCCCCTCTTCGTCATAACGCTTTACCGCCCTGCCGAACTTTTCGTTTTCAAGGTCTGACAAAATGTTTTGGCATGTGCCGAAAATAACAGACAGCCCCCTGTTTACAGCCACATTGGCAATGGCCAGGCTAAGGTGCGTTTTGCCAAGCCCCGTGCCGCCGAAAAGCAGCAGGTTTTTGGCATGCGCGCCCAGTGTTGCCGCATATTGCCGGCAATATTCATAAATTTTTTCTGCGCGCAACCGCGGTGAAACGGCGTTTTCACCGGCGCCGGCAGGGTAATAATTCAAATCAAACGTTTCAAACGTGCACTTGCCAAGCGGAGCCGCTTTTTCAAGTTCGCCCCTTTGGGCTTCAAGCAGCAGCTGCCTGTGGCATTTGCAAATTCTGTTGTTAACATAGCCGGTGTCGCAGCATATAGGGCATGTATATTTCACAGTTAACGAATTTTCGTCAAAACCGTTTTTAACCAGCAGTTCCTTTTTTTTGTTTTGCAGTTCCAAGCTTTTTCTTTTAAGCCGTTCAAATTCAGCGCCGTTGTCGCCGTCATAAAAAAACAGCTTTGAAATAGACAGGCCTATGGCCGCCAACTCCTTTTGTATGCTTTCAAGCTGCGGAATTTTTTCAGATATTTGCATAAATTTTGCGTTTGCCTGCGCTTCTGCGCGTTCGCGCCTTTTTTCAAGCGTGTTTAATGCCTTTTGATAAACTGAACCCCTGTAAGACATATTGCCCCCCTTATGCTAATTCAATTTGAATTCGGTAATGTTTTTTGCGTCTTGCTGAATTTTGTCAATATCATATGTAGCCTTGCGCTTTGCCACGCCGGGCGTTTTTGCGCCGGCACGGCTTTTTTTGTGTTCCTGTGCTTCGCGCTGCACATCTTCGGGCGTGCTTATGCCCTTTTTAAGCCAGTTTGAAAGCACCGCGTCAATATAGCTGAAAGACGGGCGCGCGCAATTGTTTTTCATTATGTCAACAGCTGCTTCCACCATTTCAATGCTAAAGCTTTTCTGCCATAAAAGCACCTTTTCGCGCTGCTTCGCAGTGGGGGCTTTAAACGAAATTCCGGCAAGCGACGCCACTTTGCGCCAAAATGAATCTGTATGTTCTATTTCCTTGCATTTTTCTTCGGCAGCGGCGGCGGTGTCTATTCCTTCGTCAGCCCAGTTTTGCGCAATGCGCATAACATAGCCCATGCCTATTGCCCTGCCCTTTTCCTTTTCATTTCTGTAATATTGCAGAATTACCAGCACAACCTCAGCCGAAAGTCCGTAAAAGCTTATTAAATTTACCAGCATTTCCTGCTCTGACGTGCGCAGAGTCCTGCCCAAAACAACCTGCGCTTCGTTAAGCAGCATTTCAATGTCAGGGTTTTGCTGCGCCGCCATTACTATTTCCGCCTGAGACAGGCGTGGGCATGAAATAGGCGCGGCCGGGGCATGCGCAGGCACAGAGCCTGTGCTTTGCGGCTTTAAAGTTTCAGCTTTCGGCGCCGACTGAACTTCATGCGCCGCTGCGGGGCTTTTTGCTTCGGCTTTTTGCAAGTTTCCGCCCTGCGCGTCAATGCAGCCCTCGTTTATCCAAAAGTCCATAATGTCTGCCGCCGCCTCTTGCGTAATGCCAAGCGGCTTTGCAATGTCTGCAAGTTCAGCAGCGCCGCCGTTTTTCAAAACTATCAGCAGCGCCTTTAGTTCATATTCGCTTGCAAGCTTTATATATTTTTCAATAATCTGCGCAGGCACGGCAAAAAAACCGCCGTTCCACATTTCCCCGGAATGAACAAAATTATAAATCATTTTTTTGCTCCGTTCAGCTCTGAATTAACACAAAATAATTTGGCGGTGACAACCCGCCCGGTAAATAAACAGCCGGTTTTTAAGAAGCTGCGCGGCAATTAAGCCCGAAAGCTGTAGCCCCCGCCGCTTTACGCATTTAATTACAGATTTCCCCGTAATTGGGCTGCCCTTAATAAAAAACCGGTGGACTTTTTATTGTATCAAAAAGATGTTATGTTGTAAATAGACAAATTGGTAACAAAATAGTTAAAGTAATAAATTATAGTTGCAAACAATAAAAATGGAGTGTATAATAGTTTACATGGAATTTACACAAAATTTTTCTTGAGTTAACAAAAATTTTGTTGAATTTTTAGCTCCGTCACATTTGATAAAGTGTTTTTCGCCTTGATACGGCGAATTTCACCGTTTTATTCGGGAAATAACCGCGCCCGATATTGAGCTGCTGTTTCAAATGTGGATTTCAGCGTTTCTGATTAAAAAACCAAAGGAGTTTGTCTATGGCGAATTTAGGCTCTAAGGTAAAGGATTTATTTACCGACATCAAGACACACTGGAACACCCCTGCAAAGGGTAAGTATGTTCCATATAAAGAATATCTGGACATACTTATAGGAAACGGCAGCAACTATGTTGCAAAAAAGACGCTCGAATATCTGACGTTTGCGGCAAGCTGTTATCTGATTATGTACCACTATAACCTGCCGTATCTTACGTTTTCAATAATCACGCTTATCAATATGCCGCTTAACTATATTTGGTCTATGATGAGCTGGGTTATTAACGACAATTTGGGTTTTCTGCCCAAAAGCACTGAAAGAAAGTTCAGGGGCGTATATCTGCTGCTTATAGTTATAGGGCTTTCCATGATTATAGGCGACTATTCGCAGCTTTTTGACCAGTCAGGCAAATTCGTTACATATTTAAACGGGCTTGAGGGAATAAGCGCCGCTTCGGCATTTAAAATTCTGGGCACGCACATTTTGTGGAACGGGTGGTATGGCTCAAGAAATATATTTTGGCGCAAAAAGCTTGTGCCTAAATTCGGCAGATACAAATATTCTCTTTACAGCGACTATATTCCAAAGGTTGTAACTGTATTTTTGCTGGGTTGGCTGCCTTTTTACACAACTATAACAGACGTTACGACAAGGGTTTGGGTGTGCAACCTTTTGTTTGCGGTTTATAACATGTTCGGCTTTGACACGCAGCTTGAAAACTGCGCGCAAAATTGCAGCCCCAATGTGCGTGAAAGAATTTTTGTAAGAACATACCCCATAAAGCTTTCCCACTTTGCGCAGTCAATTCTGGCAATTATTTTGCCTGTGCTTATAGGCCTGTGTAAAGACGAATGGGCTGACATAGCCGTGTTCAAATACATAATACCGTTTACATTTCTTATTTCTTCAACACTGACAATGATATTCGCCGGGCGAGTCAAAGAAAGAATTCCGCAGCCCCCCCTCGAAAAGAAAGTCAAAATCAAGTTTTGGGACGGCATGTTCGGCGTAATGCGCAACAAATACAAATGGATTCAAACCGTGGTGGGCCTGCTGGACTCGCTGGGCAACGGCATGCTTACGTTTACAACGGTGCTTTATCTTTATACATTCCGCTTAAGCGGGCTGGCATACAGCCTGATTGTGGCGCTGGTGTCGTTTGCAGGCACGCCGCCGGATTTCTTTACGCCATATTTCATAAAAAGGTTTTCATATAAACAAATCACAATATTTTACCAGCTTTCAAGGGCGCTGTGCTACACAGTTATAGTTTTGTGCTATTTGTTCTGCGGCGACAATTTGCTGCTGTGCGGCACGCTGAGCGTTGTAATGCTGTTTATTACCGAAATGTTTCAAACAGTGCCCAAATCAGTCGGCCATGATATGGACGTGCGCGTCAACGACTACCAGATGTACCTGTCGGGCGAAAGGCTTGAAAACTTTGCTGGCGTGTTCGGCTGGTTTACCGGCCCGGTTACTACATTTGTAAGCCTTATCATTCCTATTTTACTGCTGAAATACGGCTTTAACAGCAACTGGGACGTTTTATATATTGATTCCGCAAGGGTTAAAATAATTGTAATTCCAATTATATTCGACATAGTCGGCTATCTGCTTATGACAATTCCATATTTCTTCTGGGATTATGACGACGACAAACAAAACAAAGTTATGGAAGTTTTGCGCCGCCGCGAAGAGGTAACGCGAAAGCAATATAACGAAGAACACGGAATTGACGCAGACGCGCCGGAAAAAGAACCCACCGCCGTCGGGGCCGAAGCAGTAAACGAGGAGGTGGCAGCGCAATGAAAAAGGGCAGAAAAAAAGACAAAGCGCCAAAAGCCGGCAACGATTTCCTTGCACAGGAAGCCATTGAAGAGCAGGCCACCGCACAGGACTACACGCTTGACATTCCTGACGACGAAGTGTGGACATATCAGATTGAGGGCTTACAGGAGCCACGCATAGGCAAGCCTACTGAAAATGCAAAAATCAAAAAAATTATTGTTGTAATTGTTCTTGTAATTGCAATAGGCGCCGCAATATTCTTTTCTGTTTATGCCGTGCACAATGACACATATGAATATAAAGAGCTTGAAGACGGCACATATGAGCTTGTCAAATTTTCAAACTCGGGTGACATTACCGAAATCACCATAGATTATGTTGTTGATTTGAAAACGGGTGAAAAAGACCTGACAAAGCCCATTACCGTGATTGACGAATTTGCCTTTAACTGTGACGAGGTTTTAAACTCAATAACATTTGGCAAAGACGTAAAGTCAATAGACGGCAAATCAATATACAGCTGCTGGTATGTGCAAAACGTTTTTGTTGACGAAGAAAACGAATATTACTGCGACATTGACGGGGTGCTTTACACAAAGGACTTAACCGAAGTGGTGCATTACCCCAACGACCATGACAAATATTTAAGGCTTAAAACCGGCTATGCATATCTTGACGATGAGGGCGTGCAGCACTCTTACCTTGTAGATGACGACGGCGCTGAAATGGAAGAGCTTTGGGGCACAACACAAGCATATGACGAAGAATATCTTGAAGAATACAACAAAAATGTCAGAACTTATGTAATTCCGTCAACAGTTACTACAATAGGCGAACTTGCATTTGCATATTCCAACATAACGGCGCTTTATATTCCCGAAGGGGTTACTGTCATGGAATCTATGGCGGTGTTTAAAAACACCGTGCTGCTGAACATTTACAGCTACACCGCAGACGGTGTTATTACAGACGTTACTTATGCCGCCACCGAACAGATGGCAAGCATATATAATTCCCTGCCGGAGGGGCTTGAATATATAGGCTCTGACTGCTTTTATTACACACGCGCGCTGTCATACATATATATTCCGGCAAGCGTTACATATATAGGCCACCACGCTTTTTGGGACGCCGTTTATAAAGAAAATGGCGAGCTTTACGGAATTTCCGCAATAAATGTTGCGCTTGACGAAGAAACGTGGAAAAACAATGTAACCACCGGCGACCAATGGCGCCCGCAATATGATTATAATTTATTCAAAAAATCTGTAGACATTAATTACAGCGCAGCCAGAGAATAACGGGCGAGCCCTTATTGAAAAAACGCCAAATAAAACGGCGGCACAATTTAAATTGTGCCGCCGTTTTTGCATGTTTACCGGGTGCTTGCACAGCCATTCAATAAAGCGCCGCCGGCAATAGCCTGTGCAAGCGCAAATTAAAAATTGGCGCAGCATGTAAAGGCGGGCGCCCCATAAGTTATTGCAAAAAAGATGAAATTATTTTATATACTTCCCCCGGGGAGTCGGCCATATAAGCCGGCGAAGCAGAAAAGAGCGCGTCACGGCTGACAAAGCCCCAGCTTACCGCTATAACGCCGCAGCCCAGATTTTTTGCGGAAGCTATGTCAACGCAGCTGTCGCCCACCCACAGGCATTCGCCGGGGCTTATGCCCAAAGAGTCAAGCTGAGCCGAAAGCACCGAAACGTCCGGCTTGACGGGGCCGCTGTCGCCTGCGCCGCAGACAAAGTCAAAAATTCCCTTGCCGAAAACCGCGGCAATCATGTCCCGCGCGGCGTTTTCCGGCTTATTTGTGCAAACCGCAAGCCCAAGCCCCGCTGTTTTAAGCTTTTGTAAAAGCTCTTTAACGCCGCTGTATGCATATGCGTTTTCAAGCTTTATTTCATTATATTTCTTTTTAAAAAGCAAATATTGCCTTTCAAGCTCTTTTTCGCTCAAAGAGCCCCCAAATGCGCGGCTGACAAGCAGCTTTGCCCCGTTTCCCACAAACGACTTGTAATTTTCGCGGCTCCAGCGTTTTTTAAGCCCCGCTTTTTCCAGCAGATAATCGCATGCGCGCCCCAGGTCGTCAACCGTGTCAATAAGCGTGCCGTCCAAATCAAAAATTATATATTTAATCATATAAATCGCTCAAATCTTCTTCTTTAGCTTTTTTTCTTTTAAACACAAGCCGTGAAATCAGCGCGGCTATGCCCGCCGCCGCCACCGCAGCCGAACATATATAAATTTTTAAATTCTGGGCGTCGCTGTCTGCCGAAAGACTGCCGCTTTTAACGGCAGTCCACAAATCGGCCTGAAGTTCAAGCAGATTCTGCGGCAGGTTTTCAAAATATTGCCCTGCCGGGGTTTCGGCAGGATATACGGCTTCATTTTCATAAAGCGAATATTCGGGGTTGTTTATAACGGTGGTGTTCGGCGACGCATAATAAATATATTCCGCATTTGCAAGGGCCACCTGCTCTTCAAGCATGAAATTAATGAAAGCTTCGCCGCCCGCTTTGTTTTGCGCGCACTGCGGAATGCAAAACGCGTCATAAAACAGGTTTACCCCCTCTTTGGGAAAGCAATAGCCCAAATCTTCATTATTGTCAAGCATAAGCAGGTAGTCGCCTGCATAATAAGTTGCAAACGCATATTCGCCGCTTTCCATAAGGTTGAACACCTCGTCCATAACATAAACCGGGTTTACCGCGTCTTTCTGTTCGGCAAGCAGCCGCGCAGCTTCGCTCCAGTCGGCTTCGCTTGACGTGTTTACGTCTTGCCCCAGCAAAAACTGCGCTATGGCAAATGCGTCACGCGAATTGTTAAACATTAAAATTTTGTTTTTATATTGCTCGTCCCACAGCACGCTCCAGCTGTCCGGCTCTTCGGCAACAAGGTTTTTGTTATAAATCAGCACCGTTGTGCCCACATTGTAACACACCGAATATTTTTGTTCTGAATCGAAATACAAATTCAAATATTGTTCGTCTATATTTTTAATATTGGGAATGTTGTCATAGTCAAGCTCAAGCAGCATGTCTTCGTCAATAAGGCGGCTTACCATATAGTCGCTCGGCACGATTACGTCATATGAAACCCCGCCGCCGGAAAGCTTTGAATACATATTTTCATTAGATTCAAAATTGGTATAATTTACCTTTGCGCCTGTCAGCCTTTCAAATTCGGCAATAACGTCCATAGAGCCCTCAGACCCGTCTGAAATATATTCGCCCCAGTTGTAAACATTAACCGTGCTTCCCTGTAAATTAAGCGACTTATAATATTCAATTTGCTCGTCTGTAAATATTTCTTCGCCATCTGCGGCAAGGGCGCCAAAACTGCCGGCTGACGCGCAAATACAAAAAGCAACAATAAAAAGCAAAAATTTTTTCATTAAAATTTATTACCTTTCTTTTTAAGCGCCTTTGCCTGCACGGCGTTCATTATTATAAGCAGCACAAGTATTACAAAAAATATCAGCGCAGACAGCGCATACATGTCAGGCTTTACACGCTTTTTAGTCATTGAAAAAATGTAAATCGGCAGGGTTTGAAAACCGGGGCCGTTTGTAAAATATGAAATTATGAAATCGTCAATAGACAGCGTAAAGCTCATAACAAAGCCGGTTAATATGCCGCTTGCTATGCCCGGCAAAACAACCTTAAAAAACGCCCTTGTGCCGGTGCAGCCCAAATCAACAGCCGCTTCATAAACATTCATGTCAAACTGCCTTAGCTTCGGCAGCACGTTTAAAATTACATATGGCAGCGAAAATGTAACATGGGCAATAAGCAAAGTCCAAAAACCCAGCACGTCTGCCCTGCCCACAAGAGTGCCGGCAAACACAAAAAGCAGCATCATTGATATGCCGGTAACAATTTCAGGGTTCATCATCGGCACATTGGTTACAGACATCATGGCTCTTTTGTAAAGCCTGCTTTTTGCGCCGAAAATGCCAATAGCGCCGACGCTGCCCAGCACCGTTGCGCAAACTGAATTTACAACCGCCAGCAGCAGCGTGTTTTTCAGCGCGCTGACGGCGGCGGAATTTTGAAACATTTCCTGCCACCATTTTGTTGAAAAGCCCGAAAAGACATATGTGCTGCTTGATTCATTAAACGAAAATAAAATCATAACGGCAATGGGCGCATATAAAAATATGAAAATCAGCAGCATATAAAATTTAGACGGCAATGAAAGGCTGCGCTTTGTTTTGGTTTTCTTTTTCATAATATTATTCCCCCGTCGTCATTGCCGTCTGCGCCCAGCGAATTCATAACGCCGAGACATATTAAAATCAATATCATAAGCACCAGCGAAAGACTTGCGCCCAGGTTATAATTGTTGGCGCTTTGAAACTGCGTTTCAATAACGTCCCCTATAAGCACAATCTGCCCGCCGCCGAGCTTTTGCGTAATATAAAATGTTGAAACGCAAGGCACAAACACCATTATTATGCCGCTTAATATTCCCGGGGCGGAAAGCGGCAGGGTGATTTTTTTAAACACCTGCGCCCGCCCTGCGCCCAAGTCGCGCGCGGCTTCAAAATATGAAGAGTCCATTTTGCTTATAACCGAATAAATCGGTAAAATCATGAAAGGCAAAAAGTTGTAAACCATGCCCAGCATTACGGCAAACGGCGTGTTAATAAGCTTTATGCCGTCAAACCCCAAATAATTAAGCGCGGTGTTTATTATGCCGCTGTCGCCCAAAATAGTCATCCATGAATATGTTCTGATAAGAAAGTTTGTCCACATGGGCAGCATTACCAGCAGCACCATAACACGCTGGGAAGACGCTTTTACTTTAGTAAGCAGCAGCGCAAACGGGTAACCCAACAGCAGACATATTGCCGTGGCCCCTATTCCGTAAAGCACGGAAAGTAAAAAAACCGACGCATAGTTAGGAATGGCCTCTATATATTTCAGGGTGAAATTCCCGGCGGAATCTGTAAACGAATAATATATAACCATTATCAGCGGAACTATTATAAATAAAACAGACCAAATCAGGTAGGGCTTGTCAAGAAGACGCTTAGAAAGTTTTGTTTTCATCTGCTTCCTCCCAATTATAGTTAGCGTCGTTAATATGGTCAAATTCATCTGAAAACGTTGAATAGTCGCCGAACTCGCCGCTGTATTCGCTTCTTTTCATAACATGAATGGAATCCGGGGCTATATGCATGCCGATAACGTCGCCCACATTGTGAAATTCAGTGGTTTGAATAAGCCAAATAAAGCCCGCCACATCAACAAAGGTTTCAAAAAACGTGCCTTTAAACACCACATCTGTAACAATGCCGGTGAGCGACGACGTTTCGCCCGGCGCGCATATTACTATGTCCTCAGGCCTGATTACCGCTTCAACGGCTTCGCTCTTTTCAAAGCCGCTGTCAAGGCAGTCAAATGCCACCCCGGCAAATGACACACGAAAATCGCGCAGCATTACGGCGTCAACAATATTGGATTCGCCTATAAAATCTGCCACAAAGGCATTTACCGGTTCGTTATAAATGTCTTGCGGGGTGCCGATTTGCTGAATTTTACCCTTGTCCATTACCACAACCCTGTCGCTCATTGACAGGGCCTCTTCCTGGTCATGCGTAACATAGACAAAGGTAATGCCCGCGTTTTTCTGAATTGCCTTAAGCTCCTTTTGCATGTCTTTGCGCAGCTTTAAGTCAAGCGCGCCAAGCGGCTCGTCAAGCAGCAGCACATGCGGGTTGTTGGCAAGGGCGCGGGCTATGGCAACGCGCTGCTGCTGCCCGCCGGAAAGGCTGTCTATGGTGCGTTTTTCAAAGCCGCGCAAATTGACAAGTTCCAGCATTCTTGCCACAGTCTGCCTGATTTCGTCCCTTTTCATTTTTTGAATTTCCGGGCCGAAAGCAATATTTTCATATACGTTTAAATGAGAAAAAAGAGCATAACGCTGAAAGATTGTATTTACTGCGCGCTTATGCGGCGGCACGGCGTTTATATTTTTGCCTTCAAATACAACCTCCCCGCCGGTGGGCTCAACAAAGCCGGCAATACAGCGCAGCGTGGTTGTTTTTCCGCAGCCGGAGGGGCCGAGTAGCGTTATAAACTCTTTTTTGTTTATATCTAAATTCAAATTGTCAAGAACAGTGTTGTTTGCATATTTTACGGTTATATTTTTAAGTTCAATTATTTTTTCCAATTATGCACCTTCTTATTGAAATCCCGATTTCGGCGTAACCGATAAGAAAAACCGCAGTTTTTTCCGTCAATTACAAATATACCAAAATATAAAGAAAAGTCAATAAAAAGTTAAGTTTTCAAAATATTTTTTTTAATATGTCCCGCCCCGCTTCTATGTCCTGAAGCGTTTTCTTTATAAGAGAAAAGTCACACACCATTGACTTGGGCTTATTTTGGCAGTCGTCTTGCCCAAACGGCACAAAATAATAATTTTTGCTGTTTAACAGCAAACCTATGTTTTTTGCAGCCGCGCCGAGCGCGTCGTTTGTGGAAACGCCTATTATTACCGCTCGCGAATTTCTAAGGTGGCTCTTTGCTGCCATTGTTACGGCGGTGTCGGTTATTCCCGTGGCAAGCTTGGCAAGCGTATTGCCCGTGCAGGGCGCAATTATTAAAATGTCCAACAGCTTTTTGGGGCCTATAGGTTCCGCCCCTTCTATGGTGTGAATTATATCTTTGCCTGCCGCTTCTTCTATTTGCGCCCTGAAATCAGCCGCGCGGCCAAAGCGCGTGTCTGTGCCGTATGCCGTTTCGCTCATTATGGGCAGCACGTCATAACCGCAGCAGGCTATGTCTTTCATAGCGTCTATGCCCTTTTGCAAAGTGCAAAAAGAGCCGGTAAACGCAAATCCAACTTTCAAGTCAATTCCTCCTTAATCATGCCGCAGACGGCGTCGGCTATGATAGCCCCTGCCGTTTCGGGCGTATATTTGGCAGGCATACCCTTGCCGTTAATCAGGGTCAGCCCCAGGCTGTCTGCCACAAGGGTGTCTACGCCGCCGGGAAACGACGCCAAGTCCAGAATAACAGCGTCCTTTTTCATTGCAGAAAGTTCCGCCTTTGCCAGCACTATATGTTCAACCGTGTTTATTATAATGTCAAAATCATTACTGTGTTTGAGTTCGTCAAAGCCAATATGCCGCGCCCCCGAAAACAGGGCTGCGGACGCGCTTTCCTCGCTGCGCGAGCAAACCGTTACCCTGCTGCCGAAAGCGGCAAATATTTTATGCAGCGCCTTGCCTATTCTGCCGTAGCCCACAATCAGCACCTGCGCGCCGAAAAACGAATAGGGCAGCACCTGCCCCAGCAGCACGGCGGCGCCTTCTGCGGTCAGCAGGGCGTTTTTATATACATAGTTTTCATTTTCCATATAGCTTTTACCGCACGGGGCGTCGCTGCAAACACCATAAAAAACGTTTTTGCCCGAAACGGCGTCAAACATTCGGCGCTTTGTAAGCACGGGTAAAATTATAAAATCGGCTTTTTCAGGGTCAGACATCTGTTCAAAGCCCAGATTTTCAAGGCGCCGAGCTGCCCAGAGCATGCGCTTATCTTCGCAAAAAGGTATGGCAAATTTTTTCATTTTCATAAAGTATGCCTCCGTTTCAATTCATACTATGCTTAAAAAAATTTGATGTTAACAAACTTTGCTGTTTATTTTTATTGCAAAAAATTGTATAATAGCATAGAATGGATATTGTGTAAAAATAAATCAGGGGGTAAAAGGCTTGGCGCAAATAGACGAGCTGCTTAAAACAGCCAAAAACGTGCATTTTATAGGAATAGGCGGCGCGGGAATGTGCCCGCTGGCCGAAATACTGCTGGCGCTCGGTTATAACGTTTCGGGGTCTGACAACAACGACACTCAAACTTTTCGCAAAATAGAGCAAGACGGGGCGCGGGTATATTTAGGCCAGACACGGAAAAACATTTCAGACAAAGTTGAGCTTGTAATTTACACCAATGCAATATTGAGCGGAAACGAAGAACTGGAATGGGCTAAGGAAAACCTGCCGACATTTGAAAGGGCCGAACTGCTGGGCGCGGTGAGCCGCATTTTTTCAAACTGCATTGGCGTGTGCGGCACGCACGGAAAAACAACAACATCATCAATGATAACCCAGGCGCTGCTGGAAGCCGGGCTTGACCCGTCTGCCGTAATCGGCGGCAAGCTGCCCGCCATAAACGCATATGGCAGATATGGCAAAAGCGAACATTTCGTGTGCGAGTCATGCGAATTCAACAACACCTTTTTGCATATGAATGCAGATATGGCTGTGGTGCTGAATATTGACGAAGACCACCTTGACTTTTTCAAAAATCTTGCCAATATAAAAAAGTCTTTCAGGCAGTTTTGCGAAAACACAACAAAAACCATTATATATAACGCTGACGATGAAAACACAAAAGACATGCTAAACGGCATTTCAGGCAAGCGCCTTATTTCTTTCGGCTGCACCCAAGGCTGCGAATACCGCGCTGTAAACATAAACGTGCCGGGCGGCTTTCACAGTGAATATGACGTTTGCCATAACGGCGATTTTATTGCGCATGTTGAGCTGTCCGTGCCGGGCGAGCACAACATTTTAAATTCGCTTGCTGCATTTGCCGCCGCTGCTGAAAGCGGCGCAGATTACGCCAGCATATGCCGCGCCATGAAAGCTTTTAAAGGTGCGGCAAGGCGCTTTGAATTAAAAGGAAAATTTGCCGGGGTCACCGTGGCAGACGACTATGCGCACCACCCAAAGGAAATTGAAGTGACGCTTAAAGCCGCACAAAAAATGGGCTTTCGGCGCGTGTGGGCGGTGCACCAGCCCTTTACCTTTTCAAGAACAGCGCTGCTGCTTGGCGATTTCGCCGCCGCGCTTTCAATTGCAGACAAATGTGTTATAACCAAAATAATGGGCTCAAGAGAAATAAACACAATAGGCATAAAAGCTGCCGACTTGGCTGAAAAAATACCCGGCGCAGTGCAAATAGACGAATTTGAAAACGCCGCTGAATATCTGTTTCAAAATTGTAAAGATGGCGACTTGGTAATAACCCTGGGCTGCGGCGACGTTTATAAAATTTCAAACATTTTGGCTGAAATGTATAAATCGGGCAAAAAATGCACCCCGCCTATACAGTGAACTGCCCGGTTTGTGCGCACAGCACAAAAAGCGCCTTGCATTAACGCAGGGCGTTTTTAAAAAGGCTTTAATTTTATTTTAATTTTTGTTATTTATTTTAAAATAAGCGACATTAAAAAAGTTTTAACCCGGCAGGTGATTTTATGCGAATTTTAGTTGCGGAAGACGAAAAAGATTTAAACGAAATAATTGTGCAGAAAATGGAAGAAGAGGGCTACAGCGTTGACGCCTGCTTTGACGGTGAAGACGCTTTGTATTACCTGCAAAGCGCGCAGTATGACGGCGTTATTATGGACGTTATGATGCCCAAGGCAGACGGCTTTGAGGTTGTAAGTAAATACAGAAAAAGCGGCGGGAGCGCCCCTATATTATTTTTGACTGCAAGAGATTCCGTTTCAGACAAGGTTCAGGGGCTTGACCTTGGCGCAAACGATTATCTGACAAAGCCGTTTTCATTTGCAGAGCTTGCGGCAAGGGTGCGCGCCATGGCAAGGGCTAACGCGGGCAACGCCAGCAACATTTACACACTGGGCGATTTATGCGTTGACACAACTGCCAAAGCAGTTACAAGGGCGGGCAAGGAAATCAGGCTTTCGGCCAAGGAATATGCCCTGCTTGAATATATGATTAGAAACAAAAACCGCGTGCTGTCACGTGAGCAAATTGAAAATAACCTTTATAATTTTGAATATGAGGGCGGCACAAATGTTATAGACGTTTACATAAGCTATCTGCGCCGTAAGATTGACGACGGTTTTGACAAAAAGCTGCTGCACACAATCAGGGGGCTCGGTTATGTGTTAAAGGAGGAAAAATGAAAAATTTAACTGTAAGGTTAAAAATCACCCTTTGGTTTTCCGCCTTAATAATTATAATGGTTGGCATAACATTTACTTTAATGCTGGTTATAAGCGACTCCGTTTTGAACACAGACGCCAAAGACTCCCTTAAAAGCGTGATAAACATAAACACGCAGGAAATTGAATTTATAGACGATTTGACCGAAGAGGAACAGGAAGTCGGCGACCAATATATTGTATATAAAGACGGCTATCTTGAAATAGACGACGACTTTCTTAATGAAAGCTATGGGGTTTACACCGCGCTTTATGACAGCGAAGGCAACCTGCTTTACGGGCAAAACCCCATAAAGGCGCCGCTTACAGCCGCAGGGAAAATAAGCGAAGTTAAATATAACGGCGAAAAATATTACACATTGTGCACAGAACTTTCAGGCGACATGCTTGACGGGCTGATTTTGCAGGGAACAATAAATGAAAACGCAAATAAAACCGTGCTTACAAGAATTGTAAATCTGTCTCTTTTTGTTTTGCCGGTGCTGGCGCTTTTTGCAATTATTGTGGGCTATCTGCTGGCGGGGCGCTTTTTAAGCCCAATAAGGAAAATAGCGTCTTCCGCCGAAAGCATTTCAGACAGCAACGACCTGTCAAAGCGCATTGAAGCCGGCAGTAAAGACGAGCTGGGGCAGCTTGCAGACGCATTTAATAAAATGTTTGCGCGCCTTGAAAAGTCTTTTGAAGAGGAAAGGCAGTTTACGTCTGACATATCGCACGAGCTGCGCACACCCGTGGCAACTATTTTAGCGCAGTGCGAACTGACTCTTGAAAAGGAACGCACCGCAGATGAATATAAAAAAGCGTTAAACGTTATTAACCGCCAAAGCACCCGAATGAAAAATATAGTTGAACAAATGCTGCAATATTCGCGCCTTGAAAGACTTGAGGGGCTGACTGACGCGCAAGACGTTGACCTGTCTCAGCTATGTAAAGACATTGCTGAAGAGCAGAAGGTAATAAACATAAATTCAATAACAACAGAAAGCGACATTGACGACGGAATTATAATAAAGGGCCGCGCAGACCTGCTGACAAGGCTTATTAACAACCTTATTTCAAACGCTTTCAGATACGGCAGGGAAAACGGGCATATACTTTTGTCACTAAAGGAAACTGAAAATGAAATTGTGCTTTCAGTTAAGGACGACGGAATAGGCATAAGCCCTGATGAACAGGAAAATATTTTCAACCGCTTTTACCAGGCTGACAAGTCAAGAAGCGCAAACGGCGCTGATTTAGGCATAGGGCTTGGGCTTTCAATAGCCGCAGCCGTGGCTCAGCTGCATGGCGGGCACATGCATGTAGACAGCGAATTGGGCGTGGGCAGCACCTTTTCTTTCATAATTCCAAAAAAACAATAAAATTTTTGATTTTCTAATGTTTTTTTAATTTTGCGGCGGTAAACTATGCTTACAACGGCAGACAAGAGCCTTGGCCGTAATAAAAAACATTGGGGGTTATATTATGACAAGAAAAAGAAGGCTTGCAATTATAATTGCCGCGGCGGTTGCCCTGGCAATAGCTATGTGCACCGGGATATTTGCATATGCAAAAGATATTGCAGAAAAAAATTCAATAGGCATTGACGCCGCTCTGGTTTCAGCAATGACAGACGCAGGCGCAACAGAGGAAGACACCACAATTACAAAAGCAAAAATGGACTTTGACAAGGGCGTTTTTGTATATGACATTGAATTCACAGTTGCCGGAACCGGCAAATATGACTATACCGTGAAAGCGTCAGACGGCACTATTATTGACAAGGATTTCAACGACGGCGACGTGGCTGTAACGGACTTGGCTGTAACGCTTGAAACCACCACAGCCGAAGAAACGCAGGGCGTTTATGAAACAGTTGAAGAAACAACCGCGGCAGCTGAAATCACAACCGCCGCTGAACAGACAACGGCAGCCCCGGCCACAACAAGCGCGCCTCAAACCACGAATGCGCCGGCAACAACCCAAAGCAGTGCAGCCACAACGGCAGCTGCCACCACAAAGGCCGCGGCAACAAACAGCTCGTCTTCCGGCATTTCGCTTGCAAAGGCAAAAAGCATTGCCCTGTCTAAAGCAGGCGCGTCTGAAAGCGAGGTTACGTTTACCAAGGCCAAGACAGATTATGACGACGGCATAACGGTTTATGACATTGAATTTGTGACTTCGTCTTATAAATATGAATTTGAAATAGACTTAAGCGGCAACATTGTGTCATATGACAAAGAGGCCATAATAATAACAGCCGCTGCCACCACAAAGGCCGCGGCAACAAGCAGCTCGTCTTCCGGCATTTCGCTTGCAAAGGCAAAAAGCATTGCCCTGTCTAAAGCAGGCGCGTCTGAAAGCGAGGTTACGTTTACCAAGGCCAAGACAGATTATGACGACGGCATAACGGTTTATGACATTGAATTTGTGACTTCGTCTTATAAATATGAATTTGAAATAGACTTAAACGGCAACATTGTGTCATATGACAAAGAGCGCATTCAAACCGCAACCACAGCTTCGGTAAGCACAAATTATATAGGCGTTGACAAAGCAAAAAGCATTGCGCTTAAAAATGCCGGGCTTTCATCGTCAGGCGTAACATTTACAAAGGCAAAGCTTGAAAGAGAAGACGGGGTTTACGTTTATGAAATAGAATTTATTTCAGCGGGCATTGAATATGAATATGAAATCAATGCAACCACAGGAAAAATATTGTCTCAATCATCTGAATCTTATTACGACTGATTAATTTAAAATACCTTGCAAAGCACTTTAAAAAGCGCCCCGGCCCAACAGGCTGCGGGCGCTTTCTTTGCAGAGCAGCACAGAAAAAGCACGCTGCGCTGGGGTGTTTTTGTTGACTTTTGGGGTTAATATATTATAATAGAATCAAGAAGACAAAGTGAAAGGTAACATGCAATGTCTGACATTAAATTGACTTTACTTTCGCCGCTTGTAAAGGTTATGCGCACTGAAAGCCCCACGGGCAATTTCAGCTCTTTTTCAATGCTGAAAAACGAAAAAAAGTCTTTTCAGCTTTATATTTCAGCAAAATGTGAAAAGGTTGCCGTTGACGTGAAATCAGAGCTTGGCTGCATAAAAGCTTACACAGTGGAATACATTCCGGGCGGCTTTGCAATAAATAAAAAAACCGACGACGACTATGTAATAAAAAGCGCCGACGACTTTTACCCGGACCTGCTGTCTGATGCCGGGCGCGATGTAAAAATGCAAAGCGGGCAGCGCACAATGTGGTTTGAAATAGCGCCGGCTGAACCTTTGGCGGCGGGCAAATACAGCATTGAAATTACTGTTTCTAATGAAAGCGGCGCCGAAAAATGCGCTCTTTCTGTTGAAGTTATAGACGCCGAGCTGCCGCCCCAAAAGCTTATTTACACAAACTGGCTGCACACAGACTGCCTTTCAGACGAATATAAAGTAGCGCCGTTTTCAGACGATTGGTGGAAAATTGTAAAAAATTACCTTAAAACTGCAGCGCAGCACGGCATGAACTGTGTTTTGACCCCGCTTTTTACGCCGCCGCTTGACACTGTTGTGGGCGGTGAAAGGCAAACTGTTCAGCTGGTGGGGGTCAAATATGAAAACGGCAGATATTCCTTTAATTTCGACAGGCTGGTTAAATGGGTTGAAACAGCCCGGAGCTGTTCAATTGAATATTTTGAACTTTCTCATTTTTTCACCCAGTGGGGCGCAAAGCACGCGCCGAAAATAATTGCAAATGTGTCAGGCGAAGAAAAGCAGATTTTCGGCTGGAAAACTTCTGTGTTTTCAAAAAAATACAAACAGTTTCTGGCTGATTTGGCCGCCGAATTAAAACCGTTTCTTGAAAATGCAGGGCTTAAAGACAAGGTGCTGGTGCATGTAAGCGACGAGCCGAATTTTTCGGTTTATCTTACATATAAACACGCTTCAAAGCTTGTCAGCTCTCTTTTCAGCGGTTATAAAATTGTTGACGCCCTGTCTGACGTCAGGCTTTATTCACGCGGCCTTGTAAAAACACCGATTGCCGCAAACGACCACATAGAGCCGTTTTTGGGCAAAGTCAGCGAGGTGTGGACATATTATTGTTCGGCGCAGGGCGGCAAATATGTTTCCAACAGGTTTTTTTCAACCCCCTCTGAAAGGAACAGGGTGCTTGGGTTTCAGCTTTACAAATTTAATGCTGTGGGTTTTCTGCACTGGGGCTATAATTTTTGGTATTCGCAATATTCAAAGAAAAAAATAAACCCATTTGAAACGGCAGACGCAGCCGGCGCGTTTCAGGCGGGAGACAGCTTTGTGGTTTACCCTAAAAAAGACGGCACGCCTTATGTTTCGCTGCGGCTCAAGGTGTTTTATGATGGCTTGCAGGACATGCTGGCGCTTGAAGCGCTTGAGGCGCTGACGTCAAGGGAATATGCGCTCAGCGTGCTGGAAGAGGGGCTTGACGAAAAGCTTACTTTCAGCGTGTACCCGCATTCCCCCGCATGGCTGCTTGAAACCAGAGAGAGAATTAACAGGGCTATTAAAGAAAATATTTAGAAAGGCGGCATAAGCATGAAAATAATTGTTGCGGGCGGCGGACACGGCGGAATATGCGCGGGCGCATTTCTTGCGCAGGCTGGCTTTGACGTCACGGTTTATGAGCGAAACAGCCGTAAAAACATGGGCTATGACTGGACTGACATTTTTGACCCGAAAGCCCTGAAAGCGGCGGGGCTGCCGTTTCCCGAAAAGGACAAATTTGAATACAAAACAGACATGACGTTTTATGCGCCGTCTGAACAGACTGCAATACGCCAGCGCGTGCCCGAAAACGAGCTGGAAATAAAAATGGAGCGCCGGGACATTTATGATTTAATAATAAATCATGCTGAAAGCTGCGGCGTAAAGTTTGAATATGAAGTAAATATAGAAGCCCCCATTATGCAAGGCGACAGGGTAAGCGGCATTAAAACAAACAGGGGCGATTTTTGTGCGGACATGGTGATTGACGCATGCGGCTGCGAATCGCCCGTAAGGGCGGGGCTGCCCGAGTGCTGCATGATTGAAAAACACCCAAAGAAATTTGAAAAATTTTATGTTTACCGCGCTTTTTATAATAAAATTCCTGGCGAAGAGGTAAAAGACAAATATAAAGTCTGCCTGCTGCCTGAGGGCAAGCTGGGAATCGGCTGGGTGGCATGCGAAGGCGATTATGTTGATTTTCTCATAGGCAGATTTGAGCCGTTTGACACTGGGGAAGCCGAACGCACGGCAGATTATTTCAGGAAAAAAAATAAATATCTCGGCCGTGAAATCAAGCGCGGCGGCAGCTTTGTTGAAATTCCGGTAAGGCAGCCGCTGTCAAATCTTGTGTGCGACGGGTATGCCGCTATAGGAGACAGCGCTTTTATGACTGTGCCTATAATAGGTTCCGGCATAGCAAATTCGCTTAAAATGTCAGGCGTGCTTGCCAATGCCATTATAAGCGACCAAACAAAAACATATTGCGCCGAAACCCTGTGGCAATACCAGCTTGACTATTATAAAAAGCTGGGCGCGTCTCTGGCGCCGCTGGCGGCAATTAAGCTTTTGCTTGTGCGCATATCGCCGGCGCAGCTTGACTATTTATTTGACTGTGAAATTCTTACATGGCGCGAAATGACCATTACGGCTGACACCACGGGGCTTGCAAAAATGATTCACCCGTCTGCCGACTTGCCAAAACGCGCTCTTAGCCTGATTAAAGACAAAGACCTGGTGAAAAAGCTGCTAAAGGTGGTGGGCGACGTGGGCAAAATTGCGCTGGTATGCGCCGCAATGCCCAAGCATTACAGCAAGCACGCAGTAAAGAGCTGGACTGAAAAATATGAAAATATATTTAAATAATATATTAAGATAAAAATAGCGTTAAAAAATGCAGGTTATTTAAAACCTGCATTTTTATTTGAAATTACGGCTCTCTGTGCCATTTTTTACCTTTTTTCATAAAGAACATGGCTGAACTGCACAGCCCCTTCATGCGCAGACGACAAAACGCTGCGCGTATAAAGCGATTTGTCAAACGGCGGGAAATAAGCGTCTGCCCCGGCGCATTCGGCATCTATTTCGGTTAAATAAAGCTTGCCGGCGTCTGCAATAAATTCGCGGTAAATCTGTTCGCCGCCTATTATAAAAGCCACGCCGCCACGGCAGCATGCCAGCGCTTCGCTTTTGCTTAAAGCCACACAGGCACCGGGCGCTTTATAATTTTTATTATTAGTCAGCACTATATTCTGCCTGCCGGGCAGTGCATGCGGCAGAGATTCAAATGTTTTGCGCCCCATAATAATGCTGTGCGGCATTGTGGTTTTTTTAAAAAACACCATGTCTTCATGAAAGCGCCATATCAGGCCCCCCGCTTTGCCCAGCTCATAATTTCTACCCACGGCTGCTATTATTGAAATTTCCATATTTTCACCCCGGCTTTTAAAAATTTAACTCAGCCGCCCATACAGGCGGCGCCTTGTTCAGCAAGTGAAATTAAAGCCCCGTGCTGCCGCCCGCAGCGGGGATTGTGCTCGCCGCCGGCTAAAAATCGGCCCGCCGAAGCCTTAAGCTATTGTGCAATCGGAAACTTTATTTTGCCCAGGTGCTTATAATCTATAAGCTTTACGTCATTGCAGTCTCTGCTGTTGTCGAATTTAAAGAAATCGTCTACCTCTGGGTTGAGCCACAGCGCGGGCGCAGGCAAATCCCCCTCTTCGTCCTGCCGGCGAAGCTGTTCTTTAATTCCGTCTGTCTGGTTTACATAAATATGCGCGTCTTTAATGCTCCAGTCAATGGTGCCGGGCTTTAAAGAGCAAACCTGCGCAAGCATTGCCAGCAAAACGGCATATTGCGTTACATTAAACGGCAGCCCCAGCGGCACGTCGCAGCTTCTTTGGTGCACCCAGCAGTTTAGACGCCCGTCTGTAACGTCCCATTCGCTGCTCCACACGCAGCTTGGCAGCACTGCGCTTTCAAGATAGTCGTTTTGCCATAAGGTCATTACCATGCGGCGGTCTTCGGGGTGGTTTTTAATTTTGTCTATAAGCGTTTCAGTCATATGAAATTTTTTTACAATATAGCCATATGCCGTGCCTATTGTGTGCGCCCACTGCCGCCCGAAATCTTTTGCCAGCGCCTGCTTTACAAGCTTTCCGTTTTCATCAGGGGCAAGCTGTTCGGCGCGCCAAAAGCCGTCTTCGTCTATTTCCCATTCATTCCAAATATTGACGTCTCGCTGCCTGAGCCAGCGCACGTCGTTTGACTGCGCCTGGTATATCCACAGCATTTCAAGCACCGCCTGCCTTATAAACAGCTGCTTGGTTGTTAAAACAGGAAATTCATCTGCCAAATCAAAATGAAAATAATGAGCCGGCACTTTTATTGAATCAACCCCGGTTCTGTTATGCACCGGGGTGCCTTCACTTAAAATTCTGCGGCACAAATCAAGATAATCTCTGTCCCACTTTGACATAAAAACGCACCTTCCTTATTTCCACGGGTACTGCTCTTTGAGCGCTTCAAATTCCGCCGCCGTTTCGGCAAAATGGAATTCACCCTCTAAGTCAGAAAAGAAAAACATGTAATCAGTGTCTGCGTGGTTAATCACGGCGCTGATTATTTCGTCACCGCAGTTTGTTATGGGCCCTGCCGGCAGCGCAGGGCACCTGTATGTGTAATAGCTGTCGTAAACATCTTGGGAACAGCCGTAATCAAGCAGCTTTTTAGCGTAATAATATGTCACGTCGCATTGCAGCTTGGTGCCGCTTTCAAGGCGGTTTATAAGCACAGACGCAATGTTTGACGCGCTGTCATAGCTAAGCGCCTCTTCCTGCACTATTGAACAAAGGGTTATAAATTCCCAAAGAGTCATTTCGTTTTCTTCGCAATATTCGCGCATGTCACTTGTGTAATGGCTGTCAAACGCAGCCAGCATTTTGTCAACCACGTCGGCAGCTGCGGTGTTTTCGCCAATGTCATATGTTGCGGGGAACAAAAAGCCCTCTAATATAAAACCTATATTTTCATTTTCTGACGGCAGGTCGCTAAGCCAGTCATAGTCATAATCTGTTGTGGAAACGGCGGCATAAAAGTCCTCTGCCGAACAGATGTTGTTTTCCTCTAAAGTTTCGGCTATGTCAAACACATTATAACCTTCCGGAATGCAAACCGAAACGGTTTTATGGCTTATGTCCGGGTTTTGCAGCTTTTCGGCGATTTCCTCATAGCTCATGGAAGACGACATGTAATATTCGCCGTTTATATAAGTAAAGTCAGGGTAATTTTTGTCCATCCATAAAGACCACAGGGAACTGCTTACAACAATGCCGCCGCCCGCAAGCTTTTCGGCAACCTGGTATTGAAAGTCGCTTTCTTTTATTACAAGCGTGTACTCTTCGCCCGCGTCGGAAGAGCCGGCTATGTCGTTTTTTATTGCCGCAGCAAAATAAATGCACGCCGCAGCCACCGCCAGCACGGCAATTACCGCAGCTGCCGCTTTAATTATTTTAAGCGTTTTATTGCCTTTAGTAGACTTTTTCATTGCATCACTTCTTTATTTATGGTATTTCATGTTTGTGCTTATTGAAAAGGCTCTGTAAATCTGTTCGGCAAGCACCAGCCTTGCAAGCTGGTGCGGCAGAGTCATTTTACCAAGCGAAAGCAAAAAATCAGCCCTGTCTATGACAGAATCTGCCAGCCCGAAAGAACTGCCTATTATAAATGTGACGGACGAATGCGTGTTTTTCAAATCTTCAAGCTTTTGTGAAAACTGCATTGACGAAAGCTCGCGCCCCTCAATGCACATTGCAATGACATAGCTGCCGGCAGGTATTTTTTCGCAAATGCGCCCGCCCTCTTTTGACAGCGCCGCTTTAATCTGCTTTTCAGACGGCGCTTCGGGCAGCCTCTCTTCGGCAATTTCAAACACACCCAGCCTGCAAAACGGCGAAAGGCGTTTGTAATATTCTGCGCAGCCCTCTTTAAAATAGCTTTTGAGCTTGCCCACGCAAATTATGTTTACAGAAATCACAGTATTATCATGCCCCCGTCGCCCACCGGCTTTGACACAAACAGCCTGTAATCAACCCCTGCCCTTGCGCCGGCTTCGACAAAACTGCCGACGGCAGACTGCGCCGCAATGTCAGGCGTGTTGTTTTCACGGCTCAGGTGTGAAAGCACAAAATGCGTTGTGCCGCTTTCAAGCAGCTCCACGGCAAATTTGTCAGAGTCGCTGTTTGACAAATGCCCCTTTTTAGACATTATGCGCTTTTTCAAAACATATGGGTAAGCCCCGTTTTCCAGCATTGACTTTTCGTAATTTGATTCAAGATAAACAAGGTCTGTTTTTTTCAGCGCTTTTCGCGCGCTGTCTGTTATATAACCGGTGTCTGTGCACACCGCAAGGCGCCTTTTGTCGCCCAAGGTGAATTTATAGCCAAGGCATGCCGCGCTGTCATGCGAATTTTCAAAGCTTTCAACCAATGTGCCGCCGAAATCTATGGCCGCCGGCATTTCATTTATAGTGACAGACGAATCAATAGCGCCCGAATAAATCATTTTGTCAATAACGGCTTTATCAGCCCAAACCGGAACTTTATATTTGGAAGCAAATACCCTTAAACCGCAAACATGGTCTGTGTGTTCATGCGTTATAAACACACCCTTTATGCTGCCTGGGCTTATGCCCCTGTCGGTAAGCGCCCTTTCACAGCGCCTGGCAGACACGCCAATGTCAACCAGCACGCCGCCCGCCGGCGTAGATATATAAATTGAATTTCCGCTGCTGCCCGAAAACAGCTGGCAGGTTTTAGCCATTTTATGTACCTCTGCAACAGTTTAATAGAGGGCTATGCCCGAGCACCGATATTTGGCAAGGGCTTTGCCCGCTTAGTAAAACTTTCCCACAGTGTGGAATAGATGTCAGCACAGCTGACAGCCGGGGCTCGCCGGTAAGGTGACTTGTGACTTCCCCCTAAAAAAGAGGCTAAGCCCGCAGCCTTTCGAAGAGGGGCATTACCCCAAGCTATTAAAAAAGGGCGAATAGAGCCGCAGCCCTGAACGCCCTATCAGCTTTTAGCCCACATTTATTATGTGCGCGTCTTCATCAGCTGCGCTTACACGTCTGATATCCGCACCCAGCGCCTGAAGCTTGTCTACAATATTTTCATAGCCCCTGTCAATGAGCTTTATATTTTCAACAACGGTTTTGCCCTTTGCCACAAGCCCCGCTATTACCATTGCGGCACCGGCGCGCAAATCTGTGGCCCAAACCGTGGCGCCTGTAAGGCAGTCAACCCCCTCAATAACGGCAACCCTGCCGTCTACCTGAATGTTGGCGCCCATGCGCAAAAGCTGGTTTACATATTGATATCTGTTTTCCCACACAGCCTCAGTCATAATTGATGTGCCGGCAGATATGGATAAAAGCACAACCATCTGCGGCTGCATGTCAGTCGGGAAGCCGGGGTGTGGCATGGTTTTTACATTGCATTTGTTAAGCGGCTTCCAGCGAGTTACCCTTACGGCGTCGTCATATTCAATAACTGTTGCGCCCGCTTCAATAAGCTTTGCGCTTATTGATTCAAGGTGCTTTGGTATTACATTTTTTATTACAACGTCTCCCCCGCAGGCAGCTGCCGCCACCATATATGTGCCCGCCTCTATTTGGTCAGGTATAATGGAATATGTGCAGCTGTGCAGGCTTTCAACGCCCCTTATTTTGATTACGTCTGTTCCGGCGCCCCTTACATCTGCCCCCATTGAATTCAAAAAGTTTGCCAAATCAACTATATGCGGCTCTTTGGCGGCGTTTTCAATAATTGTAAGCCCCCTGGCAAGTACAGCGGCAAGCATTACGTTTATTGTGGCGCCCACTGAAACCACGTCCATATATATTGACGCGCCTATAAGCTTGTCTGCCGATGTGCAAACCATGCCGTTTTGAACTTCAACCTTTGCGCCCAGCATTTCAAAGCCTTTTATGTGCTGGTCAATCGGCCTGTCGCCGAAATAGCAGCCGCCGGGCATTGAAACCTGCGCCTTTTTAAACCTGCCAAGCATTGCACCTATAAGGTAATAACTTGCCCTGAAACGCGACGTAAGTTCATATGGCACGCTTTGGTATGCAAGCGGCCGGCTGTCAATTTCAATGGTGTTTTTGTTTATAAGCTTAATCTGAGCGCCCATGCGGCTCAAAATTTTAATTACAAATGAAACATCTGCTATGTTTGGGATATTTTCAATTCTTACAACATCGTCTGCAAGAATGGCTGCCGGCAGAATTGCCACGGCTGCATTTTTTGCGCCGCTAATGTTGACTTCGCCGAAAAGCCCGTTGACCCCGTTAATTTCAAAATTTTCCAAAAGGTAAACACCTCTGTAACTTTATTCGCCAATTCAATTATTTTATATATTATATTAATTTGCAAACATGAAAAAGATATACCAAGTAAATCATTTCATATTATAGCAAAAAGCTTTTGCAAAGTGAAGCCTTTTTTTTTAATATACGGTTACAAATTATTTACAAAACAGAAAAAGCCACAATATATATGGATTATTTTTCCATAAATCAACAAAATAAGGGGAAAATTTTTTTGGAAAAAATTACAAAAAATTACAACCGCCGCGCTTCAAATTGCTTTTTGCCGCGTTTTCGGCAAAATTTTTCACACCTGCGGAGCCCAAAGAAAATGCAAGCTGCGGCATTTGGCATTGCCCCGGGTGAAAAAACGTTTTTTCAATTGTGCTGTTTTACTTTACAAATAAGCAAATAAATGGTATACTTTTTTCAGAAATCTTAAGGCGGCGCAAGCTTGTTTTCCATGCTTTTGCAGCATATATTCATGACTTGTGTGAAACGCCCCGCATGGGGGCGCAGCTTTCAGCCGGCGGCGCGGGGCATTTAACCGCGCCCCGGTGTTTAACTCAGTGTTGAAAAGCGGTGATATTACGAAACGCAAATCAGAAAAAGGCCACAGTGAAAAACGCCCAAACAGCGGCGTTCGCGCAACAATATCGGCAATTCTTATTTTAATTATTATAGTTTGCTGCGTTATTCTGGCCGTATATTATGCCGGCACATATAAAAGCGAAAAAGAATACAGCGACTTGCTTATCGGCGCGCAAACTGACATTGAAGAAAACCCGATTGACTTTTCCGCGCTGACTGAAAGCAACAGTGAAATTTACGCCTGGATACAAATTGAAGACACAAATATTGATTACCCCATTGTGCAAAGCGCGAATGACGATGAATTTTATTTAAAGCACAGCGCTGCCAACCAGTCTTATTCTGCAAGCGGCGCCATTTACACCGAAATGGTAAATTCAACTGATTTTTCAGACCCAGTCACGCTGATTTACGGCCACAACGGTTACGGCAGCACAATGTTTACCACGCTGCATTATTTTGAAGATGAAGATTTTTTCAACGAACACGAATATTTTACAATATATTTAGACGGCAGAAAGCTAACTTACCAAATTATATCTGCCTTTGAATATGACGACAGGCATATAATGAATTCGTTTGATTTCAGCGACAGCGCCATGCTGCTGTCATTTCAGCAAATGCTGCAAAGCCCTGAAGCCACGGTGAAAAATGTAAGGCAAGAGCTTGACGTTGAACTTGGCGAAGACAGTAAAATAGTAATATTATCAACCTGCATAAGCGGCAAAGAGGACTACAGGTATTTAGTCAGCGCCGTGCTTGTAAAAGACGAAGTCACTGTTTAGGAGGAAATTATGAACAGCAAAGAAAAACTGGAACTTGAAATATTCGCGCTTCAAATAAGAATCGGAATAATTGAAAGCACCTATCACGCCGGGGCGGGCCACCCGGGCGGCAGCCTTTCCGCGGCAGAGGTTTTTGCATATTTATATGGCAAAGAAATGAAATATAATGCAAGAATACCGCGCCTTGACATAAGAGACCGCTTTGTGCTTTCAAAAGGCCATTGCGCGCCGGGGCTTTACAGCGCGCTTGCTTACAAAGGCTTTTTCCCTGTGGAAGACCTGAAAACGTTAAGGCAAATCGGGTCATATTTACAGGGGCACCCAAACATGAACACCGTGCCGGGCGTTGACATGAGCACCGGCTCGCTGGGCCAGGGCATAAGCGCCGCCGCAGGCATGGCAAAAGCCGCAAAATATCTTAACAAAAACTCTGTGCGCGTTTACACCCTGCTGGGAGACGGTGAAATTGAAGAGGGCCAGGTTTGGGAAGCCATGATGTTTGCTTCGCAATATAAGCTTGACAATCTTTGCGTTATTATTGACGCAAACGGGCTGCAAATAGACGGCCGGTGCGAAGACATCATGAGCGCAGAGCCGATTGACGAAAAAGTTAAAGCCTTTGGCTTTGACTGCGCAGTTATAAACGGCAATGATTTTGACGAACTTGAGGGCGCGTTTGAAAAATTTCATAAAAGCGAAAAGCCGTTTGCCATAATCATGCAAACAATAAAGGGGCTTGGCGTTTCATATATGGAAAACCAGGTGGGCTGGCACGGAAAAGCGCCTAATAAAGAGGAATATGACATAGCTATGGCAGAACTTAATGCAAAGCTTTGCGAACTTGAAAGCAAACGGGGGGCGAAATAATGGCTGAAGTTAAATGTATTGCAACGAGAGACAGTTATGGCAACGCTTTAAAGGAACTTGCCGCCGCCGGGGCAGACAATTTGGTTGTGCTTGACGCAGACCTTTCCGCCGCAACAAAAACCGGCATTTTCAAAAAGGCATATCCTGAAAGGCATTTTAACTGCGGCATTGCCGAAGCAAATATGATAAGCGCCGCTGCAGGCATGAGCACCATGGGGCTTGTGCCGTTTGCGTCAAGCTTTGCAATGTTTGCTGCCGGCAGGGCGTTTGAACAAATCAGAAATTCAATAGGATACCCGAATTTAAACGTGAAAATCGGCGCAACCCACGCAGGAATTTCAGTTGGTGAAGACGGCGCTTCGCACCAATGCTGCGAAGATTTCGCGCTTATGCGTTCAATTCCGGGCATGGTTGTAATCTGCCCGGCAGACGATGTTGAGGCCCGCCAGGCAGTTAAAGAGGCATATAAACACAAAGGCCCGGTTTACCTGCGTTTCGGCAGGCTGGCTGTGCCCGTTTTCCATGATGAAAATTATAAATTTGAAATCGGCAAGGCCGAAATTGTCAAGGAAGGCACAGACATTACCATTATTGCAAACGGACTTTTGGTTGCCGAAGCTCTGGAAGCCCACCGCATGCTCGGTGAAGCCGGAATAAGCGCTGAAATAATAAACATGGCAACAATTAAGCCGCTTGACAAAAAGACTCTTATAAGAAGCGCATTGAAAACAAGAAAGGTAATAACGGCAGAAGAGCACAGCATAATCGGCGGGCTTGGCGAAGCTGTGTGCGCCTGCCTTGCTGAAAGCTGCCCCACGCCTGTAAAGAAAATAGGTGTAAACGATGTGTTCGGCCACAGCGGCCCTGCAAAGGCGCTGCTGGCGCAGTTTGGGCTTTCGGCTGAAAACATTTACCGCACCGCAAGAGAATTTTTAATGAAATAAATTGTTTTAAGCAATGCCGCCGAAATTAATTAAACACCGGCGGCAAAAGCCGTGTGCAAGGCAAAGCAAAGCAATTTCACTGCGCTGACAACGGTGAAATTGCTTTTTCCTTGCCCGGCAGTAAATCTGCATAAAGACGTGGCAAGGCTCTTTTAGGGTGGTTGTGAATATGAATATAAAAGAAAGCGCATTTGAAGTTAAAAAAGGCAGTTTAACCATAAGAGGTAAAGAATACCGCCCGTGCGGCGAAAAGCTGCCAATAGCAATTATTTGCCACGGTTTTCTTGCAACATATAAAACAACAAAGCATTATGCAAAGCAGTTTGCCCGGTGGGGCTGGGCGGCTTATTGTTTTGATTTTATCGGCGGCGGCATTGGCTGCAGCAGCGACGGGCGGCTTAAAGACATGTCTGTTTTAACCGAATCGGAAGATTTGCGCGCGGTTATTGATTATGTTAAAGAGCTTAGTTACACAGACGAAAACAAAATCACTTTAATGGGCTGCAGCCAGGGCGGCTTTGTGTCGGCAATGGTTGCCGCGCAGCTGCAAGAGCCCCCGGAAAGACTGATTTTACTTTACCCTGCCCTGTGTATTCCTGACGACGCAAGAAAAGGCGAAATGATGTTTTTTAAGTTTGACCCTGAAAATATTCCAAATGAAATTTCTTTCGGGCCTTTAAAGCTTGGCGGCGACTATGCAGCGGCGGTAATGGAAATGGACCCATTTGAGCAAATCAAGGGCTACAAGGGGCCTGTTTTGATTTTGCACGGCGGAAGGGACAAAATAGTCAATATATCATATGCCAAAAAAGCAAAAGAAGCCTATGGCGGTAATTGCAGCCTGAATATTTTGCCGAAAGCAGGGCACGGCTTTAAAAAAAATGAAGACAAGGTTGCTTTCAGCGCAATAAAGGAATTTTTGGCAAAAAAGCATATAACTTAAGGGGAAATGTCACCGACTCGTAAGCAATCGGGTCCGCTTTTGAAGGGGCGGTGAATGCAAGCCCCCACCGGGGGCGGCAGCGGCTGTCGCCCAACGTTTAATAACGGGCAAGCCCTTATTTAAAAAACACAGGAAGGTGGTTTAGTGCTCAAAAAAAACGATGTTATTGAACTTGAAATTTCCGGCCTGACATCTTTGGGCAGCGGCGCCGGCAGGTTTGGCGGCTTTGTAATTTTTGTTGCAAAAAGCGCGCCGGGCGATAAAATACTATGCCGAATAATTAAGTCAAACAAAAGCTATGCCGTTGGCATTATTGAAAAAATCATTACACCGTCGCCTGCAAGAGTTGCGCCCGGCTGCCCTGCGTTTAAAAGCTGCGGCGGCTGCGCTTTCCGCCATATTGATTATGATGAAGAGCTGCGCCAAAAGCTGCTGTGGGTTAATTCTGACTTAAAAAAAATTGCGCATGTTGACTATAGGGCAAATAAAATAGTTGGCGCAGTGAACACCGAACGCTACAGAAACAAAGCGCAATACCCCGCGGCCGTAAACGGCGGGCGGCTTATAACAGGCTTTTTTGCATATAAAAGCCACAGAATAATAGAATGCACCGACTGCCGGCTGCACCCAAAGGAATTTGAAGCTGCAATCGGCGCTTTTGCACAATGGGTGCAAAAAAGTCAAATAACCGGTTATGACGAAAAAACCGGCATTGGGCTTTTGCGGCATATATATCTGCGCAAGGCGTTCGGCACAGGTGAAATTATGGCTGTGGCCGTTATAAACGGAAACGATATTCCCGAAAGGCAACTTCTTATAGATTTGCTGCGGCGCAATGTGCCGGGGTTAAAAAGCATTCAGCTTAACATTAATTACAAAAACACAAACACCGTTTTGGGGCAGGAAACGCGGCTGATATGGGGCAGTGAAAAAATTACAGACATTTTGCTTGGAAAGTCATTTGTAATATCGGCAAAAAGCTTTTACCAGGTAAACCATGACATGTGCGAAAAGCTTTATGAAAAAGTGGGCGAATTGGCTGCGCTGGGCGGCGGTGAAACCGTTGTTGATTTATATTGCGGCGCCGGCACCATTGGGCTAACCCTGGCAGGCAGCTGCAAAAAGCTAATAGGCATTGAAATAGCACCGTCTGCAATTGAAAACGCAAAAGAAAACGCGCGAATCAATTCGGCAGATAACGCGGAATTTATATGTGCTGACGCTTTTACAGGCGCGTGTCTTATGAATTCGCGAGGTGAAAGCGCAGATTTGGTTATAGTAGACCCGCCGCGCAAGGGCTGCCAAAGCGAGCTGTTTGACGTTATTGAACAGTTGGGCGCCCGGCGCATAATTTATGTTTCATGCAACAGCGCAACCTTGGCGCGCGACATTGGGCTGCTTATAAAAAAAGGCTATTACCCCGCTGACATAACGGCATTTGACTTATTTCCAAGGACCGCCAACGTTGAATGTGTGGCATTGCTGGCAAAAGAGTGACGGCAAATTAATATGGCGCACTGCGCTGAACGCACAAAAAACGGCAGACTTTTTCTGCCGTTTTTTTATTTTGAACGCCCGGGGGTAAAAATGCGCGTCACAAGTTAGCTGCCACGGCGTTTTTTGCCGGTAACGGCAGCGCTTAATGCGCCCAGTGCCGCAGCAAACAGCAGCACAAGCCACGGGGCCGCTGTGCCGCCTGTTTTCGGCGAGCGGCTTTCAGCTGCGTGGTCAGCGGCTGCCCCTGTAGTTGTTTTTTCAGCCTGAGTTGTGGTTTCTGCCTGCGCTGTGCTTTCTGCCTGAGTCGTGGTTTCTGCCTGAGTTGTGGCTTCTGCCTGAGTTGTGGCTTCTGCCTGCGTTGTGGCTTCTGCTTGTGTTGTGGTTTCAGACTTTGTTGTAGTTTCAGGCTGTGTTGTAGTTTCAGCCTGCGTTGTGGTTTCAGCCTGCGTTGTGGTTTCTGCCTGAGTTGTGGTTTCAGCCTGCGTTGTGGTTTCTGCCTGTGCCGTGCTTTCAGGCTCTGTGGTGGCTTCTGCCGCACCGTCGGCTGTGCTGCCGCTTTCACTGCTGCTTTCAGCGGTGGCGCTGATGTCTGCAAGCTCTTTTTGGGCTGTGTATTCCACGCCGGCAAATGTAACTGCCGCCGTGTAAATGCTGACCCCGTTTTCTTGGGCGGTAGCTGCGTTTTTAACCGTTTGAGTCACCGCGGCGGTTACAGCCTGCACATCTGTGCATTCGCCGCAGGTAAACACCACAGTGCAGCTTTTGCAGTCGCTGCTCCAGGCGAAAGTCGGCGCGCCGTAGCTGTGTGCCGTGGCGGCGATTGTTTCGCCCTTTTTAAGCAGCCCGCCGCATACGGTGCAGACCTCGTCACCTGTATAGCCGCTTTCAGTGCAGCTTGCGCTTTCAGCACCCTGCAGCTCAGCGCTGTGCGCTGCATTTACGGTTATTGTGCAGCTTGTGCTGTTGCCCGCCTTGTCTCTGGCTATAATTTCATATGTGCCCGCCACCGTAATGCTGAAAGAGCCGTTTGAGTCTATCTCTTGGGCTGCGCCGTTAACCGTTACAGCGTCAAGATTAGAGTCTAAAACCGTTACAGTGACATTTTCGCAGTAAATGCCGTGGTCTGCCACGCCGCTTAACGCAGGCGCAGTAATGTCAATATTTTCATATGTAATGTTGGCCCGGCCGCTGACGCCCGCGCCGTTTGTCACACTGAAAATATATGTGCCGTTTTGCGTTACGGTGTAACCGCTTTCATAGGTGTCAGTAATATCATTCCAGCTTGCGCCGCCGTCAGCAGACACTTTTACCGCGGCTATGCCGGACAAAGCTGTGGCAGTTACCGCCACAGTGTCGCTTTTAAGATGACCTGCCGTGTCACCGCTGAGTGTAACGGTGGGCGCAGAGGAATCAATTTTTACATTAAATGCGCCGCTTGCCTGCCCCACTGTGCCGGCCTGTGATACGGCGCGAAATATATAGTCAGCACCTGCTGCGTCAGTTGCAACCGTTAACGAATAATCAGGCAGGTCATACCAATAGCTGCCGCCGTCTGTAGAATATTGATATTTATATATGCCGCTGGGCGCCGCAGAGCCTGAAACGGTGAATGTAACTTCGCTTGAAGCCCAGCTGCCCCAAATATATTCGCTGCCGCCGGAGCTGGCAGTCACTGCCGGCGCAGCTAAGGCGGCAATTGCGGCTTTGGCACTAATAGTAATGTCGCCTGTCATACAAGACGCCAAAACAGTTAAATTGCCGGTGGCGCTGTCGTAAGTATAACCCGCACCCGCTGCCAATTCGGCGCCGTTTATCTTGACGCTGATTTGCGCCGGCAGAACATAATCGCCGGCAACGCCCAGCGTTGTGGTGTATTCCACGCCCCTTTCGGCAGTTAAAACTGTGTTAGAGCTTGTAATATTTTCCAGTGAATACTGCACATTTACCGTGTCGGCGCCACTGGCATTATACATTACATTGGCAATTACCGTGTGGCCTGCGGCATTGGGGTGAAAGTCAAAATTAACTGTTGTAAGCTCCTCAGTATCAAGTTCCGCGTTAGTAAGCACCGCGGCAGATTCATTGAAAGCGCTGTAAACGTCTGCCGCAATGAAGTCGCCGCTTTTATTTTCTGCCAGCGCTTTGTTATACATTTTAACGCCGGTTTCAAACAGGGCAACTATATTATCGCAGCCGGTAAGCCATTTATATGGGTTGTATTGGTTGGCAATTATTATAACCGCGTCGGGGTTAAGCGCCTTAATTTGCGCGGCAATGCTGTTTATGTTTGCCACCAATGCGTCAACCGCTTTTTCCCAGACTGTTTTTTCTGCGCCTTCAGAGGAAACAAGATAATTGATGTAATCAGCATAATATAACACGGCATAAATAATGAAAGCTTCATATAAATTGTTGCCGGCATCGTTTAAAATTGTTTTAACATATTCGGCGGTATATGTTTGCTGCGTTTTGTCTGCGCAAAGCTGCGCAGCGACTTCATAAAATGCTTCAATTAAATCATTTCCGCCAATTGTAATGGTTATGACATCTGCATTTGAAACGGCAGTTTTATAGCTTTCATTGCTTGAAAGCGCCCTTAAAAGCGCGGTGGCAGTCTGCCCGTCGCTGCCCATATTAACTGCGGCGGTGGCGCCTATTTTTTTGGCAAGCTGCGCCGCAAATCCCTGCGTGTTTTTGTCCGCAAGCCCATAGCCGTTTGTAATGCTGTCACCCAGCGCAAGGTAATTCAAGGCGCTTTCTGCTGCAAAGCCGGTTTTCGGCAGCAGTGTAAACACCGCTAACAAGCACATAATAAACGCCGCCAGTCGTTTTTTCATTAAAATTTCCCCTTTTCAATATGGGCTTGCCCGTTATTATTAATTAAAATATCATAATGAAATAAATCAATTGGTAACGGCGCATAAACTAATTATTGACGCTGCATAAATTTATTGTTAATGCTTGATTTTGCGGTGAAAAGCTTTGTCTTGGCAGCTAAATTCGCAAAAGGCGCAAAAAAACGGCAGACTTTTTCTGCCGTTTTTCATTAAGAGCTTTAGAGTCATTGGTAAGTGTTTGCTGTGCATTTGTGATTGTTCCACCACAGTAGTACTTCATAATTCAAACACAAAATCAAGATTTATCATCTTTTTTATGATTAATCACTAAGCCAACCAATAAGCCAAGAGAAATTCCTAAAGTATTACCAATCACTAATCCTATTCCAATATTTTCCTCAAAAAATATTATTCCTATTAGTAAACCTATCATGTTACCAAATGCACAGCCAATAAGAAGTGATATCGCAAGATTGTTCGATTTTTTTATAAAATCACCACATTTCCATTCATTAAGCGTTAAAGAATTAGATGTCAGTCCGTAAATGGGTCGCTATGGTCAAGTCAGATTTTTGACCTTGCAATATATAGTCTACTGAAAAACCGAATTTGAATACCAAACACAATCCGGACTAACATAAATGATTAAAAAAATCTGATTAAACATGGTGGCAACTGCCGCTGCCACCCCGCAAGCGGGCGCTTGTCTCACCGCTGATTAGAATTAGGAAAGCGCCGCCTGTCAAAGGCGGGGCCATTTTCCCCCCCCTAAGTTATATCCCCCGCCGGGGTGTAAAAATTCACATCACAAGTTAGCTGCCACGGCGTTTTTTGCCGGTAACGGCTGCGCTTAATGTGCCCAGTGCCGCAGCAAACAGCAGCGCAAGCCATGGGGCCGCTGTGCCGCCTGTTTTTGGCGAGCGGCTTGAAGCTGTTCCGCCATTTTCAGCTGAGGCTGTGCCGGCAGACTGTGTTGTTTCGCCTGATTCTGTAACGGCGGTGCTGCTTTCTGCCATACTTTCATCGCTGCTTTCCGCCGTGCTTTCCGCCTGAGTTGTGGTTTCCGCCTGAGTCGTGGCTTCTGCCTGAGTCGTGGCTTCTGCCTGAGTCGTGGCTTCTGCCTGAGTTGTAGTTTCAGGCTCTGTGGTGGTTTCGGCCTGTGCGTCTTCACTAATAGTAAAATACAATGTTTCGCTGACGCTGATATAATTAGAGCCCGCGTCGCTCACCGTTACAACCACCTTATAGCTGCCCGGCGCAGACGGCGCACTGTCAAGCTCTGTCGCAGCCCCGTCAGTGGCAACGGCATAATATGTGAAAATTGGCGTGCCGCTGTAAACTTCGCCGCCGGGCAGTGTTACAGTAACGCTTGGGGCTGAAACCGCCGTGCCGTCGTAAGTTTTATCTAAATTAGTGTCATCTAAAGTCACTGTGGGGGCAGCTTGGTCAATTTCAAATGTGTAAGTCAGTGTGCCTGCATAGTCTCCAGCACCGGTTATGGTAATTGTGGCGGTGCCGGCGTTAATGTTGTCTTCATAAGTCACAGTGTAGTCTGTGCCCTCTGCAAGAGAACTTGAAATTGCTTTTTCGATTGCAGCGCCGGTGTATGTTTCGCTGTCAACGTCAACGGTAAAGTCGC
>JAJQIJ010000021.1:125850-128396 GCA_021199275.1 Clostridiales bacterium
TTTTCGATTGCAGCGCCGGTGTATGTTTCGCTGTCAACGTCAACGGTAAAGTCGCTTTCACTGAGCGCCTTGGAAGTTATGCTGCCGCCTATGGTTGCCGTGTCTGCCGACAGGGTGTAATTGCCCGCTGCGCTGCCGCTGAGAGTAATGCCCGTGGCTGTTATGGTTTTGTCTGTGCCGGCAGAGGCGCTGTCGTAAGCAAAGCTTTCTGCCGTGGCGGTTACATTGCCCGCGTCACTGTCTGCAACGCCGCTTAAGGTAATAGAAAGACCTTGGTCGTCAGTAACGGCTGTGCTGCCGTCATAAATCTTTGATGTGGTGCCGCTGATTAACGGAGTAACCGTTTTCGGGTTTATGTCAAATGTGTAAGTCAGTGTGCCTGCATAGTCTCCCGCGCCGGTTATGGTAATCGTGGCGGTGCCGGCGTTGATGTTGTCTTCATAAGTCACAGTGTAGTCTGTGCCCTCTGAAAGCGAACTTGAAATTGCCTTTTCAATGGCAGCGCCGGTGTATGTTTCGCTGTCAACGTCAACGGTAAAGTCGCTTTCGCTTATTAATATTAAATTTTGTTCATAGGCTGCATAAAGCGTGTGGTCTGCTGCTGTTGTGACAATGGTGTCGGCAGTTACTTCGTCGCCGCCGTTTTCAGATGTATACCAGCCTATAAACGTATAGCCCGCTATGCTGTCTGCAACAGGCAGTTCGCCGTATTCGCTGCCAAAGCTTACGTTTATGCTGTTGTAGACGCCGCCCTGAGAGTCGGCAAAAGACACTGTAAATTTATTTTCAATAACTTCATAGGGGTATGTTGTGTTTGTTGCGCTGTCCTGATTGTCTATAACCATATAGCCGTCTGCCACAGTTACATCGTAAGCCTGTGTGTACAGCGCACCCTCGCCAAAGCAGCCGCCCGTTATGGTGACTGTGCCGTCTGCGCCATTTACACCGCTGCCAAAAACGCCGGCGTTGCTGCTTTCAGCTAATATATAGCCGCCGGAAATTGTTACATAGCCAGCGCTTCCTTGGCCGGCGCCTATTGCAGCGCCGGTGCCGGTGCTACTTGCAGTTACCGTGCCGCCTGAAATTGCCACCGTGCCCACACCGTTATAACCGCTGCCTATTGCGGCGCCACGGCCGGAATTTTCCGCGTACACAGTACCCCCTGTAATTTCCACAGTGCCGGCGCTTGCACTGCTGCTGCCGATTGCAGACCCATTGCCACTAGGTCCGATAATTGCAGTCACCATGCCGCCCGAAATTGTCACAGTGGCGGGTTTGGCATAGCCACCGCCAATTGCCGCGGCGTAGTAATAACTTAGTGCATTTATTGTGCCGCCCGTTATGGTGACTATGCTTTCTGCGCCTAAATAACCGCTGCCTATTGCAGCACCGTCTCTCGAATAACTGGCTACAACACTGCCATCGTTATCATAGAGTACGTTTGCTGCGTTTATTTCGCCGCCCGAAATTGTCACAGTGGCGCTGCCGCCATAGCCGCCGCCAATACCTGCACCGCCTCCGAGTCCTAATGCATCAATTGTGCCGCCGGAAATTGTTACATTGCCCGCGCCGTTTTGGGCGCCGCCTATTGCAGCGCCGTAGCCGTTGCTAGTTGCAGTTACCGTGCCGCCCGTTATGGTGACTGTGCCGACCCCGCCGTTATAGCCGCAGCCTATTGCAGCGGCCACGCTGTCAGTAGTTGCTATTACCGTGCCGCCGGAAATTGTTATATCGCCCGCACCAATATAGCCGCCGCCGATTGCGGCGCCGTAGCCGTTGCTGTTTGCAGTCACCGTGCCGCCCGAAATTGTCACAGCGCACGCGACATTTATAATGCTGCCTATTGTTGCCGAAAGGCCGTCAGACGCCTGCGCGTCTAAACTGCCGCTTGTGTCGCCGTCACCGGCTGCGCTGGTTATGTTTAGTGTGTTGGCTGTTGATGTCTTTTGTAAGGCGGCGCCGCTGCCTGTTGCAGTCAGCACATTGGTGCCGCTGAGCGCCAGCGTGACACTGCCGGCGCAGTCTATTTCAAATGGTGACGCGCTGCTGCTTTCTATTTGCACACTGTCAAGCGTAATTACAACGTCATCGTCAGATGTTACTTTAATGCTGTCTGTGGTGGTCTGTGTAACACTGTCCATAGCAATGGTGTAAGTGCCGCCGCCGGAAATGGTGAGCACATTGTCGGCATAGCTGTATGCGCCGCCGGACGTTGTAACGGCAAAGTCGCCCGCGTCAGACGCCGCAAGGGCTGTTACCGGCGCTGCCCCCACCAGCAGGCAAAGCGCCAATGCTAAGCTTAAAAGCTTTTTGCTTTTAAATGTCTTGCCGGCAGATGCAGCTTTGTTTGCCGAGCGCGGCATTAATGAAAAAAGGCGCATATCGCCCCTGGAAGCACCACGGGCGATATGCGCCTTAAAAAAATGCTTAATGCTTTTTTTGGCAGCAAAATCAGACAGACTTATCTTATCTGTCTGTCTGTCTGTCTGTCTGTCTGTCTGTCTGTCTGTCTGTAAAGATTTCTTTCTGTCTGTATGTCTGTCTGA
>JAJQIJ010000004.1 GCA_021199275.1 Clostridiales bacterium
CAGTGGTCGGAGCCTCAGTGGTCGGAGCCTCAGTGGTCGGAGCCTCAGTGGTCGGAGCCTCAGTGGTCGGCTCATCGGCAGGGTCGTTTTCCACGGTTTCCTGCCAGTTTGCATAGACTGTGGCGTCTGCCGTCATGGTTACGGACTCTACAGCCTGGCTCAGCGCCTCGTCTGAATACCAGCCGGCAAAGGTGTAGCCGTCTTTGCTCGGCACATAGTCGGCTAAGTCGACGGCGGTGCCGTCTGCTGCGCTCACGGCGTCAATGCCGCTGCCGCCGTTGGTTTCGAAAAAGAGCGCCCAGCCCGTGTAGGTGCAGGTGAAAGAAACGGTATCGCAGGTGTTTCCATCAGTATCGGCAATCGAGCTCTCTGTCTGCGCACCGTCATCGCCAAACCAGCAGATGACATCATATTCCGCGTCGTCGCAGGTCCAGCCCGCAGCGTCGCCCTGCACAAGGCGCAGAATAAAACCGTCGGACAGGGCAGTGCGCGCGTCGCCGGCACCGGTGAAGGTAAGGGTTGCCGTGTAGCTGCCCGCACCGTCGGTCGCCACAACGTCAGATGACAGTTCGACCGCAGCACCTATAGCGTCAAGGTCGACGGTTTCGCCGTCAAGCCCCACAATTTCCAGCGCAAAGTCCTGCACCGGGGGAGCGACGCTGCCGCCCTGCTCTACCGTGACCTCTACCGGAATTTCCCATGTGCAGACCTGCTCTATGATTACTGTGATATTCGCCGTCTCGCTCTCCACGCCGCTTTCGCTCACGGCAATGAACATGAGTTCATAGTACCCCGCGTCTGACAGCGTGAGCGTCGCCTTGCCATCGATTGTGTCTAAGCTTTCCCATGTAGTGCCAAAGTCGGCAGAGTACTTGTAGGTCGTTGTGCCGAGGTTTGCCGTCGCGTTCGACAGAGTCACCGTCACGTCTTCTGTAGTGGCAGAGTCATGAATGTAGTCACCGGTGTCAAGTACCACCACGGGTTTGGCTGAATCTATGTTGTCGCAGGTGATGCTGACAGTCGCCGACACGCCCGCGCCGTTGGTAATGCAAAATGTGTAGGTGCCGCTCTCGGTCACGGTGTAGGTGCCCGCATAAGAGTAGGAACGCACGTTGTTTTGGGTGGTGGTGAAGTCGCTCGTGATATCTTCATATTCGCCGCCGTCCTTGGATACCTTTATGGATTCGGCTTGCGACACGCACGCCCAGGCGCTTATAGTCACCGCCTTGCTTTGCAGATAGCCTGACGTGGTGTCTGTAGCAGTGGCGCTGATTGTGGGGTCGTAATTGTCAATCATGTAAGAAAAGCTCGTAGCTTCGCTGTAAATGGAGGTTGTGCCATTGCCCGTGGTGCTGACCCGGGCGCACGCGCGGAACTGGAGCGTGTAGTTGCCTGAGGTCGAATATTTGAGCGTCCCGACCCCGTTTTCGTCCAGTGATATGGTAATCCAGCTCGTGCCGTTTGTGGAATATTGATAGTTGTATATGCCCCTCGGCGCCGTGGTTGTGGAGCCGGAGACGGTGTAGGTAATGCTGTCAGTCGACCATTCACAAGAACTGTAGTCTGAGCCGTCGCCGGTCACGGCCGTCACCGTCGGCGCAGTTACCGTCATGGCCTCGGCAGCAGCCGTGATTTTGATGTCGCCGGTCACCTTATCGTTGGGAATTGCCAGTTCACCGGTGGTGCTGTCATAGGTATAGTCGACGTCAGCTTCCGCCTCGCTGCCATTAATATACACTTGAATGCTCGCGGGCAGCAGGTAAGTGTACATGCCGTCTTCCAGCGACAGCGTAGTGGTGTATTCTATGCCTGTGCCCAATTCAATAGTATCGGCCGTGTTGCTGCTCACGACGCCGTTGAGGTCATAGCTTACGTTGACGTTCATAGTTGCAAGCACCGTTGTGGACGGTAACAGCCATGTCACAAGGCAAACAGTAAGCAGCAGGTTGAAAAATTTTACGCGTATTTTCATATTGTTGTCCTTTCTCCCATCATGGGTGGTCTGTGTTAAAATTATGGAGGTAAATTTCATATAGTAAACCCCATTTCATCAAATTGCTGTAAACTTTCCCTCTGTTTTTTCAGATAGCGGAATATGCCGCCAACGGTTTCCTTTGCTGTCTCTGTAAAATCTATGGTTTTCACAAAGGCTATGGCTTCCTCTATCTTTTCGTCCGGCACATAGTAGAGGCGCAGCGTGTTTTTTAGAAACGCTTCCACTTTCATGTCCATAGTAAACCAGATATTGCATGGGACAATCATAAACCCCCGCATGATACCGCCCGTGGCAATTTCCAGAAGATAAAAGTCTTTCGATTCCAGCTGCGGCAGTTGCTCTTTGAAAATGGCTTCCACCTTTTCCGTGACCGTCTGCTGAATCAGGGCAGATGTTTTCGGCAGAGAGTATGCGTTGTAATAAACATCTCTGAGGTTATCATTCAGCTCTACTATATAAAGCTGCAATACCGTTTCCGCGGCATACAACAAAATTTTATCGTCTGTCCTGCCCGCAATCAGCTTTTCTGAAACGGCAAACTGCTGCTCAAGGACAAGGCACACCAATTCATACAGCACATCTTCCTTAGTGGCGAAATGCCCGGTGAATGCCCCCGCACTTATGCCGAGCTTTGTGGTGAGCTGCCTTACCGTGGTGTTGGTAAAGCCGTTTTCCAAAAAGCTTTCCGCCGCCGCATTAATGATAATCTGCTTATTCAGTTCGCTCTGTTCCCGTGTGACTCTCCCCATCTGCCGTTTTCCTTTCTGCGCATTTATAGAAGCCCAAGGTATTTTTAGTGCTTATTCAGAACATATTCTAAATACTTATCTAAAGTATATCAAAAATGTCTAATAATTACAATAGTTTTGTAGAAAATTTACAAAATATTTTTAATTTGGATTCATATCGGACGCTCACAAATTGAAAAACCCGCTTGAAACAAGGTGCATTTTAATGTACATTGCTTCCAAACGGGCTTGCCTGAGTTCAATAAGGGCTTGAGAGTCATTGAACATGACCGGCTGGGGTATTTGAATATATAAATATATCACTGATGATTTGTTGCCTGCGACAGGGCTTTGGTGTGTTAAAAACAAGGAAAAGCCCCACATAACAAAGATTATGTGGGGCTTTGATATTTGGCGGAGAGGGCGGGATTCGAACCCGCGTGGCTTTTGGCCAAACGGTTTTCAAGACCGCCTCGTTATGACCGCTTCGATACCTCTCCGAATATGCTTTAATATATTAGCACATAGCTTTTGTGTTGTCAAGAATTTTTTGCACGGCGCCCTGTGAAAAAACGCTGCCGTGCTGTTTTCAGTAAATTTTGCACCACGCCGGGTGCGAAAAGCAGGCTGATTTCTGCCGGCGGCATTTTATCGCCATGAAAAAATCGGCAGGAGCTTGGCTCCTGCCGACTGACTCTCGCTGCTGGGCTGATAAATTAGCCGTTGTTTCTGATTTCTTCAAAGCAGGTGCTGCAATAAACCGGCCTGTCCTGTGTCGGCTCAAACGGCACGCGGCAGGCAGCGCCGCATTTTGCGCAGACTGCTTCGTGATATGTTCTTGCGGCCTGACGTGCTTTTTTAAATGCAATTCTGCATTCCTTACATCTCTGCGGTTCGTTTTCAAGGCCTTTTTCAGCATAAAATTCCTGTTCGCCTGCTGAAAAAACAAATTCAGACCCGCATTCCTTACAGATTAATGTTTTATCTTCAAACATTGATTTACCCCTAACTTTCCTGTTTTTTGAGTTTAAATAAGAATTTTTGTTATGTGTGGGTTTTTGCTTTGCAAAGCGGGGGATTTAATTCAAAGATACCAGCTTTTTCCTCATGCGCTGCACTGCGTTGTCAACAGCTTTAACGTCTTTGCCCAGGGCTGCGCCTATTTCCTCATAGCTTTTGCCCAGTGCCTTTTGTTCAAGCACGCTCTTTTCAAAAGCTGAAAGCCTTTCGTCAAGCAGCGCCTTGAGCAGCTCAGCGCTTTCACGTTCTATAAAAGAATCTTCCGCGCTTAAAACCGTTGTTTGCTGAAAAGCAGCTTCGTCGTCAAGCGAAATAATACTGGCTTTTGGAATGTCTTTTTTCCTTTGAACTTTTCTCAATGCAGACATTACGGAGTTTTGAATACAAGTATAGCAATATGTGCTGAACTTTGAGCCCTTGCGGCTGTCGAAAGATTCAATCGCAGCGAGCAGACCAATCATACCCTCTTGAACAAAATCGTCAAATTCAGTGTCGGGAAGGGTATATTTTTTTACGATAGCTTCGACAAGCGCTTTGTATTTTTCAATAATGAAACCGGCGGCTTCATTATTACCCCTTTGTGCAAGCGAAAGAAGTTCCGCTTCGGTCAAGTTGGACAACCTGTGCATAATTCCAAATTCCTACCTATAGATAATATAACAAAAACCGCAATTCGTCAAGAGCAGTTCAAAAAATAATCAGCTTTCAAGGGGTTTTTCGGCACTTTTTTGCACCGCGGCGCAAAAACAAAAACTCTTTCGGTGTGCCGGCTTTGTTCGGCGTGCGCAAATGAAATGTTACACGTTAAACCTGAATTCAACAATGTCCCCGTCTTTCATGACATATTCTTTGCCTTCGCTTCTTACAAGCCCCTTTTCGCGGCACGCCGCCACGGTGCCGTTTTGCACAAGGTCGTCAAACGACACGATTTCAGCCCTTATAAATCCGCGCTCAAAATCAGTGTGTATTTTGCCGGCGGCGGCAGGCGCCTTGGTGCCCTTTTTTATAGTCCATGCGCGCACCTCTTTTTTCCCTGCGGTAAGAAATGAAATCAGCCCCAGCAGGGAATAGCATTTTTGAATAAGCCTGTCAAGCCCGCTTGACTCAAGCCCCATGTCGGCAAGAAAAAGCCCGCGCTCTTCAGGCTCAAGCTGTGCTATTTGGGCTTCCGTTTCGGCGCATATAGGAAAAGTTTCTGCACCTTCATGCGCTGCAATTTGTTTTACGGCAAGGTAATTTTTACAGTTTTCAATGCCGGCGGCAAAATCGCTTTCACCCATGTTGCAAGCATATATTACTGGCTTGATTGAAAGCAGCGAAACCTCTTTTAAAAATACTTGCTCGTCATCAGAAATTTCAACTTGCCGCGCGGTTTTGCCGGTTTGCATCTGTGAATAAAGCCTTTCCAAAAATTCAACCTCTGCGTTAATTGACTTGTCGCCCTTGGCGGCTTTTTTTCTGCTGTCTATTCGTCTGGCAAGAATTTCCAAGTCTGAAATAACAAGCTCTAAATTAATTGTTTCAATATCGCGCCCGGGGTCAACGCTGCCGTCAACATGCGTAATGTCGCCGCCCTCAAAGCACCTTACAACGTGTATTATTGCGTCCACTTCGCGAATATGGCTTAAAAACTTGTTGCCAAGCCCCTCGCCCTTTGACGCGCCGCGCACAAGCCCCGCAATGTCAACAAGTTCAATTGTTGCGCTGGTGAATTTGTCAGGCTCATAAATTTTTGCCAGCACGTCAAGCCTTTCGTCAGGCACACTTACCATGCCGACATTAGGCTCAATTGTGCAAAACGGGTAATTCGCGCTTTGAGCGCCTGCGTTGGTAATTGCATTAAACAGCGTGCTTTTACCAACGTTTGGCAGACCGACTATTCCGAGTTTCATATTTTACCACCTTTTCAATCAGGTTTTGCCCCGGCTCAGGGTTGAAATTTCAGCGCCGGGCATTTGCTGGGCGCGCAGCTTTGCCCTTTGCCGCTTGCAGCTGCCGGAGGCAAGTCTTTACTCAAAGTATACAACCTTTTACAACTTTTTACAAGAATAAAATACCGCCTTGACAATAATAGATGAAAAGATTAAAATATCTATATATTTAATTTAGTTAATCTGCGCCAAATGCCGGTGCGGCGGCGCCATTTAAAGCCGGGCGCTGAAATTTAAAACCGGCGCCGGCGCAACGGGCTTGCAAGTTGTTTAAAAAACCAATTACAATTACAAATCACGGGGCTTTGCCCTTTACTGAAAAGGCTGGTGTAAATATGAAATTAAACGGTGCTCAGATTGTTTTGGAAGTTTTAAAAGAGCAGGGGGTAGACACAGTGTTCGGCTACCCTGGCGGAACAATTTTAAATATTTTTGACGAACTTTATAAATACGGCGACACCTTTACGCATATCCTTACTGCGCACGAGCAGGGCGCGTCGCACGCGGCAGACGGGTATAGCCGTGCCACGGGCAAGGTGGGCGTTTGCTTTGCGACTTCCGGCCCGGGCTCAACAAACCTTGTAACGGGCATTGCCACGGCTTATATGGACTCTGTTCCCATGGTTGCAATCACCTGCAATGTTGCAACGGCGCAAATAGGCAGAGATTCATTTCAGGAAATTGACATAAAGGGCATTACAATGCCCATTACCAAACACAATTTTATGGTAACGAGCGTTGAAGAGCTTGCCGATTCCATAAGGCAGGCGTTCAGAATTGCAATAAGCGGGCGAAAGGGCCCGGTTTTGGTTGACATTCCGAAAGACATAACTGCTGCCGAATGCGAATATTACCCCGCCCCGAAACAGCAGGGAAACGAATCCATTCAGCCTAAAAACAAATGTATAAACAGGGCTGTTGAACTGCTTTCAAATGCAAAAAAACCGCTTATATATTTAGGCGGCGGCACAATTTCGGCAAATGCAAGCGCTGAAATAAAGGAGTTTGCGGAAAAGCTTGACATACCCGTTGTGTCTTCCCTTATGGGTCTTGGCGCCTTTAACAGTTCAAACGAACTTTATGTCGGCTTAATAGGCATGCACGGCAGGTTTGAGTCAAACAAAGCCGCCGCTCAGTGCGATGTGCTGATTGCATGCGGCGCAAGATTTTCAGACAGAGTTGCAGGAAACAGGGCGAAATTTGCCCCCAAGGCAGAGGTTTTACATATTGACATTGACCCTGCGGAAATGGACAAAAACGTTTATTCAGACTATCATTTAAGGGGCAATTTAAAAGAAATTCTGCCCATTCTTACAAAGTTGCTTGAAAAGCAAAGCCATGCTGAATGGAAAGCCGAAATAGACAGCTGGAAAAGGCCGTTTTTCCAAAACCAGATTGAAGATTATGTAAACCCGCAAAAGCTTATAGAGGCGCTTGACAGCAAAACGCCTGACGACGCCGTTATAGTTACGGACGTTGGGCAGCACCAGCTTTGGGTTGCGCAGTTTTACCGCTATAAGCTGCCGCGCACGCTTCTTACAAGCGGCGGGCTGGGCACCATGGGCTATTCAATGGGCGCGGCAATGGGCGCGGCTTTCGGCTGCCCGGGCAAGAGGGTTGTCATGTTTACAGGAGACGGCGGTTTTCACATGAACTTAAACGAACTTGCAACCATGGCGTCATATAACATACCCGTGGTTATGATTGTTATGAATAATAAGGTGCTGGGCATGGTGCGCCAGTGGCAAAAGCTGTTTTACGGCAACCGCTTTGCGGACACAGACCCCAACAGGCAAACAGATTTCGTGGCTGTTGCCGGCGCATTCGGCGTAAAGGGCTTCAGAATAAACAGCAATGACGAAATTTCAGACGTGCTTGACGAAGCCCTTGCATGCAGCGGCCCTGTTTTGATTGACTGCCGCATTTCACCCGATTCAAACGTTTTGCCAATGATTCCGCCCGGCGGCTCGGCAGACGATATTATTGTTGAATTCAACTGAGCCGGCGCATTCTTAATTGTTGAAAAGCACAAACAGAAAGGACATTGTAAATATTATGACTGAAAAATTAGTTTTGTCTGTTCTTGTTGCAAACCAGAGCGGTGTTTTGCAGCGTGTTGCCGCGCTGTTCAGCCGCAGGGGGTTTAATATTGAGTCGCTTACAGTCAGCGAAACGGAAGACCCGGCTTTTTCAAGAATGACTATTGTTACCACCACCCAAAAAGAGCTTGCGCGGCAGATTAAAATGCAGCTTATGAAGCTTGAAATTGTAAAAAAAGTAACTGTTTTTGATGACAAAAATTCTGTTTCTTCTGAACTGTTGCTGATTAAAGTAAGGGCCAAGGGCATTGAAAAGAAAAACGAGCTGCTTGAAATAAACCGCCGTTTCGGCGCCAGGGTTATGGACGTTACGCTTGAAAGCCTGACTCTTGAGCTTACCGGGCGCCCCGCGACTGTTGACAGCTTTATAGACGAAATATCTGCATTTGGCATAATAGAACTGGCGCGCACCGGCATGACTTCACTTGCGCGCGGGTCTGACTCTTTTAACGAAGACGTCTGAAAAAAGCTCTGCCGCCGCGCGGCATTCAACAAGGGCTTGAAAGTTATTAAACGTGGGGGCAGCCGCCCCGGCGGGGAATTGTATTTGCCGCTCCTTCAAAATCGGCCCCGAAGCCTTAAAAGGCGGGGCATTCCCCCCCAAGTCATATTTGGCTGCTGTTTTATTTGCAGCAGGAAAGGTAGTGTTAATATAAATGGGAATGACAATGACCCAAAAAATACTTGCTTACCACACAGACAGCCCGGCAGTCAGCGCAGGGCAGCTTATTGAAGCCCGGCTTGATATGGTGCTGGGTAACGACGTAACGTCGCCGGTTGCCATTAATGAAATGAACAGATTCGGGCAGGAAAATGTGTTTGATAAAACCAGAATAGCCCTTGTGATGGACCATTTTGTGCCTAACAAAGACATTCAGTCAGCGCAAAACTGCAAGCAGGTGCGCACATTTGCCCAAAAGCACGGCATACTTCATTATTATGACGTTGGCAACATGGGCATTGAACATGCTCTGCTGCCCGAAAAGGGCATTGTAACTGCGGGCGACTGTATTGTGGGGGCAGACAGCCACACATGCACATACGGCGCGCTGGGGGCGTTTTCAACCGGCGTCGGGTCAACAGACATGGCGGCAGGCATGGCCACCGGCAAGCTGTGGTTTAAGGTGCCGCGCGCCATTAAGGTGGTAATAACCGGCGAAAAAGCGCCTTACATAAGCGGTAAAGACGTTATTTTGCACCTGATAGGCTTAATAGGCGTTGACGGGGCGTTATATAAAAGTCTTGAATTCACCGGCGACGGCATTAAAAATCTTTCTATGGACGACAGGTTTTGCATTTCAAACATGGCTATTGAATGCGGGGCTAAAAACGGCATTTTCCCGGTTGATGAAAAAACAACAGAATATTTGCAGGGGCGTTCGATTCGCGAATATAAAATTTTCGCGGCGGATTCAGACGCCGAATATGACAGTGAAATAACCATTGATTTAAGCCGGCTGAAACCCACGGTTGCGCTGCCGCACCTGCCTGAAAACACGAAAACGGTTGACGAGCTGCCTGAAATTAAGATTGACCAGGTTGTTATAGGCTCATGCACAAACGGCAGGCTGGAAGATATGCGTATAGCCGCGTCCATATTAAAGGGGCGCCGAATTGCAAAAAATGTAAGAACTATTGTAATTCCCGCCACACAGCAGGTTTATCTTGACTGCATTAAAGAGGGGCTGACTGAAATATTTATAGAAGCCGGCGCCGCTGTTTCAACGCCCACCTGCGGCCCGTGTCTTGGCGGGCATATGGGCATTCTTGCCGCGGGTGAAAGGGCCGTTTCCACATCAAACAGAAATTTTGTGGGCAGAATGGGGCACACTGAATCTGAAATTTATCTTGCTTCCCCGGCGGTGGCGGCAGCTTCCGCTGTTAAGGGATATATAGCAGACCCTGCGTCTGTTTAGTTTAAAAGGGGTGTTTTAATTGAAAGTCAGGGGCAATGTTCATAAATATGCCAATAATGTTGACACAGACGTAATTATTCCTGCGCGTTATCTTAATAAAAGCGACGAAGCATGGCTGGCGTCTCACTGCATGGAAGACATAGATAAAGACTTTGTAAACAAGGTAAAGCCGGGCGACATAATAGTGGCGGGCGCCAATTTCGGCTGCGGCTCTTCAAGGGAACACGCGCCTATTGCAATAAAGGCCAGCGGCGTGTCATGCGTTATTGCGTCAACATTTGCGCGCATTTTTTACAGAAATTCAATCAATATAGGGCTGCCTATTCTTGAATGCGACAAGGCTGCCAATGAAATACAAGGCGAAGACGAGGTCGAAGTTGATTTCGACACCGGCGTAATTACTGATATAACCACCGGCAAGAGCTATTCTGCCGAGCCTTTCCCGCCGTTCATACAGAAAATTATATCTAACGGCGGGCTTATGAAGTCAATAGTGTAACAGCATAAAACTAATTGAAATCAAAAAAGCTTTCAGGGGTGCGTTATGAAGCTGGTTATCAATGAAAAGGTTATGAAAAAATGCGGCGGCGGCTCTGCCGAATATTGGTTTTCTTACAAAGATTACACAATCAGAAACATAAGAGATTTCAACACTGCCGACAAGCCTGACGATGTTGGGCAGATTGAATACTTTGTTTCGCTTGGAATCATTCCGTTTATAACAATCAGCAACGAGGAAATAATGCGCGCTTTTGTAAAAAGCAAGGGCTCTGACAAGCTCAACGCAGTGCTTGACAAGGTTAAAAGCGAACAGTTTATTGACACTTTCTGGAAATATTTCAACGCATACCCGGAATTTAAAGAGGAAGGGCTGGTTGAATTTTCAAGGAAATATATTGCAGACAAAATAGCGCTCTGGTGTTCTGAAAACAATATTGAATATGAAGTTAAGTATGACTGAAAAGGCATTGCCATGCAGCGGCAAAGGCTTTGTTTTGTATAAGGCGTAAAGATAAAAAAGCAGGGGGAGTAATTTATGTTGATGACTGATTGGGGCAAAAGCATTGGCAAAAACAGCGTTCCGCTTTCCGAATACCCGCGCCCGCAGTTTGTAAGAGACAGCTATATGTGTCTTAACGGGCAGTGGCAGTGCGAATTTTCACAGTCGGCTGAATTGCCGCAAAATTATTCTTGTGAAATACTTGTGCCGTTTTCACCTGAAACGCCGCTTTCGGGTGTCGGCAGAACTTTGCGCCCAGGCGAATATCTGCATTACAGGCGCACGTTTTATATTGACAATGATTTTAACAAGGGCAGGGTTTTCATTCATTTTGACGCGGTTGACCAAATAGCCCAAATATATGTGAATTCACAGCTTGTGGGCAGCCACAAGGGCGGCTTTACGCCGTTTTGCATTGAAATAACAGACTATATTACATTTGGCGAAAATGTGCTTAATGTTGTTGTGCTTGACTATTCAGACACGAAAGAATATTCAAAGGGCAAGCAGAAAATAAAAAGGGGCGGCATTTGGTATTCGGCGCAAAGCGGAATATGGCAGAGCGTGTGGCTTGAAAGCACGCCGGAAAAATTTCTTGAAAGAGTTAAAATAACGCCTGATTTTGACAACGAAACGGTAAGCTTTGACTTTTTTGGCACTAACGAAGTTATAACGCGCATTTACGACGGCGGCGAGCTTATTGCCGAAACGAGCGAAAGGGTAATTAAAATACCGGACTTTAAAGCATGGTCTCCTGAAAGCCCGTTTTTATATAATGTTGAATTTTTGGCCCATGGTGAAAAAATCAAGTCATATTTTGCAATGCGCAAATTTTCAGTGGGAACTGACAGCGGCGGTGTTAAAAGGCTGTTTTTAAACAACAAGCCGTATTTTCATAACGGCCTGCTTGACCAGGGCTATTACCCTGACGGGTATTTGACCCCGCCCAGCGCACAAGCCATGGAAAACGACGTAAAGACAGCAAAAGAAATGGGCTTTAATATGCTTAGAAAGCACATTAAAATAGAGCCCCTGCTGTGGTATCATTATTGCGATGTTTACGGTATAATAGTGTGGCAGGACATGGTTAACGGCGGCGGCAATTACGGGCTTGAAATAAACGTGCTGCCGTTTATAGGAATTAATCTTGACGACAAAAAATATAAAACATTTAAAAGAACAGACCCTGAAGCAAGGCATCTTTATTATGACGAACTTGACGAAATGATGACTCACCTTTACAACTGCCCGTCAATAGCGCTGTGGGTGCCGTTTAATGAGGGCTGGGGGCAGTTTGATTCAGCCAAGGCATATAATTATATAAAAAGCAAAGACAAAACGCGCATTGTTGACACGGCTTCCGGCTGGCATGACAGGGGAGTGTCAGACGTAATTTCCGAACATATATATTTCACACCCATAAAAGTGAAAAAGGGCAACCGGGCATATGTGCTGTCTGAATTCGGCGGCTATTCGCAGAAAATCAAGGGGCACACGTTTAACAACAAAATGTTCGGCTATAAAATTTACCGCTCTGAAACAACGCTTACGAAAGCCTATAAGCGCCTCTATGAAAAAACAATTATTCCGCAAATTGCGCACGGGCTTTCGGCAACGGTTTACACCCAGCTTACAGATGTTGAAGACGAGCTCAACGGGCTGCTTACATATGACAGAAAGGTGTGCAAAATACCGCTTTCGGTTTTAAAAGAAATAAACAAAAATGTAAAGCTGTAATTGAAGCAGCTGTGAAATTAATATGACAACATAATGCAAAAGCGGCAGGGAACAGCCCTGCCGCTTTTTGTTATGGGCAAAGCGGCCTTGCAGCGCTCTTTCCACAAATTGCTTAATGAAATGGGCAAAGTGGGGCTATTTGTGGCGTGGCAGAATTTGTTTTAAATTTAAATATTTTCACAACTGAATCTGACAGAAAATTTATTCTGGCTGAATTATAATTTAGTTGAAATGTCCACGCGCCCGGTGGCTGTGCCGGGGGCATTTGAAAGCTAATGTGTCGGTGCTTAAAATGACGGTTATTTATGTTGACGTTTTGGTTGCGCTAAATTTTTTCATAACCTTTTTGCTGCTGCTTGTTACTGCCAAGCTGTCAAAAAGAAAGGCTGACATAAAAAGAACTGTGGCGGCGGCGCTGCTGGGCGGCGCATATTCGCCGGTTATTTTAATAGATGACATGGGTGCGCTTTTGTCTCTTGCCTTAAAGCTGCTGGCGGCTTTTCTTATAGTGCTTACAGCGTTTAAATTAAGAACTTTTGTTGTTTATTTAAAGGAAGTCGCAATTTTTTTCTTTGTAAACTTAATGTTTGTGGGCATAATGGTGGGCTTGTGGTTAATTTTTAAACCCGCAGGGGTAGTCATAAACAACACCACTGTTTATTTTGACGTTTCTGCCAAGCTATTGCTTTTTTCGGCAGTGGCGGCATATCTTATTTCCGGCTTAATAATAAAGGTTTACAATAACAAAACAGCGTCAAAAGAGCTTTATGAAATTACTGTTTACCTAAATGGCGAAAAAGTAAAATTTTTTGCTTTTGCTGACAGCGGAAACAAGCTAAAAGAGCCTTTTTCCGGCTTGCCGGTAATTGTTGCCCACACCGGCCTTTTTGAAAAGGTGCCGTGCAGCAGGGTTATACCGTGCAAAACCGTGTCAGGAGACGGCGCTTTATATGCCTTTAAGCCGGACAGAGTGGCAGTTGCCACCACGAAAGGCGAGGGCAGCTTTGAAAATGTGTATATCGCCCTGTCTGACAATATAGGCAGGGGTGAATACATGGGAATTATAAACCCGGCAATGCTTGAAAAAGGGGGTGAAAACACAATTCGCAAAAAAGCGAAAGGAAAAAATCATGACAATATTTACAAAAATTAAATCAGCCCTGTTAAGACTGTTTAAAAAAGAATGCTATTACATAAATTCGTCTGAAACACTTTTGCCCCCTTTAACTAAGGAAGAAGAGGAAACAATAATGGCCCAGCTTAGGGCGGGCGACGAAAGACACAGGGAACTGCTGATAACGCATAACCTGCGCCTGGTTGTGTATATTGCAAAAAAGTTCGACGGCGTTTCAACGCCCACGGAAGATTTGGTGTCAATAGGCACAATAGGGCTTATGAAAGCAGTAAAAACGTTTGACGCAAATAAAAACATTAAATTTGCAACATATGCTTCACGCTGCATTGAAAATGAAATTTTAATGCACCTGCGAAAGGTTAACACCACGCGCCTTGAAATAAGCTTTGACGAACCGCTTAGCGTTGACTGCGACGGAAACGAGCTTACGCTCAGAGACGTGCTGGGCGGCGAATATGACGACATATCAGCGGAAATTGAATATGCAGACGAAAAGAAAACGCTGCTGAAAATAGTAAATTCCCTTTCCGAAAAGGAAAGGGAACTTATGAAAAAACGCTTTGGCATAATGGGCGAAAGCGAACACACGCAAAAGCAGCTTGCAGACATGATGGGCATATCGCAAAGCTATATTTCACGGCTTGAAAAACGCATTATCAAAAAAATCAGAAATGAAATGGTCAAGTATTAGGAAAGGCGCGCTTTCCCGACACCGGCTTATTCATTTACCGCTGAATTACGGCTAAACAGCAGGCTTATGCACCAGATTGCGGCAAGGCCCACAATGCTGTATATAATTCTTGAAATAACGGCGTCCTGCCCGCCGCAAATCCACGCGACAAGGTCAAATTTGAAAAGCCCTATAAGGCCCCAGTTAAGACCGCCTATTATTGCCAAAATCAAAGCAATTCTGTTTATTACAGACACAAAATCATCTCCAAATAAAAAAGTCGTTAGTATGTTGCCCATGCCAACGACTTTTTATTCATTTTAAATTTTTAAAAATTAAATTTTGCTTTTCAGAAATTCACATTCGCCGCTTATTGTGTATTTTCCGTAATTTGCCGGCACGAAAAAGCTGTCTCCTTTTTTAAACGGCGCGCCGTCAATTTCGCCGCGGCCGTCTAAAATAAGTATGTGTTCAAAGCTTTCTGCGCCTGCTTCAAGCTCAGTGTTACCGGCAAGAGCATATTTGTAAACCGTGAAAAGGGGGCATTTTTTCAGCAATATGCGCCGGCACTGCCCTGAAATTTCCTCTGCGCCGTCAGGCACGGCGGCATATTTCGGCGTGTCTGTCACGGCAACGTCAAGCGCCTTGTCTATATGCAGCTCGCGCGGCTTTCCGTCTTTTAAACGCCCGTAATCGTAAACGCGGTATGTTGAATTGCTGTTTTGCTGTATTTCCGCCACTAAAATTCCGGCGCCGATTGCATGCACCGTGCCCGCCTCTATAAAAAATAAGTCGCCTTTTTTGACTTTGACTTTGTTTAGCACGTCTGTCAGCGTGCCGTTTTCAATGGCGGCTTTAAACTGCGATTTGGTGATTTTATCTTTAAAGCCGTAAATCAGCTCTGCGCCGTCATTGGCGTCAAGCACATACCACATTTCTGTTTTGCCATATTCGTTTTCAACTTTTTTTGCATATGCGTCGTCAGGGTGCACCTGAATTGAAAGCTTGTCTTTGGCGTCAATCAGCTTAATAAGAATGGGGAAATAGTCAAATTTTGCCGCACGGCTGCCAAGCAGTGTTTGCCTGCTGCAGCTTTTTATTACGTCGTCAAGGTAACGCCCGTCAAATTCACCGCCGGTTATTTTGTTTTTGCCGTCTTTATGGCAAGACAAAACCCAGCCCTCTGCCACGGGGCGCATGTCTGTTTCATAGCCGAAATCGTCTGCCAGCCTGGTGCCGCCCCAAAGATAATCTTTAAACACAGGCTGCAATTTTAATATTTCCATAAAAATTCCTTTCTTGTTTTAAAACAGTAATTGGGCGCTTTTGCCGCTGCCCCGCTGAAATGTTTGAAATTAATTGGCGTTTGCGCTGATTTTGTGTTAAAAATATTTTCGAAAATTCACATTTTTGTTGCTATTATGGCATATGTGTGCTATAATTTAGACAAGGAATGCACCCGTCTCTACAGGCGGCGCGGTTTAATTATTAATCAGCGGCGTGTAAAATTCACCGCTGGGGGCGGCAGTGCACTGTCGCTTGCCGCATTGAATGACGGGCGAGCCCTTATTAAATATAACATAATGTGAAAAAAGGAGATTTAATTATGTTTTGTAGTAAATGCGGTGCCCAGATTGATGACCAGGCGGTTGTTTGCCCACAGTGCGGCGTGCCCACATCTAATTACCACCAGGCGCCTGCCGAGCCGGTGCAGCAGCCGACTATAAATATTGTAAACACAAATTCAAATGTCAACACTAACGTTGCCGGCGCAGGCAAGCCGAAAAACAAATGGGCGGCATTGCTGCTTTGCATCTTTTTGGGTGGCATTGGCGCCCACAAGTTTTATGAGGGCAAAATTGGCATGGGAATTTTATATTTGTGCACAGGCGGCCTTTTCGGTATAGGCTGGGTTGTAGACATCATAAGAATAGCTTTAAAGCCAAACCCGTATTATGTGTAATTGCAGCCAAACAGTGAAAGGCTTAACTTGGCAATTTTACCAAACGCCACGCTGAAAACAAGCGAAAAGCGAAAGGCCTGCGCATTGTTTTGCCGGCTTTCATTAATTAAATAAACCTAAAATATTCCCGCCGGCAAGGCGGGATATTTTTATTTGTGCCAAAAGCGCACTTTAAATACCAGCGGCAGCTGTAATCATGCATTTTCATTTTCCGGCTGCGGTGAAACTTTCTTTTTTCTGTGAATTATAAAGCGGTTGCACGGGTATGTCCAAACAGTGGGAATTGCCATTCCTATAACCTTTATAAGTAAATCCCAGAAATTGCCCGTTAAATCATGCGCCTGGGCAAATGTTGTCATGGCAGAGCCTATCCAGCCGTTTGCAAATATGGTGAACACAACCATTATAATGTAAAGCACCATGCTTAAAGTCGGGTTTACATCAGCCTTGAAAGTGATTTTGCGGTTGAAAATGAATGCCAGCGCGTAACCCACGGTTGTTGAAATCAGATATGTGTAAAGATAGCCCTTTGAAGTAATGCCAATCATATTAAGCGCGCTGTTTGTAACCGCCTGCGCCGTGGCTGCGGCAAACACTGTGTTCAGCAATATCATATGCACAACAAGCTCAACCACAGACGAGCCGCCGCCCGCTATGCAGAATTTTATGAATTTCCAAATTTCGGCATGCTTTTCAGTGAATTTTTTAAACGGGTTTGTCTTTTTTTCTGCGCTCATATATTTACTCCTTAAATTTTAAGCGGGGTAATGCCGGGCAAAAAAGCTTTTTAAGCACTATAACTTGGGGGTGCAATTTCTTGCCAAAGCTATTAAAGAATATTTGCCAATATAATTATCAATGCTGCAATGCCGGCAATGCCCAGCACAGTCTTTATTATAAGAGGTATAGCCGCGTCAACCGTGGCCGGCGCTTTGCTTGACAGGTAATCAAACACCGGGCGCGAAACCTTTGTGCCAACCAGCTGTTCATATGTGCGCGTATATGTTTCATATTTTTCGGGGCTGTTTTCCTCAATAACAAACAGCCGCACGCCGCGCTTTGTTCTGTTTCCGTAAACATTAAAGCCGCTTGACTGTGTAAAGCCCAAATCTATGTTTTTATATCTGCCGACAAAGCTGTTTTTGTGGTCATGCCCGACATATACGCCAACCACATCGCCCTTTTCTGCCAAGGCGGCAAATTCGCCGCTGTTAATGTCAGGAATTGAGGGCGGCTCTTCAAGCATGTCGCCGGCGCGGCAGGTGGGCCCAAGCTTATAATATTCGTTTTTATGAGTCCTGTAAGCCCGCACGGCGCCCTTTTCGCTTTTCTTTACGCGCTTTAATACATTATAATATTCAGGCATGGGTATATGCTGAAAAACTATTGACGGCACAAAAGCGCCGTTCTTTTCTTTTAAACTGTCTCTTGTTTTGCAATACCACTCGGTAATTTTTTCGTCAAACGGCTCATAGCCGCCGCCTTTTGCGTCTGTGCCGCTGTCAAAAAGATAAATGTTAAACACATCGCGCCCTGAATTGTCAGACGCTTGCAGCGTAATATTATATGTGCCGCCGCCGTCAATACCGGGCGCCTGTTCGCCAATGCAGCCGGGCAGCTTTTTATATATGTGTTCAAACTGGTCTTTGTTTGAAATGCCCACCTGGCGGTCATGATTGCCGAATGTAACCGCAAACGGAATGCCTCGTTTTGTTGCCGGCTCAAGCAATGTGCTTATTGTTTTTGCCACGGCCGCCTCAAGCTCAGCGCCCTTTCCTTTATATGTCACGCCGTAACCCTTTATCTGGTCTCCTGTATAAACCACAAGGTCAGGCTTTTCGGCTTCAAGGGCGGCTTCAAGCAGGTTTATTGTGTCTTGTGACACTGACGGAATTTCCTGCATGTCTGTTATCTGCATGATTTTGAATTTGCCGTCTGAATTGAATTTCATTTTTCCTCCTGCCGCACTGAAGGCGGGTGTTTTGAGCTAAATCTATTAAAGGAGGGCGCGGGTATTGTTAAGCCACGGCGTCCTCCTTAACAATTTCATTTTAACATTATGTAAATATCTTGTCAACATATTTCGCGCTCATATTATGTAAATTGTGCGTAAGGTTTTAATCAAAAAAATGTTTTTTAAACGTTTAATATGAACTTAAAAAGAAATAGTATGGCGTAAAGCGCGGGCTGGTGCAGCATGTAAACCCAAAGGCTTTGCCTGCCGACTGCCGCAAGGGGCTTTAAATGCGATTTATAGCAAAACGCGGGGAATTTGTTTTTCACCCTGCCGAAATTTACGCCCACAAAATAAACGAACACCCACGGCAGCAGCGGGAAATAGTCTGCGCTTTCAAAAGATGACGAATAAATTCCAAACACGGCAAGCGCGTCTGTCTGCACCTTAGGCAATTCAACCAGCCCGAAAACAAGACTGCCGGCACTGATGTCATAAGTCAGCAGATACAGCACTGCGCAAACAGCAATGCCCGCCAAAACCGGCACCCTGTTTATTACAGGGCGCAAAAGCCCCGCCAGCACCATTGAAATGCCCATAAAGGTTAAAATTCCGTAATAAATTTCAGCGCCGGTTATGCCCATAAGGGGCATTATAACTGCTGTTACCAGCGTTACGGCGCAGCCGCATGCAAACACCAGCGCGCCCCTTTTTACCGGGCTTCTTGACAGACTGCAGCAAATGCCCGAAACAATTATGAACACAGCCCAGACAGGCGGCTGCAGCACGCAAAGCCGGTTAAACACATCTAAAGCCCAGTCAGCGCCGAAAATAAAATAAATGTCATAAAACAGGTGGTGAATCACCATGCAAATTAGCGCGCCACCGCGCAGCTCGTCAAGCAAAACTATTCGCCTTTCACCGGCTTTCATTTTCAACCCCCCTGTTGCCGCTTTATGTAATGTCTGTAATATATATTAACATATGCCGTGCAATAAAACAATTATATTTTGTTCAGCAACATTTGAAAAGCTTCGCAATGCGGCACTTGTGTTATTTTTAAAGTTGTGATATACTTAAGCAATAAGAAAGCGCTCTGCATTGCCGGGGCTGAAACTTTAATTTTCGGGGTGAAACGCTTGCGTTATAAAAATGTAATTTTTGACTTTGACGGCACGCTTTGCGACACATCGCAGGGTGTAATAAACAGTGTGTTTTACGCGCTTGATTCGCTTGGCGTTGAGGTTGACAGAAACAATATTGACACAAACCGCTTTATCGGCCCGCCGCTGCTGTTCACTTTTCAGGAATATTTAAAGGCAGACGCAAAAACAGCGCAGGAGCTTGTAAAAAAATACCGTGAAAGATATACCAACAGCTGCCTTTTAGAAAGCGAGCTTTACCCCGGAATTAAGGACTTGCTGAAAAGGCTTTGCGCCGGCGGGTTTTCGCTGGGCATAGCTTCGTCAAAGCCCACCAAATATATAACAGAGCTGCTTAGCTATTTCGGCATTTCAAAATATTTCAGCGCCGTGTGCGGCGTGTCTTTTAATGCTGACTGTGAATCTAAAGCAAGCATTATAATGCGCTGCATGGACGAGCTCGGCGGCAGTGCTAAAAACAGCCTTGTTATAGGCGACACGCATTATGATATTGACGCTGCGTGCGCCGATTTTGTTGACAGCTGCGCTGTAAGCTGGGGCTTTGAAAGCACAGACATTCTGGTGGAAGCGGGCGCGCGCTATGTGGCGAAAAGCGCGGGGGACATTGAAAATATAGCCATGGGGCTTTATGAAACGACCGTGCAAAGCGACTTGATTTATGACGGCAAAATTTTGCAGCTTAAAAAAAACCGGGCGCTGCTTTCAGACGGCAGTGAAGCCGAACGCGAGCTGGTTGTGCACAGCGGCGGTGTTGCCGTTGCCGCCATTACTGAAAATAATGAAATTTTGCTGGTGCGGCAATTTCGCACAGGCGCCGGTGGTGTGCTTTCAGAGCTGCCTGCCGGTAAGCTTGAAAGCGGCGAAAACCCGCAGGAAGCCGCCATACGCGAATTAAAAGAGGAATGTGGGTGCGAAGCCGAAAATATTTTTGAAATAGCGGCTGTTTACCCAACGCCGGCATATTGCAGTGAAGTCATTCACATATACGGCGCTTTGGGGCTGAGCTTCGGCGAAGCAAAGCCTGACAGCGGCGAATTTCTTGACTCTTTCACCATGCCTTTTCAAAGGGCAGTGCAGCTTTGCCTTTCAAATGAAATAAGCGACGCTAAAACGGTGATAGGCATTTTAAAAATGAAAGAGCGGCTTGAAAAGCAGGCGCAGAAAAAGGAAACACAAAATACAGACTAATAGGGGCATTTGAAAAGCTGTGCCCGCCTTGTAAGTCGGCGGGTGATTCATTTTTCCTTAGCGGGGCCAAAAGTCGCGCCTAAGCGGGCAAAGCCCTTGCCAAATGTTGGTGTTCGGGCAAAGCCCTTGATTTAAAACAGGGGAATTTTAAAATGGCAGTATATCTTGACAACAGCGCAACCACAAAGCCGTGCAGCGGCTGTGTTGACGCTGTAAACGAAATGCTTATAAATGAATGGGGCAACCCGTCAAGCCTGCACTCTGCCGGAATTGCCGGCAAGAAAAAGCTAATAGGGGCGCGCAGCGCAGTGGCTGCACTTTTGCACTGCGACAAGGCAGAAATATATTTCACGTCAGGCGGCACGGAAGCTAACAACACCGCCGTTTTGGGCGCGGCAGACGCGCTTAAAAGGCGCGGGCACAGAATAGTGACGACTGCCATTGAACATGAAAGCGTGCTTGAAAGCGCCAAAGAGCTTGAAAGGCGCGGATTTGACGTTGTGTTTTTGCAGCCTGACAAGCATGGCATGATAAATGAAAACGACTTGCTTGCAGCCGTAAATCAAGACACAATACTTGTTTCAATGATGTATGTTAATAACGAAGTGGGCTCAATTTTGCCGGTTGAAAAAATCAAAGCTGCAATTTTACGCGCCGGTGCCCCTGCGCTGGTGCATGTAGACTGTGTTCAGGCGTTCGGCAAGATAGATGTTTCACCTAAAAAGCTGGGTGCTGACCTTTTAACGGTGTCCGCGCATAAAGTTCACGGCCCAAAGGGCGTGGGAGCGCTTTATGTAAGGCAAGGCGTGCGGGTTTTGCCACGGCTTTTCGGCGGCGAACAGGAAAAACGCCTGCGCCCCGGCACTGAAGCTTCGCCTTTAATAGCGGGTTTCGGCGCGGCGGTTTCGCAAATAGGCAATTTAAACGAACAGCTGCTCAAAACCACACAAATCAGCGAATATGCAAAAGAGAAGCTTTTGGCAATAGACGGCGTAAAGCTCAACAGCCCGCAGGGTGCGCTGCCATATATTATAAACATATATATACCCACGTTTTTAAGAAGCCAGACTATTGTGCAAGAGCTGTCTTCCAATTATGGAATATATGTAAGCAACGGCTCGGCATGTGCCGGCGGCAAAAAAAGCCATGTGCTTTCCGCTATGCGCCTTGGCGATGAAATTATTGACAAAAGCATTCGCATAAGCTTTTCGCGCTATAATACAAAAGGCGATGCAGACCTTTTGGCAGAAGCCATAAAGAACATTGTACAAAAATACCCCAAAGCATTATGAAAGGGAGCCGCAGGGCAAAATAAAATGAAGGAAATCATACTTGTAAAAAACGGCGAGCTTGTGTTAAAAGGGCTCAACAGAAACACATTTGAGGACATACTGATTAAAAATATGCGCCATGCGCTTTACCCGCTGGGCGAATTCAACTTTGTTAAGGGGCAGTCAACAATTATGATTGAAAGCCCTGCCGGCACTGATTTGGACGAAGCTGAAAGCGCGCTGAAAAAAGTGTTTGGCATAGCTGCGTTTTCGCGCGCGGCGGTGTGTGAAAAAAACATGGGCGAAATCATGAAAACGGCGGGCGAATACCTGAAAAGCAGGCTTGAAAATGCAAAAACCTTTAAGGTGGAAGCCAAAAGAAGCGACAAGGCGTTTCCCTTAAAGTCGCCCGAAATCAGCCGCGAGCTTGGCGGCTATATTTTGCGGCATTTCAAAAATCTGAGCGTAGACGTGCATTCGCCCGACATAACCGTAACCGTTGAAATAAGAGATAAATATGCGTTTGTGCGCGGTGAAAGCATAAAAGGTGCGGGCGGGCTGCCGGTGGGCACAAGCGGCAGGGCGGTTGTTTTAATAAGCGGCGGCATTGATTCGCCCGTGGCTGCATATATGATGCAAAAGCGCGGCATAGAGCTTGTGGCGGTGCATTTTGCTTCGCCGCCCTATACCAGCGAACTTGCCGAAATGAAAGTTATTGAGCTGCTTAAAAAGGTGTCGCAATATTCAAAAACAATTACCACATATATAGTGCCGTTTACAAAGTTGCAGGAAGCCATAAGAGACAATTGCCCTGAGGGCTATTTTACGCTGGTTATGCGCCGAATAATGATGAAAATAAGCGAAGACATAGCCCGAAAGCAAAACTGCCGCGCGCTTATCACCGGCGAAAGCGTCGCCCAGGTTGCCAGCCAGACTATTTACGCGCTTCAGTGCACTGACGAAGCGGTAAGCCTGCCCGTTTTCCGCCCATGCATAGGTATGGACAAGGAAGAAATCATTTCAGTGTCGCGCAGAATAGGCACGTTTGAAACGTCTGTAGAGCCATATGAAGACTGCTGCACGGTGTTTACCCCAAAGCACCCGAAAACACGCCCGGAGCTGGCAGATGTAAAAGCAGCTGAAAGCAAAATAGAAAATCTTGCCGACTTAATAAAAGAGGCGGAAGAGAGCGCAAGAAAAATTTTCATAAACGCCGGCAAATCATATTAATGAAAACGAAACTGACGAAAGCCCCGAACATTGTTCGGGGCTTTTTGCGCTTTTTGTCAGAGCTTGTTTTCCTCTTGGTATTCTTTTGAATATTCAACATTGTCCGTGTCGGGAATAGGAATGCCCATTTCGGTGCGTTCGTCCGGCTGCACGGTGGGGTTGCTCATGTTCAGCGCATATGTGTTTGTAATTTTGGCGCTCAGGCGGTATTTCTTTTTAAAGCTGCCGTCAGGCGCTGACACGGCTTTATTCTTTTTCGGTGTTTTCACGGCCGGAAAACTCCTTTGCAACCGCTTTTAAGTCTGCAAGGCTGTTTATTTTGGCGCCGCTTTGCATAATAGTCACCTGCAGGCTTTTCGGCAATGTGTTGAAATAGCTGTTCATGTCGTCAGTCAAGTTAAATAAATCAGGCATAATGTTGTTCCTTTCAAATTGATTTGCGGGGCGAAGCCGCATCTTTTATTTTTTACAATTCAGCGCAAAATTATTTATTGCAAAAAACAATTTGCAAAAATTATGCCGGCGTTTTGCCGGGCAGGGCATTTTTTACCCACAGTTATGAACAATTTGTTAAAATTGCACATATATTACGAAATGGTTACAAAAATGCTTGTCTATATTACATATAGATTTAAAAGTTACAAATATGTTACAATTTTTCTGTTAAACCGCTATACAAGCAAAACAAATCAATTCACCGCTTAAAACAACACAGCTTGAGGAGATTATAATGAACTTTGTAAAAACGGTTATTGCTGCAATAATAGCTTTTATGATAACGCTGTTTGCATTTGCGTCCACCGCCTTTGCGGCGCAAGTTGAATTTACGCCGCGCTTCAGCGCGCCGGAGTCCGGAAATGAATATTATAATTCAACGCTCAATGTATATTCGCAATGCGGCTACGGCATGCCTAACTGTACCGCATATGCTTACGGCAGAATTTATGAAATCACCGGTGAAGCGCCTAAAATTTCAAGGGGCAGCGCCGGCGACTGGTGGTATAAAAATATCAAAAACGGTTATTATGAATACGGCAGCGAGCCAAAGCTCGGCGCAATTGCATGCTGGAGCAACCATGTTGCAATTGTTGAAGCTATAGACGGAAATACAATTACCATTTCACAGTCGCACTGGCACGGCGCTTATTTTGACACAGACACGCTGACAGCCGGCACGTCAAGATACGGGCAAACATTTTACGGCTATATTTACGCCTGCGACATTGAAACGCAGGAAGAGACTGAAAGTACAAACACAAAATATAAGCTTGAAAAAACACAATATCTGTGCAAGGCCGGCGCGGGCGAAGCCGCCTCTTTCAGCCAAATTATTACTAATTGTCTTGACTCAAAAGACAGCGGCGCTGAAATTGTTATAAACAGCCTGGCGCTCAAAAACGTATTTTCATAACTTAGGTGTAAATGTTCCCCGTCTCGTAAGGCTTCTGGGCCCGATTTTGAAGGCGCGGTGAATACAATCTCCCGCCGGGTGCGGCAGCGGCTGTCGCCCCACGTTGAATAACGGGCAAGCCCTTATTGAAACCATGGGGGCATTTCCCGCTGAGTTATTAATATATTACATTTATATATAGTTGTAGTCGGGGGGCGGTTTTAACCGCCCCTTTTTCATTTGCCCGTTTAAGCTGCCTGCCTGCGCTGCGCGGCGCAGCAGCAAAGAGCAAAGCAAGGCTTTTCCCGGCGCAAGACAGCAGGGCAGCTGCGCCGGGCTGCCATAGCCGCACAGATAAAAGTTAAATTTACAAATTTTTCATAAAAAACTATTGACAAATCGAATTAATGGATATAATATAATAAATGTAGTTAGCACTCTTGGCATTAGAGTGCTAACCCGAAAGAGGGCGAAGGAATGATAGGCGACAGGCGCGCCGCAATACTTGGGCTTATAATTGAAAGTTATATAAAAGATGGGGTGCCGATAGGCTCAAAAACGCTTTGCTCGCTGCTGCCCTATAGTATTTCAAGCGCCACCATAAGAAATGAAATGGCCCGCCTGTCAGAACTTGGGCTGCTTGAACAGATGCACACAAGCGGCGGGCGCATACCCAGCAAGGCGTCTTACAGATATTATGTTGATAATTTGCTTAAACCCGTTGCCATAAAAAAAAGCGAAGCTGACGAAATCAGCCGTTTTCTTGGCGTTAACGCGTCTGACCCCGAAAGGCTGCTGGGTGACGCGGCCAAACTGCTTGCCGGCGTTACAAACTGCGTGGCGTTTTATAGCACTGTGGAAGACAAATATGACTGCATACAGGGTCTTGATTTAATACCCGCGGGCGGCGGGCGCGCAATGCTTGTAATGCTGTCAGTCGGCGGCAAAATTAAGTCTTCGGTGTGCAATGTGTCTTGCGCGGTTGACAGTGAATTTTTAGCGGCCTTTCACACTTTGGCAGCAGCCCGGTTTATAGGTGCGCCGCTGTCAGATGTAAACGACGCGTTTATACAAAGCACCCTGCCGTATCTCGGCGATTATATGTTTGACATGCTCGGCGTTTTGACAACACTGGCGGTGCTTTGCCGCGAAGCATATGAAAGCCGGCTTGTAATTGAAGGGGAAACAAATTTATTTTCGCACAGCGAGCTTGGCGCTGAAATTTACCGGCTTTTAAGCTTTCTTGCCGGAAAGCAGCAGTTAAAGCAGCTGCTTGCGAAATATGCGCGCCGTGCAAACGGCACAGAGCTGTTTATAGGAAATGAAAACTATAATATTGAACTTAAAAACACAGCCACGCTGCTTTCAAAAATTAATTATAACAACAGCCAGCAGGCGGTGCTTGGGTTAATGGGTTCTGTAAGAATTGATTATAATTATGTTCTTCCGAGAGCAGAATATATAATAGCCAAAACCAAAGAATTATTGCAAAAGGAGGTAGTGTAATGGCCAAAAAAGCACAAAATAAAGACAGTGCAAAGCCTTTTGACGAAGCTAAGGCCGAAAGCGCCGAAACCGCTGCCGCCGGCGGCGAAGAAGCGAAAGACGAAAATAAAACGCAAGAGGCTGCGGCACAGGAAGCTCAGGGCGAAGCCCCCGCTGCGGCAGACGCCGGCATTTTGCAGGAGCTTGACGACACAAAGGATATGCTGCTTCGGCTGAAAGCCGAATATGCAAATTTCCGCAAGCGAAGTGAAAAAGAAAAGGCAGACGCATTTTCGTTTGCAACTGCCAATGCCGTTAAAGAGCTGCTGCCGGTTATTGACAACCTTGAAAGGGCGCTTCAAAACGAAGGCGAAGATTACGCGGCGCTTAAAAAAGGGGTTGAAATGACATATAACGGCGTTACAGGCAGCTTTGAAAAGCTTGGTGTTGAAATATTTGCCGAAAAAGGCGACATTTTTGACCCGGAGCTTCACAATGCAGTTTTGCACATTGAAAGCGCCGATTACAAAGACGGGGAGATAGTTGAAGTCTATCAAAAGGGCTGCCGGCTCGGCGACAAAATCATAAGGCCGGCAATGGTAAAAACAGCAAACTGATTTTTGCAACAAAATAAAAAATAAAAAGTGAGGTAAATTGAAATGGCAAAAATTATAGGTATAGATTTAGGCACAACAAACAGCTGCGTAAGCGTTATAGAGGGCGGCGAAGCCGTTGTTATAGCCAACGCAGAGGGTTCAAGGACTACGCCGTCTGTGGTTGCTTTCAGCAAAGACGGTGAAAGAATGGTGGGCAATGTGGCAAAGCGCCAGGCCATTACCAACCCCGAAAGAACCATAAGTTCAATTAAAAGACATATGGGCTCAGATTATAAAGTAAACATTGATTCAAAAGCATATACACCGCAGGAAATTTCTGCAATAATACTGCAAAAGCTTAAAGCAGACGCTGAAAGCTATCTTGGCGACAAGGTTACCGAAGCCGTTATAACCGTGCCGGCATACTTTACAGATTCACAGCGCCAGGCAACCAAGGACGCGGGCAAAATAGCCGGGCTTGACGTTAAAAGAATCATAAACGAACCAACGGCGGCCGCTCTTGCTTTCGGCATTGACAAGGAAGGCGAACAAAAGGTAATGGTTTACGACCTGGGCGGCGGCACGTTTGACGTTTCAATTATTGAAATGGGCGATGGGGTGCAGGAAGTTCTTGCCACCGCCGGCAACAACCGCCTTGGCGGCGACGACTTTGACAAAAAGATAATGGACTGGATTATTGCCGAATTTAAAAAGTCAAACGGCATTGACCTGTCGCACGACAAAATGGCAATGCAGCGCATTAACGAAGCTGCCGAAAAGGCTAAAATTGACCTGTCAGGCATGACAACGGCAAATATTTCGCTGCCATTCATCACGGCGGACGCCACCGGCCCGAAGCACCTTGAGCTTACGCTTTCAAGAGCGCAGTTTAACCAAATGACGGCTGACCTGGTTGAAGCCACCATGGGCCCGGTGCGCCAGGCCATGAAAGACAGCGGGCTTTCAATGAATGAAATAGACAAGATATTGCTGGTGGGCGGGTCCACGCGTATTCCCGCAGTGCAGGAAGCCATAAAAAAATTCAGCGGCAAAGAGCCGTTTAAGGGCATTAACCCTGACGAATGCGTCGCCATGGGCGCTGCGTTGCAGGCGGGCGTGCTGGGCGGCGACGTTAAGGGGCTGCTGCTGCTTGACGTTACGCCGTTGTCTCTCGGCATTGAAACAATGGGCGGCGTAAACACCGTTATTATTGAAAGAAACACCACCATTCCCACTAAAAAGTCGCAGATTTTTTCAACCGCGGCTGACAACCAGACTTCGGTTGAAGTTCATGTGCTTCAGGGTGAAAGGGAATTTGCAAAAGACAATAAAACGCTTGGCATGTTCCACCTTGACGGAATTTTGCCGGCAAGGCGCGGCGTGCCGCAGATTGAAGTTACGTTTGACATTGACGCAAACGGCATAGTTCATGTGTCTGCAAAAGATTTGGGCACCGGCAAGGAACAGCATATCAGCATTACGGCGTCAACAAACATGAGCAAGGAAGACATTGACAAGGCTGTTAAGGAAGCCGAACAATATGCTGACGAAGACAAGAAAAAGCGTGAAGCCGTTGACATTAAAAACGGCGCTGAACAAATGGTTTATCAAACCGAAACGCTTTTGAGCGAAAATGCCGACAAGTTTTCGCAAGACGACAAGAGCACGCTTGAAACAAAGGTTGGCGCGCTGAAAGAGGCGCTCAGCAGCGACAATATTGAAACTATAAAGGCCGCGCAGGAAGATTTGCAAAACAAATTCTATGAAGTGTCTCAAAAGCTTTACCAGCAGACTGCCGCGGCAGACAACGCCGGCGCAGCTGACGGCGGCGCAGATAACGGCCCTGACGATTATACAGACGCCGATTACACAGAGGTTGACTGATTAACGAAAATATTGTATAGTAAAGCCGGCTTTGCCCCTGCCGCCAATGCGGCAGGGGTTGTTGGCGAATAAGCAAAACAATTTACATGTAAGAAAGGCTTGGTAAAATGCCTGAAAAAAGAGATTATTATGAAGTGCTTGGCGTGCAAAAAGGCGCCAGTGACGCAGAAATAAAAAGAGCATACCACAAAACTGCCAAACAATACCACCCTGATTTGCACCCGAACGACAAGGAATGCGAAGAAAAGTTTAAGGAATGCAATGAAGCTTATGAAGTCCTGTCAGACCCTGACAAAAAAGCGCGTTACGACCAATTCGGCTTCGCCGGGGTTGACCCGAATTATGCAGCCGGGCAGGGCGGTTACGGCGGCGGCTTCGGCTTTGACGGCGATATTGACTTGGGGGACATTTTTTCTTCGTTTTTCGGCGGCGGCTTCGGCTCAGGCGGGCGCAACCCGAATGCGCCGCGGCGCGGGCGTGACATAAAAATTTCATTATCAATTACATTTGAAGAGGCTGCCAAGGGCTGCAAAAAAAATGTTGATGTTCCAAGGGTGGAAGATTGCAGCGAATGCGCAGGCACCGGCGCGGCTAAAGGCACATCGCCCAAAACATGCCCGCAATGCGGCGGGCGCGGCGTTGTAAACGTGCAGCAGCGCACCGCATTCGGCGTTATGAATTCACAGCATTCCTGCACAAACTGCGGCGGCACCGGCAAAATAATTGAAAAGCCATGCCCAAAATGTTCCGGCAAGGGCAAGGTAAGGCGTAAAAACAAGGTTGAAATAAATGTGCCCGCCGGAATTGACGACGGCCAGGTTATAAACATGCGCGGCCATGGCGACAGCGGGTTTAACGGCGGCCAAAACGGTGATTTGAAAATTGCCGTTTCAATTAAAAAGCATAAATATTTTGAAAGAGACGGTTTCAACGTTTGGTATGACAAGCATGTTTCGTTTATAGAGGCCATATTGGGCGCGGAATTAAAGGTGCCCACTTTAGACGGAGACGTGAAATACACCCTGCCCGCAGGCACTCAGCCGGGCGAGGTTTTCAAGCTTAAAGGCAAGGGAATAGAAAGGCTTAATTCCATAGGCAGGGGCGACGAGCTTGTAAGAATAGTTGTTGATATTCCCACAACGCTAAGCGACGAACAAAAGGCGCTGCTTTTGCAGTTTGACAAAAGCTACACACCGCCGAAAGGCGGCGGGAAAGAGGGCTTTTTTGACAAGTTCAAGAAAAAGTAAATTTCCACATAAATATGAAAAGCTTTTGGCTTTACGTTCAGCGGTAAAGCGGTAAAATAAAGAAAGGTAATTATGTCTAAAGCATTATCGCATTTTAAAACAATAACACGCCACCGCCACAAGGTAATGGCGCACTGCTTCAAGGCCGGAATTTTTTTTCAGGGGCTGGGGCATGACCTTTCAAAATATTCGCCGGCGGAATTTATTTCCGGCGCAAAATATTACCAGGGCAACCGTTCGCCTAACGAAGCCGAAAGGCTTGCAAAGGGCTATTCGGCGGCGTGGCTGCACCACAAGGGCAGAAACAAGCACCATTATGAATATTGGATGGACTATAACCCCGAAACAAGGCGCCTTGAAAGCGTGGAAATGCCGCTGAAATATGTAAAAGAAATGTTTTGCGACAGGGTGGCGGCAAGCAAAATTTACCTTGGCAGCGATTACACAGACGCGTCGCCGCTTGAATATTTTCAAAATGCAAAGCACAGAATTACAATACACCCAAATACTGCGGCTCTGCTTGAAAAGCTGCTTATAATGTTAAAGGAAAACGGCGAAAGCGCAACGTTTGAATATATAAAAAAGCTGAAGTGACGCGCAGTCAGGGGCTGCCGCTGCATTTTCAGGCTGCGGGCTTGATTTCAATATTAAAAAAGGCGGCAACAGCCGCCTTTTTTATGTGCGCCGGTTGGGCAGCCGCTTTTAAAGACGCGCCGCTTGCCCACAACTTTGCCTAAAACGGCTTGCTTTTTGCAGGCCGTTTTTTGTTTTGAAATTTTCAAACGCCGGCCGGCTTGTAAAGCAGCCCTAAAGCGGCTTTCGGCAGGCAAAGCTTTGTGCAAATTTGCCAAAAATAAGGGGCAAAATTCACAAAAAGAAAAATTCACAAAAATGGGAAGAAAAATTACTTGACATCATCTTGGGCGTGTGATAAAATGAATTGTGCGGAAAAGCAACATTTATGTGAACTTATTGCTTTTAAATGTGCAAAACAATCAGAAAACGGCAGCCCACGGCGCGAAGCGCAGATTTTACGCTTGCTAAGGCAATCGGGCGCAATGTGTTTCAACAAGGGCTGCGCGTATTTAAACGCAGCGCTTTGCCGCTGCTGCATGCTTTGCCTGAATTTGCACCCCGTCCCGAAAAAAAGCGGCGCCAGCCGCTCTTGCGGCGGGGCAGTTTTCAAATATTATGCGCCTTGGCCGGCTACAACAAAGCGCATAAATTATTTCAGCAAATTATTTGTAGCCGGAAAGGCTATGGGAATTATGATGAAACGGATTTTAAGCTTGTTTTTATCAATTATTATGCTTTGCAGCATTACCGCAGGGCTTGACTTTTCGGTGTTCGCCGCAGAGCCGGCCGGTGCAAACGGCATTGTTGATTCAGCCGCTGCAGGCACGCTGGTTGACGACAGCGCCACCGGCACAGACGGCAACATAAAATGGTCTATTTATGACGACGGCAGGCTTGTGCTTGAACTGGCAGATGACGCCACCGGCACCACCATGTCGGCTTATACGGCAAGCAGCGCCAGCCCATGGTCTTCGTCAAGCTGGGCAAGTTCCATTAAATATGTTGTAATAGGTTACGGCATTACGGCGCTGGGGGCATATGCGTTTAATAATATGACTCAAATTGAATCAGTGGCCGTTGAAACAAAAAATGCAGCGGGGGAAGACCCGGCTGACGGCGACATTGAATATACCACGCTTATAAATTACGGCAACGCCGCGGCAACAACCACAAACACGCGCACCTTTTACGGCTGCACCGGCATTACAGCGCTGCAAATACCCGGTAACATTTCTTACGGCACAAAGGATTTGGGGCTGTTTACCGACTGCACAGGCGTTACATCAGTAACATTTGTGTGTGCAAAAGACGCGACTTACGGGGCGTATATAGGCAACGGCTTAAACGGCACTGCCGCAACGGCGTTTACCACCACAACTTATAAATACACCCCATGGTATTTAAGCAGCAATGCCGGCAACACTGTTGACATAACGCTGCTGCGCGGCATGGAAAGGGTTTACAACTATGCATTTTATGCATTGACAATAGGCACTTACACCGCCCCGTGCGACATTGGTTACGGCACCAATGGCACTGCAAGCAACAGCGCGTTTTACAACAGCTCAATAAATGAGGTTGTTTTAACGGCCGGCACTAAATATAATATTTTAGGCCCCGCAAACAGCACGACAAACGCTTTCACAACATCAACCGCCGGCACTGCATACACCCACACGCCGTGGTATGGCTCAGGTGCTGAAACGGTTACTCTTTCGGCAGACATTACAAGCATAGGCAACTATGCATTTTACGGCTGCTCTAAGCTTAAAAATATAACCATGGCAAGCGGTGTTTATTGCAACACAAATTCGTTTACTAACTGTTCTGCCGTTGAAAGCGTAACGGTGCTTGGCAGCGGCGCGGTTAACTATAACGGCAGCGATTACACAGCAGAAACTTACACATATTCGCCTTATTACCAAATAGGGCGCTTCAGCAGCGGCTTTTCCGTTGCCTTTGCTGAGGGCATAACTGAAATAGGCGCATATGCGTTTTATAACGCACCCATCACTTCAATAGACATGACAAATATAACGTCAGTCGGCGAATATGCATTCGGCGGCGCGGTTGAAAAGGTTGTTTACGGCGGCGATATTGCCGGATGGTGCGCCCTTTCATTTGCAAACAGCCAATCAAACCCGCTGGCAGGCGGCAATTCAGAACTTTATATAGGCGGGGGCGTAAACGCTTTCGGCACAGATTCAGCAACTATTTCAATAAACACGTCAGTCGGCGATTATGCGTTTTACAATTACGGCGCTTTGGCCTGTGCCCTTGAAATAGGCGGTAGCGCAGAGTCAATAGGCGCCGGGGCATTTTACGGCACGGGCATTACATCTGTTTCAATTTCCTCTGGCGTAAATTCAATAGCAGACGATTCTTTTGCTTATACAAACAGCGTTGCAAAAATAACAGTTGACCAAGATAACACAAGCTACTGTTCGGTTGGCGATGTTGCGCTTTATAATATTGACAAAACAACGCTTATTAAATATGCCGGCGCCAATAGCCAAACTGCGTTTACTGTGCCGGACACTGTTACTTACATAGGCCCTTGGGCTCTTACAAATGCGTCAAACTTAACCGACCTTACAATTCCGGTTTCGGCTGAAATGTCAAGTGAAAGCACAGCCACAGAGGGGCTTAGCCTTGAAAAAATCACGCTGACTGCGTCTTCAATCAGCACTGAAATAGCAGATTACACATCAATCAGTTACCAATATACCCCATGGTATGTTTCAAAAGACACTTTGCAGTCAGTTGTTATTGACAGCGGTATTACCGCAATAGGCAGCTGGGCGTTTTGCGGTATGGAAATAGATATTGACATACCTGACAGCGTAACGTCAGTCGGCGCATATGCCTTTTACGGCGACACTGCGCTTGACTTACAGCTTGGCAGTGCGGTAACATATATAGGGCAAAATGCATTTTACAACACCGCGTTTTATAATGACAGCATCAATTGGGAAGACGGCGTGCTTTATTATGACACATATGTAATAGCCGCCAATGAAAGCGACATGTCAAGCGAATATGAAATTAAAGACGGCACAACGCTGCTTGCGGCATATTCGTTCAATAATTTCGACGTTGAAATAACAGTTCCGTCAAGCGTGGAATATATAAACGAATATGCGCTGCAAAATGCAACTATAGGCAGCGAAAGCGACTTTTCTGCCGTGAAATCAGTGGGGCAAAACGCATTTTACGGCTGCACTTCGCTTACCGGCGATTTTTCAGCGGCTCTCACTGAAATCGGTGCAGGGGCGTTTTACGGCTGTGAAAATTTAAGCGGCATAGACCTGTCAAACGTAACGTCAATAGAAAATAAAACATTTGCGCTTTGCACCGCGCTTACAAGCGTGTCCCTTGATTCGGCTGTCAGCATTGGCGAATGCGCATTTCAAAACTGCACCGCGCTTAAAACCGTGTCTTTAGGCGAGAGCGTTGAAACAATAGGCTACATGGCGTTTGCCGGCTGCACAGCGCTGCAAAAGGTAATTGTCAACAACAGCGAAGCTGCAATTTCAAACTATTCGTCAACAATATATCAAAACGCAACAATTTACGGCTGGACAGATTCAAGCGCCCAAACCTATGCCGAAACATGGGGCAGAAATTTCATTGCGCTTGACGAAATGTGCGACTATATAGGTGCAGAACACACCCCGGCTGAGGCTGTAATTGAAAATTCCGTTGCGGCAAGCTGCACCACAGACGGCTCTTATGACAGCGTTGTTTACTGCTCTGTCTGCGGCGAAGAAATTTCAAGGACTGCCATAACGGTGCCGGCGCACCACACATATGAAAGCGTTGTAACAGCGCCCACCTGCACTGCGGGCGGCTACACAACATATACCTGCACGGTGTGCGGTGACTCATATGTTGCAGACGAAACCG
>JAJQIJ010000002.1 GCA_021199275.1 Clostridiales bacterium
AATTTCTTCGGGTTCCTTTTCTTTCGTCACTGTTTATTTTTCAAGGTCCGTGCACGCGGTTGGTTTAGCCCCAACTCAAACGTGCCCGATAATAATACCAAAGTGCGGCATAATTGTCAACACTTTTTTTGCATTTTTTTGCATTTTTGCACACTGCGCCGAGTGTTTCGCCTGTTTTCGCGGCTTTACAGCCGCAAAGCCATGTTTAACATATTTATGTAATTAATATATAATTAAGCAAGAAATGTTGATTAACTGGGTTGCCCCTTATTGAATTTAAAAAGGCGCAGCCTTTGCCGCGCCTTTTACGATAATCATTCAACGTGTGGGCGACAGCCGCTGCCGCCCGCAACGTGAGACTGTACCCGCCGCTGATTAAAAATCGGCCCCCGAATCCTTACGGGGCGGGGCATTTTTTTACCTGAGTTATTTAAGAACATTTGCAAGTGTTTTCAATGTCTTTTTCTTTTCTGCATTAATAAGCCGCCTGTCATAGCCTGCCGCCAAAGCGTCCTCAAGCTTAGCGACTATTTTTTCAGGGCTTTTCAAAACAGCTTCATCACTTATATACCTGTCTGCGCAGCCGATAAGCTCGCTGAAGCCCTGCATTTTTTCGTTCCAGACAAGAGCGACAGACGGAACTTCCAGCGACGTTGCAATAATATTTGCGTGAAAGCGCGCCGCTATGACGCCCTTAAAGCCGGCAATCTGTTTAACCAAGTCCTGCGACTTGACAGGGCGCTTTGCCAAAAATTCCTTTTCACCCCTGCCAAGGCAAGCACAAAGCTGCCTGCCGTAAGCATAATCTTTTTTAGAGCCGTTGCAAAAAAATTTCCATTTATGGCCATTTGCTTCAAGCAGGGAAACTATTTCTGAAAATAATTGCAAAACATCAATGTCCATATTATGCTCTTTGAAAATTTCAGGGCGGATAATGCCGATTCCCACAATGTCTGAATTTTCTTTATTTATATTGTAAGCTTCGTTTATCCAAATTGCAGAGTCAAGCACCAGCGAGCACGGGTATTTTTTGGCAGTGTGAATTAGCTTCAGCGCCGCTTCATAGTCGCCCCGGGTGGTTATTTGCTTTACCCTGCTGTCATTTAATATTTTTTCTATGCGCTCTTTTACATTTTTTGACATAAAGCTTTTTGAAATGCCGTTTGCATTGAAATAGATTTCAGTTGAATTGCCGCAATATTTTAAAACCTTTTCGCACGCAGTGCAGAATTTCACTGAATTAATGCCGCCGCCGGCGAAAACAATGGCGTCTGCACGCCGGGCTGCGTCTTTTAAAACAGAGTCGTCTTTTGTAAAAATATCTGCTATTTCAGTGTCTGCCATTCTAAAAGGAAAGCGTTGCAGGCTGTCTATGGCGTATTTACAGCTGTCTCCCAAAATAACGTCGCCCAAATTGTTGGCGGTGGGCCTTGAAAAAATTATGATTTTTTTCTTTTTGAAAATTTTATTTTGCATATATAAAATTCCTTTTCAACAAATGCTTGCGTGTTTGGGGGCAAGCTTTTATTTACCAAGTATAGCATATGTTTATTTTTATGTCAATTTCGTTTGCCGTGCTTTTAATATGCCTGCAAACGAAAAGCACCGCCCGGTTTCAGGCGGCGCCTTGAGTTATTGTTTGGTTGTAACAGGCTTTATGTCAGACCAGCTTGAATAAATTTTAGTTGACTTGCCGTTAATGGTTACGGTTTTATAAGTGCGCACGCGCACATAATATTTTTTCTTTGCCTTAAGCCCGGTTATTTTCTTGCTTGTCTTTGTGTTGTCTGTAACTGTTTTGGTGGTTTTGCTTGAAAAGCTCTTGTCTGTTGAATACTGAATTTGGTAACCGGTGGTGCAGGAAGTTACCTTGCCCCATTTCACCGTAAAGCCCTTTGACGAGGCGGTTACGCTTTTAATTGACGTGGCTTTCGGCTTAATGGTGACTGCCTTTTTAACAGTGCCGCTGTATTTTGTGTTGAACTTAATTTTAACATAGTATTTGCCGGCGGATTTCATTGACGAAACTGTTTTGCCTGTTGCGCGGTTTATGTATGTTACCGTGTAATATTTTGAACTGATTTTGTCGCCGTTAGCATTTTTCACCGTAACTGTGGGTGTTTTTGCCTTGCCGTTATATGTGTAAGATGTTGTTGACAGCGTAACGCTTTTGATTTTGGCGTAAGTTTTAGTTTTGGTGGCCCCGCACACCGTGCAGGTGTAAGTTGCAACGCCGTTTTGCTCTGTGGTGGCTTTTGTGGTAAATTTTGCGCTGCCCCATGTGTGGCATGCGGTTCTTGCAATAGTCTGCGTATTTGTTGCGCCGCAGCCGCAGCAGGTGTAAACCACTGTGCCGTTTTCACCGCAGGTGGCTTCTTTGGTGACAACGCCGCTGTCATAACTGTGTGAATTTTCATAAATTGTAAAAGTCCTTGTCGTGCTGCCTGAATAATTTCCTTTGCCGTCTATAGTTACTTGCGCTGTGCCCACTTTAACGTTGTTTTCATAGCTCAGCGTATAGTCGCTTGAAGGGGTGAGTGCTGAAGAATTATATGTAACAGTAACTGTGGGCTTTTTTTCGCTGCCGTCATAAAGGCAGCTTGTGTATGACAGGGTTATTACACAGTTTGAAAGCGTGTAATTTGAGAAAGTGTAGTCAGTAGTGCTCATAACATATGTGCTGTTGAATGCGCTTGTGTCATATTCAGACGCGCGCGTGTGGCTGCCGAAACTGGCGTTGCACTTTAAAAAATATGAATATTCTCCCTCGCTGCAGCCCAAGTCCCATGTGGCGTCAAGATTATAATAATAGCCGTCAAGCTTTACAATGTTCCACGCATGGCTCGAACTGGCTATTACGCGGCAGTCAATGTCATACATGTTGCAAAGCCTGTAAATTAAAATAGCAATTCCCTGGCAGACAGCCGTTTTATTGATGAGCGCGGCATATGCCGTGAATTTCAGCTTGTAGTCGCTGTCATACAAATTGTCATAGTCATAAGTAATGTTTTCACATATATAGCTGTAAATTGCCAAAACTCTTTCATAGTCTGTCATTGAGCTCATGCCCAGCGAAGCTGTCAAACTCTCTATGGCGGTGGTAAGGGCACTTTCCTGCGCGGCGGTTGTGTAATAGGTGACTTTATAGAAAAAGCTTATGTAATAATAGCCGCTTTCATATGAATATGTCCAGTCAACACTGTACCCCGAATAACCCCAGTAAAGATAGTCGCCCTGTGTGGCAATGCCGGTGTGTTCCAGCGCTGTTTCCATAATTTCAGAATAATATGACGAAGAATAGCTTGCTGATTTATAGTAAACATTAATTGTGCTGCTCTGCCAGTTTGCCATGGCTTGCCTTAGCACCGCAGCCGCTGCCGATATACTTTCGCAATATTCGCCGCCGGACGCCAAAACAGTGTTTGCCACCGAAGACGCGCTGTCATAATATTCCTCTGCCGAAAGTGCGCTTTCTGCCACGCCGCCTGTGTAATCGCCGCTTGAATAGACGCTGTAAGATGAAGCGTGCGCATTATCAGTGCTGCCGGCTGCCCGGCATTCAATGCCGAGCGCTGAAAAAATGCCGCAAAACATAGCAAACGTCATAATAATGCTTAATATTTTTTTCATGTCCACGCTTCCTTTCAAACCTGCTTTGAAATAGGTGCTTCGTATTCCGAATGTTTTTTAACATAATATTTGGTAAAAATTGCCAAGATAAACCTTGCCCAGTTCGGCTCACGATTGCTCAGGTCATTAACGGCGTCAAGCAATTCTTGCTGCCCCAGGCGGGGGTTTGCACCATTGCAGCGGTGCATTACCCTTAAGTTATTATATTATTTTTTTTAATACCACGTCAATAGCTAAGCCCAAATAAGATGTTTATTTGTGCTAAAAGAAAAAACGCCCTGCATATGCAAGGCGTTTTATAAAACAGATATGAACTATGCCATGAATGTGCGAATTACGCTTTCCATGTCGCTGTAATTCATAATTTTCGGCACAGGGTATGCCGGGTTGCCCTCTTTTAATGCGCGGGTAATCAGCGTTGGCAAATCCTCTTCCTTAATCATGTCAAACTTTGCGGGTATGTTCATGTTTTCATTAAGCTGCCTTATAGCGGCAATGAATTTTTCTGCTTTTTCGCCGTCAGTGGCCCCGTCAATGCCCACAATGTCTGCAAGCTTTGCAAGCGGCTTGTAAACAGTGCTGCCATACCAGTCAAGCACATACGGTAAAATTACTGCGTTCGCAAGCCCGTGCGGTGTTGAATAAAGCCCGCCCAAATTATGCGCAATTGCATGAACGTAACCGACATATGCCCTTGTGAAAGCACAGCCTGCCCAATATGACCCTTTTAACATATTCGCCCTGGCTTCGTAATTTTTGCCGTCTTTGTAAGCGGTTTCAATATTGTCAAAAATAAGCTTTGTGGCTTTTTCTGCCTGCTGTCTTGTTTGCTTTGTGTTGCTTTTGCCTATATAAGCTTCAACGGCGTGCGTAAGCGCGTCCATGCCTGTGGTTGAAGTTATATGCGGCGGCAGCCCAACTGTCAGTTCCGGGTCAAGAACAGCATATTTCGGGCGCAGTGAAATGTCGTTAATGGCATTTTTTTCATGAGTTTCAGGGTCTGTTACAACAGCGGCAACCGTGGTTTCAGAGCCTGTGCCGGCAGTGGTAGGCACGGCGAAAAACGGAGGCAGCTTTTTAAGCACTTTTAAATAGCCGCGCATCTGGCGCACGGTTTTGTTTGGGCGCACAACTCTTGCGGCCGCTGCCTTTGCACAGTCCATTGAAGAGCCGCCGCCGAAAGCTATAAAGCCCTCGCAGCCGGTGGTTATGTATTTTTCCCTTGCAGCTTCAATATTAGGAATAGTTGGGTTTGGCTGGACCTCGTCATAAACTTCATATTCAATGCCGACTTCACTTAGCTTATCAAACATAGGGTCAAGCAGGTGCAGCCCCATAAGCCCTTTGTCAGTCACAACAAGCACCTTTTTTATGCCCTTGTCTTTAATAAACTGCGGCAGATTCAGCACAGAGCCCTTGCCTTCAAGCAGCTGCGGCTCAGACCAGTCAAGAAAATTCATGGCTATTTTGAAAGCGCCCTGATATATGCGGTAACAGCATTTTTTTAATTCCCAAATCATTTTTGATTCCCCCTTAAATAATCTAAAGCTATTTTACTAAAAAAACAAAATAAATGCAACAGTTTTAAAATAAGTTGTTCAAATTTTGCGCTGTTTATGCTATACTGTTGTTATTCCGGGAGAAGGCAACGGCATTTATATATCAATTTTAGTTTAAGAGGTGTTTTATGGGCGACAAAAGCTTATTATTCTGCGGCAGCAGCGAATTGTTTTTAAAAAAAGAGCTTACAAAATACAGCAATAAAGCAAACGGCGGCGCCGCTTTTCGTATTCCCAGCATAATAAATGCCGGCGGCACATTGGTTGCGGCTATTGACAGGGCGTCGAGCGGCATGGACTGGGGTTATATAGAAATAGCAATCAGGCGCAGCGAAGACGGCGGCAAAACTTGGGGCGATTTACAGGTTGTGGCAATTCCGCCAGCAAGGGAAACGCAAATTAGCGGAGACAATTATTCGTCTGCTTTTTTTATAGACCCATGCATGGCGCTTGACAAAGATGGAAATATAATCATGTTTGTTGATTTTTGGCCGGAATGCAAGGGCCTGTTCAGCAAAAACACGCTTGACAAAAAGAAAGCGCCTTACGGCGTGCTGGGCGGCAAAAAGCTGCCGCTCATATATGACAGAGACGGCAAATTTTATTATGTTGAAGACAATGGGCAGGTGCTTGACAGCACAGGCGGCAAAACCGAATATACAGTCAAAGGCTGCGGCTATTTATATAACGGCGGCGAATATATAGGAAACATATTTTTAAACGGCTCCACGGCGTCTGAACTTAACGAAATGGGCGCAAAAACCACATTCGGCGCGCCGCTAAAAGCGCCTAAGCGTTCTTATATATACATGCTAAAGTCAACAGATAAAGGCAAAACCTGGTCAGAGCCCAAAGACGTAACCGGCGACTTTTTAAGCAAAAAAGACGGCACCTTTTTGGGCATTGCACCCGGTGTTGGGCTTACGGCTTCAAACGGCAGAATTTTAATGCCGCTTTACATAATCCGCTGCGGGCTCAGCGCTTTGAGCGTATATAGCGACGACTGCGGCAAGACATGGAAAAGAAATTCCTGTGCGCCGTATTGCCGCAATAAAGACGAATGGCAGCTTGTTGAAACCGACAACGGCATATTAATAGGTCTTGGCAGGCAAACCGGTTTTGGCAAAACGCCTGTTTCAATTTCATATGACACGGGCAAAACATGGGCTAAAGCTAAAAAAACTAAACTTTATGCGCCGAAATGCCAGAAAAGCCTGCTTATGCTTGAAAATGATTATATACTTTGTTCTCACGCGTCCAAAAAGAAACGTGCAGACGGCGTTATTTCAGTGGGCAGGGTAATAACAGACGGCGGCGCGTTCAAGGAAATCAAATGGCTTAAAGACGTTGTAATAAACAATGGCTTTTTTGCATATTCCTGCCTTGTAAGGGTTGATGCTGAAACTGTCGGCGTTATGTATGAATCACAGCCCAGCAGCTATATAGAGTTTCAAACCTATAAAATTGGCGACTTCATTTAAAATTACTATTTACTTTTGATTTATAATGTGATAAAATTTTAAATACAGACGAAACGCCACGCCGGCGCATTTAAAGCCGGCAGTTACATTTTTGTATTAGCCGTTTGCCAAAATCGCGCTGCTTTGAAAGGAGAAAATTATGTATTGCGAAAATTGCGGAGTCAAGCTTCCTGCCGGGGCTGAAACATGCCCAGACTGCGGTGCTAAAATCTCACAGCCTGTAAATAATGAAACAAATGAAAATCAAACTGCCCAAAACCCCGGGCAGCAGGGGGCAGGCAGCCCGCCGCCGAATTTCAACGGCGCTAATCCGAACTGCCCGCCGCCGAATTTTAACGGTGCCAACCCGAACTGCCCGCCGCCACCGCCAAACTTTAACGGCGGCGCAAACCCCTATTATTACCCGCCTTACCCGCCTTATCAGCCGCCGGTAAACCCTAACGACAAAAAGAGCACAGGGCTTAATGTGCTTGCCTTTTTCTTTCCAATTATAGGGCTTATTCTTTGGCTTGCCACGCGTGACGACAAACCAATTCGCGCTAAGAGCATAGGCAAGTCTGCGCTCATTGGCTTTATATGCGGCATTATTGTAACTATTATTTCATATCTTGTGGTGTTTTTGGGCATGTTCGGCGCTATGAACAGCTATGATGACATCTATGATTATGACAGCTATAGCTACAATGACTATTATGACTATGATTTTGACCAAACCGGTTTAGACTATTTCGTTTAAACCACCCGGGGAATGCACTGCCCGCGTGGCTTTGCCCACGGTTTTTAACCGGCGCTCAGCATAATTGCAAGATTTATTAAAATTAAAGCTTGCAAAAATTCTGCCGGCGGTGTATAACTATTAAAAGGGCTTTTACCTTATTAAAAATATTTTAAACGCTATGACAAAGAGAGTAGCCGGTTTGCCATTTTTCAGAGAGCTTGGCGGCGCTGAAAGCCTTGCAAATGCTTTCCGGTGAAGTTCACTTTTGAGCGGCTGCGCTGAAACATAAAATTAGGCGCAGACGAACACCCGCGTTAAGGGGCAAAAGAGTTTGCGCGCATTTGCGCAAAAATCAGGGTGGTACCGCAGGTTTAACGGCTTGTCCTTGCATGGGCAGGCCGTTTTTTTGTGAATTGCCCGTTTTAAAGAAAGGAAGAAATCCATGTTGAAAGAACAGCTTGAAAAAATAAGAAATTCTGCCACGGCGGCTCTTGATTCGCTTTCCACAAATGAACAGCTGGAAGAGGCCAGAATAAAATATTTGGGTAAAAAGGGTGAATTGACTGCCATCTTAAAGCAAATGGGAGCCCTTTCCGCAGAGGAACGCCCGGTAATAGGCCAGCTTGCAAATGAAATAAGGGCAGATATAGATTCAAAAATAAGCCAAAAGGTGCAGGAATTAAAGCAAAAGGAAATTGAACGCGAAATTAATTCCATGCCGGAATTTGACGTTTCACTGCCGGCAGACATTGCCGGCGGGTCTTACCACCCCATAACGCTTGTGCAGCGCGAATGCGAAGATGTGTTCAAGTCAATGGGCTTTACGGTTGAAGATTACGGCGAAATTGTCAGCGACTATGAATGCTTTGAATCTCTTAACATTCCGAAACACCACCCGGCTCGCGACATGCAAGACACATATTACCTTGAAAACGGGCAGCTGTTAAAAACGCAGACATCTGCTGCGCAAAATGCTATTTATCTTAAATACAAAGACAAGCTTATTAACGACGGCGTGCCTATTAAGGCCATTTTCCCGGGGCGCTGTTTCAGAAACGAAGCGACTGACGCTTGCCACGAAAACACATTTTTTCAAATGGAAGGCGTTATGGTTGACAAAAACATTTCAATTTCAAACCTTATTTATTTCATGAAAACAATGCTGTCTGAAGTTTTCAAAAAAGACATAAGGGTGCGCCTGCGCCCGGGCTTTTTTCCGTTTGTTGAGCCCGGATTTGAGCTTGATATAAGCTGCCTGATATGCGGCGGAGAGGGCTGCCCCTCATGCAAGCACAGCGGCTGGCTTGAACTTTGCCCCTGCGGCATGATTCACCCGGAAGTACTGAAAATGGGCGGAATTGACCCCGAAGAATACACGGGCTTTGCTTTCGGGCTTGGGCTTACAAGGCTTGCAATGATGAAATACGGCATTAAAGATATAAGAGACCTGAACAGCGGCAATTTAAAAGCTTTGTCGCAGTTTATGGGCAACGAATAAGGCGTAAGGAGGAAATTAAATGTTTATTTCAATGAATTGGCTTTCAGACTTTGTTGATTTCACCGGGCTTGACAAAATTGCCCTCATAAATAAATTTTCTCTTTCAACTGCTGAGGTTGAAAATGAAATTTTCATGAAAGGCAGCGATATAAGCGGAATAGTTGCCGCCGAAATTAAAGAGGTTGCGCCGCACCCAACATCAAAAAAGCTGCACCTTTTAAAAGTTGACTGCGCTTGCGGCTGCCTTACAGACGTTGTCTGCGGTGCGCCTAATGTGCGTGTTGGCATGAAAACCGCGTTTGCCCGTGTGGGCGCGCGGCTGGGCGACATTGAAATTGCCCCCAGAAACCTTGCCGGCTTCACATCATGCGGCATGTGCTGCAGCGAAAAGGAAATCGGCATAAGCGACGATAATTCCGGCATAATGGAACTTGATTCGGCTGTTGAAAACGGCACAGATTTAAAAGACATATATGACATTGAAGACATAGTTTTTGAAGTGGACAATAAATCGCTTACAAACCGCCCGGACTTATGGGGCCATTACGGAATAGCGCGCGAATTCGCAGCGCTTGCCGGCAGGCCGCTTAAAAAGCTTGAGTGCGACGATTTGTCAGCATATAATTGTCTGCCTGCTGTTGACCTTAAAATTGAAGACAGCCTGTGTCAGCGCTACTCAAGCATAAAATTTGAAAACATAACGCGTAATATAAGCCCGGTAAATATGCGCATTCGCCTGTTTTATTGCGGCATGCGCGCCATTAATTACCTTGCAGATTTGACTAATTACCTAATGCTTGAAATGGGGCAGCCAATGCATGCTTTTGATTCAAGAAAGGTTGAAAAAATCAGAATTAAAAGGTTTGACAAGCCATTTGAATTCACAACGCTGGACGGGGTTCAAAGGCATATTGACGAAAACACCCTTATGATTTGCAATGGCGACACGCCGGTTGCAATAGCGGGCATTATGGGCGGGCTGGACAGTGAAATTGTCAGTGACACCACAACGCTTACTCTTGAATCTGCAACATTTGATTCTGTTTCAATAAGAAAATCAACGGTGCGCCTTTCACACAGGACTGACGCGTCAATGCGCTATGAAAAGTCACTTGACCCTGAAATGACCGTAACAGCAATTGCAAGGTTTGTAAAGCTGCTTAAAGATTATGACAGCGGCGTCAGGGTGGTTTCTGCGCTGACAGATGAATATGCTTTTAAATATGACCCAATAAGCCTTAGCTTTGACAAGGCGTTTGTTAACAGGTATACGGGCATTGACATTGACAATGAAACAATAGTCAGCACATTAAAATCTCTTGGCTTCGGCGTGCAGCTTAATTCAAATGAATTCAGCGTTTCGGTGCCCAGCTGGCGCGCCACAAAAGACGTCACCATGAAAGCAGATATTATTGAAGAAATAACCAGAATTTACGGCTATGATAATTTTGACGTGCACACAGCTTCTTCACCGCTTTTCCCGGTGCGTGTTTCGTGTGAAAAAAGTGTTGAAGACAGGCTTAAGGATTTATTGGTAAACCGGTTTTCACTGCACGAAGTGCATTCATATGTCTGGGCATATTTTGACGACATGAAAGAGCTTGGGCTGGAAATTGAAAGCAATGTAAGACTTGCAAATTCAACCAACCCAAATATTGAAACCATAAGAAATTCAATGATACCGACTCAGCTCTGCCAGCTGCTGCATAATACCGGCTTTGCGCCGGACTTCGGCATATTTGAAATCGGGCGCGTTGTAAAAGGGGTTGATGAAAACAAGCTGTGCGTTGAAAAGAAAATGCTTGGCATAACTCTTTTCAGCAAAACAAAAAGCACAAGGCAGCTTTATTTTGAACTGCGCGATATTCTTGCTGGCGCTGCTGCTAATATAAAACGCCAAAAGCTTTCTTATGAAAGCGCTGAAGCGGCGCATGCATTCCAGCACCCGAAAAATCTTAATAAAATTTTGTGCGCGGGGCAGGAAATAGGGGAAATAGGCATAATTCACCCCACTGTTTCAAAGAAAATTGACAAAAAAGCAAGCATAGCATATGCTGAAATTGACGTCAGCGTTTTTTCAGCTGTTGAAGATAAGGGCATTGTATACAGCGAAGTGTCAAAATACCCTGAAATAGAGGTTGACCTGTCGTTTCTGTCAGAAAAATACGCGCCCATTGAACAGGCTGTTGCGGCTGAAAACAGCCCTATAGTCAAAAAAATGGCCGTGTTTGATATTTATGAAGATTCGTCTTCAAAATCAATAACAGTCAGAATAACCTTTGCCCACCCTGAACGCACTCTTACCAAAGAGGAAGTTTCAAATGTTACAGACAGCATTGTTGAAAGACTTAAAAAGGCGGGAATTTTCCTGCGCGGCTAAAATTTAGAAAAAAGCTATTGTAATTATTTTGCTTTTTGTATATAATTATAGTTACACAGGAGGTGGCTTTGTATGAACGACATATCAAAAACACAGAGGTTTAAGCTTGGCGAAGAGCGCGAAGACATTATGAAAGACACTCTTGTGCAGATTTTCGACGCTCTGCAGGAAAAAGGCTATAACCCCATAAACCAAATAGTGGGTTACATTCTTTCTGAAGACCCGACATACATTACCACTCACAACAATGCCAGAAGTCTTATCAGGCGGATTGACAGAGATGAGCTTCTGTCTGCAATGGTAAAATCATATTTAAACAGCTGATTTGCTAAAAATCAACAAGGGCATTGCCCGCCATAAGCCGGGTGTTTTTGGCCATGCGCTGCAAAGCTTAAAACGCCTGCCGCGGCGCGGCGCTCTGCCCAAGATATCATTAAGGGGGGTGTTTCTTTGGGCGAAACTTCAAAGGAACAGGCAAGCGAATTTCTGACTTACAAAGGAAAGCCGCTTGTAAGGTGCGGCAAAACAATTTATTACGGCAATATGTCTGACCCATATGTTGTTTGCCTGACGGTAAAGTCGGAAAAAAAGCTGAAAGACATAAGCGTTTCAGAGCAGGTGCTTATGCAGCTTATCAGCACAGACGAAAATGCGTCGCCGCGCGACAGAATTTTGAAAAAAAGCGAAAAGCAGGGCTTGTTTACAGCTCTTGACTTGGGCGCCGTTTGGCTTGAAAGGGAACTCAAGAAATAGCTTTACGGCACCTTTGATGTGCAGCTTAGGCATTGCCGCAAATATTCGGGAAAACAAAAACCGCTTCAATAAGCGGTTTTTTATTTTGCTTTTTAATTCAATGGGATTGCCTGTAAAAAATAAAGCAGCAAAAAACAAGTTTGTTTTTTGCTGCTTATGCCTTATTCGGCGCTTTCGTTTGTTTCACCGCGGCGTGCAGAAATAAAGTCATGTATGTTTTGCCTGAGCTCACCGTGAATTTTAAATTTTTTGCTGAATATTATAAGCGATATTGCAATCAGCACAGGCGGCACGCCAAAGCATATTATTCCGATTACATTTTTTGTTTCGCCGTTTATGCTGCCGGTTGTTATCTGGCTGTTATAATTCATTATTCCAAGCCCGCCGAACAAAATTATTGTTTGTATTGTATAAGCCATTTTTTGCAAAAAGCCCTTAATTGAAAATGTTATGCTTTCATTTCTTTTTCCCAGCTTGTATTCACCATAGTCAACAATGTCTGCCAGAAACACAGTCTGCGCCACAAACATAGAGCCGATTCCTATGCTTGAAATAATATAGCTTAAATCAAGCAATATTGTGATTTTAAGCACAGGGCCGAATATGAACATTAGCACATAGCCTATAATGGCAAGCAAAAGCGAAATTTGGTAAATTGTGCGGTTTGAAAATTTCTTTTCCAGCACCGGAATTACCAAAAGCCCCAAAACGGAACCAACGGCGCCTATCATTGAAAACGCGCTTTGCGCAGTTGAATTTTCAAGCACATCTGTGAAATAATAAACGGCCGTGCCGCTTGTAAGATACCAGCCGGCGTTTGAAAACATTGCAAAAATCATAAACCACAGCAGCTGGTCGTTTTTAATTATAACGCCGAACATTTTTTTAAAGCTGAACTTTTCGGTGTTGTAAACAACATGCCTTTCCTTAGTGGAAAGTACGCAAAGCGAAGAAAACAGCAGCAGGCAAACGCCGCATATGATTGCCCATTTTGAAAAGCCTGACGCGCTGTAGCCCTTTTCGGTTGTCATTCCGCTTGAAAGCAGGGGCAGCACTATAGGCGTCATTACCGTTATGATTCCCTGCCCAAGCCCGCTGAAAGTTCTTGCCACTGTGGCAACAAGGTTTCTGTCTTCACGGTCGTTAGTGAAGCTCGGCACCATTGACCAATAAGGAATGTCTGCCATGGTGTTTGTCATTCCCCACAAAATATACATAACAGCTATATATATGTAAAGTCTAGTGCCGCTCATGCCGAAAGATGTGAACAGCAGAGATAAAACGACTGCGTTTGAAAATGCGCCTATTAATATCCATGGGCGGTATTTGCCCATTTTTGTTTTAGTGCTGTCAACAATTGTGCCCATTATAGGGTCGTTAATCCCGTCCCATATTCTGGCAATGGGCGTTAAAATCAGCAGAAAAGCCTCTTTCAGCCCTAAAACGCTTGACAGGTAATAAGATAAATAAGAATAAAACAGCCCGTAAGACAAGTCAAGCCCTACTGCGCCAACGCCGTAACCCAGCTTTTCGCGCCATGTTGTTTTGTAATCCTGCATAAAAGCACAACCTTTTTCAGTAAAATGAAAGGTGCTTGCCAAGTTGAAATTTCGTTAAAATTCTAACATATATCACTGCTAAAGGCAACAATTATTACAAATCTGTTACAAATTTATTTTAACGAAAATAGCTCTTGACATTGCCGCCTTATGTTATTATAATTAAATGCATAGGGAGTAAATCCCATAAAATCCTTAGAAATCCTTAACTATCCAACTTAAAAAGCGCTATATGCAATTAAATGAAAGGGGTGAAAGCCATGCGCTTGTTTGTGGGCACACTTGACGAATATAAGCTTGACACAAAAGGCAGGCTTTCAGTTCCGGTGAAATGGCGCGAACGGCTGGGCAGCGAATTTTACATTGTGCGCCTGCAAATAAAGGGGTGCAGCTTTCTTTCGCTTTACCCGGTAGACGCGTTTAACGCGTTATACGAAAGAATGTCATACGGCACGGAAAACCAAAAATATGACGTGCTAACAAGTTTCTTTTCAATGGCAGAGGAAGCAAAGCTTGACGCACAGGGGCGTTTCACAGTCAACCAGCGGTTAAAGGAACTCGGGCATCTTGAAGACAACAACCCGATTTTGTTTATAGGCCACGGTGAAACAATTGAAATTTGGAATGTTGACGAACGTGAAAAGTTTATGCAAACCACAGATTCCACACAGGGCTTGCTTGATTTAATGGATAAGGCAGACAAGAGTAATAATGGAATTTAATCATAAAAGCGTAATGCCGCAAGAGGTAATAGGCGCACTTTCGCCAAGCAAAGATAAAATTTTTTTCGACGGCACGGCGGGCGGCGGCGGCCACACGCAGCTGCTTGCAGAAAAGGCCAAGGCGGTTATAGCCGTTGACAAAGACCCTGACGCAATTTCAAATTTAAAAGAAAAATTTGCCGACAGAAAAAATGTTCATATCGTAAATGATGATTTCGTAAATATTAAAGAAATTCTAAGCTCGCTTGCAATAGACTCTGTAAACGGCGTGCTGCTTGACCTTGGGGTAAGCTCTTTTCAGCTTGACAGCGCAGAAAGGGGGTTTTCTTACCACACAGACATGCCGCTTGACATGCGAATGTCAAAAACGGGCCTTTCGGCATACGACGTGGTAAATACTTACACTGAACAGCAGCTTTCGGAAATAATTTGGAAATACGGTGAAGAAAAATATTCGCGTTCAATAGCAAAAAACATTGTCAAAGCACGTGAAACGGCGCCGGTTAAAACAACGTTTGAACTTGTAAATATTATAAAGGGGTCTGTGCCGGCAAGCGAAATGCGCAAAAAACACCCGGCAAGAAAAACCTTTCAGGCCATAAGAATAGAGGTAAACAGCGAACTTGAAACGCTGAAAGCTGCGCTTGACAATTGCTTTGAATCGCTTGCGCCCGGCGGAGTTCTGGCGGTAATAACCTTTCATTCGCTTGAAGACAGAATGGTTAAAGAAAAGCTTGCAGACTGGGCGCGTGGCTGCATTTGCCCGAAAGAATTTCCGGTTTGCGTGTGCAACAATAAGCCAAAGGGCAAACCGCTTTTTAAATTTAAAAAACCGCTTGAAAAAGAAATTGAAATGAACCCGCGTTCGCGTTCCGCAACGCTAAGGGCGTTTCAAAAATATTGATTTTAAAATTCAGGAAGTTTATGGGGGGAGAAATAAATGACAACGGCAAACGATTTTCGTTCATATTATTCTGTGAACACCGTAAGCGCGCTTGACGCTTTCAACGTGACGCGTTCCTCCGCCGCGCCTGAGCTTGAGCCAAGACCCAAGAAAAAGCTTTCCGTAAGGCCCAACACAAAGAAAAAAAGCCCTGCGCAAATAAAGGCCGAACAGAAAGCCGCCTTTCGCTCGTCTGTGCTTTTGCTTACGTCTGTGGTGGTTTTTATAGCAATGGTTTCAGGCGTGCTGTGCACATATGTAAAGAAAAACGAACTTACCCGTTCAATTTCAAGCATAAAATCAGAAATCACCATGGCTGAAAGCGACAATATAAGCCTTAACGCCCAGCTTGAAGGCATGGTTTCAATGTCGCAAATAGAAGATTATGCAGTTAACAATCTGGGTATGGTGCGCATGGAAACTTCCCAAATTGTTTATATTGACACGTCGGAATTTATTTTTGAACGCGCCAAAAGCCTGGGCTCCGAAACACAAAGCACAAACGCACAATAATTCAGCAATTCGCTTGCATTAATATTGGGAGTTAAGAATTTCTTAACTCCCGTCACCTTTGTTAACGATAACTAATTTGGTAAAAAGATGTGGTATTTATGGCGAAAAACTTCAGAAAAAGCCTGGTTAAAAGGACTGTTCATATATTACTTGCAATTTGTCTGCTGCTTGCCGGAAGCGTGGGCAGAATTTTTTACATTCAAATTGTAAAGGGCGAAGAATATGCCGCAAAGGCTGAAAGCCAGCAGCTTTCCGACACTGAAGTTGAAGCCATGCGCGGCACAATTTATGACAACGACGGAAACGTGCTTGCCCAGTCTGCCACAGTGTGGACTGTTTATATTGACCCCGCCAATATTGAAGATGACGAGCGTGAACTTATTGTTGAATATTTTACAGAACAGTTTGAGCTTGATGACGAAGAACAAGCGGAGCTTATTGAAAAAAGCCAGTCAGATTCGCGCTATTATGTAGTGGAAACCAAGGTTGAAAACAGCAAAAAAGAGGAAATTTCGGCTTTCGTTTCCGAAAACAAGCTGACTAACTGCATAGGCTTTACCCAATCTGCCGAACGCTATTACCCTTACGGCTCTCTTGCGTCAACGGTTTTGGGCTTCGTCGGGTCTGACAACCAGGGGCTTGCCGGAATAGAATCTTATTATAATGAAGAACTTACCGGCATAAACGGGCGCATTATAACTGCCACTGACGCAAAGTCCAATTCCATTTCCGCTGACTATGAAACGTCTGTTGAAGCGCAAGACGGCTATTCGCTGAAGCTCACCATTAATTCAACAATTCAATATTATCTTGAAAAAGGGCTTCAGGAAGCGCTTGACGAATACCAGGCAAAGGGCTGTTACGGCATAGTCATGAATGTAAACACAGGCGCGGTGCTTGCAATGGCGTCTCTGCCGGACTATGACTGCAATGACCCATATACGATTACATACAGCAAATATCTTGATGAAATTGAAAATGCAGAAAGTGACGAAGAAAAAGTTGAACTTCAAAGCGCTTACCGCCAAAACCAGTGGCGCAATTTCACCGTTTCAGACACATATGTACCCGGCAGCGTGTGCAAAACCTTTATTGCCTCTGCGGCACTTGAAGAAGATGTTGTCAGTCTTGACACAACATACACCTGCACTGGCTCTATTCAGGTTGACACATATACAATGAACTGCCATTATCATGCAGGGCACGGCACACAAACTCTTACCCAGGGGCTTGAAAATTCCTGCAACCCGTTTTTTATAACGATAGGGCAGAAGCTCGGTGTGCATAATTATTTTAAATATTTCACATCTTTTGGCTTTACCGAAAAAACCGGCATTGACCTGCCGGGTGAAGCCTCTTCGCAGTATTATGAGGAAGATGAATACGGCATTGTTGAACTTTCGTCTGCTTCATTCGGGCAAACAAACAGCGTAACGCCAATTCAGCTGTGCACAGCGCTGTGCGCGGTTGCAAACGGCGGCACGCTATACCAGCCGTATCTTGTGTCTGAAATAGTTGACAGCGACGGCAACACTGTTGCAAAAACGGAATCAACGGCAGTAAGAAATGTAATAAGCGAAGAAACTTCAGAAACAGTGTGTTCAATGCTTGAAAGTGTTGTTGAAAACGGCACGGGTAAAAACGCATATGTTGCAGGCTACAGCGTCGGCGGAAAAACCGGCACGTCAACAAAGCTTGGCGAAACAAGCGAAAATGAAAAAGACAAATATATAGTTTCGTTTGCATGCATTGCCCCGTCTGACGACCCTGAAATAGCAATGATTATTATTTGCGACGAGCCAAACCAAGACCTTGGCGGCGGCGCTATATGCGCGCCTATTGCGGCCAGCGTGGTAGAAGCGGCAATGGACGAACTCGGCATAGAGCCGTCTTACACCGAAGACGAACTTGAAACTCTTTCAACCCAGACCCCGTCTTTAATAGGTGAAAGCCTGTCGTCTGCAAAAGAAACCCTTGAAAACGCAGGGCTCACCTATAAGGTTATGGGCAGCGGCGACACGGTTACCAGGCAAAGCCCGTCAGCGCTCAGCAGCATTCCCAGCGGCGGCGTGGTGGTTTTGTATACTGATTCAACTGAAAAAGAAACCGTAGAGGTGCCGGACTTTTCGGGATATACTATAACCGAAGTGAATAAGCTGGCCGCCTCATATAACCTTAATATTGAAATAGCCGGCAACGACACGACGTCTTCGCTTGTAATAGCCTATAAGCAAAGCGAATCCGCGGGTAACGAAGTGGAAGTCGGCAGTGTTATTACAGTTACATTTAAGTCCACCGAAGCGGTGCTTGACTAAATAAAGGAGCAAAGCTTATGAAATTATCTGAAATATTAAAGTCAATCAAAGTTTTAAATGAATATAAAGATGTTGAAGTTAGCGCCGTGGCACAGGATTCACGCCTTGTTAAAGAGGGCACGCTTTTTGTGTGCATAAAAGGCGCTTCGTTTGACGGGCATAATGTTGCCGCTGAAATGCTGGAAAAAGGGGCGGCCGGCGTGGTTGTTGAACGCGACCTTGGGCTTGACTCGCAGATTATTGTTGAAAACACACGCAGCGCTTATTCGCCAATGTGCGCCGCGTTTTACGGCAACCCTGCAGATAAGCTAAAGCTAATTGGCATAACCGGCACAAACGGCAAAACCACGACCGCATTTTTAATTAAGCAAATACTTGAAAAGGCCGGCAAAAAGGTTGGGCTTATAGGCACGGTGCAAAACATGGTGTGCGACGAAGTTTACCCGGCAAAATTCACCACGCCCGAACCTAACGAGCTGCACAGGCTGTTTTCACTTATGGTAAAAGCCGGGTGCGAATATTGCGTTATGGAAGCGTCTTCGCAGGCGCTTGTTCAGGGCAGGGTGAACGCACTTAAATTTATGATTGGCGTTTTTACCAACCTTACGCAAGACCATCTTGATTACCACAAAAGCTGGGAAAATTATTTCAATGCAAAGCGCATTTTATTTGAAAACTGCGAAACGGCGGTTATAAACGCTGACGATGAAAATGCATTTAAGCTGGTTGACAAACTGCCATGTAAAGTAGTAAGCTATGCAATAAAGACAAATAATGCAGATTTCTGCGCTAAAAATGTGAAATTCAAAAGCGACGGCGTGGAATATGAACTCGTTTCTGATTTCATAGGCAGAGTTTGCTGCCCCATACCCGGCAGATTTTCGGTTTACAATTCCCTTGCAGCCGCTGCATGTGCAATAACTGCCGGCATTAATTATGAAGATGTTATAAAGGCCATTGACACGTCAACGGGCGTTAAGGGCAGAATTGAAGTTGTGCCGACTGACACTGATTACACCGTAATAATTGACTATGCGCATTCGCCTGACGGGCTGGAAAACATTATAACTTCGCTCAGAGAAATAGCCAAGGGCAGAATTGTAACGCTGTTTGGCTGCGGCGGAAACAGGGACAGGGGCAAGCGCCCCAAAATGGGCAAAATTGCCGCCAGGCTGTCTGATTTCTGCGTTGTCACGTCAGACAACCCGCGAAATGAAAACCCCGCGGCAATAATTGACGATATACTTGCCGGCATGAAAGATATTCCAACAGATTATGTTGTAATTGAAAACAGAAAAGAAGCCATAAAATGGGCTCTTGAACACGCAAAAAAAGACGACATTGTTCTGCTTGCGGGCAAAGGGCATGAAACATATCAAATTCTGCCCGGCGGCACAATTCATTTTGACGAAAGGGAAGCCGTGCGTGAAATTTTAGACGGGGCGGCTCAATAAAGAAGATTATGGAAAAGCTTATGCTGTCTGAAATAGCCGCGGCATGCGGCGGTGAATACAAGACAGATGTTTGTATTAGCGGCGTTTCTATTGATACGCGCAAAATTACGCCCGGCTGCCTTTTTATATGCATAATAGGCGAGCGCTTTGACGCCCATGATTTTATTTCTGACGCCATTGAAAAAGGCGCCGCTGCGGTAATGGTGTCAAAGGACATTGATATTGCCGCGCCATATGTAAAGGTTGCTGACACTGCAAAGGCACTGCTGGCGCTTGGTGCATATTACCGCCGGCTGTTTGACATAAACGTCGTTGGCATAACCGGCTCGGTTGGCAAGACAACAGCTAAGGAATTTACTTATCTTGCTCTTTCGTCTGCTTTAAACACCGTTAAAACACAGGGTAATTTAAATAATGAAATAGGCCTGCCGCAAACACTTTTTAATATTGACAGTTCAACCCGCGCGGCAGTCATTGAAATGGGCATGAACCATTTCGGCGAAATCAGCCGCCTGTCTGAAGCGGCGGCGCCAACAGTTGCCGTAATAACAAATATAGGCGTTTCGCACATTGAAAACTTAGGCTCGCGCGCCGGCATTTTAAAAGCAAAGCTGGAAATATTAAACGGCATGAAACCGGGCAGCGCCCTTATTTTAAACGGCGACGATGATTTGCTTTCCACAGTCAGAAATGACAAATTTAAAATATATACCTTTTCAGTTAACGCGCCTGCTGATTTTAAAGCTCAAGATATTTCTGAACAAGGCGGGGCCACAACTTTCAGCGTTTCTTATTTCGGCAAAAGGCAAGGCATTGAAATACCGGCTGCAGGAATACATAATGTCTATAACGCGCTTGCGGCTTTTGCCGTTGCCGTAATTTTAAAGCTGGACTCAAAAAAAGCCGCCGCAAAGCTTAATGAATACACACCGGCCGGTATGCGTCAAAGAATTAAGAAAGTCGGGTCCATAACTGTTATTGAAGACTGCTATAACGCTTCGCCGGACTCAATGGCGGCTGCGCTGAAAACACTGGCCGGCATGGGCTGTGGCAAAAAAATTGCCGTGCTGGGCGACATGCTTGAGCTCGGCTCATATTCAGAAAAAGCCCATTCAGATGTCGGCAAAGCCGCTGCAGCCTGCGGTATTGACTGCCTGCTGGCAGTTGGGCAAGAAACTAAACACACTGTAAAGGCTGCGCGTGAAGCCGGGCTTTCGGATTCATGGCATTTTGACACGAAAGAGCAGCTGCAAAATTTTCTTTTTGATAAAGCTCAAAGCGGGGACTGTGTTTTATTCAAAGCCAGCCGCAGAGTTAAGCTTGAAGATATAATGACTTCTATTTATAAAAGGTGGGAATAATAAATGAATATGACAGCGGGAATTTTAATAAGCATAATTATAGGCTTTGGCATAACTGCTGCACTTGGCTTTATTGTTGTGCCGTGGCTCAGAAAATTAAAGTTCGGGCAAACTATTTTGGACATAGGCCCGTCTTGGCACAAGTCAAAACAGGGCACACCCAATATGGGCGGCATAATGTTTGGCGCAGGCATAATTATTTCATTTGCCGTGGCCGCTGTCATTTATGTTTCATTTGGCGGAAGCCTTGAAAGCGAAAATTATTCGTCTGTAATAACAGGGCGTGAAAATGTGCTTTGCATTGCCGGCGTGTTTCTCGCTCTTGCCTGCGGAATAATCGGCTTTATTGACGACTTTATCAAAGTTAAGCTAAAAAGAAACGAAGGGCTGAGCGCAAAACAAAAGTCTCTGTTTCAGCTTGCCGTTTCATTTTGCTATATTTTAACGCTTTGGCTGTCACACAACACTTCATGGTATTTTCCTTTTTTGGGCACAATCAATTTTGAAAAAAATATTGTAACTTCTGTTATTTTTTGGCTGCTGTCGCTGTTTATAATTTACGGCTGCGTAAACGCCGTAAATTTGACAGACGGCATAGACGGCCTGTGCTCAAGTGTTACCGGCGTGTCTGCCGCAGCGGGAATTGCAATAGCTGTAATAACGGGCTTCGCCGGGCTGTCTTTTGTATCCGGCGCGCTTTTCGGAGCTATGATAGGCTTTCTCTGCTGGAACAAAAAACCTGCCAAGGTGTTTATGGGCGACACCGGCTCGCTGTTTTTGGGCGGCATGGTTGTTGCTATAGGCTATATGATAAAATGCCCGGTGTTATTGCTGTTAATCGGAATTGTATATGTGCTTGAAACACTGAGCGACATTATTCAGATAGGCTATTTTAAGCTGACGCACGGCAAGCGCGTGTTTAAAATGGCGCCAATTCACCACCATTTTGAAATGAGCGGCTGGTCTGAACAAAAGATTTGCGCAGTTTTCAGCGCTGTGCAGGTAATTGGCTGCGCAGCGGCTGTTTTACTAATCTATTTCGGGTTTGAAAAAATTTAAGCATCATAAAATAACGCTGCGTTCGGTAATATTATTTGCCGTTAAAACTGCCCTTTGCAGCCGGCACACCATGCCGCTGTCCGGCTGCGCTGAACAGCGGGTAAGGCTAATTGAAATTGTATTGAAAGGACTGTAAAGATGTCTGACAGACTTGAGCCGCCTGAGCGCTATGAACGAAATTACCGCTCGGCAGATATTGATAGCTTGCTGAGCAAAGACAAAAACGAAGCTGCAACCGTTATCAGGCCGAAAAAATCTTTTTCTTCCATAAGAAAAGGCGACATTTTTATAGCCGGCGCATTTGACGTGCCGTTTTTTGCGCTTACAATGGTAATTCTTGCAATAGGGCTGGTAATGCTTTTTTCAGCGTCTTACCCATATTCATATTATAAATATGACAATTCATATCACTATTTTTTAAGGCAGCTTATATTTGCCGCTGTGGGCGTTGTGGCAATGCTTATAATTTCAAAAATTAATTTTAATGTGTTTAAAGCCTTTCAGCCAATTATACTTGTGGTGTCGCTTGCGCTCTTATGCATTGTTTTGGTTTACCACACAGATTTGTCAAGCGAAGCCGGCGAAAGCTTCAAAAGGTATATTAAAATTCCGGGCACATCGCTAACTTTTCAGCCGTCTGACATAGCAAAGTTTGCATTAATTTTAACTCTTGCCGCATACATCAGTAAAAAAGCAGACAAAATGCACACAATTAAAGACGGATTTTTCATTCCGGCTTTAATAATTTGTGTATTTTGCGTTTTGATTGTGCTTGAAAACCATGTGTCAGGCACAATTCTCATGTTTTTAATTGGCATTGCCATGATGTATGCCGGCGGCACTAAAAAATGGCTTTTTGCAGTCGGCATTGCCGTCGTGGCGGCTGGCATGTTCGTGGCGGTTACCAACCCTGACATATTGCCCGAATATGTAACTGACAAGATAGAAGCATGGCTTGACAAAGACACAGACCCGCTCGGCACACGCTGGCAGGTCAACAATTCGCTCTATGCAATCGGCTCCGGCTCTCTGTTCGGCGTTGGGCTTGGCAATTCAAAGCAAAAATATCTTTATGTTTCAGAGCCGCAAAACGATTTTATATTTTCAATAGTTTGCGAAGAGCTCGGTTTCGTTGGCGCGGCAATTATTATTTTGCTGTTTGCTGCGCTTGTTGTGCGCGGAATTTTAATTGCGCTGCGCACCACAGACAAATATGCGTCTCTTACGGTTATAGGCATTATAACCCAGGTGGGCGTGCAGGTGGCGCTCAACATTCTTGTTGTTACAGACTCTATTCCGAACACCGGCATTGCGCTGCCTTTTTTCAGCTATGGCGGCACGGCGCTGCTTATGCTGTTTATTGAAATGGGCGTTGTGCTTGCCGTTTCAAGAAAATCAAACCAGAAAAAGGTGTAAGTTATGAAAATACTGTTTGCCGCAGGCGGCACAGCGGGGCACATAAACCCGGCGCTTGCCGTGGCGTCTTATATTAAAGAAAAATACCCTGAATCTGAAATACTTTTTGTCGGCACTGATGACCATATGGAAGCTCGTTTGGTGCCGAACAGCGGTTTTGATTTCAAGTCAATTCAAATCAGCGGCTTTTTGCGTTCATTTTCACCCGGCGCCATAAAGCATAATATTAAAACGCTGTTTTTGATTTTAAAATCATCGTCTCAAAGCAAGAAAATTATAGCAGATTTTGCGCCGGACGTGTGCGTTGGCTTCGGCGGCTATGTTTCCGGCCCGGTGCTTAAATGCGCCGTAAAAATGAAAATTCCCACCTGCATTCACGAACAAAACGCCTTTCCCGGCATAACCAACAAGGCCCTTGCCGGCGAAGTTGACAGGGTAATGCTTACCGTTCAGGCTGCCGAAGAGCGTATGAACGCAAAAAATAAATGCGTTGTAACGGGGCTGCCTGTCAGGGGCGAACTGCTGAGCGCAGACAGGGAAATGTCGCGCGCAAAGCTTGGTATAAATGACGACAAACCGCTTGTTTTGTCATTTAGTGGCTCTTTAGGGGCAAAGCCAATTAATGACGCCATGGCTCCTATTTTGCTGGAAAACGCCAAAAGTAAAAAGTATTACCACATTCATTCCTTTGGCACAAACGGCGGCGAATACATGGAAATTTTCAGCCAAAACGGGTTTACAAACGGCAGGCTCGGCACGGTAGAGGTGCGCCGTTATATTGACGATATGGACGTTTGCATGGCAGCTGCTGACTTAGTAATCGGCAGGGCGGGGGCTTCCACACTGTCTGAAATAGAAGCGCTTGGCAAAGCCTCAATCCTTATTCCCAGCCCTTATGTGGCAGAAAACCACCAATATTTCAACGCCCTTGCGCTTAAAGAAAAAAACGGCGCGCAGATTATTGAAGAAAAAGACCTTACGTCAGCAGCGCTTTCTGACATGATTGACTCAATTCTTTCAGACAAGCAAACGCTGCATTTAATGGAAAAAGGCGCAAAATCAGCCGCAGTTATAAACGCATGTGAACGTATTTCAGACATTATAGTGTCTCTTGCAAAAAAATAGTTTGGCAAAACGCCGCCCGCCGGCATAGTATGAAAGAGACTAAGACGGCGGGTGATATGAATTGGAAAAATTCATAATTAACGGCAAAAGGCAGCTTGGCGGTGAAATCAGCGTGCACGGCTCTAAAAATTCAGTGCTGCCCATTCTTGCCTCAACATTGCTGATTAAAGGCAAAAGCATAATACATAATGTTCCTAATCTGACAGATGTAGATTCATCTATAAAAATTCTTGAATATTTAGGCGCAGAAGTCTGCCGCAGCGGCAGCAGCATATATGTAGACGCGTCAGATATAAGCGACAATACGATTCCCGAGGAAATGATGCGCGAAATGCGTTCGTCAATTATTTTTTTGGGCGCGCTGCTTTCAAGGTGCAAAGAGGCTTATATTTGTTACCCCGGCGGGTGCGAAATAGGCGTAAGGCCTATTGATTTGCACTTGTCGTCGCTCAGAAAGCTCGGCGCGGCAATAAATGAAAGCGGTAACTGCCTTTCGTGTAAATGCACATCGCTTACAGGGGCAAAGATAATTCTTTCATTTCCCAGCGTAGGGGCCACTGAAAATATAATTATTTCAGCCGTGCTTGCCAAGGGAAAAACCACTATTATAAACGCTGCAAGAGAGCCGGAAATTTCAGACCTTGCGTCTTTTCTTAATTCCTGCGGCGCCAGAATTTTCGGCGCGGGTGAGGGAACGGTTGAAATAGAGGGCGTTGACGCACTTTATTCGGCCTGCCACACCGTTATACCTGACAGAATTGTTGCGGCAACTTATATGAGCGCAGCGGCAATCACTTCAAGCGAGCTTATTATTAAAAATATTCGCACTCTTCACCTTACCCCGGTTATGCCTGTTTTTTCTGAAATGGGTTGCAAAATGTATATTTCGGGTAACGACTTGAAAATAAGCGCACCCAAGAGACTTAAAAGAGTAAAAAACATTAAAACAATGCCTTACCCGGGTTTTCCGACTGACTGTCAGTCAATAGTTATGAGCGCGCTTGCAAAGGCAAAAGGCACCACTGTTATTAACGAATCAATTTTTGAAAGCCGCTTTAAGCATGTAAGCGAGCTCAGCCGGTTTGGCGCGGACATAACTGTAAACGGAGACACGGCGGTTATCAGCGGCGTTGCAGAGCTTTATGGCGCCAACGTGTTTTGCACAGACCTAAGGGGCGGCAGCGCCCTCGTGCTGGCAGCCCTTGCTGCAGAAGGCGTTTCCAGCATAGGCGACATTTACCACATTGACAGGGGATATGAAAAGCTTGAAAACAGCCTTAATCAAATCGGCGCAGACATAACAAGGCAGAATGTGACTTAGGGCTGTGCACAGCCGCTTGCCGCGTTTAATGACTTTCAAGCCGTTTAAAGCTTCGCAGTCCTTTTTTAGCCGGCAGAAATCAGCAATTCCTGCCTGGTGGGCGTATCCATTGCCTGGATTATCGGCTAAAAAGTCTTATTAAACAAATTAATTAAACATGAGGGAATTATATGAGCAGGAAAAACAAAGCAAGCTCACAAGCCGGGCTTAACGACAGGCTCGGCTCATTTGACTTAGAGCCGCCTAAAATTTACCGTGACTCGTCAAATGGAAAAAACCCAAGTGAGCGTTCAACTAAAAAAGCAAAAAATAAAGTTGAATTGCGCCGGCGGCAGGATAAAAAAAGAAAGCTTAAAAAGCGCGTCAGAAACACTCTTGCGGGTATTTTGGTTGTGCTGCTGCTTGCGGGTGTGGGAATTATTTTGTCTCTTACCGTTTTCTTTAAAATAGACGCAATTACGCCCGGCGGCAGCGGAATTTACTCTTCTGACGAAATTATAGCGGTGTCCGGCATAGAAATTGAGCAAAATTTATTTTTGATTGACACCGAAGAAATTGCCGCCAATATTGAAAGCGCTCTGCCCTGGGCATATTCAGTTAAAGTTGAACGCTCTTTGCCAGGCGAAGTTAAAATAACGGTTACAGACGCAACTGCTGCATATGCAATTAAAAATGAAGATAAAACTTACATAGTTCTTGACGACAATTTTAAAGTTCTTGAAACTGCAAGTGAAAAACGCCCGTCTGCAACAGTGCTTATTGCCTGCGATACTGTAGCAAAAGCCGACGCGGGTTATAAAATAGAATTTGAAAACGATGAAATATCCCAGGCCCTTAGCTCACTTGCAGCCGCCATTAAAAGCACATCTTTTACAGAAGCCACCAAAATTAAAAGCAATGGAGCAGGCGACAATTACATAGTATATGATTCAAGAATTACTTTTAAGCTCGGCTCTGTTGACGATTTGGAAGAAAAAATTTACAGGGGCCTTGCAGTCTGTGAAAAGTTAAATGAATCTAACCCCGGAGCCAAAGGAACGCTTGACTTGAGATATGACAAGGAAAGTTACTTTACAAGCAAATAACAGCTTTTTAATGTAAAGTAATTTGCTTGACAAAATCTGCAAAAACAGTTCACAAAATTTCAAATTTGTTTAATATGAATAAAAAGCCACAATAAACGAGCTTAAACTTTGGCAAAAATATTTAGAAAAATAGAAAAAAAGTATTGCAAAATGATTACAATATTGTTACAATACAAATAGAATGTGTTAAAAGGCATTTCGATATTACATAATAATTTTTTAAAGGAGAATTAAATTTATGGGACGTTATGAAATTGATACAGACGATACAAGAGTTGTTTCCATAAAAGTTGTCGGTGTAGGCGGCGGCGGCGGAAACGCTATTAACAGAATGGTTCACTGCAATATTCAAGATGTTGAATTTGTAGCCATTAACAGCGACAAACCCGCGCTTAACAAGTCAATGGCGGCGCAGAAAATACTTATTGGTGAAAAGGCAACAAAAGGCCGTGGAACAGGTGCAAAGCCCGAACTTGGCGCAAAGGCTGCCGAAGAAAGCCGTGAAGCGCTGCTGGACGTTCTTACCGGCGCAGAAATGGTGTTTATCACCGCCGGCATGGGCGGCGGCACTGGCACAGGCGCTGCTCCTGTAGTTGCAAAGGTTGCAAAGGATTTGGGCATACTTACAGTAGGCGTTGTTACAACCCCGTTTGCTTTTGAAGGAAAGCACAGAATGGAACAGGCGCAAAAGGGCATTGAAGACCTTGCGCAATATGTTGATTCAATTATGGTTATTCCCAATGAAAACCTTAAATTTGTAACAGAAGAAAAAATAACTTTACTCAATGCGTTTGAAATTGCCAACGACGTGCTTCGCCAGGGTGTTCAGTCAATATCAGACCTTGTTAATGCAACAGGTCTTGTTAACTCTGACTTTGCCGACGTTACCGAAATCATGAAAGACGCCGGTTATGCGCACATGGGCGTTGGCCGTGCCAAGGGCAAGGACAAGGCGGAAATTGCAGCCCAGCAAGCTATTTCAAGCCCGCTGCTTAACACTTCTATTGACGGTGCGCGCGGCGTGCTGCTCAACATAACCGCTTCAACTGACATTGGGCTTGACGAAATTGACGCTGCTTCAACAATTGTCACCAACGCCGTTCACCCTGAATGTGAAATTATTTGGGGCGCTAATTTCGATGAAAATCTTGAAGATGAAATGATTATCACCGTTATTGCAACCCGCTTTGGCGACGAAGGCCCCGGGAAAGCAAATAAAGACAAGAAAAGGGAAACCGCTTCGCTTGACATTGCCCCGCCTGATGTAACACAGCAAAGCAGCTTTTCAGCGAATGACGACGATGACTTTGACAAAATAGTAAGCTTCTTTAAAAAATAAAAAGCATTAAATATGCTATGCCCCGACATTAACGGTCGGGGCATATTATTTGTTTTGATAATGATGGGCAAGCCCTTATTGAAACAGTCAAATGCAAATGTTAAAAAAATGTTAAAGCAAGTTAAACCGCTTTACATTTTTAACGTTTTTAACAGCGTATTTAACACACAAATAATAAACAGAGTAACATAATTGCTGTTTTTAACATAAATTTCAACAGCGATTTTAACATTTTTTATTTGTAAAGTCAAATACTTTACAAACAAAAGGCGTCTGTAAAGAAATTAACTTTACAGGCGCCTTTTTTACATTTTAAGGCTTTGGGCTGCTTACCATTCTGATTTGGTATATGAGCGGATTATGTTTGTAACAATGTTGTCTCTTTTGATGCCTTTGCCTTTTCCGTTTTTGCGCTGGTCTTCAATTTTGCCCGCGCGAATCATTACGCGCTGTGTTTTGTCTTTAATTCTGTCTATGGGGGCTACTGCGTTAAATTCAAATTCTGTATCGGGCGCGCGGTCGGTTAGGCGTGTTGCAAGGCATGTGTTTGAAAACCTGTTAACAGCGCTTGCTGCAAGAATTATTATTCTGTTGTTTTCAGGCAGGGTTAAAATTCGCTTGCCTTTAACCGCAAGTTCATAGACATAAAAATATGCTTTGCTGTTAATTAAATCGCCTTCAGGGTGGTGTGTGTGCGTAAATTCAACGCCAACATTTACATCTTTAACATATGCCTGCTGCTTTTCATGCGCTGAATCCCATTGCCCGATTCTTTCTTTAAAAGAATGAATAGTCAGCTTTATTTCTTTTGAATCTGCAAAAAAGCTTACTTTTTCGTCTGACAGTGTTGAAGAGGCCAATATGTATATTTTGTCTGCCCCCGCCGGAATTTGAATTCGCTGCCCGCGCGCCACAGTTACATCTTGGCTTGCTCTTGGGTTACTCAGCCGGAAATTAACGCCGCCTATTGTAAGTGCCGGCTGAATTTGTTCGCCCGGCAGCGAACAGCCGCCGCCCTGCAAAATTACATTTCGCATGTCTTCGTTGAATGTAAAGCCTTTGGCATTTGGGGAAAGCTCAATTTTCGTTTGGCTTTCGCGTGCTTTCTTTTCATATGGAGTCAGCCGCACCTTAAAGCTTTTTACCTCAAATGGCGCCAAGTCGAAAATAATTGATTTGCCGCCGCTCTTGGCTTTTGAAATAAATTCTTCGCTTGCAAGCACATTTTCTGCGCTTGTTATTTCTTTATAAAAATTCAGTCTGACGTTTTTATGCGCTTTTCCGTTTGCTTCACATATGCGAACTACTATGCCGTCCTTTTTTTCCGCAAGCTTAACCGCTTTAATTAAAACTGCGCTGTTGTCGCATTGCATAAAAGAAAAATGGTCTGCCAGGCTGCCAGCGCTGTTTGCATTTGTCTGAAATGCTGTAAGTTCTTTTTGGAACAATTCGTTTTGGGCCTGCGTGCCGTTTTCAAATTCACCGCTGTGGCTGAATATGCCGAAAGCAAAAATATTTCTGCCAAGGTCCTGTAAGTCCTGCCGGGCGTCTTTTGTAAAAGCGCCTGCCGGCGTGTGAATACAGCTAAGGCGCAGGGTGTTGCCTGCCGGTTTGTCCCAGCCGTATTTACATTCTGAAAAGACGCTGACCCCGTATTCGCCGCTTCCGGCGGTGATGTCTGCCCATTTTTGCGCCGGCACTTCGTAAAGCCCAGAAGTGTTGGTTTCACGTTTAATTACCCCAAGCCCCAGGTCATATGCAGCCGTGCGGTTATAGCATGAAAACGGGAACACTGCTTTAAGCAGGGAATGGCGCGAACGCCAGTCAACAAAATTTTCAACTTTAATGTATTCGCTGCCGCTTGCCAGTGAAACAATTTGCGTGACATCAGAATAGTCAAGCTGGCGCGTTATTTTCAGTGCCACTCTGGCCGCGCCGTTTTCCGCTATTTCAAATTCCGGCGTGTTTGCATAACAAACCGGCTCTTTGTCAATGTCGTCTTTTTTTATTTCCCAGCTGGGGTAAGCAAGCGAACCGTTGTCTTGAAGGAGCGCAAGCTTTATAGGTGCGTCCAGCAGCTGCTTGCCCAGCTTTTTGTCTGTAATTGACGCTATATCGCCGTTTTTGTTGAAAATTATTTTATATTTGCTGTTTTCCAGCGTGTGTTCGGTGACTGCAAGGTCGCTTTTAAGGGCGCAGCTTGAATTGGCAGCTTTCACATCATATACCCGCCAGCCAAGCGCTTTAACGTCAGCCATGAACACAATGTCAAATTCTTTTCCGCTTTTTTTGTTTATTTGGCTTTTTACTTCATTGCCTTCTTTGTCAACAACCTTTAAAAATGTTGCGTTGTGTTTTATTTTTACATGCGCCGAAACAGCGCCCTGCCTGTCAAACGACGCAGGGTTGTTTACAATGACTGCGCATTCGCTGACCCAGCCGGTGTCAAGCTCATTTGCAATGGCTCCGGCCGCAGCCGTATATTCATATTTCAGTTCGCTTTGGCTTACGAAATAATCATTATAGCTTTCATTGTAAACTTCAGCTATTGACGTGCCTGCTATATCGTCATGAAACTGGTGCTTGATAATGCGCTTCCAAGACTTTTGAAGCCTTTCAAGCGGGTAATCATAAACGCCGAGCTCCTCTGCCGCGGCACAGGCTTTTTCGGTGAAATCTGCCAAGCTTTCGCACTGCGAGTTGAGCCGTTTTGCCATAGCCCTTGAAGTGTAAGCGCCTGCGCCGTGCGAAGTCATTAACAGCTCGCCGTCATAAATGGGCAGGGCGGGGCGCGTTTTTTTCAGTTCGTTAAACATTTCGTCAGTAGACGCTGAAACAACTTCAAAATCTGTTGACTCGTTTTTTGACACGCTTTCTTCCAGCGCGGCAACGCTGCTTTCATCAGGCGCGCCGCCTTGGTCGCCGGTGCCGTAATATGCCATAGTCTGCGCAAAGGCATATTTGAAAGCCGAATCCGATATTTTACTTATAACGCTTAAATCAGCGCGTATATCGCCGTCAAATTTATGCCGGTAAGACCCGGGCTGAAGACTTGCATAAATGCGCGACGAATCAACGCCCTGCCACACGCCCGTGTCAAACGGAACATTACATGCAGCGCCCCAGCTGAGCTTTTGCGTTGAAAACCCGGCAAGCCCTGCATGGTTTATAATAGCCGGCAGCGCTTTTGAAAAGCCGAAACAGTCCGGCAAAAAGATGTCTGTGCTTTTTTTGCCGAATTTTTCATAAAAATAATTGTTGCCAAGTAAAATATTGCGAAAAATAGCTTCGACAGACGGAATGTTAACATCGCCGTTTTCATATTCAGAGCCCGCCACATTCCAGCGCCCGCGGGCAATCAGGTCTTTTATAATTTCAAAATGCTTTGGGTAATATTCCTCAATTAGCTCATAACGGTAAGCCCCCTCAAAATTAAAACGGTAATGGGGGTATTTTTCAATTAAATCAATATTTTTCTGAATGGTGTCAGGAATAAAATCCTCAATTGTTTTTGCCAAATTCCAGCGCCAAACAGTGTCCAAGTGAGCAGTTGCAACGGCGTAAACTTTTTTCTTTTCCATAAATATCGCTTCGCTTTCATTAGGTTTTGCCCCAACCACATTGCCGCGGCTTTCTGTGTTAAGCTGCGGGCAATTGTGCTTTGTGCCGGCTAAAGGCAGTATATGGGGGCAGACATTTTTACAAATTCCAATAAGGGCTTGCACGTTATTTAACGTGGGGGGGCATGAGCCGCTGCCGCCACGGCGGGGGATTGCACTCACCGTTCTTTCAAAATCAGGCCCCGAAGCCTTACGATGCAGCGGACATTTCCACAAGTTATTTTTCAATAATTTCATATGTGAATTCATATTTTTCTTGCAACGCTTTAACTTTGTCTTCATTGTCTTCAATAAAGCTTTCGCTGAAAACGGATTTGCCGTTAACGGAATATTCTTTAACAATTTTGTTAAGCTCTTCCCACGCTTCGTCCGCCTTGTCGTAATCCTTGTCAAATTTAATAAAAAATTCTCTGTGCTTTGGCAATCTTACTTTCATATTATCCTCCTGCCGAAATTCATGAAATGATTAGATATTAGAACTATTATATTGCTTTAGATGAAATTTATCAAGATGTGTTCATAAAAAAATAACTTGGAAAGAAAGTCCACACCTCTATATTTTACATAGGCGCTGGAAGTGGGTTACTGGAAACATTGAATGGAGTCAAGTCTCTGACAGGTTATAGTATTGGCTAAAAGAAAAACATGACGAACGCGGCAACCCCACTTATATGGAATACAAGGACGGCGATTGGCAAAAGTGGGAAT
>JAJQIJ010000015.1 GCA_021199275.1 Clostridiales bacterium
ATTAACATATACTTAACAAAAAGAAAACAGGAATATGATACAATTAAAACCAACTAAGCTTAACTAAGTAAAAGGAATTAATAATGATTACTAACCCTTATAAAGTGCTTGGCGTGCCGGACGGCGCTTCGGAAGAGGAATGCGCGCAGGCGTTTAAAAAGCTTGCTAAAAAATACCACCCCGACTTAAACCCGAACGACCCCGAAGCCGCTAAAAAAATGGCTGAAATAAATGCCGCATTTGACCAGATTAAGGCAGAAAAGGCAGGGGGCAGCTCAAACAGATATTCTTATTCCGGCTCCGGTGCCGGCTCGTCTGCTTCATCTGCGCCTGACTATTACCAGTCAGCCGCGCAATTTATTAAAAACAGGCAATACCGCCAGGCACGCAATCTTTTAAACGAAATAGAAGACAAAAATGCAAATTGGTATTACCTTGCCGCCGTTGCCGAAATGGGGCTTGGCAGAAAAAATAACGCTTTAAATTTTATAAACCGGGCATGCAATATGGAACCTGCGAACGTGCAGTTTTCAGAAGCAAAGCGCCTTATTGAAAACGGCATTACGCCCGGCGGTTACACAACCTTTGTTGACTTTTCGGGCTATGGCCGCAGCGGCGGGCGCGCCACTAATTCACGCGGCTATTCCGTTAACACCGGCAGGGGCTGCCTGCCGCGGTTTTTTAGATTTATTTTAATATTGTTTTTAATCAGAATTATTATTTATATAGCGTCGTTAATTTTTGGCTTTGGCTCCGGCAATTCGGCTAATTATTATGATTATGGGCAGTCTTACGGCAACTCTTACAGTGATTCAAGCGGCGCTTACGGTGATTACGGCGATTCCGGCAGCTCGTTTGAATTTTCTTTCGGCGATTCCGGCGCGTCTTATGACGCCTGAATTCCGGGTATGACTAAGTAAATTACGAAAGGGAGACATAAATGAAAAACTTTTTTTATAAACTGAGCGCTAAATTTGCGCGCTTTATGCAGGGCAGAAACGGCTCTGACCGCCTGTCAAGAGACATGCTGTGGATTTATCTTGCAGTCATACTTTTGGGCACAATTTTGGGCAACGCCCTGAACTCTCAAACTCTTTACTATATTTTTTATGTCATTTCGCTGGCAATTGTTATTTTTGACTTTTACAGAATATTTTCAAAAAAATTAGACGCGCGGCGCAAAGAAAACGCACGCTGGCTTGCGTTTATAGCGTCAGTTAAAAAGAAATTCAGGCTGCTTGCTGACAGGTTTAAATTCAGGAAAACCCATATATTCAGGCGCTGCCCCAAATGCAAGGCAGTGTTAAGGCTGAAAAAGGTAAAAGGCAAGCACACCGTTTGCTGCCCGCACTGTGCGCAAAAATTCAGTGTCAGGGTAATTTGAGCGCCATTTTGCACCGCGACTTGTTTATTTTAACATGCATTCAGCGGCTCTGAGCGGCGCCCCACAGCATTAATGCATATTAAAACAAATATTTGCATTTTTTTCTGTTTAATGTTAAAATAATAAAAAAGGGGGCAGCAGCGTGTATATAAAAGAAAGCGGCGAAAATTACCTTGAAACAATTTTAATAATTCATAACCGCAAGGGCTATTGCCGAAGCATTGATATTTGCAATGAAATGGGCTTTGCCAAACCCAGCGTTTCCGTATATATGAAACACCTGCGCGAGGGCGGCTATATCACTGTTAATGATGACGGGAATATATTATTGACTGAAAGCGGCCGCAACATTGCGGAACATATTTATGAGCGCCATAATGTAATAGCCGGCTTTTTAATGCTGCTTGGCACAAGTGAAGATGTGGCATATCAGGATTCCTGTAAAATGGAGCATGACATAAGCGAAGAAACATTTCAAAACATGAAAAATATTTACCTGCGCCAACGTGAAGAGGGCTCAAACATATAACTTATGTGGAATGCCCCCACTTTAAACATTAACGCAAAAAACAGCCGCTGTGCATTCAATGCAGCGGCTGCTTTGTTTAATTAGTTTAAAAATAAAATAAATTTTTCGGCATTTAACCGTCGGCTTTAAAATTAAGACACGCAGGGCATTGCCGGTTTTGCCGCGCTTTTTTAAAGCTTTTTGTCTTTATCAAGCGATTTCGCAACAGCATTTGCCACAGCGCTTTCAAAGCCGTCTGCTTTAAGTGACATTACGCCCTCAATTGTGGTGCCGCCGGGGGAACAGACGCTGTCAATCAGCTCATATGGGTGTACGCCTGTTTGCATTACCATTTCGGCGCTGCCCAAAACAGTCTGCGCGGCGATTTTGAGCGCTTCATCTTTTTTCATGCCAAACTGCACGCCTGCACGCGCCATTGAGTCAATAAACATAAAGACAAACGCCGGGGCGCAGCCGGACAGCACACCGAAAAGCGGAAAAAATTTTTCGTCAAGCTCTGTGACGGTGCCTACTGATGAAAAGATTTTTTCAACAAATTTTATGTCTTTTTTCGCCACCTTTGCACCTGCGCAATAAGCGCTTGCAGCGCAATTTACCTTTGCATTTATGTTTGGCATAACCCTGATTATTTTATTTTCGTGCGAAAGGTTGTTTCTTATATCTGCAATACTTTTTCCGGCCGCAATTGAAATTAAAACTGCGTTTTCTTCCAGCAGCACAGCGTTGATTTTGTTAAGCACGCTTGCAATTACGTTGGGCTTCACTGCAAGCACAACATAGTCTGACTGGCGCACAAGCTCTGTTTCATTTTCGCATTTATTAATGCCAAGCTTTGCAGCCATGTTTTCGGTTTTTGTAAAATCAGTGTCAAAGCAGAAAATATTTTTTGCGCTTACCGCTTTTGAAGCAACAACACCGTTCATAATGGCGCTTGCCATGTTTCCGCAGCCTATAAAACCAATATTCATTTAAAATTCCCCCCGGGCTATTATTTAATTATTCAGCTTTTGTCAGCTGTTTTAAGCTTTTCATATTTTTCTTTTGTTGCCTTGCCGCCCCTTATATGGCGTTCGGCTTTATTTTCTTCAAGCACCTTTTTTACGCCGTAATAAAGTTCTCTGTCAATTTCATAAAGGCGCTTCGTAACGTCTATATGTACTGTTGATTTGCTTATGCCGAACACTGTGCCGGCCCGGCGCACCGTAGCGCCGCTGTTTTTTATATATTTTCCTATTTCGATACACCGTTTTTCAACATTGCTTTTCAATGTGTTCACCGTCCTTAATAAACTATATTAAAAAACGGTGAATTTTATTACATTAAAACAGGACTTGCCGGCTCTATGCGCCTATTGCCGCGGCAATTAGTTCATAAAGCGGAACAAGAAGCACCGGAAACAGAATTGCCGGCAGGTAATTCATGACTTTAAATTTACCTATTTCTGCCAGGTTAAGCCCCAGCGCTAAAATTAACAGGCTGCCAACCGACACCATTTCGTTAATAACACTGTCGCTCAAAAATGGGGCAACGGCGCTTGAAAGCAAAACAATGGCGCCCTGAAAAACAAATACAAACACGGCTGACGCGCACACGCCGACGCCCAGTGTGCTTGCAAGCACAAAGCTTGAAATCAAGTCAAGCACAGACTTTATAAATATCATTTGATTGTCGCCGTTGAGCCCGGCTTCAAGACTGCCTACAATTGTCATAGAGCCAATACAGAAAACCAGGCAAGCCGTTACAAAGCCGTTGGCGAATGTGCCGGCGTTCACCTCGCTTTTTTTAAGCTTTTTTTCAATTTTTTCACTGAAACGGTTAAAGCGCCTGTCAATATCAACCCAACTGCCCAGCAAAGCGCCAAGCACTATTGAAATTATTAACACAATTGTATTTTCGCCCTGAAGCGTGCCGCTTATGCCAATGTAAATTGTGCAAAGGCCAATGCCTTTCATTAATATAGTTTTATATTTTTCGGCAATTCCTTTTTTTAACAGCAGCCCAAGTAAAGAGCCTATCAGCACAGTTGCGGTATTTACCGCAACGCCAATCATTCCTGCCATATTTTTACCCCTGAAACCATACAATTTATTTATATTATAACGCAGTTTGGCAATTCTGTAAAGTGTTTACAGATAAAGAAAAATATGTTATAATTGTGGTTGTCAAATGCCGGGCGCTCTTGCCGGCAGGTTGGCTGCGTTAAAATTTGCGCCTGTCTGTGTAAAATAAAAGGTGTAATTTTAAGCGCCGTTTCATTAAAATAATAACGGGCAAGCCCTTATTGAATAGCAGGGCATTGCCACTTACTAAATTTTTTTAAGGAAAATTTATTATGATATACAAAATTGCCAATAACAATTTTAGAGAAAAAAATATTTTTGCAGAAAATCTTGCAGACAAGCGCTCATATTTCATTCCTTTTTCAACCGGAAATGAAATGCTTAAAACCGATTACAGGTGCGAAAGGAGCTCGTCTTCAAAAGTAAAGCTGCTTTCCGGCGAATGGCAGTTTAAATATTTTGCAAACTGTGCAGATTTGCCGGTTGAATTAAACACAGATGAAATTCAATTTGACAAAATTCCGGTGCCGTCTATGTGGCAGTTTACCGGCTATGAGCCGCCCGTTTATGTTAATATAAGATATGAATTTGACGGCCCGGCGCCTCAAATACCCGCTGTCTGCCCCGCAGGCGTTTATTTAAAAAAGTTTCATGTTGCCAATAAATGCGCAAACAGCTTTTTGTCTTTTTTAGGCGCTGCGGGCGCTCTTTCGGTTTATATCAACGGCTGCTATGTGGGCTACAGCGAAGGCAGCCATAACACGGCGGAATTTGATGTTTCAAAATTTATAAACAGCGGCGAAAATGAGCTGCTTGTTGTTTTGCACAAATGGTCAAGCGGCAGCTATCTTGAATGCCAGGACATGTTCAGAAACAACGGCATTTTTCGTGACGTGCTGCTTTATCAATATTCAGACGACTTTGTTTTTGATTTTGAAGCTAAAACAACTTACAACCAAGACGGCACATATATGCTTGACGTAATTCCCAAATTTGTTATTTCACGCCAGCTTACCTTTACCGCTGAAATTTATGACGGGGAAAAGCAGTTGGCCCAAAAGTCAATAAATATATGCCCAAATAAAACAGATATAATTACGTTTGACGTTTTAGATGTAAATGAGTGGAGCGCCGAAACACCGCGGCTATATAATTTATATCTGACGCTTTCATCTGCCGGCGAAGAAATAGACGTCATAAGGGTTAAAATAGGTTTTCGCCACATTGAAATAAGTTCCGGCACATTTTACTTTAACAACAAAAAAATAAAGCTGCTTGGCGTAAACCACCATGACACTAACCCCAAAACAGGCTATGTGTGTTCCGCCGGCGACATGGAAAACGACATTAAAATTATGAAAGAATATAATGTCAACTGCGTGCGCACGTCACACTACCCGCCCGACCCGCTTTTTTTGGCTCTTTGCGACGAATACGGGATATATGTTGTTGACGAAGCAGACATTGAAACGCACGGCATGAGCGCCCTTGGCAATATAAATGCGCTTAGTAATGACCCCAGCTGGCGGGAACATTATCTTGACAGGGTAATGCGCATGTATGAAAGAGATAAAAACCACCCGTCAATAACCATGTTTTCATTGGGAAATGAGTCAGGCGGAATAAAATGCCAGGATTATTGCTATGCCGCTTTGAAAAAGAAAACGGACATTCCAATTCATTATGAAGCGGCGTGCCGCACCAAGAGGCATTATTACGATGTATATTCCCAAATGTACACGCCCAGCGCAATATGCAAAAAAATTGCAAAGGGCAGGGGGCTGCCCAAAAAATATTATAAAAAGCCGTTTTTTCTGTGCGAATATGCGCATGCCATGGGCGTCGGCGCGGGCGAGCTGCAAACTTATGTTGATTTGTTTTATAAAAGCGACATTATGCTGGGCGGGTGCATATGGGAATTTGCAGACCACGCTGTTTACCATGCCGGCGGCAAATACAAATATACCTATGGCGGAGACCATGGTGAAAGAAAGCATGATTACAATTTTTGCACAGACGGCCTTTTCACGCCTGACAGGAAGCCGCACACCGGCGCTTTGCAAATGAAAGAGTGCTATTCGCCTGTCACTGTGCATTTTGCGGGTGGGTGTAATTTTGAATTAAAAAACAATTTGTTTTTCAGGCAGCTTGACATCAGGGCTTCATATTCAGTGGCTGAAAACGGCGCTCAGGTTTCAGCCGGCTCTTTTAATGTGTGCATTAAGCCGCAGGAAAAAATAATTGAAAAAATCAACATAAAAAAAAGCGGCGCGCCGTGCCACAGGGTTATAATATTTAAATTTTTTGACGGTGAAAGGCAGCTTTCACGCAGAGAAATTGTGCTTGAAAATAATTATGCTTTTTCCGAAATAAAACCTGATGAAGCGCCTTGCATAAAAGATTCGGAAAAAAACACAATAATCAGCTGCGCCGGCAATGTAAAAATTATTTTTAACAGAAAGGCCGGCGTTATTGAAAGCTATTCTTATAACGGCACCGAACTCTTCAATCAAACACCGCTGGGCTTTGCACGCGGCTTTTTGCCTGATTTATTCAGAGCCCCGCTTGATAACGACATGTATATGAAGCTTGCGTGGAACAGAGCTTTTCTTTCTGATTTCAGGCTCAGTGCAAACCGTATTAAAAAGTCAGTTATTTTAAAAGATTCCTGCGCCGTATTAACTGCAAAGCACAAGCTTATGACGCCGCGATATTCAAACGCCGGCACGGTTATTACAAAATATACCGTGCATTCAAACGGCGCTATTGACATTGATTATGTCTATAAACACCTTAGATTTTTAAATGTGCCGCGAATTGGCATGCAGCTTGAAATGCCGCGTGAATTTTCAAATATTAAATATTACGGGCTTGACTGTGAAAGCCTTTCTGATTTCAAGGCGCACGCAGCGCATGATGTGTGCAAGCTGAATGTTTGTGAAATGCGCGAAAACTATATAAAACCGCAGGAAAGTTCAATGCGTGACTCAACATATTGGGCTGAAATTACTGACGAGCACGGATTAGGGCTGCGTTTTGAAAGCGAAAAATCTTTTGTGTTCAGCGCAAATCATTTCACCCCGCAGCAGTGTGAAAAGGCGCGCCATGCCGAAGATTTGCATGACTATGACACAACAAATGTGCATATTGACGCTTTTATGATGGGCGCCGGCTCAAATTCCTGCGGGCAGCCGCCCGTGGGCGCACACAGAAAGCTTTTAGTCAGCCGTTTTTACGGCGGCTTCAGGGTAAGAGTTGTGGGTGGTGCAGGTGTATAAAATCGGCGTTGACATTGTGAAAATTTCAAGAATTGAAAAAATCACTGAAAACAAAAGTTTTTTAAATAAGGTTTTCACTGAAAAAGAAATTGAACACTGCCGCACAGCACAAAGCTTCGCCGGAATATACGCCGCAAAGGAAGCTTATTTTAAGGCGCTCGGCACCGGGCTCAGGCTGCCGCTTTGTAATGTTGAAATTCTGCATGACAACAAAGGAAAGCCATTTATAGCTTCGCTTGACAAATGCGATGTTTCAATAAGCCATGACGGCGAATACGCCGTTGCAGCCGTAATTTTATGGGAGTGAGTTTATGAAAATATTGACGCCCAGGCAGATGCTTTCTGCCGAAAACGCAGCGTTTCAAAAATATTTTACCGCAGCAGAGCTTATGAAAGCTGCGGGCGACAGCTCGGCTGATATAATTATAAAAAATTATGCAGATATTTTAAAAAGCGGGCGTGCCGCGGTTGTTTGCGGCAGCGGCAAAAATGCCGGCGACGGCTTTGTAATTGCAAAGCGTTTAAAGGAAAACGGCGCGGAAACAGAAATAGTGCTGGCCGGCAAAGAGCCTGTGGCTAACGAGCCGAAGCTTTATTTTAAAGAGGCGCTTGATTTCGGCGTCAAGGTTTATTCTGCTGCGGATTATGGCTTTAACTGCGCGCTTATAATTGACTGCCTGTTCGGCACCGGCTTTCACGGTGAAGTAAAAGAGCCGTTTAAAAGCGTTATTGAAAAAATTAATTCATCTGGCGCAGCTGTGGTTTCTATTGATGTGCCAAGCGGCGTAAATGCCGAAACCGGCGAAGCCGTAACAGCTGTGCATGCCGATTTAACCATTGCCGTGTCGGATTATAAGCTTGGCCACGTTTTGCCCGGCGGAAATGCATGCTGCGGCAAAACCGTTGTTGCAGACATAGGCATTCCGGAAGACTGTTATGAAAAGTGCGACGTGGGCACAATAAGCCGCGCATATGTTAAAAGTCTTTTTAAAAAAAGAGACAAAAACTGCCACAAAGGCACAAACGGCAGGCTGCTTAATATCTGCGGCAGCTACCTTATGCCGGGTGCTGCGGTTATTTCTGCAAGCGCCGCGCTTAAAACCGGCGTTGGGCTGCTTGAATGCGCGTTTCCGAAATCTGTTTACCCTGTGCTTACTTCGCATTTAATTCAGCCCGTTTTTACGCCGCTTTGCGAAAATGAAAGTAAAACGGTGTCTATAGGCGCATTGGGTGTGTTATATGAAAAGCTTGCCGCTGCAAACGCTGTGTTGATAGGCTGTGGATTGGGCAATAACGACGACACGCAGGTTGTTGTAAACGAAATTGTAAAAACAGCTCAAGTTCCGCTTGTTATAGACGCAGACGGTATAAATTCGCTTAAAGTGAATATAGATGTTTTAAAAGACTCTAAGGCCGACATAATAATGACCCCGCACCCGGCAGAAATGGCGCGGCTTATAGGTGAAAGCACGGCATATGTGCAAAGCCACCGAATTGACTGCGCAAAAGCCTTTGCAAAGGAATATGGCGTTACGCTTGTGCTAAAGGGCGCTAACACAGTTGTTACAGACGGTAAGCGTGTTTTGGTTAACATGAAAGGGAACCCCGGCATGGCAATGGCAGGCACGGGCGACATGCTTTCTGGCATGACGGCTTCATTTGCAGCACAGGGCATAAGCGCCTTTGATTCGGCAGCCGCTGCGGTTTATATTCATGCCTTATGCGGCGACATAACCGCGTCTGAAATAAGCGTCAGGGGCATGACTGTGGAAGATATGCTTGAACTGCTTGGCGCGTTGATGTCTGAATTTGAACAATGAGCTGATTTTTTGAAAAAGCGTTTTTACCCATTAATATTTGCTTCGCTTATATTTATGCTGACTTCCTGCGGCACTGCTGTGTACACGCCGGCTGTTTCAGACTTTCAAAAAAGCGCGCGTATTGCCATGGGTGAAAATGAATTTGAATGCAGCGTGTCATATTTGTCAGGCAGCGTGTCAGTAACGGCCTTGTCATCAAATGCAAAGGGCTTTTCATTTGAATATGACGGGGCTAATTTAAACTGCAAATACGGCTCTCTTGAATACCGGCAGGAAAGCGACAATGCGCCCCAATTAAACCCCGCCGTGTTAATTTATAACATTATATATTATGTTGAAAATTCTGAAAACCTGAGCGCAGATTTGCTTGATGACGGCCACAGGTTTTCGGGAACTGTTTCTGCGGGAAGCTTTGTTATGTATCAAAATTCAGCAGGCGAGCCCATAAGCATTGAAATTGAAGAGGCCGGTGTTTACATATATTTTGAGTAAATCTGAGCAGCAGCCATTAAATAGTTCTTTTACTAAATTAACAAAAACATAAATAAAAGCGCCGACCTGCCGGCGCTTTTATTTTTTAAACAGTTTTTTACCATTTTGTAACACTTTTGTAAGTCGCATTTTGTTGAATAGAAATTTGATATGTGATATTATATTTCCAAAGAATCGGGGGAATGGATTTTGAACAATAAAGTCACTATAATGGACCACCCGCTTATTCAGCACAAGCTTTCAATTTTGCGGGACATTAACACCAGCACCATGGAATTCAGAACTCTTGTTAATGAAATTTCCATGCTTATGATATATGACGCCACGCGTGATTTGCCGCTGTCTGACAAAAAAGTTCAAACCCCCTGCGGAATTGCAAATTGCAAGGAAATAGAGGGGCGCAAGCTTGCGTTTGTGCCGATTTTGCGTGCTGGGCTTGGCATGGTAGAGGGGGCGCTTGAACTTGTGCCGTCAGCCAGAGTCGGGCACATTGGCCTATATAGAGATGAAAAAACGCTTCAGCCTGTTGAATATTACTGCAAGCTTCCGAAAGATATAGAGGTGCGTGACGTGTTTGTTGTTGACCCTATGCTTGCAACCGGCGGCTCTGCAATAGACGCTATAACGCAAATTAAAAAAAGAAACCCGCGCAGCATCAAGTTTTTGTGCATAATTGCCGCGCCTGAGGGGCTTAAGGCTCTTACGGCGGCTCACCCGGACGTTGAAATTTTTGCAGCCGGTCTTGATGAAAAGCTTAATGAAAACGGTTATATTGTTCCCGGGCTCGGCGACGCAGGAGACAGAATTTTCGGAACAAAATAATATTTCACAGCAATGCGCGTTATCTGCCCATAGGTAAAGCGTAAAAAAAATTATGGGCAGAAAGGCTGTTGTATTATGGCAAAAACCAAAGTTAAAGGCAAAGACATCGGCAAAGAGCCGATTTATGACGCACGCGTTCTCGGCGTGCCGAAAATGCTTGTTTTAGGCGTGCAGCATACCTTTGCCATGTTCGGCGCTACAGTTCTTGTGCCGATTCTCACAGGGCTTAATATGCAGACAACGCTGTTAATGGCTGGGCTTGGTACTCTTTTGTTTCATTTGATTACAAAAGGAAAAGTACCGGCCTTTTTAGGTTCGTCATTTGCTTTCCTGGGCGGCTACGGCGCAGTTGCTCCGCTTGCCGCAGACGGCTCTTCAAACACAGAAATGCTGCCATATGCCTGCTTGGGCGTTGCATGCGCCGGGCTTGTTTATCTTGTAATTGCCGGGCTGTTTGCAATTTTCCCGGTTGAAAAGGTAATGAAATTTTTCCCGCCTGTTGTCACAGGGCCCATTATAATAGGCATTGGGCTTAGCCTTGCAAGCTCTGCCGTCAGCAATTGCCAGGAAAGCTGGCTAGTTGCTATTGTTGCTATGGCAGTTATTATTGTGTGCAACATTTTCGGCAAAGGCATGGTAAAAATAATTCCGATTATATTTGGCGTTGTTGTTTCATATCTGCTTGCGCTGTGCCTTGGGCAGGTTGACTTTTCAGCCGTAAAAGAGGCTGATTGGTTTGGTTTGCCGATTTCATCAGAAAACTGGGTGTTTGGCAATGTGGGCGACAAGAGCCTTGCAATCAGCGCAATTATAGCAATTATGCCAATTTCAATTGCCACCATGATGGAACATATTGGCGACGTTTCGGCAATCAGCGCAACAACCGGCAAAAATTTCCTTGCTGACCCGGGGCTAAAAAGGACTCTTGTTGGTGACGGCATTGCAACTTCGCTTTCAGCCATATTCGGCGGCCCTGCAAACACAACATATGGCGAAAACACAGGCGTTCTTGCCCTGACAAGGGTTTATGACCCCAAGGTTGTAAGAATTGCGGCATGTTTTGCGGTTTTACTTTCGTTTTCACCCAAATTTGCAGCCTTTGTTAACACCATGCCCGCCGCAGTTGTGGGCGGTGTGTCATTTGTGCTTTACGGCATGATTTCAAGCATTGGCGTGCGCAACCTGGTTGAAAATAAGGTTGACTTAAAAAAGGCGCGCAATCTTATAATTACCGCTGTTATTCTTGTGTGCGCCCTTGGAATTGACACTATTGATATTACTATAGGCAAATTGACTATAAGCCTTACTGCGCTGGCCATTGCGGCTCTTGTTGGCATTATTCTTAACGCAATTCTGCCGGGCAACGATTATGTTTTTAAAATGGACAACCCTGTTGAACAGCCCGCCCCTGAACAGGCAGCAGAAACAGCGGCAGATTAACAGCAAAATTTTCACCTTTAACGGGTAAACTTTCGGCGCAGTTTTATGTAATATTTTAAGACAGGTGCAAACTTTTTATGGAGCTTCTTAAAAATAAGATAATTAAAGAGGGCGAAGTTTACGACGGCAACATTCTTAAGGTAGACTGCTTTTTAAACCACAGAATAGATGTGCCGTTTTTAAAAGAAGTCTGCCGTGAATTTCACCGACTTTTCAAAGACGCCGGGGTAAATAAAATTCTAACCATTGAAGCGTCAGGAATTGCAATAGGCACGCTTGTGGCGCAGGAATTCGGCTGCCCGCTTGTGTTCGCAAAAAAAACAAAAACAAAAAATATAGCCGGTGAAGTTTACACAACGCCGGTTGAATCTTTCACACACGGCACAACATATAACATTATGGTGTCTAAAAGATTTCTGCACGCCGGCGACAAGGTGCTGATTGTTGATGACTTTTTGGCAATTGGCAACGCAATGCGCGGGCTTATAAATCTTGTAAACGAAAGCGGCGCAGAGCTCGCAGGCTGCGGCGTGGTTATAGAAAAAGGATTTCAGCATGGCGGCGACGCTTTGCGGCGCGAAAATATAAATTTGCAAAGCCTTGCCATAATTGATGAAATGAATTATTTAACGGGCGAAATAATTTTCAGGAATTGAGCCCCTGAATCTGGTTATCAGGCTTATGCCTAATAATAATTTTAATTTTCTATTGGAGGTAGAAAAGTATGAAAACAGCGAAAAAACTGCTTGCTGTCATTTTGTCACTTGCTTTTGTTGCGGCTATGTTTGCGGGTTGCTCAAGCAACACTGACACAGACACAGATGGCAGCGAAACAACCGTAAAGGTCGGCTTCATTTATTTGCATGATGAAAATTCGACCTATGACAAGAACTTTATGACCGCCGCAAAGGCAGCCTGTGAAGCTCTTGGTGTGGAATATGTTGAGAAAACCAACATTGAAGAAAATTCTGCTTGTTATGAAGCGGCTGTTGACCTTGTTGAACAGGGCTGCACTATTATCTTTGCAGACAGCTTCGGGCATGAAGATTACATGATTGAAGCTGCAACGGAATTCCCTGATGTTGAATTTTGCCATTCAACGGGCACCAAAGCGCACACACAGGGCCTTGACAATTACCACAACACATTTGCTTCAATTTATGAGGGCCGTTATCTTGCAGGTGTTGCTGCCGGCATGAAACTCAATGAAATGATTGAAAACGGCGACATCACTGCTGATGAGGCTGTAATGGGCTATGTTGGCGCTTATACTTATGCCGAAGTTATTTCAGGTTACACCTCTTTCTATCTCGGTGCAAAGAGTGTTTGCGAAAGCGTTACCATGCAGGTGCAGTTTACAGGGTCATGGTATGACTATGACAAGGAATATGAAGCCGCCAACGTTCTGATTGACGCCGGCTGCGTTCTTATCAGCGGCCACGCTGATTCACTCGGCGCCCCGACAGCTTGCCAGGAAAACGGCGTGCCGAACGTTGCTTACAACGGCAGCACTTATGATTCCGGCTGCCAAGACACATATCTTATTTCTTCCAGAATTGACTGGACGCCTTATTATGAATATGCAATTCAGTGCGTAATTGACGGCAAAGATATTGACGACGACTGGACTGGCGACCTTTCAACCGGCTCTGTTGTTCTGACAGACCTTAATACTGAAGTTGCTGCCGAAGGCACACAGGAAGCTATAGACGAAGCTATGGCTGCCCTTGAAGACGGCTCGCTGCAAGTGTTTGACACCAGCACATTCACTGTTACTGTTACAGACGAGCTTAATGTAAACGCCACTATTGATGAAAGCGGCTATCTGACTTCCTATATGGCTGACGTTGACACTGACGCTGCATATGAAGCGGACACTGAAGCTGTTTCAGACGGGTATTTCCATGAGTCAGTTTACCGTTCAGCGCCTTATTTTGACGTTCAAATAGACGGCATTACAATGCTGAACACAGCGTTTTAATTTGGCATAATTACTTGCGATTTCAAGCCGTGGCCGTGTTAATTTCACGGCCACGGTAAAGTTGTTTTGGAGGTAACAATGAACAAAGATTTAGCTTTGGAACTAAGGGGCGTTACAAAAACCTTTGGCAGCGTTGTTGCAAATAAAGATGTTAATCTGGAACTTAAGCGCGGCGAAATTCTTGCCGTGTTGGGCGAAAACGGGTCCGGTAAAACAACACTAATGAATATGGTTTCGGGTATTTATTACCCTGACAGCGGCGAAATTTTTGTAAACGGCACAGAAGTTATAATTAAATCGCCGAGAGACGCTTTTCGCCATAAAATAGGAATGATTCACCAGCATTTCAAACTGGTTGATGTTTTCAATGCAACTGAAAACATAGTTCTCGGTAACGAAGACAAGGGCAGATTCAAGCTTAAAGAGTCAACAAAAAAAGTAAAAGAAATTACCGAAAAATACGGTTTTGTTTTAGATTTAAATAAAAAAATATATGAAATGTCTGTTTCGGAAAAACAAACCGTTGAAATTATCAAGGTGCTTTACAGGGGCGCGGACATACTTATACTTGACGAACCGACCGCTGTTTTAACACCCCAGGAAATCAGAAAATTATTTGAAATTCTGCGTAAAATGAAAAACGACGGAAAATCAATTATTATAATAACCCACAAGCTCAATGAAGTGCTTGAAATTTCTGACAGGGTTACAACGCTCAGAAAGGGTGAAAATGCCGGCACCGTTATTACGGCTGACGCAAATGAACAGCTGCTTGCCGAAATGATGATGGGCGAAAAAATTCAGCTAAATATTGAACGGCTTGAAGCAAAAAACACAAAAGAATGCCTTAGGGTTGAAAATCTGAGCATTAGCTCAAAAACCGGCGGCGCGCTGCTTTCAGATGTTTCGTTTACCGCAATGAGCGGCGAAATTCTTGGCATTGCGGGAATTTCGGGCTCCGGCCAGAAAGAATTGCTGGAATCAATAGCCGGGCTTCAAAAAACTGCACATGGCAGCAGCATAATATTTATAGACAGCGGCGAAGAAAAGCAGCTCATCGGTAAAAGCCCGCGCGAAATCAGAAAGCTGGGCGTGGCGCTTTCCTTTGTCCCGGAGGACAGGCTGGGCATGGGCCTTGTCGGTAATATGGACATTATTGACAACATGATGCTCAGAAGCTATAAACAGGGGCCCACCGCATTTCTTGAAAGAAAGCAGCCAAAGCAGGTTGCTGAAAAAGTAATAGACGGGCTTGACGTTGTAACCCCAAGCGCCACAACACCCGTAAGGCGGCTTTCAGGCGGAAACGTGCAAAAGGTGCTTGTCGGCCGTGAAATTTCGCAAAACCCAAAATTGCTTATGGTTGCATACCCGGTCAGGGGGCTTGACATAAATTCATCTTACACAATATATAACCTGCTTACACACCAAAAAGAAATCGGCACGGCAGTCATTTTTGTGGGCGAAGACCTTGATGTGCTCATAGAGCTGTGCGACAGAATTATGGTAATCAATTCCGGCAGGATAACCGGAATTGTTGACGCAAAGACTGCCGTTAAAGATGAAATCGGGCTGCTTATGACTAAGAGCTCCGACATGGAGGAAAGCATATGAGCAAAAAGGAAAAAATGCGCGAACCGCTTATTCATATTGTCAAAAGAGACTCAATTTCAAAAGCGCACGCATGGGGCATAAGAATAGGCGCAGTGCTCATTTCGCTTATAGTTTGCGCTCTTGTAATAGTTACCGTTACAGGCGAAAACCCAATTAGTATTTACGCCACAATGATTAAAGGCGCGTTCGGCACACAGCGGCGCGTTTGGAATTTGCTTCAGGGTATTGCCATGCTGCTGTGCGTTTCGCTGGCTGTGACACCGGCTTTTAAAATGCGCTTTTGGAATATCGGCGCTGAGGGGCAGGTGCTTATAGGCGGGCTTGCAACGGCTGCGTGCATGATTTGCCTTGGCGACAAAGTGCCAAATGCGCTTTTAATAATCATAATGATTATTGCCAGCATGGCTGCGGGTGCTGTTTGGGCGCTTATTCCTGCTGCTTTCAAGGCAAAATTCAACACAAACGAAACTCTGTTTACGCTTATGATGAATTATGTGGCAATACAGCTTGTTTCATATTTTTCAATGTATTGGGAAAACCCGAAAGGCTCAGGCAAAATAGGCATTATCAACCAGGCGACGCATGCGGGCTGGCTGCCGACACTGGGCAATTATAATTATTTGTTAAATATAATAATTGTAGCTTTACTTACTGTTTTTGTTTATATTTACCTTAAATACAGCAAGCATGGCTATGAAATTTCTGTTGTGGGCGAATCTGACAACACGGCAAGATACATAGGCATTAATGTAAAAAAGGTAATTATAAGAACTATGCTGCTTTCCGGCGCCTTGTGCGGTGTGGCCGGGCTGCTGCTTGTCGGCTCAACAGACCACACGCTTTCAACCAGCACGGCAGACAACAGGGGATTTACAGCCATAATGGTGTCATGGCTTGCACATTTCAACCCAATATATATGATTTTGACATCATTTCTTATAGTCTTTTTTGAAAAGGGCGCGGGCGAAATTTCAACCGTTTTCGGGCTTAACGAATCTTTTTCCGACATTATAGTTGGTATTGTCCTTTTCTTTATAATCGGGTGTGAATTTTTCATTAATTACCAGATTAAAATTCATCGTTCACATAAGGAGGCGGAATAATTATGATTGCTTCGTCAACAATAATTACCTTTATACAGCGTGCGGTAACGCAGGGCATACCGCTTCTTTACGGGTCAACTGGTGAAATTCTAACTGAAAAATCAGGCAACCTGAATCTGGGTATTCCGGGCATTATGTATATCGGCGGAATCAGCGGCGTTATCGGCGCTTTCTTTTATGAAGAGTCGCTTGCAAGCAGCGCAGACGCCAATGCGTTTTTGGCAATTTTTATTCCGCTTATCTGCTGTCTTTTGGGCTCTGTTATAATGGGCTTTGTTTATTCGTTTCTTACGGTTACATTAAGGGCAAACCAAAATGTAACCGGCCTTGCAATAACTACGTTCGGCGTGGGCTTTGGCAATTTTTTCGGCGGGTCGCTCATAAAAATTACCGGAAGCGACGTGCCGTCTGTTGTGCTTACCACAACCAGCAGCTATTTCAAAACAACCCTGCCTTTTGCTGACTCTCTGGGCTGGTTTGGGCAAATTTTTCTGTCTTATGGGTTTCTTGCATATCTTGCCATAATTATTGCCATAATTTGCGCGTTTTTCTTTAACCACACACGTGGCGGGCTGCATTTAAGGGCGGTTGGCGAAAGCCCTGCCACTGCTGACGCTGACGGAATTAACGTAAACCGCAGCAAATATCTTGCAACATGCATTGGGGCGGGCATTGCCGGGCTCGGCGGGCTCTATTATGTAATGGACTATGCATGCGGAGTTTGGTCTAACGACGCGTTCGGCGACAGGGGCTGGCTTGCAATAGCTCTTGTTATATTTGCCGTTTGGCAGCCCAATTTAGGAATTATTGGCTCAATACTGTTCGGCGGGCTTTACATAGTTTATCTTTATGTACCCGGGCTTGCTTTGCGCGCGCAAGAGCTTTTCAAAATGCTTCCATATGTTATAACAATCTTAATACTTATATTCGTAAGCATAAGAAAGAAAAAGGAAAACCAGGGCCCGGCTTCATTAGGCCTGTCATATTTCAGAGAGGAAAGGTAAAGAATGCTTGGTGAAATAGATAAAATTCTTGTAAGCGAAGACGAGCTCAGAAAAATTAATGAAAAGCTCGGAAAGGAAATAACAAGAGATTTTAAAGACAAAAATTTATTTGTGCTGGGCATTTTAAAGGGCTGTGTGTTTTTTATGACTGACCTTGTTCGGCATATTAAACTGCCGCTGTGCATTGACTTTATGTCTGTTTCGTCATACGGCTCTTCAACAAAGTCAAGCGGAAACGTTAAAATTGAAAAAGATGTTGACATTGATTTGAGCGGCTATGACGTGCTGATTGTTGAAGATATTCTTGACAGCGGCAGAACGCTGAAATATGTAAGCGAGATTTTAAAAACAAGGGGTGCAAAGTCAATAAGCATTGTGACTTTGCTGGACAAGCCTGAGCGCCGAGTGGCAGATATTACGCCTGATTATGTCGGCTGTGATGTGCCTGATGAGTTTGTGGTGGGCTACGGGCTTGATTATGACCAGAAATACAGAAATTTGCCGTATATCGGCCAGCTCAGCCGCCGTGTTTACGAGGCGGAAGAATGAAAAATGTTTACCCACAGCTTTTTAAGAGCTTCCAGTGCTTGAAAGGCGCATGCCCCGACTCTTGCTGCAAGGGCTGGGAAGTTGATGTAGACAATGCAACCCTTAATTTATATTCTGAAATTTCAGGCGGCATAAAACAAAGAATAGATTCTGTGCTTACTTACGACGAATTCGGCAACAACGTTTTCAGACTGACGCAAGAAAAGCGCTGCCCGTTTTTAAACAGTGATGACTTGTGCGACATTCATATTGAGCTTGGGGTGGGCTACACGCCCATGACTTGCAGAAATTTCCCAAAATTTATAAACAATTACGGTGCACTTACCGAAACCGGTTTTTCTTTTTCATGCCCCGTTGCCGCCGGGCTGATGTGGGACAAGGCTGACGCATTTGAATTTTGCGAAGAAACAACAGCTGAGCAGCCGCATTTTAACAGCATTGACGCGCAGCTTTTTTATGAGCTTAAAGGCGCAAGGCAACAGGCTTTTGAACTTGTAAAAGACCCCGGAATTGACATTAAAGAAAAAGCATGCCGCCTTTTAAACTTCGGCGCAGAAATTCAAAACGACATAAAAAAGTCGCATAGCCGCCCGCGTAAGATTTCACTTTCGGCAGTTTTTAAAAACCCTGAAATAATCAACAGCGCTTGGCTTGAAAAGCTTGACGCGCCAAACACTTTAGCTGTGCGCCTGCCGGGCATAGCCGGCGAAAACATATTAACCTATTTTGTTTACAGATATTTTTTAAACGCCGTTTATGACAGGCAGGTTTTGCCGCGCCTTCGTCTTGCGGTGCTGGGGCTGCTTATACCGGCATTATTCGGAAATGACCCCCGCACAATGCAGCTGTGGAGCAAGGAAACAGAACACAGCGACGTAAACATGAAAGAGCTCAGAAAAAACTTAAAAATTGCAGATTCGCTGCGTGAGCCGGCATTGCTGGAACTCGTTTATAAAATGCTGCTGTAAAAAAAGAAAAGCGCAGGCTTTTCTTTTTTGTTTGCGGTCAGCAAAACGGCAGCTTATTAAAAAGTCAGAGCTGCCCGGCGCGCTCCGGCAGCGGTAAAATTTGCTGATTTATTTACCATTATTTATAAAAATTGCGGCATTGATATTGACACAAAATAAAATATAATTTAAAATTCATAGTTGATAAAAGAATGCATAAATATATGCGCTTTTAAGTTTTATAATAACGGGCAAGCCCGCCTTATTGAATATAATTTTTCACGAAAGGAAGTCAACTCTGATGAAAAAGCTGCTGCCATATTTGGGCAAATATAAAATTGAATGTGTGCTTGCGCCGCTTTTCAAAATGCTGGAAGCTGTTTTTGAATTAATTGTTCCGTTGGTGGTGGCTTCAATTATTGACAACGGCATTGCGGCGGGCGACAGAAGCTTTATTTTGTCAAGAGCGGGCATTTTAGTTGCTTTGGCTGTTGTCGGAATGGCTGTTTCAATAACCGCGCAATTTTTTGCCGCAAAGGCTGCGGCATATTTTGGGCGTGACTTAAGGCAGGGCATATTTGACAAAATACAGTCTCTTTCATTCAGCGAGCTTGACGAAGTCGGCACATCTACTCTTATTACAAGAATAACGGCAGACGCCACGCAAGTGCAAAACGGTGTCAACCTTGTGCTGCGGCTTTTGCTGCGCAGCCCCTTTATTGTAGTCGGCACAATCATAATGAGCTTTACTATAGATTTTAAATGCGCGCTTATTTTTCTTATAACAGTAATAATTCTTTCATTAATAATTTATCTAATTATGAATAAAACACTGCCGCAATATAAAAAAATTCAGTCTGAACTTGACGGCGTCACCTTGGCAACCCGTGAAAATCTCAGCGGCGCAAGGGTAATCAGGGCGTTTGTATGCGAAGAAAACGAAGTGTCACGTTTTAAAGAAAGAAACCGCCGTTTAGCTTCATTTCAAAAAGCTGCCGGCAGAATTTCCGCGCTTTTAAACCCGCTGACATATGTAATAATTAATTTTGCCATTATAGCTCTTATTTATCTTGGCGGCTACGAAGTAAACAGCGGGCAATTGACTCAGGGCGAAGTGGTTGCGCTTTATAATTATATGAGCCAAATTCTTATAGAGCTGCTTAAGCTTGCCAATCTTATTATAACCGTTACGCGAGCTATGGCCGGTGCCGGCAGAATTTCAGAAATTTTAAAGCTTGAAAGCACGCTGCAAAGCAACAATAATTCAGAAATCAGCACAGATAATGCCGTTGATTTTCAAAACGTTTCTTTCAGATATAAAAATGCCTGTGAAAATTCGCTAAGCAAAATTTCTTTCAGTGCAAAACGCGGCAGCGTGGTGGGCGTAATCGGCTCAACGGGCAGCGGTAAAAGCTCGCTTGTTTCGCTCATTGCGCATTTTTATGACGCTACCGAAGGCGTTGTCAGGGTAGACGGCGTCGATGTAAAAGCTTATGACAAAGACGCGCTGCGCTCGAAAATAGGCTTTGTGCTGCAAAAGAGCACGCTGTTTTCGGGCACCGTGCGCGAAAATTTACTTTGGGGTAAAACAGACGCAGACGACAGCGAATTATATGACGCGCTGAAAACTGCCCAGATTTATGACGCAATAATGGAAAAAGACGGGCTTGACAGCAAAGTTTACCAAAACGGTAACAATTTTTCGGGCGGGCAGCTTCAGCGCCTGTCAATTGCCAGGGCTCTTGTCAGAAAACCGGAAATACTCATTTTTGACGACAGCTGGAGCGCGCTTGACTTCGCAACTGAAGCAAAGCTTAAAAAAGAAATTTTTTCACTTGACTACAACCCAACAATTTTTATAGTCAGCCAGCGCGCGTCTTCTGTGCTCAACGCAGACGAAATTCTTGTGCTTGAAGACGGGGAACTTGCAGCAGCCGGCAGCCATAGCCGGCTGCTGCAAGAATGTGAAATATATAAAGAAATATATTATTCACAATATGAAAAGGGGGCGGCAATGTGAAAAACGGCAAAACTTTAAAAAAAGTATTTGCATATATAGGCAAATATAAATATGTGCTTTTTACTTCTGTGCTGCTCACCGTTGTATCAAGCGCATTACAGCTTTATGTGCCTATTCTTGTCGGCAGGGCAATAGACAATATTATCAGCCGCGGCAGCGTGGCTTTTGAAAACGTATATGACAAGTTAATTAAAATAGCCGTTATCATTGCATGCGTTTTTGTTTTGCAGTGGCTGCAAAACATTTTGAACAATGCCATTACTTTTAATGTTGTAAGAGATTTGCGGCAAAAAGCTTTTGAAAAAATTCAGCGCCTGCCTTTTAAATACATTGATTCGCGCCCGAACGGCGACATTGTAAGCCGTGTTATTTCTGACGCAGACCAGCTTGCAGACGGGCTTTTAATGGGCTTTTCACAGTTTTTCACCGGCATTGCCACTATAATAGGCACTTTGTTTTTTATGCTTTATATCAATGCCGTGCTTGCGCTTGTTGTGGTTGTGCTTACACCGCTGTCTTTTTTCATTGCGCGCTTCATTGCAAAGAAAACATATAATATGTTTAAGCTTCAAAGCGAAGCACGCGGCGAACAAACAGCTTTTATTGATGAAATGGTAACAAACCAAAAAGTTGTAGAGGCATATTCGCACACGGCAGAAAACAAAGAAAAATTCAGCAAAATTAATTCTAACCTAGCAAAATATTCACTGTGGGCAACATTTTTTTCTTCAATTACAAACCCGGCAACAAGATTTGTTAACGCTGTGGTTTATGCAGGGGTTGCGCTGTTTGGCGCTTTGCTGGCGATTTCCGGCAGCGGCTCAATCACAGTCGGTATTTTAGCTTCATTTTTAAGTTATGCAAACCAATACACCAAACCGTTTAACGAAATCAGCTCTGTTATTACGGAACTGCAAAATGCAATGGCCTGCGCCGCAAGGCTTATTGAACTTATTGAGGAAGAGGAAATCAATGAAAACACCGGCGAAAAAATTACCCCGGCTAATATAAAGGGCGAAATATTTATTGACAACATTGATTTCAGCTACACGCCTGAGCGCGAGCTTATTAAAAACCTGACTCTAAAAGTAAAACCCGGTGAAAAGGTTGCTATTGTGGGAAAAACAGGCTGCGGCAAAACAACGCTTATAAACCTGCTTATGAAGTTTTACGACGTTGATTCGGGCAGCATTTCTGTGGATTCAGTTAAATATGACGATATAAACGTTTCATCTTTGCGCGAAGCTTACGGCATGGTGCTTCAAGACACATGGCTTAAAAGCGCCAGTGTTTATGACAATATAAAAATGGGCAAACCCGGCGCAGACTTAAACGAAGTCAAAGCCGCCGCAAAAGCCGCGTTTGCAGATTCATTTATAAAGCGTTTGCCAAACGGCTATGACACGGTTATAGGGGCAGACGGCGGCACGCTGTCGCAGGGGCAAAAGCAGCTTATATGCATAGCCAGACTTATGCTTGTTAATTCGTCTATGCTTATTCTGGACGAAGCCACGTCAAACATTGACACAAGAACTGAAATAAAGATTCAAAAGGCATTTGAAAAACTAATGGCCGGCAAAACAACTTTTATTGTGGCGCACCGCCTTTCAACAATAAAAAATGCCGATTTAATCGTTGTTATGGACAACGGGCGGGTTGTTGAAACAGGAAATCACCAAGAATTACTTGACAAAAAGAAATTTTATTATAAACTGTATAATAGTCAGTTTATTAATGCTGACAATATTATCTGAAAATTCGGAAAGGTTTTGCTATGAATATTATAATTGTCGGCGCGGGCAGGCTTGGCTGCCGCCTTGCGGCCGGTCTTTTGGACGAGGGGCACAACATAACCGTTATTGACAGAAACGAATCTATCGTAAAGAAGCTTGCCGAAAATTTAGATGTGCAGGGCGTTGTTGGCAGCGGCGCAATTCGCGAAGTGCTTGACAATGCGGAAGTTAAAAGGGCAGATTTGCTTATAGCCACCACTGCATCAGATGAAAATAATATTTTGTCTTGCTTTATAGCGCGCAGAATGGGGGCAAGGCACACAATAGCAAGAGTCAGAAACCCGGAATACACCAAGCAAATCGGCTTTATGCGCAGCGAGCTCGGCATTTCCATGCTGATTAACCCTGATTTCAGCGCGGCGCTTGAAATCTGCCGTAATATTCAATTTCCCTCTGCCATTCATGTTGAAACTTTTGCAAACGGGCTTGTTGATATTGCAGAGGTTAAAATCAGAGAGGAAAGCGTGCTTGCCAATTTAAAAATCAGCAACCTGCCGCAAAAATTCAAAAATAAAATTGTTATATGCGCCGTGTCCCGCGGCGAAGATGTTTTTATTCCGAACGGCGACTTTACAATTTTGCCGGGCGACAACGTTTATATTACCAGCAGTCATAAGCATTTGGGCGCCGTGGTGCGTGAAATCAGGGCGTCAAAAATGAACAAATCGCTTAAAGACATAATGATAATAGGCGGTTCAAAAATAGCATTTTACCTTGCCGCTCTGCTTGAAGAGCAGAACAAAAACGTTATTATTGTTGAAAAAAGCCCCGAAAGGTGCGAAGAGCTGTCAGACAAGCTTGACTCTTCAACGATTATATGCGGCGACGCAAGCGATTATGACTTTCTTTATGAAGAAGGCGCCGGCAAGATGGACGCCGTGGTAACGCTTACAGAGTCAGATGAAATTAATATCTTGGTGTCGCTTTATTCAACAAAGGCGCAGGTTTTGAAAACAATTACCAAGGTAAACAGCACGGCGCTTTTAAAATTGCTTGACGATTTCAATAACGACACATTAATTAATGTTGCCGAAATTACCGGCGACGTAATAATACAATACATCAGGGCTAAAGCAAATGTCAATTCGGGCGAAATGAAGTCGCTTTACAAGCTGTTTGACGGCAGGGTGGAAGCCGCCGAATTTATACTTGATGAAAGGACAAAGCATATAGGCGACTCGCTTTTTGACATAAAATTTAAAAAAGACATTCTTATAGCGTCTATCAGCCGCAAAGGCAGGTTTATAATTCCAAACGGCGATGTTACGCTGGAAATAGGGGACAGAATCGTTGTTGTGTCCAAAGGCAGAAAAATTGAAAATGTAAATTCAATTTTTGACTTGTTCTAAACGAGGTTATTTATGGATTACAGGGCTGTTACTTACGTTCTTGGCAAAATATTTATGATAATAGGCGCCATTATGCTGATTCCCATTGCCTTTTCGCTTTATTTCAGGGAATCTGTCATTTTGCCGTTTATTATTCCGGCTGTAATACTCTTTTTAATCGGCGCCGGGCTTGTTTTTATAAAAAAGCCGCAAAATGTAAGGGTATATACAAGAGAGGGGCTTTTTATCTGCGGCATAGCGTGGATTGTCATGTCTCTTTTCGGCGCGCTGCCTTTTTTCCTAAGCGGCGTAATTCCAAATTACATAGACGCATTTTTTGAAGCCTGTTCCGGCTTTTCAACAACCGGCGCAACGGTTATAAGCGACATTGAATCACTGCCCAAGTCAATTCTCTTTTGGCGTTCATTCACCCATTTTATAGGCGGCATGGGCATTCTTACTTTTATGATTGCCGTTGTCCCCAAGGGTAAGGGCACGTCTATGTTTGTTATGAAAGCGGAAGTGCCGGGCCCGGAAACTGACAAGGTTGTTTCAAAAATTCAAACAAACGCAAGAATTTTATATGTTATATATTGTTCGCTGACTCTGCTTGAAGCGCTAATATTGTTTTTATTTACTAAAATGGGGCTTTATGATTCGCTAACAACCGCGCTGTCAACCGCCGGCACAGGCGGCTTTTCAGTGCTTAATGATTCAATAGGCGGCTATAGCAGCCCGCTTATTGAATGGATTATTATTGTGTTTATGTTCCTGTTCGGCGTAAATTTCAGCCTGATTTTCTTTTTGTTCACCGGCAGGCTGAAATCTGTTATAAAAAATCAGGAATTACACGCTTATATTCTTGTAAACGTTTTATCAACGGTTGTTATTGCAGGAAATATTTATAAAATTTACGGTAATTTGTCTGACGCAGTGCGCAATGCTGCTTTCAATGTAAACGCCGTAATGAGCACAACGGGCTTTTGCACGGTTGATTTTGACAAGTGGAACACATTGTGCAAGCTTATACTTGTCATTCTTATGTTTTTCGGCGCCTGCGTCGGCTCAACAGGCGGCGGCATTAAAATAATGCGCATTATGCTTTATATAAAGCAGCTTAAAGTCCGCCTTAACAAAACGCTCAAGCCCAATTCGGTTTCAAAAGTCAGAATTAATTCAACCGTTGTTGACTCAAAAGTGCTTGACGGGGTTAATTCATATCTGGTTATTTATATAATTATTTTTGCTTCTTCTGTGCTGCTTATTTCAATTAACAATTTTGACGTTACCACCACGGTAACTTCCGTTATTTCCTGCCTTAACAACATAGGCCCCGGGCTGTCCGCAGTGGGGCCAAGCGGCAATTTTGCCGGCTTTTCGGCGTTTTCAAAGTTAATATTTTGCTTTGACATGCTGGCGGGCAGGCTTGAGCTGTTTCCCATATTAATAATATTCAGCCGCGCTGCTTATAAAAAATAGATTTATTGCTTGCAAGTTTTTATTTTAGCTGTGTTTGGCTTAGTTAAGCGCCGTTTGTTTTAATAACGGGCAAGCCCTTATTGAACAGCATTGTTCTTTTAGATTTACGCCCGGCTGACTATTCAAACTAATTTCAAACTAAATATGTGTTGACTTTTTTCATAAAACATTATACAATAAAATTAGTATTTTTTAAGGGGTGTAAGCAAATGGCAACTTGCCCAAATTGCGGGCGTAAAATTCCGTTTTACGACCTGAGAGCGGACTGTAAAGCCTGCGGCGTGTCCATTCCAAATTATAACTGGATGCAAAGACTTGAAGAAGACAACAAAAATGCCGAAGCAAAGTTTTCTGCTTTTTACAGAACTATGAACAGAATTAAATATTCACTGTTTGGCACTAAGCTGCGCATTGCAAGGGCTGTTTTTACATTTTTGCCAATTGTTGCGTATATAATACCATGGGGCTCTGTTTCAAGCGCGGCAGACAGCTTTCAGTTAACCATGTATTCTTTCACCGGTGCAAAATCAGCGCTTGATTTACTTTTGTCATTCTTTTCTGACATGTCACTTTTCACCATAAACATGGGTTTTGAGGGTTATGCCGGCGCAGTTACATATATGTCTGCGGCAGTTATTGCATATTTCCTTTCACTTATTTTTATAGTAATTGCGTTTTTCATGAATATTTTCAAATGCAAAAAGCCGAAAACTAAGTCAGCCGTTACGTTTGACATTTTAACTATTGCCGCTGCGGTTGTGGCCATAGTTATGTTTTCGCTTGCCGGCTCTGCCGGTGCTTCGGCCGGCGCTTTCAGCATTGGCGAATACACCGCTGTTGACATTTCGGGCGGCTTTTTTGCCGGCTGTATTGCGGCGCTTGTGCTGTTTATTTTAGCCATGGCATTTAACATTGCTGTAATCGTTGCCCCCGCCAAGAGCGACGATGAACTTGAAACAGAACGGCTTGAACGCGCAGCCGCAAAAGAAGCAAAAGAAAAAGCAAAGGAAATTGAAAAAGCCAAGGAAAGGGAAAAGGCAGCCAAGGCACAGGAAGAAGAGCAAAAAAAGATTATTGCCGAAGCCAAAAGGAAAGTTGCCGAACAAAAGGCAAAGCAAGAAGCCAAGGCGGCGCGCAAAAACAAATAAATTTCATGCGGGGAGCTTTAAGTTCCCCGCTTTTTTTGTTTTGACAATTAAAAGTGTTGTTTTGATTTCTTGCTAAGAAGTCATTTATATGTTATACTTCAATAAAGGGATTGCGGCAGTTAAATTCGCAAGCCCTTATTGAATCAGAAGTCGCCGCCGATTGTGGCGGGGCATTGCCCTTACTTAAAAACAGAAAGCAGTTATTTGGTGATTTAATATGAAATATGAAATGCTTTTCAGCCCCATGAAAATCGGAAATGTTGAAATAAAAAACAGAATTGTAATGGCCCCCATGCTGATGGGCTTTGGCCAGTTTAACGGAAATGCCACAGAGCAAATGATGAATTATTATGAAGAACGCGCCAAAGGCGGCGCCGGACTTATAGTAAGTGAAGTCACAAGGGTAGACGACTTTAGCGGCGCCACTTCTTTCGGCCAGCTTGCAGCTTCTAAGGGCAGAAATATTAAATCTATTTCTGAACTGGCCGCGCGCATTCACCGCCACGGCGCGAAATTTTTTGTTGAACTGCACCACCCGGGGCGGCAAAACGTAAGCTTAATGGTAAACACAGTGCCTATTAGCGTATTTTGCGACAAAATCATGCCCGGCAGGGCATATTCAAAATTATTATATAAACACCTTGTTCCGCCCGGGCGCGCCCTGGCAGCGAAAGACATGCTGTTTAAAAGCGCAGCGCCCAGTGTTGCGCCGCGTGCAAAATTTGCCGAAAGCAAGTCGCGCGAACTTTCGCACGGTGAAATTAAAAAGCTTATTTCTAAATTCGGCGACGCCGCATTAAGGCTGAAAACAGCCGGTGTAGACGGCATTATGCTGCATGCCGCGCACGGCTATTTGATTCAGCAGTTTTTGTCGCCATATATTAATAAACGCACAGACGAATACGGCGGCAGCTTTGAAAACAGAATGCGCTTTTTACTTGAAATAATTGCTGATATTAAAGAAAAATGCACAGCTGACTTTCCTATAACAGTCAGGCTAAGCGTGGACGAAATGTATGACAAAATTGGCATGCCCGGCTGCGGCTATACACTGAAAGACGGCATAAAAATGGCAAAAGTGCTTGAGCAAAACGGCGTGGCTGCCATTGATGTTTCTTCAGCAGGCTATGACGCTTTTAACTATTGGCTTGAAACAGAGTCTTTTGAATGCGGCTGGCGTAAAAATCTTGCCGCAGCAGTAAAAAATGAACTTAACATTCCGGTTATAGCGGCAAACCTGATTCGTTCACCCGAACAGGCAGAGCAGCAGCTTGAAGCCGCAGTGCAGGACTTTGTGTCGCTTGGCAGGCCTTTAATTGCAGACCCTTATTGGCCGCAAAAGGTGCAACAGGGCAGGGCAGACGAAATTAAACGCTGCATATGCTGCCTTTATTGCATTGAAAGCATGATGCATGGCGCTTATTGCGGAACTCACGGCAAATGTTCCGTTAACCCCAAAATAGGCAAAGACAGCGAAGAGCCGGAGTTATGCGAAGAGGTAAAAAATGTTGTTATTATAGGAGCCGGAGTTGCCGGGCTGACAGCCGGTGAAGTTCTTGCAAAGCGCAAATTTAATGTAACAGTGCTTGAAAAGGCCGGCGAGGCAGGCGGGCAAATTAATCTTGCAGACAAAAGCCCGGAAAAGGGTAAAATTCATTGGTGTGTTGAAGATTTGAAAGTCAGCGCGCAGAAAGCCGGCGTAAAAATAGTTTTCAACACCGCCGCCACAAAAGAAATTATTGACTCTTATAACCCACAATATGTAATTTTTGCCACCGGTGCGCAGCCTGTTGTGCCAAGCGCATTTAAAGCTGATAATGCCGTTACAACGTCTGACATATTAAGCGGCAGGGTAAAGCCGCATGGGGAACAAATTTGTGTAATCGGTTCCGGAATGACCGGGCTTGAAACGGCATATATGCTTACGAAAGCATTAAACAAAGTAAATATAATAGAAATGGCAGGCGAAATTGCACCGGGCGTCTGGTTTCAGCATTTAGACGACATTTTGCCAAAACTCAAAGAGGCGGGCACAAATTTTTACACCGCGCATAAGCTGCTTAAAATTGAAAAAAACGCAATTGAAGTTTTAAATTTGGAAAATAACGAAAAAAAGAAAATCAAATGCAGCCTGGTGGTGCTTTCAATGGGCGTAAAAAGCGAAGATTCGCTTTATAATGAATTAAAGGGGCATTACCCGAATTCCTTTAAGATTGGCGACTGCGAACACACAGGGCGCATTCATGACGCCACACAGGGCGCTTATGATTTGGCTGTTAGCTTAAAATGAATTTGTCTGCCAATCATTAAATAAAAACTTAGCGGGAAATCACACCGCATTAAATACACAAACGGCACCGCTTAGGCGGCGCCGTTTTTTGTGTTTAACTAATATTTTAAAACAGCATATTGACAAATAGGGGTATGGGGTATATAATGAATATACCCGCATGGGGTATATTAACTTATAAGGACGGTAATAATATGGAATGTAACTGTGAAAGAACTAAGATTCGCACCGAAGAGCAGCAAAGGCTGCTTATTAACAGGCTTAGCAGAATTGAGGGGCAGATTCGCGGAATAAAAGGCATGGTGCAAAAAAACGCATATTGCACAGACATTATTGTTCAGGTTGCCGCAGCAAACGCCGCGCTGAATTCCTTTAACAAGCTTTTGCTTGAAGACCATATAAAGGGCTGCGTTGTTGACGACATTAAGTCAGACAAAACCGAAACAGTAGACGATTTGCTGAATATTATTCAAAAACTTATGAAATAAGCGGGGGTGATTTGCATTGAAAGAATTTAATGTCACCGGCATGAGCTGCGCCGCATGCAGCGCTGCGGTTGAAAGGGCCGTGTCGTCTGTTGCGGGGGTTACCGGAGTCAATGTCAGCTTACTGACAAATTCCATGACTGTTGACGGCTCTGCGGCCGACAATGAAATAATTTCCGCCGTAAAATCCGCGGGATACGGCGCTTCGCCCAAAGGCGCCGCTGCTGAAAAAAATTCAGCCGCTTTGGCGTCAGGCGAAATGAAGGGCATGGTTAAACGGCTTGTGGCTTCTGTGGTCTTTCTTTTGCCGCTTATGTACATTTCAATGGGGCATATGATGTTTTCGTGGCCTGTTATACCGGCGCTGCAGTCAAATCATTTGGCGCTGGGGCTCATTCAAATGCTGCTTACAATAATTATAATGGTTATTAACCAAAAATTCTTTATAAACGGCTTTAAGGGCATAATTCACAAGGCGCCGAATATGGACTCACTTGTTGCGCTTGGCTCCGGCGCCGCGTTTATTTACAGCACTGTGGTTTTATTTTTGATGACTGCTTATTATGAAAACATGGCGTCTTACCACAATGAAATGTATTTTGAATCTGCGGCAATGATTTTAACTCTGATAACCGTTGGAAAGACTCTTGAAAGCTATTCAAAGGGCAAAGCAACCACAGCTGTTAATTCACTAATGAGCCTTGCTCCTGACAATGCAACTGTTATTAGAAACGGAAAAGAAATTACACTGAAAGCGTCAGACCTTACTGTGGGAGACATTTTTATTGTAAAACCCGGCGAAGCCATGCCTTGCGACGGAGTTATTATAGAGGGCAGTGCGGCTGTTGACGAATCTGCGCTAACGGGCGAAAGCATACCTGTTGACAAAACTGCCGGTGACAATGTGTCAACAGCAACAATTAATCAAAGCGGTTTTATTAAATGCAGGGCCACCAAGGTGGGAAAGGACACTTCGCTGGCGGCAATAATTAAAATGGTTACAGACGCCGCAGCTACAAAAGCGCCTATTGCTAAAATAGCTGACAAGGTTTCAGGCATATTTGTGCCCGCAGTAATAGCTATAGCGGCAATTACAATAATTTCATGGCTTATTGCCGGGCAGGAAACAGGCTTTGCGCTTGCAAGGGGAATTTCCGTGCTGGTAATAAGCTGCCCGTGCGCGCTTGGGCTTGCAACGCCGGTGGCCATTATGGTGGGCAGCGGAAAGGCTGCAAAAAACGGCATTTTGTTTAAAACAGCAGAAAGCCTTGAAAACACCGGAAAAGCTGACATAATCTGCTTTGATAAAACCGGAACAATTACAATGGGCGAAACTTTTTTAACAGACATTATAGCGCCAAACAGGGAAAAGTTGCTTTCTGTTGCATATTCGCTGGAACAAAAAAGTGAACACCCGCTTGCGCTTGCAGTGGTAAATTTTTGCAGTGAAAACGCTGTTGAGGCGCATGAAACAAAAGCTTTTAAAACACTGCCGGGCAACGGGCTGCAGGCCCAAATTGGTGAAAAGCTTGCCGTTGGCGGCAATCTTTCCTTTGTGCAGCAGTTTGCCGCAGTGCCAGCAGATTATGTTGAAAGGGCAAATTCGCTGGCCTCTGCCGGCAAAACACCGCTGTTTTTTGCAATTGGCAGCGAATTTCTGGGCGTCATAGCAGTTGCTGACAAAATAAAAGACACAAGCGCCAAGGCCATAAAAGCCATTAAAAAGCTGGGTCTCAGTGTTGTAATGATAACAGGGGACAATGAAAAAACAGCGCGTTCAATAGCGTGTGAAGCCGGCATAGACAATGTTATTGCAAAAGTGCTGCCAAATGAAAAGGAAGCAAAGGTAAAACAGCTTTTCAATTACGGCCGGGTTGCCATGGTTGGCGACGGCATTAACGACGCGCCCGCGCTTACCCGCGCCGACACGGGAATTGCAATCGGCGCCGGCACAGATATTGCAATAGACGCCGCAGATGTGGTTTTAATGAAAGACGATTTGACAGACGTGCCGAAAGCGCTCATACTTTCAAAAAAGGTTTTACGAAATATAAAAGAAAACCTGTTTTGGGCATTTTTTTACAATATTATAGGAATTCCGGTTGCCGCGGGAATTTTATACCCTGCTTTTGAAATTACGCTCAACCCAATGATAGCAGCCGCTGCAATGAGCCTGTCAAGCTTTTGCGTTGTTTCAAATGCGCTGCGTCTTAACGCGGTAAGTCTGGAAAAATATAAAAGTAAAAAAACAAAAAATAAGGAGATTGACATGACTGTTTTTGAAAATAACAAAGCAAAAAAACAAATTATTATTGACGGCATGATGTGCGAACACTGCGAAATGCACGTTACAAAAGCTCTTGCCGAAATAGGGCTTAAGGTAACGGCAAATCACAAAGAAAACGCCGCCGTTATTGAAAGCGGCAGCGCTGATGAAGAAAGTATTAAAAAGGCCGTAACTGAAGCCGGTTATAAGTTTGTCGGCGTCAAAGACTGCTGAGCGCCAAGCATGCCGTCGGCGGCAGCTTTAATTAAGCTTTTAACAAAAATTAAAAGGCTTTGTAAAAATTTACAAAGCCTTTTTCATTAATAAACCGGATTAAGCCCTTTCAACTTTTCCCGAACGCAGGCACCTTGTGCAAACGTAAACTCTTTTGGGGGAGCCGTTTACAATAGCCTTAACTTTTTTTATGTTGGGCTTCCATGTTCTGTTGGAACGCCTGTGCGAGTGGGAAACTTTAATGCCAAAAGTCATTTCTTTTCCGCAGTATTGACATTTCGCCATCTATTAGCACCTCCTAAAAAATACAACAGAGTGATATTAACACAAAGTAATAAAAATTGCAAGTGTTTTTTGACAAGAATTTTAAAATAACGGCATTTTTTTGAAAACGTCATAATATCCGGTATTAATTAAATTTTTATAAATATATTGATTTTATATATAAAATTTAATATAATGTTAGTTGAAATCATGAAGGAGGAGCAAAAATGGCAGATAACAAAAAAACAGCCGTTACATCTGCACCGGCTCAAGATAAAAAAACCGCTCTCGAATCAGCAATAAAACAAATAAAAAAACAATATGGCGCAGGTGCGCTCATGCGCCTGGGCGAAAACAGCCACCTTAACATAGACGCAATATCAACGGGCTCGCTTACTCTTGATATTGCAACCGGCATAGGCGGCCTGCCGCGCGGCAGAATAGTTGAAATTTACGGGCCCGAATCGTCAGGCAAAACAACCCTTGCGCTGCATTGCATTGCCGAAGCTCAAAAGCTTGGCGGCGAAGCTGCGTTTATTGACGCCGAGCATGCGCTTGACCCCGTTTATGCGCAAAATTTGGGCGTTGACATTGATTCGCTGCTTGTTGCTCAGCCGGATTTCGGCGAACAGGCGCTTGAAATTACGGAACAGCTTGTGCGTTCCGGCGCCGTTGACATTATTGTTGTGGATTCCGTGGCCGCGCTTGTGCCCAAAACTGAAATAGAAGACGGCATGGGCGACGCACATATCGGCCTGCATGCCCGTTTAATGAGCCAGGCTTTAAGAAAACTCACTGCAACCGTAAGCAAGACAAACTGCCTTATAGTTTTTATAAATCAGCTGCGTGAAAAGGTCGGCGTGGTATACGGCAACCCGGAAGTTACCACCGGCGGCCGGGCGCTCAAATTCTATTCGTCAATGCGTATAGACGTCAGAAAGGGCGAACCCTTAAAAGCGGCAGGCTCTGAAATAATAGGAAACAGAACTAAGGTTAAGGTTGTTAAAAACAAGCTTGCGCCGCCGTTTAAGCATGCTGAATTTGACATTATGTACGGCGCCGGCATAAGCAAAAACGGTGAAATTCTTGATATGGCCGTTGAATACGATATTATCAAAAAAAGCGGCTCATGGTTTTCTTATGACGGGGAAAGGCTGGGCCAAGGCCGTGAAAATATAAAGGAAATAATTAAAAACGACCCTGAATTTGCAGCGAAAGTTGAAGAGCAGATTAAGGCAAAGATTAACGAACAGCAGGAAACATCTTCGCACAAATACAATGCGGGCATAAGCTCTGCTGCTGACGACGCTGAAGAGCCCGAAGAAAAGTCTGACGAGCAAATCAGCCGCACGCGTGCCGCAGCCAGGGCAAAGCTTGACATTGCCGTTGAAGACGACGAATAATGAAGCTTAACATTCAAGCCGGCAGGCGTGACAAAATTCATATTTTGATTGACGGCGAATACAAAATAACAACCACCGCTGATTTTTGGAACAAATGCCCATATAATGACGGCTGTGACATTACAGATGAAGACTTTGCGCAGCTTTCCGATAAAATCAATTACGCAAAGGCTCTTAGAAAATGCGGCGATTACATAGGGCGGCGTGAATATTCGGCCAAGCAAATTAAAGACAAGCTTTTGCAGCACGGGTTTGACAGACAGACGGCAGAAAACGCCGTGCAGCAGTGCATAGACAGCTCTTTGATTGACGACAGGCGTTTTGCAAGCGCTTATGTTTACCACCTTTATAAAATAAAATTAATGCCTGCCGCGCGCATTCGCTATGAACTTGCTGCCGCCGGCGTTGACAGCGCTATTGCAGACGATGAAATAGCCGCCGCCGAAATAGATGATATAGAAAGCATAAGTGCACTAATTAATAAAAAATTCAGCGGTCGGCTGAATTTTGACAGCAAAAAAGACATTGAAAAGCTTACATCTTCACTTGCAAGGCGCGGGTTTTCATTTGCAGACATAAAATGCGCTTTAAAAAACATTGAAAGCGAAACAGACGAATATGAATAAATATAAGGTCGGCATAATTTCACTGGGCTGCCCTAAAAACCAGGTAGACGGTGAAATTATGCTGAGCAAGCTTGCAAAGGCAGGTTTTGAAACTGTTTTATCGCCCGAAGACGCTGATTTAATGATTATTAACACCTGCGGCTTTATTGACAGCGCTAAAACAGAGGCCATTGAAACAATACTTGAAATGGCGCAATATAAAGTGGCGGGAATTATAAGCGCAATAGTTGTTACAGGCTGCCTTGCAGAGCGATATAAAGACGAAGTTATAAAAGAAATTCCCGAAATTGACGCCGTTATAGGAATCGGTGCAAACAATGACATTGTAAAGGTCTGCCAAAAGGCGCTGTGCGGCTTTACAACGAACTTTTTTCCGAATGAATGTTACTTGCCGCTTTCAGGCGAAAGACTTCTTACAACGCCAAAATACATGGCATATTTAAAGCTTTCCGACGGGTGTAACAACAGGTGTTCATTTTGCGCAATTCCGCTTATTCGCGGGAAATACCGTGAACGCAGCATGGAAGACATTGTAAGCGAAGCGCGCGCGCTTGCTGCAAGCGGTGTGCGCGAGCTTGTGCTTGTGGCACAGGACACCACGCGATACGGTAAAGAGCGTTACGGCAAATATATGCTTGCCGCCCTGCTGAAAAAGCTGTGCGAAATTGATGAAATTAAATGGATTAGACTTTACTATTGTTACCCGGAACGCGTAACGCAGGAACTGATAGACGTCATTGCCGCAGAGGAAAAGGTTTGTTCTTATATTGACATACCCATGCAGCATTGCAGCGAAAAAGTGCTGCGGGCTATGCATAGAGCCGGAAACCGTGACAGCCTGCATGCGCTTATTTCAAAGCTTCGCAGTGAAATACCTGGCGTTGCAATAAGGACCACGCTCATGGTTGGCTTTCCCGGCGAAAGCGCGCAGGATTTTGAACAGCTTTGCAATTTTGTTAAAGAAATGGAATTTGACAAGATGGGCTGCTTTGCCTATTCGCCCGAAGAGGGCACGCCGGCTTACAGTTTTGAAAACCAAATTGAAGACGGCGTTAAGGCGCGCAGGGCAGAAATTTTGGGTGAAATTCAATATGGGGTAACTCAAAAAATCAATTCGCGCCGCTGCGGTGAAATTTACGAAACCATTGTTGAAGAGTTTGACGGCGAACAATACACGGGCCGCGCTTATTTTGACAGCCCAGACATTGATTCATCAATAACCTTTACATCTGAAACTGCGCTTGAAGCAGGGCAATTTGTCAAAGTTAAAATTACCGGCTATGACGGTTATGACCTGTTTGGAAAAGCAATAGGGGGCTGACGCATGAATTTACCTAATAAAATTACAATATTCAGGCTGTGCATGGTGCCTGTTTTGCTTGCCGTTGCGCTTATTGATTTCCCATATCACTGGTGTGTTACGGTGACTGTTTACTTTTTTGCCTGCATGAGCGACAAGTTAGACGGAAACATTGCGCGAAAAAGGCACCTTGTTTCAGACTTCGGCAAGCTTATGGACCCGCTTTCTGACAAAGCGTTGGTAATGACAGCGTTTGCCATAATGCTTTCGGCCGGTTATTGCGACGCCGTGTGCATGTCGCTTATGCTTGCGCGTGAATTTCTTGTCAGCGGAATCCGAATGATTGCCGCCACAAAAGGGCAGGTAATAGCCGCAAATAAATTTGGCAAGGCAAAAACATTTTTGCAAATGGCTTCAACAGGGCTTGTGTTTTTAAGCCTTGCAATCGGGGAAGGCGTGGCAATAAATTACACCATTTTACATATAGCCGCCGAAATCATGTTTTGGGTTGCCTGCTGTGTGTCAGTTCTTTCCGGAATAAAATACACTAAAGACGGCTGGTTTTTGATTGAAACAAAATAGTTGTTGCAAATTTGGCATTTTTTGCTATAATAATAATGTGTTTAATAAACAAATGCTGTGATTGGGACAAGTAAAAGGCAGCTTTCTTTTCAGAGAGCAGAATGTTTGGTGGAATTTCTGCATTGAAAGTCTTTGAAATGCACCCGGGAGCTTCGCAAAGGAAATTTTAGTATTTTGCGGCGGTTCGGCACCGTTATCGCCAAAGTCATTGCGACTGAGTATAAAAAAGAGTGGAACCGCAGTTTTATATTGCCTCTGTTACAGCAGGGGCATTTTTTATTGCCTGCACATTTAAACGCCGACAGCGGCAGGCATGTTTTAATATTTAAAGGAGGAATGCCATATGAGCCATATGTTCAAAGATTATAAAGAAACTGTTAAAAGCTTTATGGAACATGACCCCGCAGCCAGAAAAGCCATTGAAATTATTTTGCTTTACCCCGGCTTTAAAGCGCTGCGCAGCCATAAAAAAGCACAGTGGTTTTTAAAACATAATATGCCTTTTGCGGCAAGATATATAAGTCAGCGTGCCGCACGCAAAACCGGCATTGAAATTCACCCAGCTGCCGTAATCGGCAAAAGGGTTTGCATTGACCACGGCATGGGCATTGTTATTGGTGAAACCACCGAAATTGGCGACGATGTTATGATTTACCAGGGGGTAACGCTGGGCGGCACCGGCAAAGATGTTGGCAAACGCCACCCCACAATTGAAAGCGGAGTCATGATTGGCGCCGGCGCAAAGGTTTTGGGGCCGGTAACAGTCGGGCGCAATGCAAAAATAGCCGCAGGGGCGGTTGTGATTAAAGATGTGGAACCAAATTCAACGGTTGTGGGTGTGCCCGGCAGAACAGTCAGAATTGACGGCGAAAGGGTAGACGACCTTGACCAAATTCACATTCCGGACCCGCTTGTTATGATGATTAATGAAAACACGCAAAAAATTGACGAGCTCAAGCTCAGACTTGATGAACTTCAGGCTGAACGCAGCGGCGACAACTGAAGCTTATGACTTAGGGGAGAGCTAAACGACTCTTAAGCCCTTATTGAAATAAACTTAATCGGAAAGGCAAAAAAATGATTATTTACAACACTTTGACAAGAAAAAAAGAGGAACTCATTCCGCTCAATGAAAATGAAATAAAAATTTACGCCTGCGGGCCGACTGTTTACAATTATATACACATTGGAAACGCGCGCCCACTGTGCGTTTTTGACGTGCTGCGCCGTTATCTGGAATACCGCGGCTATAATGTCAAATTTGTGCAGAATTTCACAGATATTGACGACAAAATTATAAACCGCGCAAACGAAGAGGGAAAAGACTTTAAAGAAATTGCTGATAAATATATTTCTGAATTTTGGACTGACGCTGACGGACTTAATTTTAAACGGGCAAGCGTGCACCCCAAAGCAACGGAAAATATTGATGTTATAATTGACATAATTAAGTCGCTTATTGACAAGGACTTTGCTTATGAATCCGGCGGGGACGTTTATTTTAGGACTCTTAATTTTAAAGAATACGGCAAGCTGTCGCACCAGCCGGTTGAAGATTTGCTCAGCGGCGCAAGAATAGCTGTGGGCGAAACAAAGGAAAACCCGCTTGATTTTGCCCTTTGGAAAAACGCGAAGCCGGGCGAGCCTTATTGGGAATCGCCATGGGGGCAGGGCAGGCCGGGCTGGCACATTGAATGTTCCGCTATGAACAAAAAATATCTTGGCGACTCTATTGACATTCATTGCGGCGGGCAGGATTTAATATTTCCGCACCATGAAAACGAAATAGCACAAAGCGAATGCGCCAACGGCTGCACCTTTGCCAAATATTGGATGCACAACGGCTATATTAATGTAGACAATGTTAAAATGAGCAAATCGCTTGGCAATTTCAAAACAGTAAGGGAAATTGCCGGCGTTTACGGGTATGAAGTAATAAGATATTTTCTTATTTCTTCGCACTACCGTTCGCCCATCAATTACAGCATTGAAATTATTGAGCAGTGCAAAAGCGCGCTTGAAAGGCTTTACACCTGCCGCGACAGCCTTGATTTTGCAGTAAAAAACGCCCAAAGCGGCGAAGGCAGTGTTGAACTTGCAGCAACTTTAAACACTTTTAAAAATAAATTTATCAGTGCTATGGACGACGACCTAAACACGGCAGACGGAATTGCGGCTATTTTTGAACTGGTGCGCTATATAAACACAAATATACTTGACCAAAATACAGCAAAAGCCGACTGTGAAGCTGCCGCCGCCTTATTTGACGAGCTGTGCGGCGTGCTTGGTTTGCTTTATAACCGGCGTTCTAACGAAATAGACAAAGATATAGAAGAAATGATTGAAAAACGCCAAGCGGCGCGTAAAAACAAAGACTGGGCCACCGCAGACGCTATTAGGGACGAACTCAAAGCCAAAGGCATTATTTTAAAAGACACACCCCAGGGCGTTACCTGGACTAAGGAATAATTTGCCTGAAAATTAGAAAACAATAAGCCGCCGTAAAAACGGCGGCTTAAGTTTTTATTTAGCCTGAATTTCTGAATTGTTAAACCATGTCTTTCATTGAATAGAGCCCGGGTGCTTTGCCTGCCATAAACAGCGCCGCGTTAACGGCACCAACAGCAAAAATTTCTTTACTGCGGGCAGAATGTGAAAGGGTAATAATTTCGTCTCTCCCGGCAAAAATTATTTCGTGTTCACCAACAATGGTGCCGCCGCGCACTGAATGTATGCCGATTTCATTTTTTGTGCGTTTTTCTCTTTTTGAATGGCGGTCATATTCATATTTAAGCTCGCTGCCCATTTCTTCACACACAGCGTCTGCCAGCATAAGCGCCGTGCCGCTGGGAGCGTCAATTTTTTGGTTGTGGTGCTTTTCAACAATTTCTATGTCAAAGTCTCTGCCGAGCACAGCCGCCGCTTTTTTTGCAAGGTTTGCAAGTAAATTAATGCCTATGCTCATGTTGTAAGTGAAAAACACCGGGCATTCGCCGGCAGCGTCGAAAATCATTTGTTTTTGCTTTTCGTCATAGCCGGTTGTTGCAATTACAACGCTTATTGAATTTGTTTTGGAATATTCAAGCAGCTGCGGCAGTAAAACCGGGCTGGTAAAGTCAATCAAAACGTCTGCATTTTCTTTGACGTCTGAAAGAGTGGGGTAAACAGGAAAAGACTGTTTTACAGTGTTAACATCAACGCCCGCAACTATTTCGCAGTCATCTCTTAAACTAACAACATTTTGAATTACGCGCCCCATTTTTCCGTTTGCGCCGCATAAAATTATTTTTGTCATTTAAAAATCCTTACCTTTGTGTGTAATAGCGCCGCTTTTTAGGCGAATATTTAGAAAAGCCGCAGTTTTTGCAGCAGGGCGGCACGCTAAATCAAGCCGTATTCGGCAAGAGTGTCGCTTACAAGCTTTTTATTTTCAGCAGACAATTCCACCAGCGGCAGCCTGCACGGGCCCGCGGCAAAGCCAATCATATTAACCGCGTCTTTTACGGGAATCGGGTTAACGTCGCAAAACAGATTTTTTGCCAGCTTCATATATTTGTCCATCATAGCTTTTGACCCCACAACATCGCCGTCTATGTATTTTTGAACAATTTCGTGGGTTTGCGCAGGGCAAACATTTGACAGCACGCTTATTACGCCCTTGCCGCCAAGCTGCATAATGTCAAAAATCTGGTCGTCATTACCGCTCCAAATATTAAGGCTGTCAGAGCAAAGCTCATGCACCCTTGCAATTTGCGCAAGATTACCGCTGGCTTCCTTAATTCCGTTTATGCGTGGCAGCTTAGAAAGTTCAAAAGCGGTTTCGGGCTGAATGTTAAGCCCTGTTCTTGACGGTACGTTATAAAGGATTATAGGTTTGTCAGTCGCGTCATGTATGGCAGTGTAATGCACAACAAGCCCACGCTGACTTGTTTTGTTATAATAGGGGGTAACAAGCAGCAGCGCGTCAGCGCCGTATTCGCATGCTTCCACGCTCATTTCAATGGCGCATTGGGTGGAATTAGAGCCTGTGCCCGCTATAACCTTGCACCTGCCCGCCACATAATCGACACACCATTTTATGCATTCCAGGTGTTCCGCAACACGCAGGGTTGAACTTTCGCCTGTTGTGCCGCAGATTACCACTGCGTCTGTGCCGTTTTCAATCTGCCAATCAACAAATTTGGCAAATTCAGCATAATTGACGCTTCCGTCTGCGTTCATGGGGGTAATAATTGCAACTGCTGCACCTGTAAAAATAGGTTCCTTTGTCATGGTATTCAGTCCCTTTCTGTTTTAATAGTTGTATTGATTAATCTAAATAGCCCTCTGCGGCAAGGAGTTCTGCCAGCAAAACCCCGCCGCCTGCCGCGCCCCTGAGAGTGTTGTGCGAAAGGCAAACAAATTTATATTGATATTGCGTGTCTTCGCGCAGCCTGCCTATGGAAATTGCCATGCCGTTTTCAAGCTCTCTTTCAGATTTGATTTGCGGCCTATCGTTTTCAACGAAATAATTTAAAAACTGTTTCGGGGCGGACGGCAGATTCAGTTCTTGAGCACGGCCTTTATATTCCGCCCATATTTTAATCATTTCATCTTTTGCGGGCTTGTTTTCAAAATTTACAAACACTGCGCCGAGATGCCCGTTTGAAACAGGCACCCTGATGCATTGCGCCGTAAAATTCGGCTTGTCTGCAAGAATTATTTCGCCATGGTCAAGCTTGCCCCAAAGCTTAAGCGGCTCTTTTTCGCTTTTTTCTTCCTCGCCGCCTATATAAGGAATAACGTTATCAACCATTTCAGGCCAGCGCTCAAATGTTTTTCCGGCGCCGCTGATGGCCTGATATGTGCACACCAGCACGTCTTTTACACCGAATTTTTCATGCAGCGGGTAAAGCGCCGGCACATATGACTGAAGCGAGCAGTTTGATTTTACTGCTATAAACCCTTTTTTGGTGCCAAGCCTTTTCCTTTGCGCGGGAATTATTTTAATATGTTCTGCATTGAGTTCCGGCACAACCATGGGCACGTCCGGCGTAAATCTGTTTGCACTGTTGTTTGAAATAACGGGGCATTCACGTTTCGCATATGCCTCTTCAAGGGCTTTTATTTCGTCTTTTTTCATGTCAACAGCGCAGAATATAAAGTCAACCCTTTTGCATATTTCGTCTATATCAGCCACAGCGTCAAACACAGGCATTGTTGAAACGGCCGGCGGAATTTCACTTTCCATGCACCACCTCTGTGCAAGTGCGTCTTTATAAATTTTACCGGCAGAGCGTTTAGACGCCGCAAGGCAGTTTATATTAAACCATGGGTGGTTTGACAGCAGCAGCACAAAGCGCTGGCCCACCATGCCTGTGGCACCCACAATGCCGACATTGTATTTTTTCATATATATCCCTCCCGTAAGAAAGTAAACAGCAATTAAATAAATTACTTGTAAAAGCTAATGAATTGCAATATAATATTTGAAAAGATGCCCGCCGCCGTGTAAAACAGATTCCCGGCAGCGCATTACCTGAACAGCCATCTTTACTTTAAAATATAATATCACTTCTAATATTATATGTCAAATACAAAATTGGGAGCCATAATGAAAACATCTGACTTTTTTTATGAATTGCCTGACGAGCTTATAGCGCAGACCCCGGTTGAGCCGCGCAACATGTCGCGCCTTATGCTGCTTGATAAAAAAAGCGGCAAAACAGAACATAAAATATTTAAAGATTTTTCATTGCTTTTGCATGAAAACGACTGCCTTATTTTAAATGACACGCGCGTAATTCCGGCAAGAATTTTCGGCACTAAAGACTCCGGCGCGAGCGTTGAATTTTTGCTGCTCAAGCAGTGTGAAAATGATGTTTGGCAATGCCTGGTAAAGCCCGGAAAAAGGGCTAAAACAGGCGCCGTTTTTACATTTGGCGGCGGTTTAATGGCCGGTGAAATCATTTCAGTAAATAGCGAAGACGGCAGCCGGCTTGTTAAATTCAGCGCTAAGCGCAATATATACACGGTGCTTGATGAAATCGGCGGTATGCCGTTACCGCCATATATAAAAGAAAAGCTCGAAGATAAAGAGCGCTATCAAACCGTTTATTCGCGCCCTGTCGGCTCTGCCGCAGCGCCCACAGCGGGGCTTCATTTCACCAAAGAAATGCTGTTAGACATTAAAAACAGGGCGAAAATCGGCTATGTCACGCTGCATGTCGGGCTGGGCACTTTCAGGCCGGTTAAAGAGGAAAAAGTTGAAAACCACCTTATGCACAGCGAACATTATATATTGCCGGCCGAAACGGCAGATTTAATTAATGAAACAAAAAAGTCCGGCGGGCGCGTTATAGCAGTCGGTACAACAACATGCCGCACACTTGAAAGCGTGGCTTCTAAATTCAATGAAATAAGGCCGGACGAAGGCGACACTTCAATTTTCATTTACCCGGGCTATAAATTCAAATGCATTGACGCCCTGCTGACCAATTTTCACCTGCCGGAAAGCACGCTTATCATGCTGGTGTCGGCATTTGCCGGTTATGAAAACACAATGCGCGCCTATAAAACGGCTGTCAATGAAAAATACAGGTTTTTCAGCTTTGGCGACGCAATGTTTATTTCTTAAAGACAGCAAAGCCTTATTAAAAGAGGATTATTATTAATATGGAATTTAAAATAATTAAAAAACAGGGCAGGGCACGCCTTGCCGAATTCGAAACTGTGCATGGTTTAATTAAAACCCCTGCATTTATGAATGTTGCAACGGCAGGCGCAATAAAGGGCGGGCTTTCTTCAGCTGATTTGGAAAGCATTGGCACCCAGGTCATGCTTTCAAACACCTATCACCTGCACCTGCGCCCCGGCGATGAAACTGTTTATCAAATGGGCGGGCTGCATAAATTTACAACATGGAAAAAGCCTATTTTGACTGACAGCGGCGGGTTTCAGGTGTTTTCTCTTGCAAAGCTCAACCAAATTAAAGAAGAGGGCGTAACCTTTAATTCACACATAGACGGCAGAAAAATTTTCATGGGCCCCGAACAATCTATGCAAATTCAAAGCAAGCTCGGCTCAACTATTGCCATGGCATTTGACGAATGCGTTGCCAACCCGTCTAATTATGAATACGCCAAAAGCTCTTGCGCCAGAACAACAAGGTGGCTTGTGCGCTGCAAGGCGGAAATGGAAAGGCTTAACGCACTGGGCGAAACAATTAACAAAGAACAGTTGCTTTTTGGCATAAACCAGGGCTGTGTTTATGATGACTTGCGAATTAGTCACATGAAAGATATTGCGTCTCTTGACTTGGACGGCTATGCCATAGGCGGCCTTGCCGTGGGTGAAACCAGGGAAGAAATGTACAGAATAATAAGCGCTGTTGAGCCCTATATGCCCGTGGACAAGCCGCGTTATTTAATGGGTGTGGGCACGCCCGGCAATATACTTGAAGCCGTTTCAATGGGCGTTGACCTTTTTGACTGCGTAATGCCAAGCCGCAATGCACGGCACGGCCATTTGTTTACGTCTGCCGGCATTATAAATATACATAACAGCAAATACACCGCAGACAGCGCCCCGATAGACGAAAGCTGTAATTGCGCGGTGTGTCAAAGATATTCGCGTTCTTATATTCACCACCTGATAAAAGCCGGTGAAATTCTCGGCATGCGCCTTGCAGTATTGCATAACCTGTATTTTTATAACAACCTTATGTCTGTTATAAGGCAGTCAATTGCTGATGGCTCTTTTGAAGAGCTGAAAAATGAATATGTTGTTAAACTTGACTCAAGAATATAGAAAACACTTGCAATTTGCCAGCGATATATATATAATAAATAAGCAATATAATTTTGGAGGTATAAAATGTCAGCATTAGCTTCACTCGTTTCACCCATATTACTTTCGGCAAGTACAACTTCAGACAACTCAAGTACTTCTTCATATATCATTTTAATGGTTGTGCTTGTTGCCGTTATGTATTTTATGATGATTCGCCCGCAAAGAAAGCGCCAAAAGGAAGAGCAGGAAATGCGCTCATCGCTTGAAATCGGTGATGAAATCGTTACAATCGGCGGCATTGTTGGGCGTGTCGTTACAATTCGCGAAGATGATATTGTTATTGAAACCGGGGCAGACAGAACAAAAATGAAACTTCAGCGCTGGGCCGTTAACACAAATATTACCAAAACCGAGCAGCGCAAAAAAGAAATGGAAGCTGCACGCCAGGCTGCAAAAGATAAAAAAGAAAGCAAAAAGAAAAAGGGCAAAGACAAAACCACACCTGAAGAGCCCAAGCCGCTGCAAGATAAAGACAGCAACAAATAGCCCTGCGGCGAAACGCAGAACTTTTAGCTGCGTCTGTTTTGCTTTTAATTCGCAGAATATATATTTTTGCAACATAACGCCGGCATTGCCGTGCACTTGCTGGCGCAAGGTGGCAAAATAATTGGCAGTCATAAATTAAAACCCCTTTGAATATTCTTTAATGAATATAAAAGGGGTTTTCTTTATGCCTAAAATCAGCAGCACAAAAGGAAAGGGATTTTTAATAAAATTTATAATAAAGTCTGTTGCGGTTTCAGCAGCGTGCATTTTTGTGCTCTCAGGCGCCATGTCTCTTGTAATTCAAAAGCTTGATATAGACATGGAAAATATCAGATATTTTACCGCTGTAATCGCCGTGCTTTCAGCCGCTGCGGCAGCTTTTGTTTCAACCAGGCAATTCAAAAGCCAGCGGGGCGTAATTGGCATAATTTCTGTTTTGCCCATTGTGGTATATTCAGCTGTTAATGAAATCATTAATCAAAATTCCGTCTTGTTGTTTTGCATAAAAATTATATTAATTATAGCCGCCGGCGCAGTTTTCGGGGCGCTGTCCGGCAAAAAAAGAAAGAAGTACCGCATAAAATGACAGAAGGCTTTGAAGAATTTGATGACGTGCTGCAAGATGAATTCGGCGAAAACGCAGACGACAATTTAGAATTAGAAGCACAAGAGCTGAAAGTAAAAGAAAAAATAAGCTTTATTGATTTCTTTTTAAAAAACAAAACGCTTATTTACGCGGTTATATTTTATGCAGCCGGGCTTTTTGCCGGCGCTTATATTTATTTAAAATGCCAAAACGACGTGCTTGATTCGCTTATTTCAACTGAAAACAGCGAATTTGTTGAATTGCTGTTAAATAAATTATGCGCTTATCTTGCAATAAGCATTTTTACGGTTTTACTTGGCATTTGCCTTATCGGCTTTTCACTTGTAAATATAATGCCCCTTTTGATTGGTGTTCAAACGGGGCTTAAAATAGCATGTTTTTATGTAAATTATAATATAAAGGGCGTTGGCTACGCCTTAATAATGGTGGCGCCGTATGTTTCATTTTTTACAACTGTAATAATTTATGCGGCAATTTCCAGCTATAAACTCAGCAAAAGCATTTGGGCGGCAGCCATTAAGCACCAAGATTTGGAAGAGGGCAGAAATTACAAGTATTACATTAAAAAGTTTATGCTTTGCATTTTGCTGAGCGCACTTGCAGCGCTGATAAATTCGGCGGCAATCACTGCATTGGGCGGAATTATATCTATTTAGTGTTTTTTTTGTTAAGAGGGTTTGCTTTTATGGCTTCTTTAGCCGCGTCACCGGTAATGTGCGTGTATATTTCGGTTGTGCCTAAATTTTCATGCCCCAAAACGTCTTTAAGCAGCAGTAAATCAACCTTTCCGTATTGGTACATAAGCGTTGCGGCGGTGTGGCGCAGCTTGTGCACTGAAAGCCCGCGGTCTCCGAGCCCGGCTTTATCAAGGTTTGAATAGACAATGTGCTGCACGGTTTTAGGGCTTATTCTTTGGTTTCTTGAACTTAAAAATAAGGCTCTGTCGCGCACATTGTCATTAGGGCGCTTTTTTAAATAAGCTGTAAGCGCGTCAACACATGCTTGGTTTAAATAAACCACGCGTTCTTTGTTTCCTTTGCCGGTTATTGTAAGGGAACCGTCGTCTCTGATGTCGTTATAATCTATTGAAACCAACTCTGCAAGGCGCATGCCGCAGTTTAAAAACAGGGTAATAATTGCAAAATCGCGCTCTTTATATTTGCCGTCTATAACTGAAAGCAGCCTTTGCGCTTCTTCAAGCGTTAAATATTTAGGCAGTGCTTTTTTTGTTTTTGGTATATCAAGATTTTTCATGGGGTTTGTTTCAAGCAGCCCCAGATTATCTGTTAAATATGCAAAAAAACGTCTGATTGAAACTACACGCCGCGCACGTGTTGTTTCATTGTTTTTTCTGACATTTTTACAGTAAATTAAAAACGTATATGCGTCGTTTAACGTAATTGTTTTAATGAAATCAATGTCGATAGGGGACAGGTCAATTTCATTTTCAGCTGTTGCCGGCGGCACATTTCCTTTTTGCAGCATAATATATCTGAAAAAAGTTCTTAAATCTGACGCATATTCAATTACAGATAATTCTGAATGGCCTTTGATAGCTTCAATATACAGCAGATATTGCTGCACAAGCGCCGGCAAAGCCGAAAATTCTTCTCTGCGCAAAATAACACCTCCCGTGAAACGGTTTCATGAACTTTTGAAATTTAGAAGCCGCTGTAAAAGTCTTTCAATAAGGGCTTGCCTAAGTTATAATAAAGGGAACAGCTTAGCAACTAAACATTAAATTTCTTTTATAGAATAAATAACTCCATTAAAAGGCATTAATCTGAAAAGCAACATAAATGGTAATGATTACACGAAATAAATAATTTAAATAATGGTTTAAAAGAGATTGTAATTAATTTTTGCTTTAATAAAAATTAGTGAAACGATGCAGATATCAAAAACACCAATTTAATTAAAGTAATTTTTTCAGACTTGTGCCAGCAGGGATATATCCAATAAAGTAATTTTATTTAATTACTTAAATAAGGGGTTTTGTAAAAAAACGCCGCCGCGTAAAAGGTTAAAGCCTGATTAACTCGAGCCAAGCCGGGCTTGCCACGGTAAACAGGCAAAATCTTATTTAATAAATTTTTGTATATGGAACAGAGCTTTAATTAAACTAATTATTAAAAGTGAATAAAATCAGTAAAGCAGCACTTTTTTAGATAACAAGCCAAATCTTCGCTCCCCTTAATTATACAAAATATTAATTTTGTATAATTATATCAAGTTTTTTAAATGTTGTCAAGACTTACTTTTTCGCAGATTTCCAAAATGCGCAAAACATCAGCCATTACCCTATTAAATTCAATTAATCTTTCTTTTGCAATTATTTCTTCAAGCAAATCTACACTATCCAAATCACGGCGAATATAACGGTAGCCACAATCACGCACGGCAGCTTCCAATCGGGCTTGCTGATGATAAAAATATTCAACCAGGCTAATAATCTCACCTTTTCGCAATCTGTCTCACCTCTTTTTGAAAAATCCAACAATTGTACCGATAATATCAGCAACTTTAATTAAAGCCAACACAGTAAGAGCAATCGAAATTAGAGCAACCGAGGCATCGTTAAGTAAAAAACGCACAAAGCTATAACCAGATGTTAAATACGGTGTTATTACATCAAGCTGGTCAAGACCGTCAAATTGCGGGATATTTAACAATGCTAAAGGCAATTTAATTATAGCAATTATAGCATTAATTAAAAACTCTATAATCAAAGCTCATCACCGCCTTCGACGCCAACTTTATTAATAATCCGCTTATAAACCATACGAGTTAAACCAACAGCGAGCGAAAAAGTAATAAGCCAACGTCCTATATTAAGAGCAGTATTAATCATTGCTTTACTGCTAAGACTGTCAATTGGACTCAATAAATCATAAGTAAAACTATCACATAAAACATAAGTTTTGCCTTTAAGAGTAAAGCTTATATCGGGCATTGTAATTATTAAACTATCCCCACTTGAATTAGTTAGACCATTATACATTTCGGTTAACTCTGAAATTAAATATTCGGGCACTTGATAAACAGCGCCTAAATGCTCTGTTAAATACTCATCAAGCTCAGACTGCAAATTAGTAAAAAAATCATCAGACGGTTTAAAAAGATATTCGAAAAACTCTTTAATGCCGGCAAGTAAATCATCAAAAAAGCCGCTTATCCTGTCACCTAAAGCAGTAAAAAAAGCACTAATTTTATCAGGTAAAGCCGAAAGATAATCAATAATTGTACGGAGCAATGATGTATTTTGGCTTTCGATAGAAAAACTTAAAGTTTGAAAAGTAAAACCAGAAACGGCATAGTCATAAATTATAGTGCCATAGCCTAAGCCATTAGTGTTTTGTATGCGCACACGCAATGCAGTAAGGTCAGACGAACTAACAGGAGCTATACAGGTGCCAGTTATTGTACCGCCACTAATTGTAACATCGCTGCATTTAACAGTTGTTGTCCCGCCGCTATAAACAAAAGCAACAGAAAAAGTGCCACCATCACCTAAAAAATTATTGCTGTAAGAAGCAGGAGTAATGTATAAACTAACTGTTATTGCATCACCACTGTCAAAATCAAAGCCGGAAACATCGCCAATGTACAACCGAAAAGTATCATATGCACCAACAAAAGCATAATCATCATCAATGCCGTAAGTTACCATTAAATCAAGAAAAGGATAAACGGTACTCCCCAAAGAAAAGCCATTGCCGTATTTGTAAGTATAAATTGTATCCTCACCTGTCAACCGATATTGAAAGCGCAAATCATAATCAGCGGAATTAGCAGAGCTAAAATGTACAGTGCTATCAGCATAAGCGGAAAACGGAGAAAGACACAGACAAAAAACAAGCAGGCAGGCAAGCCCCCGCAAAATGCGGGGGCGCTTGCCCGCCCCCCAAAAACGCAATCTTACCTTTTGAGCCATATTGACACCACCACACTAATTAAACAAGCACAAATTATAACAGCAAAAACATTATTAAAAGTTGTTAATTGAGTTTGTTGCACAGAATCAAAAGTCTCGACCACGCTATAACAATAATCAGACGAAATATTGCTATAGACATATTCGAACTCAGCACAAGAAACAGTCCCGGAAGAAGTAGAAATGGCAACACGCTCATCATGATTATTATAATTTGCATTTGCAGATAACACATTAATAACAAGCCAATTATCAGCAGTCATGCTAAATTGACTATTAACAACCGGCTCAGTTGACGATAAATAAATTATAGCACCAGTCTGAGAATAAGCATTGTTTGAAACTGTTGTATCTGTGCACATGAAATAATAAGGATAATCTGCGGCATAATAACTAATAATGCCCTGACAATATTCACGCAATTCGCTTGTTATCAAAGCCTTAAATCCCCCTTTAAAATCGCATTTTTAGCCAAGCCAAAAACAAAACCAACCAAACAAATATAAATGGCAATTTTGCCAATATCAACCAAATAAGGCGTTATAATTTCAATAATTGTGTTACTCATAAATGCTATTAAGCCCTCCTTTCGAATTTTTCCAAAGCGTTGTATAACGCTTCATTTTAGCGTATGTATCATACTCCTCATAATATTGCGGCTTATGAAACCAAAAAGCCCTGGCTTTAATCTCACCCTGTAACTTGCCGTCTTTTTCTTCCAAACTATCACCCAACGCCATTTTATTAACCTGGAAACAACCTAAAAAACATTTACAAAGCACAACATTAAAAATCTGTTCCCGCAGCGGTTTTGCTAAACGCATAAAGACTTGAGATGTGCCGACAATGTGTACACGCTGTTTCCTTTGCTGGCTAATTTCGGTCATAACCTCAATCGGGATATTTTTACTCTCAAGACTGTTAAGTTCAAGATGAAATTCGTCTATAAAATAAATAACGCCGTTTTTACCGTTTTTTAAAGTTGTAAGCATATCTAAACCTTGATATTGCAACACAGGCTTAACAAAATCAACGTCATTAAAATGAGCTAATAAAAAATCATTATCAATAGCAAGATTATTTGCGATATAACGTACAACATTTTCACCGTCTAAATAAGCATTGACAGGATAAGATTTTAACTCAACATTAGTAACCAAAATGGCACGAGGCGAAAAATCAAAAACGCGCTCAACATATTGCACAGCTGATAAAGTTTTTCCACTACCTTGAGGACCGCAAAAAACAACAGACCCCCAAGCATGCAAATTGCCTTCGTCAGCTTTTTTAGCTGCACGGCGCCAACGTATATATGCAGGCAAGGAAAAAATGCCTAAATCCATTTTAAATGCTAAATTATCCATAAAAAAAGGGCGAAGTTTCCCCCGCCCTACTCCTCCTTAAGCACTAAATTTGCCTTTTTTGACAGCTGCGGAAATCTTGCGTACAACATAACGTATGCCAAACCAAAACAGGACAGCAACAAGACATGCACCAATGCAAATGCCAATAATTGAAACAATTGAAGAAACATTGAGCTCACTCGTTATTGACGACCACAAAGTATTAATGCCTGTGACATAATCGCTATCTTCGGCAAGAGCCGGAAAAGCAACACTTGCAGACCCCAAGCCGGCAGCTGCCGCAGCAGTTAAAGAAACTTTTTTATCTTTAACCCAATTGCCAAAAGCAATAAAACGCTCTTTAACTTTAGACATTGTCAAACTCCTTTCTTAAAAATAATTTTCTTTAAAAAGCGCCAAACTCTTCGGCAAAAACTAAAAAAGCCGTAAGAGCTAAACGCCAAAAGACAAATTGTTAAAAAATCCATTAAGCACCTCGATAAACATAATCCAGATAATTGCCATTTGGCACAACATCAACAACCAACTCAGCGCCAAAAGGCAAATCAATGACCTTGTCGGTTTTTACTTTAACAATTTTAGATGTTGCACGGTCAAAGCATTTACAAGTCACACCGGCAATCTGTTTGCCGATACTGTCTGTAAAATCATAACGGCTACAATTGATAAAAAGCAAAGTATAAGTCGTAAGAACACCTCCTTAAATTTCTATATCTTCAACGCCGCTTTCAACAAGTTCTTTATCCGTTAGCGCTAATTCCGGATTAGAACATCTTCGAGACGTTAAAAATCGGTTAAAAAAAATTGTGTGAGTTGACACTAAATCAAACTTTGTCAAATCGTTATATGCATAATAAAGACACAACTCACTATATTCTGTAATCTGGAATTTCAAAATATCCTCTAAAACTTCCACCTTTAAGCGGGCTTTATCCATTGACGATAAGTCAAAATAGTCTAAAACATTAAAACCGTTAAGTAAAAGGATATCTTTATCAGCATACTGCGCTTTTTCTGGGTTGTCCTTGTGAGTTAAATATCGATAATACCCTTTTATACTTTCAAGCGGTTGTGGAATTGTTGCATTAAGACTATCAACAGTTAATTTACTAACACTATTAAACGTTGTAGGACCATTAAAACACAAAATAACATGATAATGTGGCTTTTTAATTTCCCCAGTTGCGTTTAAATCCTTATCATGCAACGGACTGACAGCACATGCCATGCCACGCAATTGCAAAATTTCACGCCAGTCAGACGGCGCACTGTCAGGATATAGCACAAAAGCCCAATAGCGTTTTTTTAAATCATTAGACATATAATCACACAATAAATAAATTATTAGATAAATTTCATCTATGTAAAAATAGATAAATAACATCTACATTTATTATAGATAGTTTATCTCTAAAAGTCAATAGATAAAATTTATCTGATATAATTTTTTTTGGAAAGGAAGGAAAAAAATGCAATGCAATGGAATGAAAGAATAAGAGAATTAAGAGAAGATTTATACCCCAAAAAAACACAAACAGAACTCGGAAAAATTTTTAACATGACACAAAGAAAAATATCATATTTAGAAACTGGACAGGAAAACATAACACCAGACGAAATAAAAAAATACTGCGAATATTTTAACGTTTCGGCAGATTATTTACTTTGTTTCAGCGAAGTAAAAAATTGTGCAGAATGCACAAAGCGAAACGGAACACAAAAGCTTTAAATGTACAGAATGCACGATGTCACAAGTCACCCCTTAGGGGGGGTCGTAGTACCCCCCCTAAGGGACGTAACCCCCGACTTTGCCAAAGGCAAAGCCGCGCCCCTTTGCGCAAGGGGCTAAGGGTTAATAAGGACAGGAAAATAAAAAACAGCCTACCGGCTAACAGTAGGCTGCGTGATACTTTTTATTAATTTTGTATAATTAAGTATATTTTTTACTGCTTCCCCACAGTGTCTGGATTTATTTAAAAAGAGCAAAAAATGCTAACTTACGGCGGCAATTAAATGCGCCGAAAATTTTTGACTAAGCTATTTTAAGCGCTGACGGGCTTTTATTCATCTTTTAATGCGTTAAATGCGTCTCTCACTGTTCTGGTAGGAATAATGTCTGCGTTTATTTTAATTTGTTTCGGCAATGATTTATAATTATGAAACGGAATAATGCATTTGTCAAAACCAAGACGCACGGCTTCCGCAACGCGCTGTTCGCAGTTGTTAACTGCCCTTATTTCCCCTGCCAAGCCTATTTCGCCAAAAGCAATAACATTTTCTTTGATTGTTATGTCTTTAAGTGAAGAAACAAGAGCCATGGCAACCGTTAAGTCTGCCGAAGGTTCGTCTATGTAAAGCCCGCCGACAACGTTTAGATATGTGTCCATGGTGCTGAAGTAATAGCCTGCCCTTTTTTCAAGCACTGCCAGCAGCATTGCCATTCTGTTGTAATCAAAGCCGGTTGCCATGCGCCGCGGCGTGCCGAAGCCTGTTGGCGTAACCAAGCCCTGAACTTCAGCTAAAATCGGGCGCGAGCCTTCAATTATGCACGCAACACAGCTGCCGCTTGTGTTTTTGGGTCTGCCGGACAGCATAAGCTTTGAGGGGTTTTCAACTTCGTGCAGGCCGTCTGAATGCATTTCGAAAACGCCTATTTCATTTGTTGAGCCGAAACGGTTTTTTGCGCTTCGTAAAATGCGGTATGAATTATTTCTTTCACCCTCAAAATACAAAACCGTGTCAACAATATGTTCCAGCACTTTAGGGCCGGCAATTGCGCCGTCTTTATTGACATGGCCGACTAAGAATATAGGAATTCCCAGCGCCTTTGCCGTGTGCATAAAAATGTTTGTGCATTCCCTTACCTGAGTTACAGAGCCGGGCGAAGACGCGCATTCGTCATAATTCATTGTTTGTATTGAATCGATAATAACCACGCCGGGCTTTTCGGCTTTAATGGTTTCGCAAATTATTTGAGCGTCTGTTTGTGCCAAAATAGCAAGATTGTCTGTATTTACACAAAGCCTGTCTGCACGCAGCTTGATTTGATTTGCAGACTCTTCCCCACTGACATAAAGAACACTGTTATTTTTACCCAAAAACTGGCATATTTGCAGCAAAATAGTTGATTTGCCAATGCCGGGGTCACCGCTTATTAATACCAAACTGCCAAGCACTATACCGCCGCCGAGCACCCTGTCGAATTCACCGATTCCGGTTGAAATTCTGGCCTTGCTTTCACCTTTTATGTCATAAAGCTTAACAGGCGAATATGCCGTTGTGCTTGAGCGCTTTGCACCGGTTGAGGAAGAAACAGCCGTGATTTCCTCATTAAAAGTGTTCCATTCACCGCAACCGGGGCATTTGCCATACCACTTTGCGCTTTCATAGCCGCACGCAGAACAGATAAAAATCGTTTTATTTTTTGCCATTTTTTCACACCCGTTTTAATTAGTTTTGTAATTTAAATATTCAATAACGCCCATTGAAATTGAAAAAGCAAGCTGTTTCTGGTATTCGGGGCTTTTGAGCTTTTCATTTTCTTCGCTGTTGCTCATAAAGCCACATTCCACCATAACAGACGGCACAGAAGCTTTATATAATAAATAATAGCTGCTGTCTGACATTTTATTTTCGCGCTTATTTTCGTTTTGCAGCAGCAATTTTGTAATGTTTAATATGCAATCTGCCAGCACTTCTGAAGAGTCGTCATTAGGGCTATACCAAACCTGCATGCCCCACTCTGCCTCGTCTTCAAAATGGTTTTGGTGCACTGAAATCAGCAGAGAACCGGCAATGCTGTTTACAAAATCAAGCCTGTTATAAAGGTCTGAACGCGCTGTGTCGCTGCCGGCGGGGTAATAAAGCGTATCTGTGTCTCTGACAGTGTAACATGAAAAACCGCAAAAAGTCAAAAAATCATTAAGAATTAATACTATAGATAGATTAATGTCTTTTTCCGCAGTGCCGTCTGCTGCCACAGTGCCCGAATCTATTCCGCCGTGCCCTGCGTCAAGCACAATGTTGAACTTTTGCATTATATTGCCCGATTGCACAATTTTAGATTTTTCAAGCAATAAATTAATGCCAAAGCTTGCGGTAAAAGTAAATATAACGGCAAGTAAAACAATTATTGAGCGTTTCATAAAACCACCACAATAATGTTTATGAATTAATTATATTGCATAATTAAAAAATATGCAATATTTAATAACTTTGTGGCAATGTTACCCGCAGCACTATACTGCATTTAAAATTTTAATTTCCGCCAACAAAAAATACCACACAAAAAGCGTGGTATTTTTTTGCAACTGCCCAATAAATAAATGAAAGCAGAAAACAATGGTGCCGGTGGCGGGGGTCGAACCCGCACCCTGTCGCCAGGACCGGATTTTGAGTCCGGCACGTCTGCCAATTCCATCACACCGGCAAAGAGCGGCGCTGCACGGCTGTGCCAAGCGGCGCCTTGGTGCTGGTGACCGGACTTGAACCGGTACGGTATTGCTACCGAGGGATTTTAAGTCCCTTGCGTCTGCCTATTTCGCCACACCAGCGCGCAATGAATATAATACATTAAAATGTTGAAAATGTCAACAGCTTTTAACTAACAACATTTTGCGGCGCGCCTGAAAGATAAGCTTCAATGTTCGATTTAAGAACGTCAAGCAGGCGCCGGCGTGTTTCAAGGGCAGCCCATGCAATATGCGGTGTTATTATGCAGTTTTTTGCAGTAAGCAGCGGGTTGCTGCAGTCAGCCGGCTCGGTTTGCAAAACGTCAAGCGCTGCACCGGCAAGCTGCCCCGCATTAAGTGCGCAAGCAAGCGCCGTTTCATTGACCACGTCGCCCCGTGAAGTGTTAATGAAATATGCGCTTTTTTTCATTTTAGCAATATTTTCAGCGTTAATCATATTTCGCGTTTTATCTGTTAATGGGCAATGGCAGGTAATAATGTCTGAATTTGAAAGTAAATAATCAAGTTCGGTGAATTTTATGTCTTTAAACTTTGAATCGGCAGGCACTGTTCTTGTGTTAGCAATAATATTCATGCCAAATGAAGCTGCAATTTTGGCAACTTCAGCACCTATTGAGCCAAAGCCGATAATACCAAGGGTTTTGCCGCTAAGTTCAAAAACAGGGCTTTTAAGGTAACAAAAATCAGGGCAGCGGCACCAGTCGCCGGCATGAACAGAATCGTTATGTAAGCTTACACGGTTAGAAAAATGCAATATAAATGCAAACACCAGCTGCGCAACCGCTGCAGTTGAATATTTTGGAATATTTGAAACAACTATATTGTTTTTGTGCACAGACGCCATATCAACCACATTATAGCCTGTTGATTGCAGGGCAATAAATTTAAGCTGAGGTGAAAGCGCGTCAATTACTTCGGCTGTTAAAACAGTTTTATTAACAATAAGTATTTCAGCACCCTTAGCACGGGAAATTACGTCGGCGGGCGCAGTTCTGTCATAAATATGCACGTCGCCGGAAAATTCATTTAAAAAATTCCAGCTTAAATCGCCCGGGTTGGTTGTATAAGCGTCAAGATTTACAATTTTCATTTTTCCACCTCATTTTAATTATAAGCTAATAAACATAATTTTTCAACTAAATAAACAAACGCGGCTTAGTAATAACAAAAAGCCGTGTTCGCTGCCTATTAATACAACCCGGCGCTTTGCATGTTTTAAGCAAAGGGTCGGCAATTTAATGCCACTGTGCGCCGCCGGGGGCAAACACCTGTCAAGCCGCAGTAAGGCGGTATTTTATTTTTTCATAAATTTCAACAATTTTGAATTTCACTTTATATTTTTGCCCGGAATTAATAAGCTCAATTTCGTCTGCGTCAAGAATTTCTTCAATTTCATCTTCGCTGACAGCCGAAAGACAAATGGCGGGAAACATGACGCACCACCAATTTTGCCCGGCCCCCTGCCCTATTTCAATTTTAAGCGCATTATAAACGCCGCCCGGCAGTGTTATGCTTTCATATTGGCGTGTTTCAAAATATTCCTTTGCAATATAAATGTTCACGCCGTAATCATAGCCGTTTTCCTTAATGCAGTTTTCGGCAGCAGCTTTAAAAACGTCAAGATTTTCGCTGCACAATTCAATGGTTTCATCTATTGTTAAAGACGATGTGAATATTTCATTTGAAGCTTCAAGCACCGCGTCGCGAACCTTTAGCTTTAAATTCTGGTCTTCATCACTGTCTGAATTTGCAAGTATATGCAGCCTAAAAACATCTGTGCTTATTTTTTCGCTGGTGGAAACAAAAGGCGCTATATAAAAGCAAAACAACAAAACAATAATAAAAACAGGAACAAAAAATTTGAATTTCATAAAAAAGCCTGCCTTTCACAGCGATTATTGGCAGGTTTTTTTGAATTTATTCATCTTCAACAGCGCAAATCTTACACCCGAGCCTGACCGGCTTTGTTAAAAACACATCTTTGCAAATTGTTTTAAGACTTTCGGCAGCTGCCGCCGCTTTGTCTTTATTGTCAAAAATTCCGTAAATTGTGGGGCCGCTGCCGCTCATGCAAACGCCCAGTGCACCGGCGCGGCGCAGTTTTTCCTTAATTTCAATTCTGCCGGGGACTTCAATAAACTGTTCGAAAACATTTTCAAGGCGCGGGCAAATTTCATGCAAATCGCCGCTTTGCATTGCGCAAAGCATGTCAAGGCAATTTGGCGTGTGTGTTTTGCCGCATTTGTCAAACTGGGCATATGCGTGCGCTGTGTTAACGGAAAAATCGGGCATTGCAAGCACAATGCTGCATGCCGGAACGCGCTTAATTTTGCTTAAAACATCTCCGATTCCCTGGGCAAGCAAAGTTCCGCCCCTAATGCAAAAAGGCAGGTCAGCGCCTATTTTTGAGCCGATTTTGCAAAGTTCTGATTCCGTAAAGCAATCATTATGCAAAAAGTTTAGCCCCTTAAGCACGGCAGCGCCGTCTGCACTGCCGCCTGCAAGACCCGCAGCATGCGGAATTTTTTTAATAAGCTCTATTTCAAGCCCCGCCGGCTCTTCGCCCAATTCCTTATAAAAACGTATTGCCGCTTTATGCGCAATATTAGAACTGTCGCAAGGCACGCCGGGCGCTGAACATTTAATGGTAACGGCTTTTGATTTGTTTTCGTTTAAAATTACGGCGTCATATATGCCAACGCTCTGCATTATCATAAATAAGTCATGATAACCGTCTTGCCGCTTTGAAACAATGTCAAGCATTAAATTAATTTTAGCATAGGCCTTTATTTTAATTTTCATAAAAAACCTTTCTGTTGCAATAACGGGCAAGCCCTTATTTAATATGTTTCAGCCTTTTTGATTTCATATACGAATTCGCCTATCCGTTCAGCAGCGCGTTTTATATTATCAATTGAATAGCAATATGAAACCCTTATGTAGCCCTCTCCGCAATCGCCGAACGCACTGCCCGGAATTACGGCAACACGTTTTTCTTTAATAAGCCTTTCGCAGAATTCAGCGCTTGTAAGGCCTGTCGATTTTATAGAGGGGAAAACATAAAACGCCCCCTCGCCGTTAAAACAGTCAAGCCCGATTTCATTGAATTTGTCAACTGTAAAACGGCGGCGCATGTCATAGTCGGCGCGCATTTTTTCAATGTCTGTATCACCGTTTTTCAGTGCTTCAATAGCTGCATATTGTGAATTTGTGGGCGCGCTCATTATTGCAAATTGGTGTAACTTTGTCATTTGCTGCGCTATGGGCGCCGGCGCAAGCGCATAACCGAGCCGCCAGCCGGTCATTGAATATGTTTTTGAAAAGCCGTTTATCACAACAGTGCGTTCCTGCATGCCATTTATTGAAGCTATGGTGCAGTGGCTTTCGCTGCCATATGTAAGTTCGCTGTAAATTTCATCTGACAGCACAAGCAAATTGTGCTTTTCAATAACCTGCGCAATAGCCTGCAGCTCGTCTTTACGCATAACGGCGCCGGTTGGGTTGTTTGGGTAAGGTAATATAAGCAGCTTGATATTTTCCCCGGCTGCAAGCGCCCCTTCAATTTCGTCAGGCGTCAGTTTAAATGAATTTTCAGCCTTTGTTGCAATTGAATATGCCCGCCCGCCGCAGGTTTCCACAATGGGCTTGTAACACACGAAAGACGGCTCAACAACCAGCACCCCGTCGCCGGGGCTTATAAGAGTCCTGATAGCCATGTCAATTCCTTCAGAACCGCCCACGGTTACTAAAATTTCATTGTCAGCGTCATATGCCACGCCATATTTTCTTTCGTAATATTTGGAAATTTCGCGCCTTAATTCAATAAGCCCCTTGTTGGCTGTATATCTTGTTGCGCCAAGCTCAAGGTAATCAATGGCTGTGTTTCTGATGTGCCACGGCGTTAAAAAGTCAGGCTCTCCCACGCCAAGTGAAATAACATTTTCCATTTCTTCAGCTATTGAAAAAAATTTTCTTATTCCGCTTGGCTTTACGTTTACTATGTTTTTATTTAAAAATTCGTCATAATTAATCAAAATGAAACAGTCCCCCTGTCGTCAGCACGGCTGTCGGCAAATAACACGCCCTTTTCTTTATAAGTTTTAAGCATGAAATGCGTGGCGGTGGACACAACGCCCTCAAGCGGGGAAAGCCTTTTGGCAACGAACATTGCAACTTCCTGAAATGATTTGTCAGTTACGGTGACGCATAAATCAAAGCCGCCGCTCATAAGATAAACGGTTTCAACTTCGTCAAGCGCTGCAATTCTGAGCGCTATATCGTCAAACCCATGGCCGAATTTGGGCTGCACTTTTATTTCAATAAGCGCGCTTACAGCCTGGGAATCGGCTTTTTCTTTATCTATTACAGCGCGGTAGCCCTTAATTACGCCGCCGTCTTCATATTCCTTTCTTTTGGCCGTAATTTCCTTTTCGTCTGTGCCAAGCATAACTGCCAGTTCCCTGTCAGTAAGTCTTGCGTTTTCTTCAAGCAGATTAAGCAGTTTTTCCATAATAGTAAACACCTTTCGTTATTTGATTTCTATGGCAATAGGTTCATGATTTTTATAAACAGTTATGTTTTTAAAGCCGCATTCATAAGCAATGCGCATGCCGATTTCAATGCCCTGCCCGGTTTTTTCGGCAAAATGCGCGTCTGAGCCGATTGTTATGTATTTGCCGCCAAGCTTTTTAAACAGCTTTATGATGTATTTGCCAGGCAGGGTGTCGGAAATTTCCATGAAAAGCCCAGATGTGTTTATTTCAAGCGCTTTGTTGTTTTTTATAAGCGTGCTCAAAATTTCCTCTATTTTTTCAATGTGAGTGCTTAAATCGGCATATATGTTCAGCTGCTTATAAATATATCGCAACGGGTATGTCAGATGCGCCAAGGAGTCAAAATTACCCCAGCGGCAAAGCTCTAATATTCCGTCAAAATATCTGGCTAAAAGCGCGTCAATGTCAACGCCGCGGTAATCAAGAAAATAAAAATCCTGTTCGTTTTCAAAATTATGTAATGACCCCAGCACAAAATCATAATTGTATTGTGAAAGAATTTTGTCAGCCAGTGGTTTATTATAAATAGCCTGCCCTATTTCCAGCCCCTGCATGACATCAATTTTTCCTTTAAATATGTTTTTGGCTTTCAGCGTTTCCATATATTGGTTCAGGCAAAATGCCCTGAAATCCAAATCTTTTGAATCTATTTCGCAATGGTCTGTTATTGCAATGCCTTTTAGTTTGTTTTGAACTGCCATTTCGCACACATACATGCATGAATGGTTGCCGTCAAAAGAATTGTCTGAATGCGTGTGCATATCAATTAAATTTAAGTATTCCATTGTTTTTCTCTGTTTTTTCTTTCTTATTAATTAACAGCCGTGCCGTTTACATATAACGTATAGCCGTTGAAGTCTATATTTGAATAGTCAGCGTCAGCGTCGCTCAGCTCAGTTATATATGAGTCGCCGGTAAGCTTTATGGCGGAATCTGCATCAAGCGTAAGGGTAATTTCTGGCGCAGTGTTGTCTGAATTTATTGCGCCCTCAAAATATGAGCCGGCGGCTATTTCCATTGCAAGGCTTGAAACGCTGTCAATAACAATGTCGCCGTTTACAGACTGGCTTGAAAGAATAAGCGTTACATCGCCGCCGTTGCTGCCATCGCTGCCCCATGAATCTGCCTGCGCCCTTAAAAAGCAGCCTGATGAATCATTGTTAACTATTGTGTTATTAGTAAGGCTGATTTGGCAAGTGGTATTGGTGACATAAAAGCTGTCTCCGTTATTAGTGGTGATAGTTGAATCTGTGGCCGTGAAAGACGCGCTGCCCTCTGCAGCGTCGCCGCTCATTGACTGGTAAAGGAAAATGTTTTTATGTGTTGTTGACAAACCGCTCAGCTTAGTGTTGCTGTCTGTAACGTCACAATTCAAAATTGTTACGCTGTTTGCACCTTCAACCACAATTCCCTCTGACTGTTCGGCAGTAAGTTCGGCATTGTTTACTGTAATGTCTGCCGTTGAATACACAGCCGGTGAGCCCGCGCCGGTTGTTGTGTATGCGCCGCCGTCAACGGTTACGGTGCCTCCGCCGCGGTCTGTTCTGATTGCCGCGCTTGACATGCCGGCAGTCGTTACAGTAAGATTTGCCGCATTCATAATTCCGCCGCCGGCGGTCATTATTCCGCCCGAATCGTCTGCATTTGTTGTTATTTGCGAGTCGCTTATATAAACCGTGGTGCCGTCAGACGAAGTGTTGCCTGTTGTAGCAAAGCCGCCATAGCAAAATATGCCGTTTGCCCCCACTGCGTCAGTACTTACGGTTAAATTTGACGCGCTTAAAAGTGCGCCGTCTTTGGCAATAAGCGCCGAATTTATGCCGTAAAAGCTGGTGTTGTCTCCGCCGTCAGAGTCGCCGGTTTTATTAATAACAGTGTCCATCACCGAAACTGTTATGGCGCCGCTTATTGAAAGCGCGTTTTCATTAGCTGTGGTTGACTCATATTCAGCAAAATTTATTTCTGCGCTTTCACTTACATCGTTTGCGCTGCTGTATTCCACAGCTGCGTCTGTAGAAGCAGCTCAGTTATTGCCCGAATTAGCTGCTTTTACAGTTAATATAATCAAAACGGCAAGCGCCGCAGCAAGGCATGCTATAATTACTATTTTGATAAAAGCTTTTAATGAATTTTTCATAATTACTCACCGCCTGCTGTGTTTTCACCGCCGGTGTCGCGTGGCATTTCGGGTGGCGTTTCACCGCCTGCTTCGCCGTCCGGCTTTTCAGGCACGGTGGAATTATCATTGCCGGCATTTTGCTCTGCCCCGCTCTCTTGCTGGCTGCTTTGCGTCTTGCCCGAGCCGGCGTCGTCTGTCTTATTTATGCTGAAATAAATTAAAAAGCCGGCCGTTGCAATAATTGCGCCAATAAGCATTGATATTATAAAATTAAGAATTTTTTGCACCATTACAGCCACGCATTAGAATTAATTGTAAAAACCAATTAATAGTATAACACAGAAGTCAATTGACTTAAAGAATATTTTTAATTTTATTGAAAAAAGTTTATAGCTTTGTTATAATGTTCAGTGCCTGACAAAATATTCAGGCGATTTTGAAAACGGCGGCGCCGTTTTAACGAAATTTATTCAACGGTTTTAACGGAGGATTTATTATGAGGGCTGTCATTACGGTTGTCGGCAAGGACATGGTTGGAATACTTGCCCGTGTTTCTGACATTTGCGCAAAGCACAATGTAAATATAACGGAAGTAACACAGTCAATTCTGCAAGATATGTTTTGCATGATTATGTTGGCTGACGTTGCTGAGTGTGATATTGAATTTTCGGCGTTTTCAGACATACTTACACAATATGGGCTTGACAATTCGCTTTCAATACATGTTATGAATGAACAAGTGTTTAATTCAATGCACAGAATATAGGTGAAAATATGATTGACACGTTTGATATACTTGAAACAATACACATGATTGAAGACGAATATCTTGATATTCGCACCATAACCATGGGCATTTCGCTGCTTGACTGCGCTGATTCAGACATAAAAAAATCATGCGCTAAAATTTATGACAAAATCTGCGCCAAGGCAGAAAATCTTGTAAAAGTCGGCGTCGAAATTGAAAAAAATTACGGAATTCCGATTATTAACAAACGCGTTTCGGTAACGCCGGTGGCAGCTCTTTGCGGAGTCAGCGGCGGCGACCCTGTTGAATATGCAAAAATACTTGAAAAAGCGGCAAATGAAATAGGCGTCAATTTTCTTGGCGGCTACAGCGCTCTTGTGCAAAAAGGGTTTTCTGCCGGCGATTTAGAGCTTATTAATTCAATTCCGCAGGCGCTTGCAGAAACGGAACATATTTGTTCGTCTGTTAACATAGCCACAACAAAGGCCGGAATTAATATGGACGCCGCGCGTCTGCTGGGGCAAAAAATTAAAGAGGCGGCAGAGCTTACCAAACACCAAAACTGCATAGCGGCAGGCAAGCTGGTTGTATTTTGCAACGCGCCGGAAGATAACCCGTTTATGGCAGGCGCATTTCACGGCTTTTCAGAGCCGGACTGCGTTATAAACGTGGGTGTTTCCGGGCCCGGTGTTGTGAGGGCGGCAGTTGCCAAGCACCCTGATTTTTCTGTTAATGAAATTGCAGAGCTCATTAAAAAAACAGCCTTTAAAATAACACGCATGGGCCAGCTGGTGGGTGTTGAAGCTTCAAAACGCTTAAATGTGCCCTTTGGCATTGTAGACCTGTCTCTTGCCCCCACGCCGGCTGTGGGCGATTCAGTTGCGCATATTCTTGAAGAAATCGGGCTTGAGCACTGCGGCGCCGCAGGCACAACAGCATGCCTTGCCATGCTTAATGACGCGGTTAAAAAAGGCGGCGTAATGGCTTCGTCAAGCGTCGGCGGGCTTTCGGGCGCGTTTATTCCAGTGTCTGAAGACGCCGGCATGATAGACGCAGCGCGAGACGGCTATTTAACAATAGAAAAACTGGAAGCCATGACTGCCGTTTGCTCAGTCGGCATTGATATGGTTGTTATTCCCGGCGACACGCAGAGCGACGTTATAGGCGCAATTATTGCAGACGAAGCTGCTATCGGCATGGTAAACAACAAAACAACAGCTGTAAGAATTATTCCGGCTATTGGTAAATCAGTTGGCGAAGAGCTTGAATTCGGCGGGCTTTTGGGCTCAGGCCCGGTTATGAAAGTTAACACGGCGTCACCGTCAAAGTTCATGTCTCGCGGCGGGCGCATTCCTTCCCCTTTACATTCGCTCAAAAATTAAATTTAAACCCAGTGCAACTCTTTATAGCCTGTGCTTAACAAAACATATTAAAAAATGCAGCATTGATTTCAGCGCTGCATTTTTTGTTTTTTAAAATTTCAAATAATATTTTGCCTGTGCATTCCAAAGCTCAGCATATTTGCCGTTTTTTTCAATTAATTCGCTGTGAGAGCCGGTTTCGGCAAGGGTGGCGTTGTCAAAAACTGCTATTCTGTCGCAAAAGGCGCAGCTTGAAAGGCGGTGCGAAATATATACAGCGGTTTTCCTTTCAACAAATGAATTGAAACGGCTGTATATTTCATTTTCGGCAATCGGGTCAAGGGCAGCTGTAGGCTCATCAAGAATTACAAACGGTGCGTCCTTATATAATGCCCTTGCAAGAGCAAGCTTTTGGGCTTCGCCCCCGGAAATTTCAACACCGCTGTTGTCTAAATCTTTATAAAGAAAAGTATTTTCACGCTTTTCCATGGCAAGCACTCTGTCTTTGATATTCGCCTTGTCAAGCGAACTGTAAAGAGAGTCTTTGTCGTAAGATTCTGCGGCCGAAATATTTTGCGCAAGAGTCGTTGAAAACATATTAAAGTCCTGAAAAACAACCGAATATAGTTTAGCTATGCCGGATTTGTCATATTTCTTTATATTTATGCCGTTTATTAATATTTCACCGTCTGTAACGTCATAAAACCGACAAAGAAGCTTAATAAAAGTTGTTTTGCCGCTGCCGTTTCTGCCAACCACAGCAAGGTGTTCACCGTCATTTATTTTAAGGCTTATGTTTTTCAAAGCATATTTGCTGCTGTGCGGGTATTTAAATGAAACATTTTTAAATTCAATTTCAAATTTACCTGACAAATCAAGCTTTTTGTCGCCATATGTCATGTCGCCGGTGGAATAAAGAATTTCAAAATAGCATTTTGCCAGCGGAATTATTTCCTGCAGCTTGCCGAATGTGTTTGCCATCATCATAATACCGTTAATTATTTGCATGAACGCGCCGCAGTAAAGCACAAGAGAGCCTATTGAAAAAAGCCCGTAAAGCCCCTTTATGCCGATAAAAAGGTAAACGCCGAAACCGACTAACGCGCCCAAAACTGCCACAAAAGAGCTGGCTCTTGCAGTGTGCATTGAAATTTTTCTAAGCGTTTTTTCGCCCTGCGTCAAAATTTTGGTTGTGGCAATACTGTCTATCAAATTTTGCTCTTTATATAATCTGATTTCTTTGCCGGTTCTGTAATCGCCGAATATGTCAAGAAAAGAGTAAAAAATCCTGTCAAGCCGGGCATAGCTTTCGTTGGCTTTAAGGTAAGATTTATTTATGTTTACCGCCACCAAAAGTATTATTACAGCCATGGCAAGAATGGCGCTTATGATTGCCAGCAAAAAAGCGGGGCGTTCAAAAAAGCTGTCGCCGGTTTTGGTAAAGCCTATTTTTATAAGCGGCATTATAATAACAACCGAAATGGCCAAAGTAAAAAGTCCGTTTAAAAAGCGAAACGTAGTCCACACAAAATAAGGAAACCGTGCCCAGCGGCTTTTTTCAGCCTCTTCGTGTTTATGTAACAGCTCTTTAAATTCGCTGTCTTCAAGCTTTTGATATTCAGTTGAAAAAAGCTTTTCAGAAATTTTTTGGTTTTCTTTATTGAGCAAAAGCTGCCTTAAATTTTGCGTGTATTCTTTTAAATAAGAGTCAAGAAAAAACACGGCAAAATTAATTGCCACAGCCAATAAAATGTAAGTCAAAACTGTTTTAAAATCAGCGCCGCCGCTCAGCAAATCAATGATTTTAGCAGAAAAGAGTATGTTTACAAACGGTTTGGCAGACGCCACAACAGACTCTGCGGTAATAGCAGGCAATACACGCTTTTCAAGGCTGTAAATTTCGCGGTACATTTTTAAAATTATTTTTATATTACTCATTTACAGCCACACCCGCTTCCCTGTAATAGTAGCTTTGAATCATATACATTTTGTAATATGCGCCCTTAAGCGCCATAAGTTCATCATGCGTTCCGCTCTCTGCAATGCTGCCGTTTTTTATAAATAAAATCCTGTCGCAAAAGCGGGTTGACGAAAGGCGGTGTGAAATAAAAAATGAAATTTTATTTTCAGTAAGCTCATTATATTTTAAATAAAGCTCATTTTCTGAAATAGGGTCAAGCGCAGCGGTGGGTTCGTCAAGCACAAGCACCGGCGCATTTTTATAAATTGCCTTTGCAAGCAGCAGCTTTTGCTTTTCTCCGCCAGAAAAATCAACGGCGTCTTTATAAACGTTTTTGTCCATAAAAGAATTTTCTTTGTCTGCTAAAGAATTGATTTTATCATAAATTCCGGCCTTGTTTAACGCATAATAGAGCCTTTCCCTGTCATAATTTTCAGCGGCGCAAATATTTTGCGCAATGGTCATAGGCAGAAAATAATAATCTTGAAAAACAGCGGAAAACAAGCTGTAATAGCTGTCTTTTGAAAAGGCGGCGCTGCTTTTTGAGTTTATTAAAATTTCACCTTGAGTCGGGTAATAAAGCCCGCACAGCAATTTTATTGCCGTGGTTTTGCCTGCGCCGTTTTCGCCTACTATTGCTATATTTTCGCCCTTGTTTACTTTAAAAGACATGCTGTTTATTGTGCTTTTTTCAGCTGACGGGTATGTAAAAGAAACATTTTTGAATTCTATTGATTGGACTTCATCAAAATCAATTTCAGGTTTGTTTTCACCTTCATTTTCTTTTTCAACATATTGGCGGAAAACAGCGCAGTCATTACAGCAGCGCTGAATTTGCGAATATGAAACAACAAGATTTACAACCCAGTTTGAAAAGCCTGTAATTATGCCGAAATAAAAAATAAAATCAGACACAGACAGCCGCCCGCGCGTTACAAGCCAAATAAGATAAACATAAGCAATAAGCTGGCGAATTAAATTGAGCACGGCACGCACGCCGCTGACTGCAGCGGTTTGGTTGGTATATTTTGCAATAGCCTTTTCAATGCCGCACACTATTTTGGCAACGCTTAAAATGAAAAAATCTTGAAATGCATAAATTTTTATATCTTTTGACGCTTCGGCATTTTTGCTCAATTTATAAAAATAGTCAAGCTTTGCAGAAAGCTTTGAACTGATGTCAAGCGTTTCTTTTTGCCTTTTATTTAAAGTCATTAAAATTATGAATTCGCCGGCGCAGGTTAAAAGGATTAGCAAAATCATAAAAATATTAATTTTATAAATAAGCAGTGCAGATGCTATAACGCCGGTTAAACAAACTAAAAAATTGTTGCACTCTTCAATGAAATCAGCACCGGAAGAAAATCTGGCATTATAAAACACTTCAGCGCGCTTATAAAGTTCCCTGCCATCAAGGCTTTCAATATTAACATAGTCTGTCGAAAGACTTTTGCGAAACGCCATAACGGCATAACGCATGCGCACTATTCTTGCGCCGCCCCTGATTAATTCCTGCATAAACGGGTCCATCCAAATTGTAAAGGTTAAAAGTAAGCTTAAAAGCGCCACAACAAGAATAAGGCGCTCAACCGTTACACCCTTTTCAATGCAGTCTATCATGGCTTTTGGAATAAACGCCGTTACAATAGGCTGAAAAACAAGAGCCGGGACTCTTATTAAAAAGTACAAGAGGCTCTTTTTGTCCCATGTAAGCCAGTTTTTAAGCATGTAATTAAGATTTTCGCGCATGATTTTTTCCTTTCAAATAAGTGGGCAATGCCCGGCGTTAAACCTTTCAGTTTTTACCTGCTGCGTTCTTTGAAAACAGTCTGTTTGCAAAGGAATTAATAAGCTTTGACGACGGCTTTTCACATATGTAATAGACCAGCACGCCCAACGCACCGGAAAAAGCAAGAGAAACTGCAATGGTTCGGTAAGCATGGTTTACAACAAAATCTGTGTTTGTCCAAAGGGTTTTTTGCAATATGTAAAATGCAATTTGCTGCATTATATAAACAGAATATGAATATCTGCCGGCAAAGCCTATATATTTATTGTTTAAAAGTTTTGAAAAAAGACCTTTTTGTGCGACAAAGCAAACTAAAAGAATGCAAAATGCAATAGCCCCGATTAATATGTTATCGCCCGCCTTGTCGCGCCAAAACATGTAAAATGCAAGGATTACGGCGCTTAATATTTCAGCTGCGCTTGAAATAATGAACGCCAAAGCCCGCGTTACAGGCGTATATTTATAATTTTTGACATAATCAAGGCTGTAAAATGCATTAAGCGAAGAGGCTATAAGCCAGCCAAAACCAATAAAGCCGACTGCCGTTAGCGCGCTCAAACTGAAAATGCCGTAAGCCGTGTCACGCGACAGCTTAAAGTCAGCGTAATTCAAAATTATTACAAAAGAAAAATAAGATAAAACGGCGGTTATAAGATTTACTATTTTTTCCTTTTTTATGCATCTTGCCAGAACAAAATAAAAAATCAGCGCCCAAAACAGTGGCGAAACAAACCAGTTAATGCCGCTTGAGTTAGACGACACGCCGACAGCCTGTAAAAACAAAATGTTCATAAAAGACGTGTAAAAGTCGGCTTTGAAAAAAATTGCTGTAATAAACACAGACAGCGCCAGCACGCCCCAAAGCCGTGCGACTTTTCTAAGCACAAATTCGCCCACGCGCATATCAGGGCGTTTTATGTAAGATTTATAAAGGAAAAAGCCGCTTAAAATAAAAAAATAAATTACAATGCCGCCTGCAAAGTTTGAGCCCTTTGCCAGCTGTTCATAAAATGCAGACGAGTCAGTGTAAGAAATAATATTTGAATGCAAAATATGGTAATATACAATTACCAAAGAAAAAATTATTCTGAGAAAATCAATGTTATAAAATTTTTTTGTGTCTTTAAGCTTGTTAATATGAAACGCTCCTTTCATATTTAATCACGAAAAAATTGTAACATAAATTAACGAGTCAGTCAAGTAAAGCCTGCCGCTGTTTCAAATAATTCCTATGCGCCGCATAACGCGGCAAGCGCAGCCGCTGCTGCCCCACTGCGGGAATTTCATCACCGCCTATTAAATCACACCCCGCCACATTATGAGGCGGGGGTTATTTCCACTAAGAAGATATTCTTTTAATCTGCCTTAGACAGCATTAGCTTCATTGCCTGTATTGCCAAAAAAGCAATGCCAATTACACGCAGCACCTGTATAAGCATATAAAGCGAATTTATTACTTTTTGAAAAGAATCTATTACTTTAATATTATTTTTCAAGTCCATGTTTTCACCCCTTATGATTCAAGCAGCACAGCGTGGGCAATTGACGGTATCGGGTTGCCCTGCTTGCTTGATGTCGGCGACATAAGAGCGCCCGTTGCCACAAAAAGCACGCGCTTGAGCTTTAGCGAAGCCATTTGCTTCATAATATGTGAACACAGCACGCTTGCGCTGCAGCCGCAGCCTGAGCCGCCGCTGTTTACGTCTTGCTCGTCAAGGTTATAAATCAGCAGCCCGCAGTCGCGGTGCTTCTTTCTTATGTTTATTTTGCTTTCATCCTCGATAAGCTCATACAGCAGCAGGGAACCTGTATAACCCAAGTCGCCTGTCAGAATAATGTCATAATCGTCAGGGCCTGTATTGGTGGCTTGCATAAAGTCAACAATTGTTTTTTTTGCAGCCGGAGCCATTGCAGCGCCCATATTATTAGCGTCTGTTATGCCCAAATCGCAAATTGTGCCTATGGAAACAGCGGGAATTTTTATGCCGCTGCCCAGGCTTTCCACCACCGCTGCACCGGCGCCTGTAACAGTCCACTGCGCGCTGGGCGGGCGCTGCCCGCCATATTCAAGGGGATACCTGAACTGCCTTTCAGACGAACAAAAGTGGCTTGACGTGGCCGCAACGGCACAGGACGCGCCGCAGTCAACCAGCATTGCGCCAAGAGCAAGCGACAACGCCATTGTGGAACACGCGCCGAACAGCCCTATTGACGGAATGTCAATATCTTTAAGCGCAAAGGCGCTGCCCATGCACTGGTCAAGCAAGTCGCCGCTTAAAACAAAATTTACGTCAGCAGAGCTTTTTTTTGCCTTTGCAAGCGCTCTTATAATAGCGTCATGCAAAAGAGCGGATTCAGCAAGCTCATATGACTGCTGGCCCATTGTCGTGTCTTCAAAAATGGCGTCAAAATCTTTTGCAAGCGGGCCTTCGCCCTCTTTCTTTCCGCACACGCCTGCAAAGCCGGTTATAACAGGCGGCTTTTCAAATTGAATTACTTTTTCGTTAATTTTCATAAAAAACACCCCGGTCATTAATATTTTGACCGGGGATTGGTGTTTTATTAAAAACTTATGGGGCAATGCCGCACGCATATTTAGGCGCCGCCGTAAAGCTTCGGCTGAAAAAATTTCATTCATAAAAGCCTATTTCGGAAATTACCGGGCTGCTGCGGCTTTGTCTTATAATTAAACGCGCGCCGCAGCATTTGGCGTTTTGAAGCTTAATTATTTTTTGTGCGCCGATAACAGTGCCGCCGTAAGCTTTTTTAAACTTTCCATTTGCTTTTTTTAAATAAATATCAAACTTTTCAACGCGCTGAGAAAAGCGTATATCTTCTTTTATTATTATGTATTTGAGCCTTTTTTCACCGGAAAATTCAAAGTCTATATAGCCGTCTTTTTCACAAAGCTCACCAAGGCTCTGCACAATAACGGGCTTTGCAGTCATTTCATTGATTTTTTTACCAAGCGCTGCCAGAGCCCTGACTTCCCTGCGGTGCACAGTTCCCTTATTTGTTGGCGGCACATTTAAAAGCAGCGTGCAGTTATTGCCAACTGAATTTAAATATATGTCAAACAGCCGTTTGCCGCTTTTTACACTGCCATTGGTTTTACTGTTCCAAAACCAGCCATTTCTTGTTGACACGTCAACCTCTGCGGGGTACCAGCAAAGTTCGTCAAATTGGCGCAAAACCTTTCTGCTGCCTAAGTCGGCGGTTTTTGAATTGAAATGCTGCATCTTTTTGGCCTGCGCTTCGCTGTGTTGGCTGTCTTTTGCAGTGGATTCGGCAGATTGCAGGTATTTCGGCACAACTGAAAATTCACTTTTACGGGTAATGCCGCCCTCATTGCCGACCCACCTGATGTCCGGCCCGCAGATTGCAATATTAGCCTTTGGCTGAAGGGCTCTTACTATTTTGTAATAGCGCTGCCAGTCATATGTAAAATCTTTTGCACCGGCGCCCTTTGCACCGTCAAACCAAACCTCGAAAATTTCACCGTAGCCGATAAGCAGCTCTGTAAGCTGGTCGCAAAAATAATTGTTATATTGCGGCGTGCCATAGCTTTTTTCGTGCATGTCCCACGGTGAAAGATAAATGCCGAAATCCAAACCGGCCTTTTTGCATTCAGCGGCAACTTTTTTTACAATATCTTCTTTATAAGGCGAATTTTCAACAGAAAAGTCTGTGTATTTTGTGTGCCACAAACAAAAGCCGTCGTGATGCTTGCAGGTTAAAATAAGCCCCGTGGCTCCGGCTGATTTAATTGCCCCCACCCACTGTTCGACTTTAATTTTTTGTATATTGAAATCTTTCGGCGTTTCAACACCGGCGCCCCATTCCCTGCCGGTGCAGGTGTTCATGCCGAAGTGCACAAAACAGTAAAACGGCTTGCGCGCAAGGCGAAACTGTGCGGCAGACGGCCTGACTGAAATAAGCCTTTCAACCTCTTGCCCGCCAAGCTCGCAGCCGTTATTATTGCTTGTCCAGTTTTTATCAAATGAATTTAGCATTTAATCGCCTTTAATCACATTATCGCCTAAAAATTTAAGCTTTTTTATACAGCCACAATATTAACCAGCTTGCCCTTAACATAAATTTCTTTTTTTATTGTTTTACCGGCTATTGCAGATGAAATTTTTTCGTCTTTCTTTGCAAGCGCCAGCACTTCGCTTTCAGTCATATCAAGCGGAACAGTAATTCTTGAACGCACCTTGCCCATTATTTGAATGGCAATTTCAGCGCTGTTTTCGGCAGTTTTTGCTTCGTCATATTCACACCATTTGGCTTCGTTTACCATGCCGCCGAAGCCGATGAACTGCCACATTTCTTCAGTAACATGAGGCGCAAACGGGTTAAACAGAATTGTAAACGCCCGCAATTCGCCTTTAGTAACTGACCCCTTGTCATATATTTTGTTTAAAAGCGACATGAGCGCGGCAATCGCGGTGTTGCACTTTAAAGAGTCAATATCTGCTGTTACTTTCTTTATGGTTTTATGAAATGCAGCTTCAAGCTCTGGGCTGAATTCGTCAGATTCGGTAACAATGCCCTGCAAATTATAAAAGCGCTCTATAAACCTTTTACAGCCTTTAATTGAATCTGAATTCCACGGCGCGGACTTTTCAAAGTCGCCTATAAACATTTCATAAAGGCGCATTGTGTCTGCCCCGTATTTGTCTACAATTTCATCAGGGTTAACCACATTGCCGCGTGATTTGCTCATTTTTTCGCCGTTTTCACCCAAAATCATGCCATGAGACGTGCGCTTTTTATAAGGCTCGCTTGTTGGCACAACGCCTATATCATAAAGAAATTTATGCCAAAAACGGCTGTAAAGCAGATGCAGCGTGGTGTGTTCCATGCCGCCGTTATACCAGTCAACCGGAGTCCAGTATTCAAGCGCTTCCTTTGAAGCAATGGCTTTGTCATTATGCGGGTCAGTATATCTTAAAAAGTACCATGAAGAACCCGCCCACTGCGGCATGGTGTCAGTTTCTCTTTTAGCCGGAGCGCCGCATTTAGGGCATGTAGTATTAACCCAGTCAGTAATTTTTGCAAGCGGCGATTCGCCAGTGTCTGTCGGTTCATATGAACTAACCTGCGGCAACTCAAGCGGCAGCTCGCTTTCAGGCAGCGGCACCCAGCCGCATTTGTCACAGTGCACCACTGGAATAGGCTCGCCCCAGTAACGCTGGCGTGAAAATACCCAGTCGCGCAGCTTAAAGTTAACTTTTCCGCGGCCCTTACCCTCTTTTTGAAGCCAGTCTATCATTTTTTTCTTAGCTTCTTCAACACTCAGCCCGGTAATAAAGCCGCTGTTAACTATTTTACCGCTTGCACAGTCTGTAAATGCTTCTTCCTGAACATTTTTGCCGCCGGCAACAACTTCTATAATAGGCAAAGAAAATTTCTTTGCAAATTCAAAGTCACGCGTGTCATGCGCGGGCACCGCCATAATTGCGCCTGTGCCATAGCTTGTAAGTACATAGTCTGAAATGAAAATAGGTATTTGTGCGTTATTTACAGGGTTTATTCCCATAACGCCGTCAAGGCAAACACCTGTTTTGTCTTTGTTAAGCTCTGTTCTTTCAAAATCGCTTTTGCGCGCTGCCTCTTGCTGATATTGGCGAACTTCCTTAATATTCTTTATTATGCCCGCCCATTTTTCTATATAGGGGTGTTCAGGTGAAATAACCATATAGGTGGCGCCGAAAAGCGTGTCGCACCTTGTGGTGTACACAGTCAGCACATCGCCGGCTGTGGTGTTGAAATCAACCTCTGCGCCGGTGCTTCTGCCAATCCAGTTGCGCTGCTGCACCTTAACCCTGTCAATAAAATCAACATCGTCAAGGTCTTTTTGCAGCCTGTCAGCATATTCGGTTATCTTAAGCATCCACTGGCTCTGATTTTTACGAATTACTTCTGAGCCGCAGCGCTCGCACACGCCGTTTACAACTTCCTCATTGGCAAGAACACATTTGCACGAAGTACACCAGTTAACCGCCATTTCTTTTTTATATGCAAGTCCTTTTTTAAAAAGCTGCACAAAAATCCACTGAGTCCATTTATAATATTCGGGGTCTGTTGTGTTTATTTCACGGCTCCAGTCAAAAGAAAAGCCAAGAGCTTGCAGCTGCTCTTTAAAATGAGCTATATTATTTTTAGTAACAACTGCCGGGTGGACGTGGTTTTTAATAGCGTAATTTTCAGTTGGCAGCCCGAAAGCGTCCCACCCCATGGGGTAAAGCACATTATAGCCCTCAAGGCGCTTTTTGCGCGCAACTATGTCGAGAGCTGTGTATGAACGCGGGTGCCCAACGTGAAGCCCCTGCCCGCTTGGGTAAGGAAATTCAACAAGGCAATAAAATTTTGGCAGCGTGTAATCGTCTTTAGCAGCAAAAGTGTTTTCGCTGTACCAAATGTTTTGCCACTTTTTTTCAATGGCTTTAAAATCATAATTCATATATGTCACTCCCCTAAGAAATTCTTTATGTCAATGCTTTCCCCGTCTTCCCACAGATGTTCTAGCTTGAAATATTCCCTTTGTTCGCTGTAAAAAACATGAATTACCGCAGTTGCATAGTCAAGGCAAATCCAGCCGGACTGCCTGCCTTCAATATGGTGCGGCTCTTCGCCGGCTTCGCGCAGCTTAAATTCAATTTCATCTGCTATGGTTTTAATCTGTGTTGAGGAATCACCGGTTATAAGCACAAAATAATCTGCCAACACAGAAATTTCCCTGACTTTAATAACCTGAATGTCTCTGCCCTTTTTGGCGTCTGCCGTTTTAACGGCAAGTTCAACAATGTCAATTGATTTCATTATATATATTTATTCCTTCCCATTGATTTGAAATAAAATTGAATTATAGCATTCAATTGTGTCTGTATGCACGAAACGATTATTTGCAAGCAAATTGTTAATAGTGTATTTAAGTGCGTAAAGCATAGCGCCGTTTAAGTCCCTTTCAGCTTTTTGGCGCATTATTTCAACGTCCGGGTAGCTCCTGTCCGCTGATATTAAGTCGGCGGTGTAAAGCACCTTTTCGGCAGTTGACATGCCGGCGCGCCCCGTTGTGTGGAAACGAATAGGGGCAAGAATTTCGCGCTCGTCAATAGAAAGCTCCAGCGCACAGTAAGCCGCACCGGCAATTTGGTGGTAAACCTGCGGCGTCTGTTTTTGCACGGTGGTCAGGCTTTCACCGGCTTTGGCTATATATTCAAGCTGCACTTCAATACTTTCCTCTTTCATAATATCGTGCAAAATTCCGCTTATATACGCCTTGTCAGCGTCAGCGCCGTATTTTAAAGCAAGCATTCGCGCGCTTTCAGCAACGCAAAGCGAATGCCGGTAGCGCTTTTCAGACAAACGCGCCTTAATTATTTCCTTAAAATTGTTTACATTATACACCGTAAAGTCCCTTACTTTCAATATAATTATAAACTTTATTGTTAAGAAAGGCGGAAAAATCTGCGCCGCTTTTAATTTTTTGGCGAATTTCACTGCTTGCAGCCGGAATTTCAGCGCTGTTTGAAATTATATAATTTCCGCCACCTAAATATTTACCGGCATATGAAATCATATCTTGCCGTGACGCACCTGCCCGGCGCGCAGTATATAAAACAACTTCAGACAAAAGCTCTTTATATTTAAACCATTTATGAAAATTTAAAAATTCGTCTGCGCCGATTATAAGGTAATATTCAATATTTTTTGTTTTAAACTCTTTTTCAAAACTGTCTTTCAGTTCAAAAAAAGTGTCATAAGTGTAGCTCTTCCCCGGCCTTTCAAATTCAATTTCGCAAATGCGCACATTGTTGAAATCTGAAAACGCAAGGCTGAGCATATGCGCCCTGTCGCCCTTAGAAGCAAGCGCAGGCAAATTTTTGTGCGGCGGGTCAGCCGTGGGCACTAATATTAGCAAATCCGGCGAAATATCGGCAACACAGCTTTGTGCAAGCGCAGTGTGCCCGTTGTGCACAGGGTCAAACGCCCCGCCGAAAATTGCTATTTTCATGCTTAGCCCTGTCCTTTCCGCCCTTTGCAGCTCTTTTAGCAGGCGTTTTTGCTGAATTATAAGCAAGCTTTTTCTTGGCTGTTCTTTCTTTTTCGAGCTTTTCAGACTTTCTGTATAAAACAATAACGCCGCCTATTACCTGCACAATGTCGGCATTAAGGGCTAAAGCGGCTTCGTTTGCGAACTGCCTGGGGGTTTGCGGCGCTGTTTCAAGATGGACTTTAACTTTTATAAGTTCCCTTGCTTCCAACGCGTCTGAAAGCTGTGAAAGCAGATTCGCTGAAACGCCGTCTTTTCCAATTTGAAAAATCGGCTCAAGTGAATTTGCCGCAGCCCTTAATTTGGCTCTTTCTTTTGAAGTCATAATTTTAACCTTCGTTTTCTATCATTTTTTTAAGTTCGCCGGCAAAAAGGCGCAGGGCGCGGCCGCGGTGGCTTACCGCGTCTTTTTCTTTTGGCGTATATCTTGCAAATGTTCTGCCGTTTATAATAAACAGTGGGTCATAACCAAAGCCGCCTGTCCCGTCGCACTCAAAACCTATTTTTCCGCTGCATTCGCCCCTTACAGATATTTCGCGCCCGTCTGGAAATACGCAGCAAATTGCGCTGATGTAATGAGCGCCTCTTTCGCTTTCAGGCACGCCGGCAAGTTTTTTTAGCAGCAGCTCGTTATTTTTTTCATCATTGCCGTGTTCGCCCGAAAAACGCGCCGAATAAACGCCCGGGGCGCCGCCCAGATAATCTACCATTAGCCCGCTGTCGTCTGCAACTGCGGGCAGGTTTGTAGCATGCAGTGCGGAAAGCGCCTTGATTTTTGCATTTTCTTCAAATGTAGTGCCGGTTTCTTCAACGTCCGGCAAATCAATGCCAAGCTTTTTTGCAGTCAAAACATTAATATTAAGCGGCTCTAAAATACGCTGCATTTCATCAAGCTTTTTTATGTTATTTGTAGCTAAAACCAAGTCCATATCAATCATCTCCGAAAAGGCCGGCGGCAAAAGCGTCTGCGTCAAACGGCTGCAAATCGTCAATCTGTTCGCCTACCCCCACAAATTTAACGGGCACGTCAAGCTCATTGTTTATTGCAAGCACAACGCCGCCGCGCGCAGTGCCGTCAAGCTTTGTAAGCACAATGCCCGTTATGCCGGCGGCTTCTTTGAAATCTTTTGCCTGAATTACTGCGTTTTGCCCGGTTGTGGCGTCAAGCACTAAAAGCACCTCTTTTGAAGAGGCGGGCAGTTCCCTGTCTATAACACGGCTTATTTTTGAAAGCTCTTGCATAAGATTTTTCTTGTTGTGCAGCCGCCCGGCTGTGTCAATTATAATTACGTCAGCGCCCCTTGCCTGCCCCGCCTGAATTGTGTCGTAAACAACAGACGCCGGGTCAGACCCCTCTGCTGATTTAATCAAATCAACTTCGGCGCGGTTTGCCCAAATTTCAAGCTGTTCAATAGCAGCCGCCCTGAAAGTGTCAGCGGCGCCGATTATAACTTTGCGCCCCTGCTCTTTAAGGCGTGACGCCAGCTTGCCTATAGTTGTGGTTTTGCCCACCCCGTTGACGCCAATTACAAGAATTACCGCCGGCTTTGTGCGTAAATTCAAATAGCTGCCGCCCCACACAATGCCTGACACAATGTCTTTCATTGTTTCACGAACGCCCGCAACGGTGTTTATTCTGTCATTTTGTACTTTTTCTTTTAATGTTTTTGTTATTTTTTCTGATGTGGCATACCCCACATCGCCCATTATAAGTATTTCCTCAAGCTCGTCATAAAGCTCGTCAGTAATTTTGTCATAGCTCTGAAACGCTTCGTCCATTTGGGCGGTTATGCCCTGTTCGCGCGTTTTTTTCAGGCCTTTTTTAAATTTGTCAAACAGTCCCATTGAAACACCCTTTTCAGTTTTATTCTATGCCCATATCGGCGGCAAGCTGGGCGCTTTCAAGCCGCAAAAGCTTTGACACGCCTTTTTCCTGCATGGTTACGCCGTAAAGCACGTCAGCCTCTTCCATAGTTCCGCGCCTGTGCGTTATTGCAATAAACTGTGTGGAATCAGTCATTTTACGCATATATTTTGCAAAGCGTTCCACATTTATTTCGTCAAGCGAAGCTTCGACTTCGTCGTAAACGCAGAAAGGAGACGGCGTAACACTTAACACGCTGAATAAAAGCGCCATTGCGGCAAGTGATTTTTCACCGCCGGAAAACAAATTAATGTTTTGAACAGACTTGCCCGGCGGCTGAATTTTAATTTCAATCGGGCATTCAAGGCAATTGTCAGGGTCTTCAAGCACAAGCTCGCCGCGCCCGCCGCCGAAGAAATCTGAAAAACAGGTTTTAAAAGCTTCGTTGATTTTTTTGAACTGCAAAATGAATTTTTCGCTCATTGACGAAGTAAGGTCTGAAATTATTTTTGAAAGTTCTTTTTTTGACTTTTCTACATCGTCAAGCTGCGCTTTCAAAAATTCATATCTTTTTGAAACTACCTTATATTCCTCTATAGCACCAACGTTTATTGAGCCGAGGCTTTTTATAGAAGCCTTAATTTGGTTAAGCCTTTTTCTGGCGGCAGGCATGTCGCTAATAACAATGCCCAGCCCTTCGGCTTCACGCCTGGTTAATTCATATTGCTCAAACAGCATGTCGTTAAGTTCGTCATATTCCTTGCGAATGGCAATTTTGCGTTCGTCCAGACGCACAAGTTCGCCGGACGTGCGTTCCCGTTCTTGAATTTTTTCTCTTTCAAGCACCCGCAGCTCTGCCGCATGCTTTTCATGCAGGTTTCTTTCATTGATTTTTTCGCCGACTTTTGCATTAGTACCGTCTGCAATTGAACGAAGCTGCTTACTTTTTGCTTCAATTTCGGCAATCTTTTCACGGCTTTGGCTGTTCTGCTCATTAATATTTGCAATTTCTTTTTCAATGGAAAGGCGCCTGAATTCCTCTGCCTGGGCGCGCTGCTTGAGTTCAAGCACAGCGCTTTCGGCGGCTTTCACGTCATGCAGCATAGCTGTAAGTTCAAGATTTATCTGTTCAATGTCTTGCCTTAATTTTTCACGCTTTTCGCTAAGCGAACGCGCGTTTTCTGACGCGTGAGTGAGCTGTGCTTCGGCGTCGTCTATCTGTTTTTGCACATCGTCTGCCAAGGCCTTATTTCTGTCTCGCTCTGCCAAAAATGCCTTTATTCTGCCTGAAGCGTTTTCTTTTTCAAGCAACAGACTTCCTTTTTGCGCGCCCAGGGTTTCTGCTTTGTTAGCCAAAAGCTGCTGTTCGCCCTGTAGCCTTATAAGCCCCTCTTTTAATGTCTGAATGTTTAAAGAGCCGTTTTTAATTTGGGTTTCAAGCTCTGTCTTTTCTGCTGTAAGTTTATTTATGTCAGCGCTTAAGCTTTCAAGCTCGCCTGAAAGCGATTTTACATCTGCGAGCAGGTCTTCTATCATGTTTTTTCTTGAAAGCATGCCCAGCCCCTTGGCGCCGCTGCCGCCTGTCATAGAACCGCCGGCGTTTATTACCTGCCCGTCAAGAGTTACTATTTTAAATCTGTTTGCATATTTTTTTGCAATAAGCAAAGCGCTGTCCATGTCTTGCGCAACTACAACCTTTGCCAGCAAATTGTCTATGATTTCCCTGTATTTTTTGTCGCATTCAACAAGCTCGCTTGCAAGAGCAACAAAGCCGAAATTGTCGCTTAAATTTTTTTCGCCAAGGCTTCTGCCTTTAATGCGGCTAACGGGCAGGAAGGTGGCCCTGCCTAAATTGTTGTTTTTCAGGAAATTAATTGCGTTTTTCGCGTCTTGCTCTGTTTCGGTAATAATGTTTTGCATTGCCGCGCCCAGCGACACCTCTATTGCGGTAAGATATTCCTTTTTAACCCTTATTGCCATTGAAAGCGGCGAACAAATGCCCGAAAGCTTTTTGGCTTCAGCCGCACGCACAACGGCTTTAACCGCGCCTGAATATCCCTCCATATTCTTTTCAAGCTCTAACAGCATTTTTGCCTTGGCTTCCTTGTCAGCGGCAATTCTGCTTTTTTTCGCAAGCTTTTCCTTTAGTTCGGAAAGGTTTCTTTCTTTGCCGGAAAGCTTTATTTGATAGCCGTTTTGAACATTAGTCAGTTCGTTTATCTGCCGCTGCGCCTCTTGGGTTTCTTTTTGCTTTGCCGCGCACTTAATTTCGGTTTCTTTAACGCTGCTTTCAATTTCTGCAATGCTTTTGTCTATGCTGCCGCGGCGTGATTCAATTTCATCTGCGCTTGACTGCGCTTGTGAATATTTAATTTTACAGTCTGAAAGCGAAAGCGTAAGTTCGCTGATTTTCTTACTTGTTGTGGCGGCTTTTAATGAAAATTCGTTTTCGCTGCCGACAAGTGTTTCCATGCCCGCGGCGGAATTTTCCAGCAGCGCGCGTTTTTCAGCGCAAAGGGCGTTGCTTTTTTCTATGAATTCTATTTTTTCTTTTATCTGTTCGTCAATAAGCCGTGAGCTTTCGCTTGAAGCCGAAATGTCGCTGCCAAGCCGTTCAATAGTTTCGCCGCCATGGGTAACATTAGCCTTTATAACAGAAATTTCAGCCTGCGCGCGCAGCGCTTCCTCTTCATATTGAGCGCCGGAATTTCTTATGTTTTCAATTTCAACATTTATGTCAGCTATTGCAGCTGTGTCGCTTTCTATTTGATTTTCTATGGCCTTGAGTTCGTTTTCACACTGCTCGTAAGACGAATTGGCGGCGTCAATTTTATGTTCCTGTTCGCGCAAATCATTTGTAAATTTACCAATTCTGTTAAGCCAAATACCTATTTCAAGGTTTTTTCTTTCATTTGAAAGCTCAATGAAATTTGACGCCTTTTCACTTTGCTCTTTCAGCGGCCCAACTCTGCTTTCAAGTTCATTAAGTATGTCTAAAAGCCGCACAAGATTTTCGTCTGCCGCAGCAAGGCGCCTTTCAGCGTCTGTGCGTTTATGGCGAAAGCGTGAAATGCCCGCAGCTTCTTCAAAAAGCTCGCGCCTTTCTTCATTTTTAGCAGAAATAATTGAATCAATTTTGCCCTGGCTGACTATTGAATAGCCGTCTGCCCCAAGGCCTGTGTCCATAAACAGCTCGTGAATGTCGCGCCGCCTGACGCTTTCGGCGTCAATAAAATATTCGCTTTCACCGCTTCTGTAATATCTGCGCGCAACAGTAAGTGTGTCGCCGTATTCTTTAAGCATTTTGTCTGAATTGTCAAGAGTAAGCTTGACCTGCGCAAAACCAAGCGCCTTTCTGTTTGAAGTGCCGCCGAATATAACGTCTTCCATTTTAGAGCCGCGCAGACTTTTGGTGGAAGTTTCGCCGAGCACCCACCTGACTGCGTCGGAAATATTGCTCTTGCCGGACCCGTTAGGGCCGACAACGGCAGTTATGCCCCGTCCGAAATCAAGCGTTGTCTTGTCGGGAAAAGATTTAAACCCCTGCATTTCAAGCTTCATTAATAACATTTTATTCTTCCCTTTTCATCATATTTTTGTTCTTTATTGTAATGGCGGCAAGAGCTTAAGCAATCGGTAACTGAACAGTATCGGCTTTTTTGATTAATTGCAATTCATCAACATCAATTTCATTATTTACAACAATTTCCAAATCATAGCCCATACTGCGCAGGCTCATTATATTTTCACGTTTCTGGCCAACCAGCTTAGAAACAGAACGCTCATTAATATTAACATAATATTTGCCCGGCTCATATTGCGAAGCAATGCGCTTTTGCATAATTTGCGAAGCTACCATTTCGCCAAATGCGTCATGAAATGTATTGCCGAGCGCATTTTCCTTTATTGACTCGCTTGAATGCAGCCCTATTCTGATAACATTTATGCCTTTTTTCTGAAACATAAAAGCAATATTTGCAGCTACGCGCGCCCTTTCACTAATCGGCAGGGGGCGGTAAACGCCTTTATTATAAAGCGTTTCAAGATAAGTGCCTTTCAATATTACAGTGGGGTAAATTCTTGCTGTAGCAGGCAAAATTTCAACAATTTTTTTAGCTGTTTGCAAATCTTTTTCTTCTGACGAAGCATAAAGGTCAGTCATCATTTGCAGCCCAAGCTCAAAGTCATAGCTTTTAATCAGACGCGCCGCGTTTTGCACGTCTGCCGAGGTGTGCCCCCTGAAATTAAGCCGCAGCACTTCGTCGTCCATGCTCTGGGCGCCGAGCTCAATGGAAGTTACGCCGTATTGCTTTAAAAGCAACAACGTTTGAACATCAATAGCGTCAGGCCGGGTTGAACACCTAATGCCGGTTATGCCGCCGCTTTTAACATAGGGCTCTGCCGCCTGTAACAGGCTTAGCATATAGCCCCTGTCAATTGCAGTGAAAGAGCCGCCGAAAAAAGCAAGCTCACACACGCCGGCGCCGGTTTTTTTTATTGATGTTTCAACCGCCCGGCGCACGTCTGCCGGAGTGGGCGCGCTGTTTATGCCTGTTATTTCGTTTTGGTTGCAAAACGAACATTTGTTTGGGCAGCCAATGTGCGGAATAAAAACCGCTATATTACTTTTTTGCATTTTCAAGCACCGCCAGCGCTTTCTTAGCAGCATTTTGTTCCGCTCTTTTTTTGCTTTTACCCACACCTGTGCCGTAAACCTTGTTCTTAATTTTGACTTCCACGGTAAATGTGCTGTTGTGCACAGGCCCGGTTTTTTTGATAACCGTATATTGCGGCAACTGCTCGTTTTCTTTTTGTAATGCATTTTGCAGGGTTGATTTATAGTCATGAAAGACCATTTCTTCAAGGTGCGAAAAATCAAAATGCTTTATGTCGTCAAGCATCATTTTTGTAAGAAAGCATTTTACAACGTCAATTGAGCCGTCAAGATACATTGCGGCCATAAGAGCTTCAAATGTGTCTTCAAGTAATTTATAATGGTGATTTTCAAATTTGAAATTTTTAATTTCACCCTTGCCCAGCAAAAGATAATCTTGCAGTGAAATTACCTTTGCATATTTAGAAAGAGACGCTGTGCACACAAGGCTTGAACGCATTCTTGTAAGCGTGCCTTCCCTCAATTCCGGAAATTCCTTATAAAGCAGTTCTGCGCAAACAAGTGAAATAACAGCGTCGCCCAAAAATTCAAGCCTTTCGTTTGACCTGTCAACATCTTGCTTTTCATTTTCATAGCTCTTGTGCATAAGGGCAAGTTCAAGCAAGCTTTTATCATTAAAAGCATAGCCAATATTTTCTTCGAGTTTAGAATAATCTCTATTCATTTACAGACACTTCCTCAAATAATTGTTTCATTTCAGAAATCAAGTCGGTTTTTACAAATTTTACTGCCTGGCCAATTGCGCTTTTAAACGCCTTTGAATCTGACGAGCCGTGTGCTTTAATGACACATTTGTTAACGCCCAAAAGCGCCGCGCCGCCGTATTCCTTATAATCAAACTGCTTTTTCATGTCTTTTATTCCGCCGCTTACGGCAAGGGCAGAAAGCATGGTGAAAATATTCTTTTTAAAAATGCCGGCCACGCCGTTCATCAGCGCCTTTGCAACGCCTTCATACATTTTTAAAATCAAATTACCGGTAAAGCCGTCTGCAATAACAACGTCTGCGTCTCCAAACGGTATTTGCCGCCCCTCTATATTGCCGGTAAAGTTAATTTTGCTGTTTTTTAATAAAGAATAAGCTTCCTTTGCAAGCGCGTTGCCCTTTGTTTTCTCTGCGCCGTTATTAGCAAGCGCAACTCGCGGGTTTTCACAATGCATTACGTTTTTCATATAAAGGCTGCCCATTTCGGCAAACTGGCGTAAAAACTGGGCGCGGCAATCAGCATTTGCGCCGCAGTCAGCAAGTAGAAAAGGCTTGTTGGCGCTTGGTAAAACAGACGCTATGCATGGGCGCTGCACGCCGGGAATTCGTTTTGTAATAAGCGTGGCGCCCACTGTTATGGCGCCGGTGTTGCCGGCTGACACAAAAGCGTCTGCCCCGTCGTTTAAAAGCCTGAAAGCTTCCGACATGCTGCTTTTATTATGTTTGTCAATAACTGCCGTGGGGCTGTCATTCATGGTAATGACGCCGGGGCAGTCAACTATTTCGGCGAATTTTATATCAATATCGTTTTCAGCGGCGCATTGAATTATCTTTTCCCTGTCGCCTGTAAAAATTATGTCAACACCGTATTCGCCGGCAGCAAGGGCAGAGCCCTTAAGTATTTCCTTCGGCGCATTATCTCCGCCGAAAGCATCAACAACAACTTTCATATATCAACACCCTTTAAATAGTCAAGTGAACGCTTTGAAAAAGCGGCATATCTTTCACGCTTGTCCTTGATTTTAATGTCAAGCGCCGGTAAAAGCCCGAAAGCAGCGCCCATTGGCTGGAAATTTTTAATGCCTGCATCGCTGATATAGGACTGCAAAGCGCCAATCATGGTGTATTTGCTTAAAACTAAGCTTTGCGCCCCTGCGGCGCGCCTTGCTGCGTTTATGCCCGCCACAATGCCGGACGAGGCTGATTCCATATAACCCTCTACCCCGGTGATTTGGCCGGCGAAAAAAATATTCGGCTGTCTTTTCAGGCTGTAATCGGCATTTAAACAGCGCGGTGAATTAATAAACGAATTTCTGTGCATAACGCCGTATCTTACATATTCTGCATTTTGGAGCGCCGGTATCAAGGCAAAAACCCGTTTCTGTTCGCCGAATTTCAGGTTTGTTTGAAAACCGACAAGGTTATACATGCTTTTTTCGCAGTTTTCAGCCCTTAGCTGCACAGCCGCCCATGGTCTTTTGCCAGTTTTCGGGTCAGTCAGCCCAACCGGCTTCATTGGGCCGAAACGCGGCGCGTCAAGCCCACGCTTAGCAAGCTTTTCGATTGGCATGCAGCCCTCATAAACATCAAAATCATGCAACACGGCTGACTGGGCATTTTTAAGCTCATTTATAAAATTTTCATATTCGTCGCGCCCAAGCGGGCAATTTATGTAATCGCTGCCTCCCTTTGCATAGCGCGACGCTAAAAAAGCATTTTCCATGTCAATGCTCTCTTTAGTTACAATAGGCGCCGCAGCGTCATAAAACGAAAGATATTCACCTGTAAGTTTTGCAATTTCATTGCTTATTGGCCCGTCTGTAAGCGGACCTGTGGCGATTATGACTATATCGTTTTCGCCCTGCGGAATTTTTTTAACTTCGCCCAGTTTAACGCTTATATTCGGGTGTGCGCAGATTTTTTTTGTAATTTCATCGGAAAAAGCCTGCCTGTCAACCGCCAAAGCGCCGCCGGCTGGCACGCTGTTGTTGCGCGCAGCTTGAACAGTAATTGAGCCAATGCGCGCCATTTCTTCCTTTAACAGCCCTGCTGCGCTGTCAAGGCGTGAAGCTTTAAGTGAATTTGAACAAACAAGTTCTGCAAAAAGCTCTGAATTATGAGCAGGCGACTTTTTGGCAGGCTTTTGTTCATAAAGAGTTACATGCTCTGCGTGTTCGGCAAGCTGCCACGCGGCTTCAACACCTGCAAGACCTGCGCCAATTACATGAAATTTCATTTAACTTTTCGCCTTTTTAAGTATTGGCTTTGTAAAACCGCAGTTTTCAACGTCCGGGCAATACAACACGTTGCCTTTTCTTTTAAACAGCGATTTGGAACACTTTGGGCAAATTTCCGTGCTTGGTGTGTCCCAAGTCATAAAGTTGCAGCTGGGGTAATTGGAACAGCCGTAAAAAATTGAGCCCTTTTTAGTTCTTTTTTCAATAACATCGCCGCCGCATTCGGGGCATTTTGCGCTGGTTTTCTGAACAAACGGCTTTGTGTTTTTGCATTCCGGGTAACCGGGGCAAGCCAAAAACTTGCCGAAGCGCCCAACCTTAACAACCATTTTTCTGCCGCAAAGCTCGCACACCTCGTCAGTTTCTTCTTCGCTGAGCTTAATCTTTACGCCCTTCATTTCAGCCTTGGCTTTTTCAAGCGGCTCTTCAAATTCATTATAATAAAACCTTATCATGTCAATGTAATTTTCGTTGCCGCTGTCTATTTCGTCAAGGTCCGCTTCCATTTTGGAAGTATATTTTACATTTACTATGTTGGGCAATTTGTCTTTAAGCAGCTTAGTAATGGCTTCGCCAAGTTCTGTGGGCACAAACTGCTTGCCCTCGCGTTTTACATATTCCCTTGACGTAATTGTAGACGTTATGGAAACATATGTTGACGGCCTGCCCACCCCGTTTTCCTCAAGTGCTTTAATAAGGCTTGCTTCGGTATATCTTGCCGGGGGCTGAGTAAAATGCTGATTGCCTTTTATTGATTTGAGCCTTAGTTCATCGCCGACCTTCATTTCGGGCAGCTGAACTTCACCGCTTTCTGACGCTGTGTCCTTTGTTTCTTCATACAAAACGGTGTAACCGTCAAATTTAACGCTATAGCCGCTTGTGCTGAACATGTAATCGCCGGCTGTTATTTCAATTTTAACTGTGTTTTGCACGCAGTTTTCCATTAAAGAAGCTATAAATCTTTCCCAGATAAGTTTATAAATTTTATATTGGTCTGACGTCAGCGAAGACTTTACATCGTCAGGCCTTAAGTCAGGCATTGACGGGCGTATCGCTTCATGCCCGTCCTGCACCTTGCCCTTTGTTTTATAATAACGCGGCTTGGCAGGCAAGTACTTTTCGCCGTAATTTTTCAAAATATATTCATTTCCGGCAGCACGCGCTTCCTGCGAAATTCTGAGCGAGTCAGTTCTCATATAAGTGATGAGCCCAACTGTGCCCATGCCCTGCACGTCAACGCCCTCATAAAGCTCTTGAGCGGCTTTCATTGTGCGCTTGGCCTGAAAAGACAACCGGCGTGACGCTTCCTGCTGTAACGTAGACGTAATAAACGGCGGTGCCGGCGCTTTTTTGCGCGTGCCTTTTTTTACCGAAGAAACAATATATTTTTCCCCGTCAAGTTCAGAAAGTATTGAATCGCATTCATCTTTATTTGAAATTTTAAGCTTTTTGCCGCCTTTTGAATTTATTGCCGCGCTGAAAACCTTTTTGGAAGACGGCGCCGTTAATTTAGCGTCTATAGACCAATATTCCTCTGCCTTGAAAGCCCTGATTTCATCTTCCCTGTCAACCACAAGGCGCAGCGCCACAGACTGCACGCGCCCCGCAGACAGCCCGCGCCTGATTTTTTGACTTATAAACGGAGAAAGCTTATAGCCAATTAACCTGTCAAGTATCCGCCGCGCTTGCTGTGCGTCTACTAAATCCTGGTCAATAGAACGCGGGGCGGCAATACCCTCTGACACGCCGTGCTTTGTTATTTCATTAAAAGTAACCCTGTTTTTCTGCTGTGTGTCAAGCCCCAGTAAATATGCAAGGTGCCAGCTTATTGCCTCACCTTCGCGGTCAGGGTCAGTTGCAAGATAAACAAAATCTGCTTTGTCTGCCTTTTCCTTGAGTTCTTTAACAAAGTTTTCTTTTCCTTTAATCACGGCATATTTGGGCTGGAAGTCATTTTCAATATCAACAGACAATCGCGCGCTTGGCAAGTCGCGCACATGGCCCATTGAAGCTATAACCTCATAGCCCTTGCCGAGATAGCCTTTTATATTTTTTGCTTTAGCCGGTGATTCAACTATTACAAGTTTTGACATGTTTTACGTTTTCCTTTCAGGATAATTTGTATCTGTTTGCATTTGCCGAGCGCACTATTCCCTGAATTTCAAGACCGACAAGAACAGATGAAACGATATGTACCGGCAATGCACTTTTGGCAACGATTTCATCAACGCTTAAAAATTCGCTGCTCATAACGCTTGCGACTTTAAATTCATTGCCGCTTAAAGCCGAAACGGTTTCATTGCGCCTTTCACGCGCTTTTCTTGTTTCAGCGGTTTTTTCAAACGCGCAGCCGGCGGGCACTTCGCCATGCGATGAATCTTTTTTTAGCTGGGCAAGTAATTCAGGCACGCTTTTTATATTGTCAATGTCAATGCCGTATTCGGCTGCATATGGCGCTATAAAGTCAAGCGGGCAGGTGGCAACGGCAGCGCCGTCGCGTATAAGCTTATTTGTGCCCGAAAATTTAGAATCAAGTATTGAACACGGTATTACAAACACATCAACATTTTGCCCAAGCGCATGATTTACCGTTGACAAGCTGCCGCTTCTTTCATTGGCTTCAATAACCAAAACGGCCCTTGACAGTGCGCTTATAAGCCTGTTTCTTAGCGGAAACAACGCCGGCACTGCGCGCTGAAACGGCGGAATTTCGGTAATAAGGGCACCGCTTTCCCTGGCTCTGCGGCGCATATATTCATTTCTTTTCGGGTAATCAACGCCAAGCCCGCTGCCCATTACAACAACTGTTTTGCCGCCGGCGTCAAGCGCGCCGTTGTGGGCGTGCACATCAATGCCATAAGCGCCGCCGGAAACAAGCACGGCGCCCGCCTGCGCAACAGCCCTGCCAAACAGCTCTGCGGTTTTTGTGCCGTAATCGCTTGCATTTCTTGAGCCGATAACGGCAAGCGCAAGTTCTTTTTTTATGTCCGGCAATTTGCCGTCTATATAAAGAACTTCCGGCGGGCAGTCTATTTCACGAAAAATTTGCGGGTATTCGCCGTCGTCAAAACACAAAATCTGCCAGCCGTATTTTTCACAGGTGTAAATTGTGTTTTTAGCGTCGTCTATATCTGCTTTTCGCAAATTTGCAAGCTGTGTTCTTGTGAAAACGCCGCTTGCTTTTCTGGCGTCGTCTCCCGCTTCATAAATGGCTTTAGCGCTGCCGAATTTATCTGTCATGCGTTTAAAATTGACGCCTATTCCCAGCGCTGATTGCAGCCAAATCCAATAAATAGCGTCTGCCTTGGTGTTTTCGCTCATTTTTTATCCTTTCGTCATTTCCCACATAACTATTGACGCCGCAGAGAGCGCATTAAGGCTTTCGGCAGCGGAATTCATTTTTATTGTAACAAGTTGGTCTGATATGTCAATAACATTTTGCGAAACGCCGTTTGCCTCATTGCCGATTACGCATATTGAAAAGTCGCTGAAATGAACATTTTTGATGTCCTGCGCCTGTCTGTCAGGCACTGCTGAATAAACAGTGCAGCCGCTGTGCTGCGCACGCCTTAGGTCCTCGCAGAGATTATTGCTTATAAAAACCGGCAAACGCAGCATGCCGCCCATTGACGCGCGAAGCGCTTTGGGGTTGTAAATATCGCAGCAATTAAAACAAATGGCACCGGCCGCGCCGAGCGCCTCTGCAGTTCTTACCGCGGCGCCGAGATTAAGCGGGTTTTGCACACAGTCAAACGCAATGTATTTTCCGCCGTTGAGCGGCATGGCGCCGCTTGGCTTTATTCTTAAAACGGCAAAAATGCCCTGTGCATTTTCAGTGTCTGAAAGCTTATTGGCAATTTCATCTGTTATTTTAAAATATTTTTGCGCCCTCTCTTTAAAAGCAGAGCACTGGGGTGCATATTTTTTTTCAATGGTTTCGGTAAAAAGAAAAAGAATTATTTCACAATCTGAATTGAGTGCGTCAAAACAAAGCCGTGCGCCCTCAAGCACAAACATGCCAGACTCGCGGCGGAATTTATGTGAAGTTAAAAGCTTTTTTGTGTTTTTGATTATATCGTTATTTTTGCTTTTAATAATTTCCATTGATACCTATTATATAATTAAAAATAATAAACATTATATTGTTTTTTAAATGCCAAAAGAAACTTTGCCCTTGATATAATAACGCATAACTTATTAACGTGCAACAAAAATTTGTAAAAAAAATTAAAAATATTTTTTATTTGCTAAAACACAGAGCCGCATAAGCGGCGGGCACTTAAATTTTGAATTGCAGCTATTAACTCAAAGTTAATAAATTGTTCATATTTGTTCGACAATATTCGACAAGATTTTCATTCGCCATGATGTATATTTAGTGTAATAAAGGTTAACGCAATATAAAGTCCTAATAGTTTTTCAAGCGTCATTAAAAATTCAATAAGGGCTTGCCTGTTATTCAATGTGGCAAGCGACAGCATGGCTGTCGTTAATCATCGGTGATTTTACAATTCTCTGATTAAAAATCGTGCCCCGAAGCCACACATGGCTGGGGACATTTCTTGCCTAAATTATAATCTTTGCGCCTTTAAGACCTTTCTGCGGTTTAATGCTTGCCCGGCATTAAACCCAATTAATATGCTTGTACGAATGCCGAAAGGCAGTCTTACAAGGCGGGGCATCTGGTTTCATTTTACATAGGCTCCTTTTTCTTTTGATGAGTTTTATGTGCTTTGACCTCAGATGCCCTGTGCTAAGTCAATATATAAAAAGAGCAACAGTTACTTGGTTTTAACTCTAAGTCAGAGTTATCGGCGGGTTTTTATGCCTGCGTTTATCAAGAACTGTTGTATTTTTTTAACTAACCGGAAGTCAGCTATAGCAAAATTTTGGCAATTGCTAAAATAGCATGTGCTGCAAATGGCTAAGTCAATGCCGGTTGCTAAAACGCCGCGCACAACGGCGCGGCAAATGTTTTACGGGCAATTTTAATTTAATAAAGCAACGCTTTTGCATTGTTGCAGCAAAAAGCCATTTACAAACGCGGTGAACACCAATCCCATATCGCGTACAGGCTTGCAGCGCAGCAGTTCAATATGGCAGATGCCGGTTGTTTTATTGTTCTGCCGCTTAGTTTAAGCGGCAGAACATTTTTTTGCAAAAAATTAAGCCCGGCCTTATTTTACTGAAAGAGCGGCCGAATATATGTTGAACACATCTTTCTGATTTAAGGCTGTTGGGTTGTTAACAAGCTTCGGCATGTTTACATTGTGTGAAAAAGCCGCCAGCTGCGGTGCGCTGATTGACGGCGTGTCAAGCCGGAATTCTGAAATGAGCGCCGAAAAAATTGCAGCGCCCTCTGCTGAATTTTTGCCGCCCAACAAATGCGCAATTTCATCAAAGGTTTTTAGCAAATATTCGCCGCCGCGGCTGTCGTTAAGCTTCGAATTATTTTCATTCATATATTTCCATTGCGCAGCCAAAACAAGTGCAACACTGTGCCCGTGCGCCGTGGAGCAATTCATGGTTATGTTATAGCACATGGCGTGAGCCGCCGTTGTTGAAGTAATGTTTATGGCTTTGCCGGCATAATATGAAGCAGCCAGCATGCCTTTGTTGCCGGAATCTTCATTATTGATATATGAATTTTTGTGCTTTGTAAAAAGTTCAATTGCTTTTTTTGCATATTCCTTGCTTTCGGCATTGCTTTTAGTGTTCCAATAGCTTTCAATTGCATGGCACAGCGCGTCAAGGCAAGTGCACCGGCGCTGGTAAGGCGGCACTGTTTTAATAAATTTTTCGTCAAGAATTACAAAATCAGGCAAAAAATCACTGTGTGCAATTGAATGCTTAACATTTTCATTAACATAAAAAATTGAATATCTTGTAGCTTCACTGCCTGTGCCTGATGTAGTCGGCACGGCAAGAAGCTTAATGCCGTTTGCCTGCATCGGCATTTCAAGCGCATTTTCAAATTCATTTGTGGCAAGCAGCTTTATCATTTTAGCAGAATCAATGACTGAGCCGCCGCCTGCGCCTATTATAAAGTCGCAGCCGTTTAGCCTAAACAGCTGCGCTGCGCTAAGCATATCTTCATAGCGCGGGTTTGGGCGCACCTTGTCCCACACAGTTAAATTGAAATTGCTGCAAAGATATTCATATTCCTGAGTCTTTTTGAAAGATGATGAACAGCAAAGAAAGGGCTTATTAAAAAAACAAGCCCCTTTAATTTCATTAAAACTGTTTAATATTACACCCTTAGTCTGCATTGGCAAGCCACTCATATTCAGAAACATAGATTCTGGTTTTGTCCCACGGGTCGCCGTCTAAATGGCGAATCAGCCAAACATAATACATTTCAAAGCCCGGCGCAGTTACCTGCTGGTGCGCATTACCGCCCCTGATACAAAGACAGTCGCCGTTTGTAGTTTTAAAGGGAACATCACCCTCAAAACCGACTCCAAAGCCCTCTTCCCTGTCAAACTGGTAATAATAAAGCTCCGGCTGCGGGTGGTGGTGCGGCGGGTAAGACGACCAGCGCCCCGGCTGGTTAAACACTTCGCCCATAACCATGTTGGAATAAGGCGCATTGTCAAGGTCAAACACAGTTGAAACTATTCTGTGCCCTGCCCCGTTCCACTGGCCTTTACCAAATTCCTGGTATATGCAGTTTTGGGGGTTGTAAAAAACGGGCGCCCATGTTTTTTCATTGTCAGTCATCTGAACAATAACCTTGGCTGCGCTGAATGCTGTTATTACAGCATTGGTGCCCCTTGAAAAATGCACGGCATAGGGCTTTTTTTCAAACGGGCTTTTTCTTTGGCAATTTTCATTAATATCATTGCCGACTTTGAAATTAACGCTGCCGGAAAGCAGCAGCACGGCGCATTCATTATTTTCTTCGCAAATTTCAAGCTTTTCGCCCTTTTTAAGCTTTTTTACATAAATGTCCATAAGCATTTGAGGGTTTATTTCGCCCATTTTGCAAAGCACCTGAACGCCGTTTTCGTCAAATTCAGGCTTAAAAAGCATTAGTCGTCACTCCTTAAAACATTGCTGCGAATAAAGGTGTCAAAATCGCAGAAAATTTCGCCTTTAGACGGTTCGTTAAGTATTTCGTGCCTTAAGCCTTTATAAAGCTTCATGGTTACATTGGTGTGCGCGCTTTCTTTAAGCTTGTTGTTAATTTCAACTATTCCCTTGCCGTAAGCGCCCACAGGGTCCATGTCGCCGCTGATTAAAAGCACCGGCAGCGACTTTGGAATTGCCGCATACCACTCTTTGCTGTTGGCGCTTATATTCAGCTTTATAAGGTCGTTAATTCCGGCGGCTGAAAACAAAAAGCCGCACATTGGGTCTGCAATGAATTTATCATTTGAAGCGCTGTCTGTTGACAGCCAGTCGCACGCAGTGCGCTTTTCAAATTTGCTATTATATGAGCCGAAAATCAGCTTGTCAAGTGTTTTAGATTTATATTTTGCGCCCTTGATTTTAGCAATTGAGCGTGACACGAAATCGCCCACGGCCGCCGCAGGGTTTGAACCACCGGTGCCTATATAAATTGCGCCTGAAATGCCGTCTTTTGCATATTTGGCAGTAAAGCAGCGCGCTATAAAAGAGCCCATGGAGTGGCCGCATATAATAATTTTTTTTGTTGGATATTCTTTTTTTGCGGTTTCAAAAACAGTCTTGAAATCAAAAAGCAGCGCGTTATAACCGCCCCTGTCGCCAAAATAGCCGGTTTCAGCAGCGTTTTGGTTTGACTTGCCGTGATTAGCCATATCGTGCATATAAACGGCATAGCCTTTTGACGTCAGAAATTCAAAAAATTCAAGATATCTGTCTGAATGTTCCGCCATGCCGTGGTGCATTACAATAACGGCTTGCACCTGTTCGTTATCAGGCAAAAAGCGCCTTGCATAAATGTCGCACACGCCGGTTGCCGACTTAAAGCTAAATTCGCTTATTTTCATAAAAAAAGCCCCCATGTTAGTTATGTAAAATCATTCTGCCGCTTGGGTTTCTTCGGCGATTTCAGTAAGTTCAGACGTGCAATGCGGGCACCTTGTGGCGTCTAATGCAATTTCGCTTTTGCAAAACGGGCAAATTTTCACAGCGGGTGCTTGAGCCTCTTCTTCCTTTTTACGGGTAATGTTCATCATTTTATTTACAGCTTTTACAATTAAAAAGATAATAAGAGCCATAATAATGAAGTTAATAATTGCCGAAATAAAAGCGCCGTAATCAATATAATTGTCGCCAACAAGGTGAATTTTACCCTGAATTTCAGCGCCGCCTATGCAGTTTATAAGCGGGTTTATAATGTTGTCAGTCAGAGAAGTTACAATGCTTGAAAACGCGCCGCCGATAATAACGCCCACGGCCAAATCAAGCACATTGCCCTTTGCAATAAACGCCTTGAATTCAGAAATAAATTTTTTCATTTTTACCGACTCCTTATAAAATTAATAGTTTAGTAATAATATATTAACATATATTTCTGATAAAATCAACTGAATATTAACAGTTGCTAAATTGAAGTAAAAAGCCGGCTTTAAATCAGCTTTCAAGCAACCGCTTATATATGTCGCTCTTTTTAAACTGTGTTCCATGCGCGCTTTGCTTTGCCGCGTCGTTAATTGAAACACCGCTTTCAACAAGCCGCTGTGCTTTTGCAAACACGTCTTCAAAAGTAATTTCATTTTCTTGGGCCGGCTCTGCGCCTGAAATAACTATAACAAATTCGCCTTTCAGAGCCTTATCTGCCGGGTAAAGAGCGCGCGCCGCGCCAAGCGTGGTGCTTATGACTTCCTCATGAATTTTTGTAATTTCGTGCACTATGGCGCACTGCCTGTTTCCAAGAAAATCATATAAGTCTTCAAGTGTTTTTGCAAGCTTGTGCGGGGATTCATAAAAAATAATAGTTCGCTTTTCGGTTTTGATTTCTTCCAAATGGCTGTATCTTGATTTTTTTGCAACGCTTAAAAAACCCTCAAATGCAAAGCGGCCTGTTTTAAGCCCGGAAAGCGCAAGCGCGCTGGCAAGAGCGGTGGGCCCCGGCACGCAAGACACGGCAATGCCGCGGCTGTGGCACAGGCGCACTAAATCTTCGCCGGGGTCAGAAATGCAGGGCATGCCGGCGTCTGTTACTATGGCGCAGCTTTCACCGGCTTCAATTCTGCTGCAAATTTCTTCGCCTTTTTCACGCTTATTATATTCATGGTAGCTTATCAGTTCTTTTTTTATTTCAAAATGGTTTAAAAGCTTAAGGGTAACTCTGGTGTCTTCAGCGGCGATAAAATCAACGTCTGAAAGAGTTTGCCGTGCGCGCGGTGAAAAGTCGGCAAGGTTGCCTATGGGCGTTCCGACTACATATAATTTTCCGTTCATAACTCAACCTTCGGCATAAGCGCCGTAAATTTCAATAATTTCTTTTGTTCTTTCTGAATTTGAATCTTTGATAAACAATTCGCTTTCAACGCTTAAAAATGGCTTTGCGCCTTTTTTAGCTTCAATAAGAAACATAAATGGCGCCGCGCCCGGTCTGTCAGACACAAAGCGCAGCCTTTTCGGCTCAAGGGCATATTTTTTAAGCGCTGTTATGACGTCTGCAAGCCGTTCGGGCCTGTGGCACAGGCAAAACCTGCCTGAAAATTTCAAAAGACGCGCCGCCGTTTTTGCTACGTCGTCAATATTACAGCAAATTTCATGCCTCGCAATTTTTGCGCTTTGGTTTTTAGACTCTATTCCGCTTGAAACACGTTTATAAGGCGGGTTAATTGTTATTAACGTAAAGCTTTGCGCACCGAAAAGTGCGTCAGCGCGTCTTAAGTCTGCGCAATGTGAAATTATCTTGCCTGTGGCGTTGCTTTTTTCAATGCCGAGCTCTGCCTGGCGCACGGCATTTGGCTGAATGTCAATACATTCAATTGGGGCGGCAATATTATATTTAAGCCACAAAAGCGGAATAATGCCGCAGCCCGTGCCCATGTCCAGCGCCAAATCGGTTTTTTTCGGCCTTGCAAAATCAGCAAGCAGCACAGCGTCTGTGCCAAAGCTGTGTTCGCTGCTGACTGCGGCAAAAACACCCGGCGCCAGTTTTTCAAATGTGTATTTGTCACTATTCATCGTCTGCCGAAAGCTTGAGCACAGCCATAAACGCCTCTTGCGGCACTTCAACAGCGCCGAACTGCCTCATTCGCTTTTTTCCTTCCTTTTGCTTTTCAAGCAGCTTTTTTTTGCGCGTAACATCACCGCCATAGCATTTTGCAAGCACGTCTTTGCGCAGCGCTTTTACAGTTTCACGCGCTATAACTTTACTGCCTATCGCCACCTGAATAGGTATTTCAAACAAATGGCGCGGTATATGCTCTTTTAATTTAACAGCTATTTTACGCGCTTTTGTATATGCGGCGTCAGCATGCACTATGAACGACAAAGCGTCAATTATTTCGCCGTTTAACAGCACGTCAACCTTAACAAGATTGCTGGGCTTATATTCCGAAATTTCATAGTCAAACGAAGCATAGCCCTTGGTGCGCGATTTAAGCGAATCAAAAAAGTCATATATAATTTCATTCAGCGGCAATTCATAGCTGATGTCAACCCTGTCAGGCGTAACATAGTTCATGGTTTTAAAAATGCCGCGGCGTTTCTGACACATGTCCATTACCGCGCCGACATATTCGCCGGGCGTATATATATGCGCGTTACAAAAAGGTTCACGGCACGAAGCTATGCCAGCCTGGTCAGGGTAATTGGTGGGGTTGTCAACAGAAAGCTCTGTGCCGTCTGTCATATTAATTTTATAAACAACGCTTGGAATTGTTGTAACTAAATCTAAGTTATATTCCCTTTCAAGGCGTTCCTGAATTATTTCAAGGTGCAGCAGCCCCAAAAAGCCGCACCTGAAACCAAAGCCGAGAGCACCGGAAGTTTCAGGCTCATAAGAAAGCGAAGCGTCGTTTAACCTGAGCTTTTCAAGCGCATCGCGCAGAGCTTCATAATCAGCGCCGTCTGCCGGGTAAACGCCACAGAAAACCATTGGCTGCGCACGGCGGTACCCGGGCAGCGGCTCTGCGGCAGGGTTTTCTGCTGTGGTAACCGTGTCGCCCACCGTGGCATCGCTGACTGTTTTAATGGAAGCCGTTATATAACCGACTTCGCCGGACGAAAGTTCGCCGGCCTTTTCCATAGAAGTGGCGCGCATATAGCCAACTTCAACAACAGTAAATTCAGCGCCTGACGCCATCATGCGCATTGTGTCGCCGGCTTTAATTTTACCGTCCATAACGCGCACGTAAACTATAACGCCCCTGTAAGCGTCATAAACAGAGTCAAACACAAGCGCGCGCAGCGGCTTTTCGTCATTACATTCGGGCGGCCTGATGTCAGACACTATGGCTTCAAGCACCCTTTCAACATTTTCGCCTGTTTTGGCAGAAATTCTGGGCGCGTCCATACATGGCAGGCCAATTATTTCTTCAACCTCTTTGGCGGCTCTTTCAGGCTCTGCCGCCGGCAAATCTATTTTATTTATAATCGGAATTATGTCAAGGTCATGGTCAAGCGCAAGATATGTGTTGGCAAGAGTCTGGGCTTCAACACCCTGAGAGGCGTCAACAATAAGCACGGCGCCTTCACACGCGGCAAGCGAACGTGAAACTTCATAATTGAAATCAACATGCCCGGGTGTGTCAATAAGGTTGAAAACATAAGTTTCGCCGTCTTGTGCTTCATATTCAAGCTTAACGGCGTGCGCTTTTATTGTTATGCCGCGCTCACGTTCAAGTTCCATGTCGTCAAGCAGCTGCTCTGCCATGTCGCGTTTTTCAACGGAATGTGTAAGCTCAAGCAGCCTGTCAGCCAGTGTTGACTTGCCGTGGTCAATATGCGCTATTATTGAAAAATTACGTATATTTTCTTTTTTTACAGACAAAATTCTTCCTCCGCTTTATTAAAAGAAATTTTGAAATGGGCACTCGTTACAAAAAACAAAACGCTGCCGGGCGCTGATTTATGCACACATGCTGCCGGTGAAAATTAATAGCCCAATGTTTCATTAACAATTATAACCTTAATTCGGTTTATATGCCGCTGCCGGGCGCTTATTACATAATTACAGCAAATGCGGGCTTTGCTTGAGCAGCCGGCGCAAACAGGCGCGTCATTTTTGCCGGCGCTTATGCATTCGCCGGAATATGCGCACGCAGTGTCGCACGCAAGGCGCTTGGTGTTGAGCGGCGCCGCAATTTGTTTAACGCGCATGACCGCCTCGTCAATATCGGCAACTATTTTGTTTACGCCCACAACCATAATTACCTGGCGCGGGCCGTAAACTATGCAAGCCACACGGTTTGAATTACCGTCAACATTATAGAGCTCGCCGTGCTGCGTTACAGCGTTTGACGAACAAAAATATGCGTCACACCCAAAGGCCCTTATATAGCACTGCCGCAGCTCTTCGCCGGTTAGGCCGGTTCTGTCAATATATTCATAGCAGCCGCTTTTCAGTAAATCAATAACGCCGGTTTCTTTTAAGCTTTCGCTGCCGCCGTTTGAAACCGAACTGCCGGCGCAAACAAGTGTTTTGACAAGAGGCACAACTTCCCCTTTGGTTTCAACATAATAAGCTTTAATGCCGTTTTTTTCAAGATTTTGCATGGTTGTTTCCACTGTTTTATCCATAATTACCACCCTTTTTATTTGCCCCAATATTTCCTGTCAAGGCTTCTGTAGCCTATTGCTTCAAAAATATGTTCGCTTTCAATGCTTTCGCTGCCATCAAGGTCTGCCACGGTGCGCGCAATTCTTAGTATTTTATCGTATGCACGCGGCGACAGGTCAAGCGCTTCAAAGCTTTTTTTCATGATTGCAGCGGCTTTATCACCCAGCACACAAACTTCCCGCGTAATTTTCGGGCTCATCTTGGCATTGCAGGAAATGCCGGTGCCGGCAAAGCGCTCTGTTTGAATACGGCGCGCTTTGTTTACACGCTTTCTTATTTCAAAAGACCCCTCTGCGCGCTGTGTTGAAGAAAGCTTGTCATAATCAACTGTGTCAAGTTCAATATGTATGTCAATTCTGTCAAGCAAGGGGCCGCTGACTTTGTCTTTATATCTTTTGATGGCTGCCTGTGTGCAATGGCACTGCTTTGACGCGCTGCCGTAATAGCCGCACGGGCAGGGGTTCATAGCCGCCACAACCATAAGGTTAGAAGGGTAAGAAACAGTGCCGCCTGTTCTTGTTATAACAATTTTGCCGTCTTCCAGCGGCTGGCGCAGAGATTCCTTGGTGCGCCTGTCAAATTCGGGAAATTCGTCCATAAACAGCACGCCGTTGTGCGCAAGGCTTATTTCCCCCGGTTTCGGAATATTGCCGCCGCCTGTAAATCCCTGGGCAGACACGGTGTGGTGCGGGCTGCGAAACGGGCGCATTGAAATAAGGCGTTCACCCTTTTGCAGCTCGCCCGCTATTGAATAGATTTTAGTTGTTTCAAGTTTTTCATCGAAAGTCATTTCAGGCAAAATTGTTGGAATTCTTTTTGCAAGCATTGACTTACCTGTGCCCGGCGGGCCTATCATAAGGCAGTTATGACCGCCCGCCGCCGCAATTTCAAGGGCGCGCTTGGCGCTTTCCTGCCCCCTTACGTCTGCGAAATCAACAAAATATTCACGCTGCTCTTGCGGCTGAGACGGTAAGTAGCACGGCTCAAGCGGCGCAACATCGCTGAAATGCTGTATAACCTCTATAACATTTGACACGGCATAAACGTCTATTCCGTCTACCACACTGGCTTCAGCCCTGTTTTCCAGCGGCACAAACACAGTTTTTATTTGTTCTTCTCTTGCTTTAAGCAGCATTGGCAGCACGCCGCGGCAGCCCCTTATTTCGCCGTCAAGCGAAAGTTCGCCAATAAAGGCGCAATTTTCAATATTGCCCTTTATTTGCTTGGTGGCTTTTAAAAGCGCTATGAAAATAGGCAAGTCATAAACAGAGCCCTCTTTTTTAATGTCAGCGGGCGCAATATTTACGGTTATTCTTGAAACCGGGTATTGAAAATGGCGGTTTTTAATGCTTGACCTGACCCGTTCTTTGCTTTCTTTAACACCGGCGTCCGGAAGCCCGACTATATCAAAACGCGGTAAGCCCTGGCTCAAGTCCGCTTCTACAATAACCGAAAAAGCGTCCATTCCGTAAATTCCGAGACTTAGAACTTTTGCATACATTGTTAAGCCCAACCTTAAAGTGAATTCTGTTTGGCAGAAAATTTAACAATAACTATGGCAAGTCTTTATTGAACTAACGTTTCAATAAAAGCTTGAAAGCCGTTAAACATGGGCGACAGCAGCCGCAACCCGAGAGTGGGTTTTAATTACCGATGACTGAAAATCGCAAAGAGCCGCCTGCGAAAGCGCGGCACATTTTGCATTAAGTTATTGTTTATGCTATTATACAACAATCGGTTACTTTGCGCAACAATTTTCTGCTTTGGCGCTGCAATTTGGCATGCACGCCGCGCTTGCCCGCACGGCGCTCAAAGGCGGTAATATTATGCAATAACTTATTTTTTAAGTTGACAACTTGCTGTCTAAAGTTTAGAATATAGCTTAGCGGGAAAAGTTGCCGCCTTGTAAATAACCAGATAAAGGAGTCAACCATGAACGACATAAATGCATTATATGACGAATGGCTCTGCAAAGCCACGAAAGACCCTGATTTAATTGAAGAGCTTCGCAGTATTTCCGGAAATGAAAGCGAAATTCTTGACAGGTTTTACAAGCCGCTTGAATTCGGCACTGCGGGCCTGCGCGGCGTAATAGGCGCCGGCACAAACAGAATGAATTATTACACCGTCTGCCAGGCAACGCAAGGGTTGGCAGATTTTCTGAACAAGCATTTTGAAAATCCAAGCGTTGCAATAGGCTATGATTCGCGCATTAAAAGCGAATATTTTTCTAAAGCCGCAGCACAGGTGCTTGCCGCAAACAACATTAAAGTTTATATTTTTGACGAACTGCAGCCAACGCCATGCCTGTCTTTTGCCGTGCGGCGGTTTAAAACGTCAAGCGGAATTATAATTACGGCGTCGCACAACCCGTCTAAATATAACGGGTTTAAATGCTATGACCAAAACGGCTATCAAATGACAGACGACGAAGCGTTTGAAGTGCAGTCGTTCATTAAAAAAACGGACTGTTTCAAAGACATAAAATCCATTGATTTTGCAAAAGCACAAAGCGCCGGCTTAATTGAATATATGGGCAAAGATGTTATTGATGAATTTTTGCTTGAAGTTGAAAAGCAGCGCATTAACCCCGCCGCCTGCGCCGCGGCCGGGCTCAGCGTCATATATACCCCGCTCAACGGCACTGGAAATAAACCTGTAAGGGCAATTCTTGAAAGGTGCGGCGTAAAAAAGCTTGCCGTTGTGCCGCAGCAGGAAATGCCGGACGGTAATTTTCCGACCTGCCCCTACCCTAACCCGGAAATCAGGCAGGCTTTTGAATGTGCGCTCAAGCTTGCCGAAAATGAAAAGGCAGATATTTTGCTTGCCACAGACCCTGACTGTGACAGGGTGGGTATAGCCGTGCTTGATAAAAACGGTGAATACACGCTTATGAGCGGCAACGAAGTCGGCGTTATTTTATTGAATTATATACTTTCAGAACGTAAAAAGGCAGGCACGCTTCCGCAAAACGCAATAGCGGTAAAATCTTTTGTTTCAACGGCGCTGGCAGAAAAAATTGCCGCCAAATATAACTGCCGTTTTAAAAACCTGCTGACAGGGTTTAAATATATAGGCGAACTTATAACCAAGCTTGAAGCGCAAGGCCGCGCAGATGAATTTATAATGGGCTTTGAAGAATCTTACGGCTATCTTGCCGGCACGCACGCAAGAGACAAAGACGCGGTTGTGGCTGCAATGCTTATTTGTGAAACAGCAGCATTTTATAAGTTGCAGGGCAAAAATCTTATTGAAGTAATGAATGAAATTTACGCTGAATTCGGCTATTATAAAAACAGCGTAAAAAGTTATGAATTTGAAGGCGCAGCGGGCATGAAAAAAATGGAATCAATTATGAATTCGCTGCGTGACAGCGCCCCGCAGCAGCTTGCCAAGTCTCAAATTATTAAAATAGACGACTATAAAACAAGTATTTCAAAAGATTTAATTTCAGGCAGTGAAACTGAAATTGACCTGCCCAAATCAAACGTGCTTTCATATGAAGCTGAAAACGGCTGCACTCTTATTATCAGGCCGAGCGGCACAGAGCCTAAAATAAAAGCATATGTGACCGCCGTTGGCAGCTCTGCCGCCCAATCTGCAAGCATTGCAGAAGTTTTGACTAATGAAGCCGACGCGCTGATGGACAGCAGGGGGTAAAAAATGAGAAACAGAATGTGGGTAAGAGTTGTTGCAATCATCTTAGCGGTTTTAATGGCGGGCAGTTGCATTATTTCCGGGCTCTATGCGCTGTTTGCCAGTGTGTAAAAGCTGTAATTTCGGCTGAATTTCAGCAAAGCAAAAGGTCTTTCACTTAATAAGCGAAAGACCTTTTTTAATTTGGGTATAATGCCGCAAGCCGGCGGGAAGCATTAATACATGCCGCCCTGTGAAGCCGCAGCCATTGCAGCAGCCTGCGCAGCGTCTGCCTGCGGGTCTTTAATGTCTGTAACAAGCGATTCGGTTGTAAGCACCATGGCGGCTACTGACGCTGCATTTTGAATTGCGCAGCGCGCAACCTTAGCGGGGTCAACAATGCCGCTGTCAATCATGTCACAAAATTCGTCTGTGGCGAAATTATAGCCATAACCTTTTTTACCTGACGAAACAATTTTGTCAACAATTACAGAACCTTCAACGCCTGCATTTTCGGCAATCTGGCGAAGCGGCTCTTCAAGCCCTTTAAGAACAATTTTAACGCCTGTTTTGAAATCTGAATCAGCTGTGTCAAGCAGTGTTTCAACATCTGCAACAGCGTTTAAAAGCGCAACGCCGCCGCCGGCTATAATGCCCTCTTCAACCGCGGCCTTTGTTGCCGCAAGCGCGTCTTCAATGCGCAGCTTCTTTTCTTTCATTTCGGTTTCGGTTGCAGCGCCGACTTTAATTACGGCAACACCGCCCGCAAGCTTGGCCAAACGTTCCTGAAGCTTTTCACGGTCAAAATCAGAAGTGCACACTTCAATAGCAGACCTGATTTGGTTAACGCGCGCTTTAATTTCGCTGCTGTCGCCGGCGCCGTCAACAATAATGGTGTCTTCCTTTGTAACCTTTACCTGGCGGGCTTTGCCCAGCATTTCCATTGTGGCGTCTTTAAGTTCAATGCCAAGGTCAGACGTTATAACCTGCCCGCCTGTAAGAATTGCTATATCCTGCAGCATTTCCTTGCGCCTGTCACCAAAGCCGGGTGCTTTAACGCAAACACAGGTGAAAGTGCCCCTTAATTTATTAAGTAGGATTGTCTGCAAAGCTTCGCCTTCAACATCTTCAGCAACTATTACAAGCTTCTGCCCGCTCTTGAGCACTGACTCAAGCAAGGGCAAAATGTCCTGCACGGTGGAAATCTTTTTGTCTGTTATAAGCAGCAATGCGTCGTCAATAACAGCTTCCATTTTGTCTGTGTCCGTAACCATATAGGGTGAAATATAGCCGCGGTCAAACTGCATGCCCTCTACAACTTCGCAAACTGTTTCGGCTGTTTTTGACTCTTCAACAGTTATAACGCCGTCTGCCGAAACTTTTTCCATGGCGTCTGCAATAAGATTGCCGATTTGTTCGTCAGCGGCAGAAACAGTTGCAACTCTTGCAATATCTTTGCTGCCCTCTACTTTTTTTGCAGAGCTCTTTATTGCGTCAACAGCCTTGTCAACAGCAGCCTGAATTCCGTTTTTAACCGCCATTGGGTTTGCACCGGCAGCAACGTTTTTCATGCCTTCACGAACAAGCGCTTGGGCAAGCAGCGTGGCAGTTGTTGTGCCGTCGCCGGCGTCGTCATTAGTTTTTGAAGAAACTTCTTTTACAAGCTGCGCGCCCATGTTTTCAAATGAATTTTCAAGTTCAATTTCCTTGGCAATTGTTACGCCGTCGTTAGTAATAAGCGGAGAGCCGTATTTTTTGTCAAGCACAACATTGCGCCCCTTGGGGCCAAGAGTAATTTTAACGGTATCGGCAAGTTTGTCAATACCACTTTGAAGCGCCTTGCGCGCCTCTTCGCCGAAAATAATATCCTTTGCCATTTCTCTTCCTCCTTTACTCTATTACGGCAAGAATGTCTTTTACGGAAGCTATTGTATATTGTGTTGAATCAAGCTTAACTTCCGTTCCGCTGTATTTTGTGATAATTACCTTGTCGCCTACTTTGACTGTCATTGGGTTTTCTTCAGTACCCGGGCCGACTGCTTCAACGCACATAAATTCAGGTTTTTCCTGAGCTGAAGCCGCAATATAAAGCCCTGAAGCCGTAGTTTCTTCCGCCTGGGCGGAAACAAGCAGCACCTTATCTGCAAGCGGTTTAATAGTCATTTGCAATCACCTCTAATTTAATTTACTGAGTTAGCACTCTGACGTCTTGAGTGCTAAATACTATTTTAGCAAGATTTTTCCATTTGTCAATAGTATTTGCAAATTTTTACAAAAATTTATTCAATAATTTTTTAAGCTTGCAAATTTATGACCACTTGGCGAATATCGAAACTGACAGGCGCCAAAAATTCGCACAAAAAAACGGGCTTTAAAAACTAAACAAAATTTACATTAAATATTTTAATCCAATAATAAACTTGCACAATGTACGCAAGCACCTGCGGCACGCGCATAAGCTGCCCATACCACGGCTCGCTGAGCGCGTCAGGGTTCATCATAAGCTCTTTAATTTTTTCATGCCGCAGCATTTCGGAAAGCGGGCATTGCCTGTCGTCTAAAACCGTGCTTACCATTTTGCACACTTCATTAAAGTAAGCCGGGTTGTGCGTTTTCGGATATGGGCTTTTTTTGCGCCATGCAATAGACGGCGGCAGCTCGCCTTCAAAAGCTTTTCTGAGCACGCCTTTTTCCCTGCCGCCAAGCGATTTTATGCCCCATGGCATGTTATATGCATATTCAACAATTCTGTAATCGCAAAACGGCACGCGCACTTCAAGCGAGCTTTGCATGCTCATTGCGTCTTTGCGCATAAGCAGCGTTTGCATAAACCAGTCAAGATTAAGCCTGAACATTTCACGCATGCGCTTTTCAAGCGTGCTGTCGCTTGAAAGAAAATCTGTGTCGCTGACTGTTTTAAGATACTTTTCCCTAACGTATTCGTCGCCTGAGGGCAGCAGGCCGTTTTTCAGAATACTCTGCCTTAGCACAGTGCTTCGGCTCCACGGAAACGTGTCTTCAAATAATATTTCGCTGTTATGATACCAGGGGTAACCGCCGAATATTTCGTCTGCGCATTCGCCTGACAGCGCAACCGTGTGCGTTTTCGCCACTTCGCGGCAAAACAGCAAAAGCGACGAGTCAACATCTGTAAAACCGGGCACACCCCTTGCCGCCGTGCTTTCAAAAAGAGCAGTTGCAAGGGCGGCATTGTCAAGCACAACATTACGGTGGCAGCTGTTTATATAGCCGGAAATCAAGTCTAAATAATCGCTGTCTTTGTTTGGCTGAAAGGTGCTTTTTTTAAAGTATTTATCGTTGTCAATATAATCAACCGAAAAAGTGTCAAGACGGCTGTTATGTTCTGCCGCCGCCCTGCTGCCTATGGCGCTTATTATTGACGAATCAAGCCCGCCGCTTAAAAAGGTGCAAACCGGCACATCGCTTATAAGCTGTCTTTTTACGGCATTTGTAACAAGTTGCCTTGTGTGTTCAACCGTTTCAGCCTCATTTTCAACGTGTTCATGAGCTTCAAGGCGCCAATAGCTTTTTATGTTTATTTTGCCGTTTTTATATTTTAAATATGTTGCCGGCGCGAGCTCATTTATGTCTTTAAACACAGCGTTGCCTATTGTTCTGGCCGGGCCCAGCATAAATATTTCATTTAGGCCCGTTTCGTCAACATCGCTTGAAATTTCAGGCACCAGCAGCATGCTTGCAATTTTGCTTGCAAATGCAAAAACGCCATGCTTTTCAGCATAAAAAAGCGGTTTAACCCCAATTCTGTCTCTTGCCAAAAACAGTTCTTTTTCATCTTCATTCCACACGGCAAAAGCAAAAATTCCGTTTAACTTTTTAACGCTTTCTTCACGCCATTTATGAAAAGCTTTCAGCACAACCTCTGTGTCGCAATGGCCCGTAAAGCTGTAGCCGCAGTCAATAAGCTCGTTTCTGATTTCATCTGTGTTATAAATTTCACCGTTATATGCAATTACCATGTTACCGAAACGCATGGGCTGGGCGCCATTTTCAATGTCAATTACCGAAAGGCGCCTGTGAATTAAAGAAATATATGGCGTGGTGTATTCGCCTTTGTCGTCCGGGCCGCGCTCTTTTAAGCTCAAGCTTATCTTTTCAACAAAATCATTTCTGTTTCGCATGTCCTTACTGTAAGACAACATTCCTGCAATTCCGCACATAATACCACCCTTTTAAAATAAGCAATAAAGCACCTGGGCTTCTGTTTATTATATGCATTGTGCGCGAATTTGAGAAATATTAATCTTTTGCCGCATATTAAACACAGAAAAATGGCCGCACAAATATTATGCGGCCACTGGAGCTACCGGCCGGACTTGAACCGGCGACCTGCTGATTACGAATCAGCTGCTCTACCAACTGAGCCACGGTAGCATTTTTTAAAACATTTAGAATTATACAATAAAAAAAGACGGCGGTCAAGTAAAAAGCGAAAAAATGCGAAATTTCTTTGAAACGAAGCCGCTGCCGCCCCTTAAAGAGCCGCCGGAAATCAGCATGCTGCCGGCAGCTTTGGCGTTTTATTGGTTTAACAAATAAATTAAAGTTGAAAAAACAAATTCAACGCTTGACTTTCTTACCTGGTTGCGCCCTATTTCGCCGAAATATTTTGTGTAAGTTTTTACGTTGCCGTTTATTGAAAAGCCGAAACAAACCATGCCCACAGGCTTTTTTGCCGTGCCGCCCCCGGGCCCTGCAACGCCGGTGACGCCAACCCCCACCTGAGCACCGGCAGCGTTTGCCGCACCAAGCGCCATTTCGGCCGCAACCGCTTCAGACACTACTCCGTGTTCCAGTATTGTTTGGGGCTTTACGCCTAAAAATTTCATTTTGGCTTCATTGGCATATGTTACGAAAGACGCCCATAAAACCTTAGACGCGTTTGTAACGTTTACAAGCGTTGCCGAACACATGCCGCCGGTGCAGCTTTCGGCAAATGAAATATGATATTGTTTTTCAATAAGCTTTTCAACCAATTCTTCTTCAAGCGCCATTAACAGACCCACCTTTTGTCAGCTTTAAATAAATTATGCGCATGTCTAATTGATAAATGCAAGCGCGCCTTTAAATTTTCTTAATAAGGTCTTTGTCACGCCGGGAAGCCCACGCAATGTTATAGCTTAAATCGCCGACGCGCTCAAGGTCTTGAATAACCTTTGAAAAAACAATACCGGAAGCTGTGTGGCATTCGTGGTGCCTGAGCCGCTCAACATGGTTGTCCTGCGCCGTAACCGCCATTTCGTCAATTGAATCTTCAATTGAATGTATGTAATGCTCTTCATCATCTGTCATGTGCATTTTGATAAAACATTCAACAGACTTGTCAAAAAGCTCTATTACCATGCCGTACATTTTTTCTATGTCGCCGGCGCCCTTTTCGGTGAAACCCAAATCTTCTTCTTGAATCATGCGCGTTCTTTCCATAATATTAACGGCATGGTCTCCGACGCGTTCAAGGTCTGTAATAACATGAAACAGCTTTACAACATAGTCAGATGTTTCGCCTGACAGTGGGTGTGAAGTCATTTCGGCAAGGAATTCCGTAATATTGTGGTTGAGCCAGTTTATAACCTCTTCATTGTCATAAACCTGTCTCTCGCAGCTCAAGTCGTTAGATATAATTGCCTTGCATGCTTTATCAAGATTTGTGCGCACTAAAGACGCCATTCTTTCAACCTCTTTGGCAACCTGCAAGCCGGTTGAAAACATATTTCCGTCAAGATTTTTGTCTATATATCTAAAGCGCAAATTCGTTTCATGCTCTTTTTGCACAATGATTTTTTGAGACAGTTTAACAAGAACATTGATAAAAGGCAAGAGCACAAGCGCCGTTACGGTTTTAAATATAATATGCGCGGCGGCAACCTGCACAGAGCCGTTGCTTGAGAGCGAACTTATAAATTCCGCCGCAGGGGTAAACAGCGCAATGGGTGTAAACAAAAGCATGCCCACCAAGTCAAACATAAAATAGATGAACGCAGCGCGTTTTGCATTTGTTTTGGCGCCAATGGCTGAAATAAACAGCGGCACTGCCGAGCCGACATTTATGCCTATAATTATATAAATTGAAAAGCTAATGGGAATAAGCCCCTGTAAAGCCAGGGTTTGCAAAACGCCGATTGCCGCGCTTGAAGACTGTAAAACGGCGCATATTGCAATGCCAATAAGAATGCCCAGCAAAGGATTGTCTGCCTTTAAAATAAGTTCCTGAAACTGGGTGCTTGTTTTAAGCGCGCCCATAGCCGTGTCTGAGCTCATTGTTTTAAGCCCAAGGAAAAGAATTCCAAAGCCCAGAATTATCTGCCCGGCATATTGCTTAGCCTGTTTTTTTGAAAAAAGAGCAAGAATCATGCCAATAAAAATGCAAATCGGCGCAATGGCTGAAACGTCAATAGCAATAAGCACAGCCGTAATAGTTGTGCCTATATTGGCGCCTATAATCACGCCGGTGGCCTGCACCAAATCCATTATTCCGGCATTTAAAAAGCCCATTAACATAACCGTGGTGGCTGAGCTTGACTGAATAATGGCAGTTACCAGAACGCCAAGCAAAAAGCCCTTAAAGCGGTTTCTGGTGAGCTTTTCAAGCATATTTTTAAGTTTATTTCCGGCAATTTGGTTGAGCCCGTCGCTCATATAGCGCATGCCAAACAGAAAAAGCCCCAGCCCGCCGAGCAAAACAACTATGTTGGATAAACCCATAATAAATACCTGTCTATAGCATTAAAATATTTTCAAGCCGCCAAAGCGGCAAAAGCTATTTTTTAGTTAAAAAAGAGATGTGCAGAGCAATGTTAATTTAACGCCTGGAAAAGAGACGCCCACACCTGATAAGACTGTTAAATCTTAAAGCACAATCAATTCATTATAACATAACTTAAAGACAAATGAAACATATTTATCAAAAAAATAAATTTACGGTTGATTTTCTGTTTTAATTGTGTTATTATTAAACAGCACTTAAAAAACCGGGGTGTAGCGCAGTTGGTAGCGCACCAGACTGGGGGTCTGGGGGCCGCAAGTTCAAGTCTTGTCACTCCGACCAATGAAGCCCGCACAAATGCTGCGGGCGTTTTTTATCGCAAAAAAGTAAAAAGAGCCGTTTTTTAACGGCTCTTTTCTTTTGCTTTTGGAAACCTGCGCGGCAAATCATTCACTGCCGCCTGGTGAATTTTCGCCGGACGGCGGCTGCTGTTGCGCACTTTGCGGCTGTTCGTTTTCGGCAGCTTGCGCGTCTTCGCCGCCGGGTTGAGCTGCGCCGGCTTCTTTAGTGGCGTCTGACTGCGAATTTTCGGCAATTTCGCCCGTAAGCTGAATTACTTCTTCATCAGGCGGCAAAAAGCCGTAATTCATAAGGCTTTCAAACTGCCGGCCGCTGATTTTTTCAAGCCTCAGCAAAGTTTCGGCAACAAGGGTCAGCTTGTCAAAATGTTCTTTTAGAATGGCTTCTGTTTTTTCATATGCACTGCGCATCATTTTTTCAATTTCTGCGTCAATTTTTGCCTGTGTGGCTTCGCTGTAATTGTTTACATGGCCGAAATCCTTGCCAAGAAAGACTTCGTTATTTTCGTCACCGTAAACAACAGGACCGATTTCATCGCTCATGCCGTATTTGGCAACCATGTCGCGGCAGATTTGAGTTGCACGCTGCAAATCGTTTGACGCACCGGTTGATATGTCGTCAAGTGCAACAGCTTCGGCAACACGGCCGCCAAGCATGGAAACAAGGCTGTCAAGCATTTCGCTGCGCGAATCATAATTTTCTTCAACAGGCTGGTACATTGTGTAGCCGCCGGCGCCGAGCCCGCGCGGGATTATTGAAATTTCACGAACCGGGTCATGAAATTCAAGGTAATAGGACGCGACTGCGTGCCCGGATTCATGATATGCAGTAAGCTTTTTGGCCTTTTCAGAATATTTGTGCGACTTCTTTTCAGTGCCCAGCAGCACCCTTGCGCTTGCGTCTTCAATTTCACGCATTGTAATTGAAAACTGCTTTCTTCTGGCGGCAAGAAGCGCAGCTTCGTTTAATAGATTTTCAAGGTCTGCCCCGGTAAAGCCAATTGTGCCCATTGCTACATCGTGCAAATCAACGTCAGGCGCAATTTTTTTGTTTCTGGCATGAACTTTGAGTATGTCTTCCCTGCCCTGTGCGTCAGGGCGGTTAACGGTTATCTGCCTGTCAAATCTGCCCGGGCGAAGCAAGGCCGGGTCTAAAACGTCAGGGCGGTTTGTAGCAGCCATAACTATTACGCCGCTGTTAGTGCCAAACCCGTCCATTTCAACAAGCAACTGGTTTAAAGTCTGTTCCCTTTCGTCATTACCGCCGCCTGTTCCTGCGCCCCTGTGGCGGCCGACGGCGTCAATTTCATCTATAAAAACTATGGCGGGGGCCTTTTTCATTGCCTGGCTGAACAGGTCGCGCACGCGGCTTGCGCCCACACCAACATACATTTCAACGAAATCAGACCCTGAAATAGACAAAAACGGTGCGTCAGCTTCACCAGCCACGGCCTTTGCCAGCAAAGTTTTACCGGTTCCGGGCGGGCCCACAAGCAAAACTCCTTTCGGAATTCTGGCGCCAAGTTCAGTAAAGCGCTTGGGGTCTTTTAAAAATTCAACTATTTCAACAAGTTCCTGCTTTTCCTCTTCACAGCCGGCAACGTCGTTAAAAGTTTTACGTTCTGTATTATTTTCAAGATTTCTTGTTTTAACCTTGCCGAAACCGAGTGTGCGGTTTGTGTCATTGTTCATTTCATTGCTCATGCGCCTGATGAAATACCAGCCGAATATTACAAGCACCACGGTTATCAGCACAGTTGGCAGCACATTCCAAATCCAGCTGTTAGACGAACTGGCTTTGTAATCAAATTCAATTTGATTTTCAGGGTTGGCTTCGTTGTAAGCGTTTACGCTGTCTCTGATGTCATCAAGAAAATAAGTGACGCTGGGCACAGAATATGTTTTTTCGTTTTCTTCGTCATCAAAGGTTGTGTAGCTCAGCGAGCCGGAAGTCAAGTCAAGTTCAAACGAAGAAACCTGGTTTGTTTTAAACAAATTGACAACTTCACTGTATTTAACGCTTTCCGTGTTCTGCGAGTTAAGATAAAAATACATTGCCACAAGCAGCAAAACCGGAATCAGAATATAAATTATTGCCGCTTTCCAGTTTTTAGACATGTTTTTCATTAATCAGTCCTCCGTGCAGAGTTGTAAAATAAAAACTTTTTTGGTTTTGCAGCTGACTGCGACTCGTTCGTCAGCACAAATGCCTGCCACACCGATTACACCCGCGCCGTCAGTAATAACGGCATGCGACAAGCGCTCTTCCGGCGGGATATGCATTTCATTAAACAATTTTTTAAGGCTTTTGGTGCAGCCCCTGCCGGCAGGCGAAATAAAATCGCCGGCGCAGCGGCGCCTTACAGAAATATTACCGACTATTTTATCATAATCGCAATAAAAATCAAAGTGTTTAATTGATAATTCACATTTATTTAAAAATTCTTTACAATCAATAATTTGTGTTTTATAAACAATTTCATTTTCGGCGTCAGTTTTATCAATATGCGCAATGCGCAGGCGCCCCGCGGCCGATATTGCATAAAGATTGTCTGAAAGCTGAAATTTAGACGGCTTATCAAGCAAGCGCGCCACGTTTGTGACATTGCAATAATTTACTTTTGCGCCGCTGTTTTCAATAAATTTTGCAATAACGCGCGTTCTTACAGACGCATCGCATGCTTTCAGAAAGGCTATGTCTGCGCCGCCGGGACCGACAACCTTTTCATAAGCATTTTCTGCCAAAGAGTCAAGATATGCGCTGTCTGCCGCGGCGGCTTTAGCAAAATGTAAAAAAGAGCTTTGGTAGCTGCTGTTTAGCTTTGAAAAAAGCGGCAGGATTTTGTGTCTTATATAGTTGCGGCTGTAATTTGTTTCAAAATTGGTTTCATCAATTCTGTATTCAACAGAGTTTTGCGAAAGAAAAAGCCTGATTTCATCGCCCGGTATTTCAATAAGCGGGCGAATTATTTTACCCCTCTTCGGCGGAATGCCGCACACGCCCTTAAGTGAGCTGCCGCGAATAAGGCGAAAAACAATTGTTTCAACATTGTCAGAGAGATTATGGGCCGTTGCAATTTTGTCGCATTCAACCGAATTGAAAAATTCATAGCGCCGCCGCCGCGAATATTCCTCTATTCCCAGCTTTTCACGGGCAGCCTCTTTAGGGGCGTCTATTGAAAGCGGCAAAAATTCAATGCCATTTTTTTGGCACAGCTGCCGGCAAAATTCGCAGTCAGCCACACTGTCTTTTCCCCTGATTCCGTGTTCAACATGCGCACATTTTAAGGTTAAGTCATATTCTTTTTGCATTTCAAGCAGCAGCATTGTTAAAAAAACGGAATCTGCCCCGCCAGACAGGCCGATTAGCACCGTGTCGCCGGGGGTGAGCATGTCATATTCTTTTATTGTGTTCGCCGCAGTTGTAAAAAGACTATCGTTCGTCATAATTTTCATTTGAATCAATGGCTTTGAAACGCGTAAATTCACGGTCAAATATCATTTCAACCACGCCGGTGGCACCGTGTCTGTTTTTGGCAATAATAAGCTGCGTTGAGTCCGGGTTTTCGTCTTCGTCGTCCGAATCGGCTTCGTCCTGCACAACGTCAATGCTTTTGTTATATAAAAATAAAACTATATCTGCGTCTTGCTCAATAGAGCCTGATTCACGCAAATCAGACAGCTGCGGGCGTGAAGACTTGCCCCTTGCAACGCTGTTTCTTGAAAGCTGCGCACAGCAAATAACCGGAATATTCAAATCTTTTGCCAGCATTTTAAGGCTGCGCGTGATTTCCTGCACTTCCTGCACACGGTTGTCCTTTTTAACGGCTGACTGAATAAGCCCAAGATAATCGACTATGACTACGTCAATATCTTTAGCACGGCGAACGCGCGACTTGATTTCCGGCACAGTTATAAATGACGTGTCGTCAAGATAAAGTTCAACATTATTGTAAACGCCCGTTGCATAGCCAAGGCGAACCCATTCGTCATTGCTTAGCTCGCCAGTGCGTATTTTTTGCGAAGAAACGCCGGACTGCGAAGCAAGCAGCCTTTCGGCAAGCTGCTCTCTTGTCATTTCAAGGCAGAAAAATGCGCATTTTTTCTTTGCCGACACGCAGACATTGTGCGCAAGATTCAGCGCAAACGAAGTTTTACCCATGCCGGGGCGCGCGCCGATAATTATAAGGTCAGACTTGTTAAAGCCGGTTATGTATTTGTCAAGAGTGCCAAATCCTGTTGGAATTGCTTTATATTGCTCTGCATCGTCACCGGTAAGCTTGCCGAGCCTGTCGTAAACGTCGTTAATAATGACGTCAGACACTTTTTTAAGCCCGCCGATTTCCTTGTCTCGGCGAATGTCATAAATGCTCTGTTCGGCAAAATTGAGCAGCTCGTTTGCGTCTGTTCCGCCGGACGCCCTGTTGATTATGTTCTGCGACAGAGTCATAAGCGTGCGCAGATAATATTGTTCCTCAATAATTTTTGCATAAGCTTCGGCATTTGCGGCAGAAGGCACGCTGTCTCTGAGCGTGACAAGGTATTCCCTGCCGCCTGACGCGTCATAATGCCCCTGCTTTACAAGTTCGTCTGCTATTACAATTGGGTCAATCTGCTTTGACGAGCCCATAAACATAGACAGCATGCAGGCATAAATAACCCTGTGCTGCGGTAAATAAAAATAGTCTTGCTTAATATGGTCAGTCACAACATTCATGCAACTGAAATCAATTAAAATTGAGCCGAGTACCGCCTGTTCGGCTTCAGCACTGTATGGCTGGCCGAATAAGCTTTGGTTGTCTTCATTAGGCATAAAATCACCCTTTTATGTAAATTGTGGCATCTGAAAGCGCTGATTAAAACATTAATTTACTCATTATTCAACAACCTGAATATAGATATTGGCGCTTATGCCCGGGTATACCTTTATTTCAGCTGTAAATGTGCCGTATTGCTTGATGTCTTCGGCAAGCACAATTTTACGCTTGTCAATTTCAAACGAAGTTTGCTTTAAAATTTCGGCAGCTATGTCTTTGGGCGTTACAGAGCCGAAAAGCTTGCCGTTTGCACCCGCATTGGCGGCAATTTTAAATGTTTTGCCCTGAAGCTGCTTTGCCGTGTTTTCAGCGGCTTTCTTTTCTTCGGCAAGGTGGTATTGCTTTGCCTTTTCTTTGTTTTTTAAATCGTTCATAGCGGCGGCGTCTGCCTGAACTGCAAGACCTTTCGGAATTAAAAAATTTCTTGCATAGCCGTCTGCTGCGTTGATGAGTTCGCCCTTTTTGCCAAGCTTTTTAACGTCTTGAGTTAAAATTAATTTCATTGCAATATCTCCTTATTTTATATTTTTTAGAGCCAATAAGCTGAAACATGTTAAATTTCCATAAATATCGGCAGCACCATTGGGCTGCGCTTTGTTTTTTCAAACATAATGTGCGAAACCTCGTCGCGCAGCTTAATTTTAACACTGTTCCAGTCATGGTATCTGTTGTCGTAAACTTCGCTTATAACCTTTGTTGAAATGGAACGTATGCGCTGCATAAGCTCTTCGCTTTCTTTTACATATACAAAGCCGCGGCTTACAACGTCCGGCCCGCCCTCTATTTCGCCGGTTTCTGAATTGATTGTGGCAACAATAATTATAATGCCGTCTTGTGACAGGCGCTTTCTGTCGTTTAAAACAATATTGCCCACATCGCCGACACCGATTCCGTCAACATAAACTTCGCCGCTTGGCACATCTTCAAGTCTTTTTATGCCAAGATTTGAAACTTCAATGCAATTGCCAATATCACCCACATAAATATTGAGCTTTTTTATGCCCATGGCAACGGCAAGCGAAGCATGCTTGAGCAAATGCTTTTGTTCGCCGTGAACAGGAATGAAAAATTTAGGCTTAATAATGCCCATCATCAGTTTCAACTCTTCCTGGCAGGCATGGCCGGAAACATGCACTTCATACATTTTTTCATAAATAACCTGCACGCCGCGTTTCATAAGTTCGTTTACAACATTTGCCACCATTTTTTCATTGCCGGGAATGGGCGTTGCGGAAATAATTACATAATCGTTAACCGAAACGGACACCTTTCTGTGTTCGCCATAAGCAATTTTTGTAAGCGCGCTCATTGGCTCACCCTGCGAGCCCGTAGTAATAATTACAAGCTTTTCATCAGGGTAAGAATTGATTTCATCTATGGTTATAATAATGTTTTTCGGCAGCTTCAGATAGCCAAGCTCTGTGCCGACTTTAACAACATTTTCAAGGCTTCTGCCGACAAAGGCAACCTTTCTTTTGAGCTGCTTTGCCACGTCTATAATTTGCTGCACCCTGTGTATGTTTGAAGCAAAGGTGGCAACAACAATGCGCCGGGTGCCTGCGCGGCGGAACAGATTTTCAAAAGATTCGCCAACATTTTTTTCGCTCATGGCATAGCCGGGGCGCTCTGCATTGGTTGAGTCCTGCATAAGGGCAAGCACGCCGTTTTGGCCGTATTCGGCAAGGCGCTGCAAGTCAATCATGTCGCCGTCTACCGGCGTGGTGTCAATTTTAAAGTCGCCGGTGTGAATAATTACGCCCGCCGGCGTGGTAATTGCAACTGCAACCGCGTCAGGAATAGAGTGATTAACATGTATGAACTCTATGCGAAATTCGCCAAGCTTTATTGTTTTACCTGCTTTGACTTCATTGAGCTTAGCCACGTCAAGCAGCTTATGCTCTTCAAGCTTGCCTTTTATAAGCCCAAGAGTAAGCTTGGTTGAATAAATCGGAACATTCAGCTTTTTAAGCAGGTAAACTATGCCGCCAATATGGTCTTCATGCCCGTGGGTAACCACAAGCCCCCTAATTTTTGCGGCATTTTTTTCTATATATGTGAAATCCGGAATAACAATGTCTACAC